>NZ_CP049241.1:2342077-2994154 GCF_011046245.1 Allorhizobium pseudoryzae
GCATCCGACAATGCGGCGTACTGGTCGATCGCGACGACGATGAAGTCGACCAATCTGTCGCTGTCGAGCGCCGAAGATGCGCAGGCCTTTTCTGCCGCGATTGCCGATACGGCGGCTCTCGGCATGGCTGAGGCGGGCGACATCATGTCGGAGATCCAGTCGAAGCTCATTCTCGCGAAGACGCCGGGCATCGACAAGGATGCGCTGAATTCCGAGATCTCGCAGCTGAAGGAGCAGCTGGGCACGGTGATCGATTCCAGTTCGTTCAACGGGCAGAACTGGCTGAAGACGTCGGCGACGAAGAACCCCAAGATGGAGAGCATGGTCGGCTCCGTCACCAGCAATGCGCGGGGCGACGTCTCGGTCAATGTCATCAACTTTGACCGTGCCACGTCGAACCTCGTTGCGGAAGGCGATGCGAGCGACGGCCTTTTGACGCGCTCCTATTCCGGTATCACCAGATCCGGGGCCGCGTATGATTATTACCTTCTCGATGCCGGCTCGACGACGCCTGCCGGCGGTTCGGCGCGGGAGATCGGCCTGTCGAGTTCGACGACGGATGACGAGATCGACGGCATGATCTCCGCCATGAACAGCATGATGAAGGGCATGACCGACGGCGCTGCCACCATCGGCGCGACGAGCAAGCGGATCGACAGCAATGCCGATTTTCTTGCCACCCTTCAGGACGTCACCGAAATCGGCATCGGCTCCATGGTCGATGCCAATCTTGAGGAAGAGGCCGCGCGCCGTGCATCGCTTGTGGTGCAGCAGCAGTTGCAGACCTTTGGCCTCAACATCACCAATGCATCCATGGCGGGAGGACTGAAGATCTTCGCCTGATGCCAGGATTTTGCTTTGGCGGGTGAGAGAGGGAAGGCTTTCTAGTCCCTTGTCGTCTCTTCCTCTCTCCCGCCAGACCCGAAAATGCCGGTGGGGAAACCCGCCGGCATTTTCACGTTCATGCCTATTCCATGGAGCCGGCGACCGGCCGGTCGAGCGTCTGTTCAGGCGCCTGTTCGGCGCTTCTCTAACGCTTGCGGCTTCGTGATGCGCGTCTGGCGGTTGCCGGCTTGTCCGCGGGTGGCGGTGGCGGCACCGGTTCGATGGCGATCGCGGCGGCCCCGTCGATGGTGGCCATCGGCTGTGCCTCTTGCAGGATGGCGTTCTGCGGGACCGGCTGCGGGACTGGCACTGAGGCCTGATCGACGACGGGCGAGGCAAGCACCGGCGCCGGCAGCGGCGGCTCGGCAACGACGAGCGGCAGGTTCGCCGCCTTGGCGACGGGAGACGGGATCGGGCCGGCTGTTGTGGTCAACTCCGGCTCTGCCGGCAGCGGTTCGTTCGTGTTGCTGGCCGTGCGGTTGATCGCGCGTGCCATGATCTTCTGCACCACCTCGGTCACCGGCAGGTGATTGGGCAGATCCGTATTCGTGTGATGCAGCGCGTTCGGCACGATCTCGTCGGTCTCGAGGAAGCGGCGGGAATTCAATTCACCGAACCAGTCCCATTCGCCCATCACGTCGATCACCGACTTGAACATCGGCGGCATGGCGATGCGGGCGCTGAGGGTGATGAGGGTGGCGCGGGCGGCCAGTTTCTCGGCCTGCGTGTGCTCGTCCTTGACCAGGCTGTAGAGCGCTTCGGAAATGATCAGGTTGCCCTTGGAATGGCCGACGAGCAACGAGAAGGCGAGGCGCGGATCGTTGAGCAAAGCGCGCACCGTCTGCGTGTCGAGGCTGCGCTCCTGCAGGCGCTCGGCCGAAAGACGGGTGGCCGCGCCGAATTGCGGGCGCCCGAAGAGTTCGTCCAGCACCTCGAAGGAGTGGCGAACGCTGTTTAGGGTTCCGAAGAAGAAATACCCGCCCAGCGCTTCCGTCACGACATCGGCGAGGCCGTAACCGGAAATGACCGCCGCGACCGGTTTGCCGATCGCATCGGCGACGTTGCGGGCCAGCGCTGCGGAACCGAGCGCCGAACTGCCAACACCGGCCACCACCAGCGTATCGATCATGCGTCCGCCGCCGATGACGAAGTCATCGATCGTGTCGCAGAGCGTGAGAGGGGAGCCGCCGGTGGGCGGCACGATGAGGATCGCCCCTTCGGCGGCGAGACAACCGCTGATATAGAAGACCTCGTCCGCCGTGATGGTCTTCACGTCGTAGAACATCGCGTCGAGCGAGGTGTTGCGGCGACGCAGTCCCTCCAGCGTCAGATTGCGCACGGGGGAGTGCTGAATCCGTTCGGGAAGGCTTAAAGTGCGGGCAAACTGGGTGACGCTGTGCGTGAATGCTGTGGGGAACATGATCCGTCTCTCTTAAGGCTGGGAGTGTTCATGGCATGCATTCGTGTGAGCATCTTCGCATAAAGATCAGGGTCTGCCAACGCCACTTCAGGCTGTATCGTCAGACCCAGGCAATTTGCCGCATGGCCTCGCCGGCCATCATCGCTGCCGACATGGCCACGTTGATGGACCTTTGCCCCTCGACCATCGGAATGATGAGGCGGGCATCGGCGAGTTCATGGACGTGATCCGGCACGCCGGCGCTCTCGCGCCCGAACATCAGGATGTCATTGGGCGCAAAGCGGAAACCGGTATAGGGCGTGGCGGCCTTGGTGGAGGCGAGAACGAGGCGACGGCTTTCCTGCCGGCGCCAGGCGTCAAAGCTTTCAAAGTTGACGTGACGCGTTATCGCAACGCTGGCGAGATAGTCCATGCCGGCGCGGCGCAGGTTCTTGTCCGACAGCACGAAGCCGGCGGGCTCGATGATATCGACCTTGAGGCCGAGACAGGCGGCGAGCCTGAGGATCGTGCCGGTATTGCCCGGAATATCAGGTTGATAGAGAGCGATACGCAACTGGTTCATCAGGTTCTCCGGCGGGTTCCGACAGCATGTCCCGCCGCTATCTCATCCACAGGCGGTGTGATGCAACCGTCACATATCGGTCCGGTCTTCAAAGGCGATGAGATTGGCCCTTTTCACGGACGGTTGTTGCTGCTAATGCGTGATCATCTTCAACGCCCGCACAAGGAGGCAGACATGGACATGACCGTGATGACGCGCCTCCGCCGCCCAGCCTGGTTGCTGTTGGCCTGAGGCGTTCGCGGTTTCCGCATATCTCCCGCAAAAATTATCTTTCGTGGCCGGCACTCGGCCTCGTACTGTGAATTTCCTCCCGTTGACGACCATGTCTTTTGGCGCGCTTGCGCAAGGGTCGGTTGCGACGGTCTTTGATGACGGAGCATTCTGATGTTTGCCTGGTTTGAACAGCGCGTGAACCCCTATCCGACAGACGCGCCGCAACTGCCGCCCAAGGGCCTGTTTGCCTTCTGCTGGTATTATACGAAACCGGTCTGGCCCTGGCTGGTGGTGCTCGGCTTCTGCTCGATGGGCATCGCCGTGATCGAGGTGTTTCTCTACCAGTTTCTCGGCAATATCGTCGATTGGCTGAGCAGTGCCAACCGCGAAACTTTCTTGGCAGACGAGGGCTGGCGGCTGGCCGGCATGGCGGCGCTTTTGCTGATCGGCCTGCCGTTCATCGGTTTCTTCCATACGCTGACCATGCATCAGGTGCTGGCCGGCAGCTTTCCGATGATTGCCCGCTGGCAGATGCACCGTTTCCTGCTGCGCCATTCGATGACCTTCTTTGCCAACGAGTTTGCCGGGCGGGTCTCGACCAAGGTCATGCAGACGGCGCTTGCGGTGCGCGATGTGGCGATGAAGATCATCGATGTCTTCGTCTATGCCATCAGCTTCTTCGTCTCGATGCTGGCGCTCGTCGCCGCCGTCGATTGGCGGCTCGGCATTCCGCTGCTCGTCTGGCTGATCTTCTACATCCTCATTCTGCGGCACTTCATCCCGAAGCTGAGGAAGCTTTCGAGTGCGCAGGCGGATGCCCGTTCGATGATGACGGGCCGGATCGTCGACAGCTACACGAACATTGCGACGGTGAAGCTCTTCTCGCATGCCGGACGCGAAGAGACCTATGCCAGGGAGGGCATGGACGAGTTTCTGGGTACCGTGCATGGCCAGATGCGGCAGATCTCGCTCCTCAACATCGCGGTCGATATCAACAACGTGCTCGTGCAGTTCTCGGTGGCGGCGCTCGGCATCTGGTTCTGGCTGGGCGGCGATGTCAGCATCGGTGCGCTGGCGGTCGCGATCGGGCTTTCGATGCGCGTCAACGGCATGTCCAACTGGATCATGTGGGAAGTGGCGGCGCTGTTCGAAAGCATCGGCACGGTCTACGACGGCATGGGCATGATGACGAAGCCGCACGACATCCTGGACAAGCCGCAGGCGACACCGCTTGCCGCCCCGCGTGGCGAGATCGTCTACGAGGATGTCCGCTTCCACTACGGCAAGCAGAAAGGCGTCATCGAGGACTTCTCGCTCACCATCAAGGCGGGCGAGAAGGTCGGGCTCGTCGGTCGCTCCGGTGCCGGCAAGACGACGCTGATGAACCTGCTCCTGCGGTTCTACGATGTCGAGAAGGGCCGCATCCTGATCGACGGCCAAGACATCGCCCAGGTTTCGCAGGACAGCCTGCGGGCGCTGGTCGGTGTGGTGACGCAGGATACCTCTCTGCTGCACCGCTCGATCCGCGACAACATTTCCTATGGCCGTCCCGAGGCCTCCGATGAGGAGGTGATCGAGGCCGCCAAGCGCGCCAATGCCTGGGACTTCATCCAGGGCCTGGCGGACCAGCAGGGCCGCACCGGTCTCGACGCACATGTCGGTGAGCGGGGCGTGAAACTCTCCGGCGGCCAGCGGCAGCGGATCGCGATCGCGCGTGTCTTCCTGAAGGACGCGCCGATCCTGATCCTCGACGAGGCGACCTCGGCGCTCGATTCGGAAGTGGAAGCGGCGATCCAGGAGAGCCTGTTCAAGCTGATCGAGGACAAGACGGTGATCGCGATTGCCCACCGGTTGTCGACGCTGACGCAGATGGACCGGCTGATCGTGCTCGACAAGGGGCGGATCATCGAGGAGGGGACGCATACCGAACTCGTCTCGCATGGCGGCATCTATGCGGACCTCTGGAACCGC
Organism: Allorhizobium pseudoryzae; assembly: GCF_011046245.1. Classification (NCBI taxonomy): domain Bacteria; kingdom Pseudomonadati; phylum Pseudomonadota; class Alphaproteobacteria; order Hyphomicrobiales; family Rhizobiaceae; genus Affinirhizobium; species Affinirhizobium pseudoryzae. Next base: position 2,347,129 of record NZ_CP049241.1, read on the forward strand.
CAATCGGGCGGTTTCCTCGCCGACCAGACCACGCAGGAGCCGGAGGCGGCGGAGTAATCCGCCGCATTCCCGGCCCTTGCGAGGGCCTTTGCTCGCATTTTAACGAAGCGTTTAAACTCTTGGATCGGTCCCCGGCCTTAAGATGGTCCGGTCACGATTCGGGAGTTTGCCTATGTCGATCACCGCGTATGGAAGCACCAATGAGGCCTCGATCGGCCGCCAGGCCTCCGTTGTCCTGACGAGGCTCGGCCTCGATCTGACGCCTGCCAACTTTCATCTCGTCTGCCTGCTGTTGAAGGGAGACAATGCGGATTTGAAGCAGAGCTTCCTGCTTCTGAAGCGTCCTGTCTCGCAGGCGGATCTCACGGATCTGGCGCAGCGTTTCCTGCCCTTCCTGTTCGAGCCGGTCCAGCAGGTGGTCGATGCGCTGGCGCTCGCCCCGGTGCTGCCGAAGGTGGAAACCTCGCTCAAAGACATGCAGGTCTCGCTGCAGGACTTCGAGGCGCAGCTTGCCAAGGCGCAGGCGGTGTTTGCCGCGGCGCCGGAACCGGCCGCCGCGCCGCTCGCGCATATGGTCCATCTGCTGAAACAGTCTGCCGGCGAGCAGGTCAACGTGGTGGCCGATCTGCAGGCCTCGGTGGCGCAATGGCTGGCGGAGGTTGCGCCCGTGGCGCCGCAGGATGATGCGTCGCAGGTGGCTGCCGGTCCGCAACCGGCTCCTTCGATGCCGGACAGCATCATCAGCCACGGACTGGGCGAACGGGCCACCATGATGGGCCGTCTTCAGGCGCTGCATTCGGGCGAGCAGCATCTGGATGGCTACAGTCTGATGTTGTGTCGCGTCAGCGGTTTCGATGCCTATCGCGGCCCGGTGATGGCCAAGGCCCGCGACTATCTGCTCGACACGATCGGCCAGCAGACGGGTCGCCTGATCGGCAAGGATGACAGTGCCTGCTGGATGTCTGCGGATGAACTGGGGCTGCTGCTGAATTCCAACACCGAAATCCATCTCACCGATGTCAGCAACCGGTTGCGGCATGTGGTGGACGGCGCACTCGGCCACGCACGGCGCACGGTCAAGGATCTGCCATCGCTCAATTGCCGCTTCGGCTGCGCCACGGCCTATGGCACGGCGTCTCCCGCCCAGCTTTACGGCAGCGCGCGGCTGGCGCTGCAACGGGCGGAACTGACGGAGGACGAGACGCTGGTGATCAACGCCGTCTCGCCGCCCGTGGGCAACCGCCGCTACCACGCGATCTATGGCCGCTATTACCAGTAGCGGTCCCACCGATGCGAAGACAGCATGGCGTTTGAAGATTGCCAAGTTTTAAGGTGGGTCCTTCTTGTTGCATCCGCGAAAGAGCCTATACCCATCTTATGATCGACGCCCTGTTCCGCTTCTTCGAAAACCGCATCCAACCCTTTGCGCCGCGCGCTGATCTGAGGCCGCCCAAGGGCACGATCGCCTTCATCTGGTTCTATGTGCGCCAGGCGAAATTCCCTTTCTTCGCCATGCTGGTTCTGGGCGGCATGACGGCGGCGATCGAGGCGGCGCTGTTCTGGTTCGTCGGGCGGCTGGTCGATATCCTGGCGAGCGTCAACAAGGCGGAGGGCTGGAGCGGTCTTCTGGCTGCGCACGGGTGGGAACTCGCTGGCATGCTGGTGCTGATCGGCCTCGTGCGCTTCCTGGTGACCATGGCGACCGCGGTCGTCGACCAGCAGATCATCACGCCGGGCTTTTACAATCTCGTCCGCTGGCAGTCCTACCAGCACGTGGCGCGGCAAACGATCTCCTTCTTCCAGAATGATTTTGCCGGTCGCATCGTCACCAAGGTGTGGTCCGGCGGGCAGTCGGCGGGCGATCTCGTCACGTCGCTGATGGAAAGCGTCTGGTTCGTGCTGATCTATGCGGTCTCGATGCTGACGCTGATCGGCGGGCTCGACTGGCGCCTCGCGATGATCGTCGTTCTCTGGGTGGTGATCTTCTCCTTCCTTGCCCGCTATTTCGTGCCGCGCATCCGGTATCATTCGCGGGAGACGGCGGAGGCGGCCTCGATGCTGAACGGCCGCATGGTGGACAGCTACAGCAACATTCAGACGCTCCGGCTCTTTGGCCGCGACGAGGTGAACGACCGCTACATGCGGGAAGGCTTCGACACCTTCCAATCGACGACCATGATGTTCACCCGCTTCATCACCGGTGTCAGGGCCTCCATGGCGCTGCTCTCCGGCATCATGATCACCAGCATGGCGGCCCTCTGTATTCACCTCTGGCTGGATGGCCGTATCAGTTCCGGTGCCGTCGCCTTCACGCTGGCGCTCGTACTGCGCCTGAATTTCCTGCTCGGGCGGCTGATGACCCAGTTCAACGGCATCATGCGCAATTTCGGCACCGTGCAGAATGCCGCCGAACTGATTTCCCAGCCGATCGGCCTGACGGATGCCACGGACGCGCGGGATCTCGTCGTTGCGCGCCCCGAAATCCGCTTTGAGAATGTCAGCTTCCATTACGGTCGCGGCAAGGGCGTGATCGACAGCCTGAACCTCACCATCGCGCCGGGCGAAAAGGTCGGCATCGTCGGACGTTCGGGGGCGGGCAAGTCGACGCTCGTCAACCTGCTCTTGCGCTTCTACGATGTGGAGAGCGGGCGCATCCTGATCGATGGCCAGGATATCGCCAAGGTCCGCCAGGAAAGCCTCCGGGTCCAGATCGGCATGGTGACGCAGGATACCTCGCTCCTCCACCGCTCGATCCGCGACAACATCCTCTTCGGACGGCAGGATGCCACGGATGCGCAGCTTCTGGCCGCCGCACGGCGGGCCGAGGCGGATGGGTTCATCCAGGCGCTGGAAGATCAGCGCGGCCGGAAGGGTTTTGACGCGCATGTCGGCGAACGGGGGGTGAAGCTCTCCGGAGGGCAGCGCCAGCGCATCGCGATTGCCCGCGTCATGCTGAAGGATGCGCCGATCCTGGTGCTGGACGAGGCGACCTCGGCACTTGATTCGGAAGTGGAAGCGGCCATCCAGTCCAATCTGGACGAGCTCATGAAGGGCAAGACGGTGCTGGCGATCGCCCATCGCCTGTCGACGATTGCAGCCCTCGACCGGCTGATCGTGATGGACAAGGGCCGCATCATCGAACAGGGCACGCATGCGGAACTCGTCGCGTCCGGCGGGCTTTATGCCGAACTTTGGTCGCGTCAATCCGGCGGCTTTCTGGCGGTCAACGAACCCGCCTGATCATCATTCGTGAAAAAGGCATGCCCGCATCGGCGCGAATCATGGTCAACTCCGCTCATCGCGGGGCTTGGTCAGCGCGGGATGATGCCGTTGGGGCAGGTGACCCGTTTCGGGCATCTCCTGCGCGTCGACAGGGCCCATCGGTGCCGTAGGAATGCGATGATTTTGACCTGAGGCCGAATCGGCAGCCCCTGCGTGCAGTGCAACATCGCGGGTGCGCCTTGATCTGGCGCAAGGCAAATGGGGAAAATCTCTGCATATGCAGGACTTCCGAGCTTTGTTGACCCGCGACAATGTGCCCATAGGCTGTTGGGGAGGCTAGACTTATTGTTGCGCGACGCTTAAAAAATTTGCGGGAGATGAGAGGCCGGTTGCGTCCAGACCGGCTTCATGAGGGGCGAGGGGCAATGCAATACAATCACATTTCTGTGCAGAGGATGGTTTGACCGTGAGCGAGCACGACACGACGAGCGGAACCGTGGGCGAGCCCACTCGCCGCGATTTCCTTTATCTGACGACCGGCATGGCGGGTGCGGTGGGGGCCGCCGCCGTGGCCTGGCCATTCATCGACCAGATGCGGCCGGATGCCTCCACATTGGCGCTGGCCTCGATTGAGGTGAATGTCGCGAGCCTGGAGCCCGGCATGTCACTGACGGTGAAATGGCGCGGCAAGCCCGTCTTCATCCGCAACCGGACGGCAAAGGAAATCGAAGAAGCAAAGGCCGTTCAACTGGCTGAGCTGAAGGATCCGGTCGCCCGCAATGCGAATATCCCGGCAGACTCCCAGGCGACCGATCTTGATCGTTCCGCCGGCGAGGGCAAGGAGAACTGGATCGTCATGATCGGCTCCTGCACCCACCTCGGCTGCGTGCCGCTCGGCCAGTCCGGGGATTTCGGCGGATGGTTCTGTCCCTGCCATGGCTCGCATTACGATACGGCGGGCCGCATTCGCAAAGGTCCGGCGCCGCAGAATCTCGCCATCCCGACATTTACTTTTGCAAGCGATACCGTGATCCGGATCGGCTGAGGGGACTAATCAATGAGTGGGCATTCCAGTTATCAGCCTTCCACGGGCTTGGAAAAGTGGATCGACGCGCGGCTTCCCCTGCCGCGCATGATGTATGACAGCTTCGTGGCCTATCCGGTGCCGCGCAACCTTAACTACGCCTATACCTTCGGCGCCATGCTGATGGTGATGCTGGTGGTGCAGATCCTGACAGGGGTAGTGCTCGCCATGCACTACGCGGCGGATACGACCGTCGCCTTCAACTCCGTCGAAAAGATCATGCGCGACGTTAACCACGGCTGGCTGCTGCGCTACATGCATGCCAACGGCGCCTCCTTCTTCTTCATCGCCGTTTACCTGCACATTGCCCGTGGTCTCTATTACGGTTCCTACAAGGCCCCGCGTGAAATCCTCTGGATTCTCGGCGTCGTGATCTTCCTCCTGATGATGGCGACCGCCTTCATGGGCTACGTTCTGCCCTGGGGCCAGATGTCCTTCTGGGGCGCGACCGTCATCACGGGCTTCTTCTCGGCCTTTCCGCTGGTCGGCGAGTGGATCCAGCAGTTCCTGCTGGGCGGTTTTGCCGTCGATCAGCCGACGCTGAACCGCTTCTTCTCGCTGCACTACCTGCTGCCCTTCATGATCGCCGGTGTCGTCATCCTGCACGTCTGGGCGCTGCATGTGACCGGCCAGACGAACCCGACCGGCATCGAGGTGAAGACCAAGACCGATACGGTTCCGTTCACCCCTTACGCGACACTGAAGGATGCGCTCGGCCTTTCGATCTTCCTGATCGTCTATGCCTGGTTCATCTTCTACATGCCGAACTTCCTCGGCCATCCTGACAACTACATCATGGCGGACCCGCTGAAGACCCCGGCGCACATCGTTCCGGAATGGTACTTCCTGCCCTTCTACGCCATGCTGCGCGCCATCACCTTCAATGTCGGCCCGATCGATTCCAAGCTCGGCGGCGTGCTCGTGATGTTCGGTGCGATCATCGTGCTGTTCTTCCTGCCCTGGCTCGACACGTCCAAGGTGCGCTCCGCCGTCTACCGTCCGTGGTACAAGCTGTTCTTCTGGATCTTCGTGGCAAACTCCATCATGCTCGGCTGGCTCGGCGCCATGCCTGCGGAAGGCATCTATGTCATCCTGTCGCAGATGGGCACCGCCTATTACTTCGGCTTCTTCCTCGTTCTGATGCCCGTTCTGGGCCTGATCGAAACGCCGAGGCGCATCCCCAACTCGATCACGGAGGCCGTGCTTGCCAAGAATGGCAATGTCACCGCCGACATGCGCGCCTGAGCCAGAAGACGGAGAGGACCAACCAAATGAACAAGCTTGTAAAAAGCCTCCTGTCTCTGGCGCTGCTGACCGGTCTTGCGACCGGCGTGCAGGCCGCTGAAGAAGGCGCGCATGCCGAGGGCGGCACGCCGCATTACCCGATCCACAAGCCGCACAATCTGGACTGGAGCTTTGCCGGCCCCTTCGGACACTATGACAAGGGACAGCTGCAGCGCGGCCTGAAGATCTACACCGAAGTCTGTTCGGCCTGTCATTCGATGAACCTCGTCTCCTTCCGCACGCTGGAGGGGCTTGGCTATTCCGAAGCACAGGTGAAGGCTTTTGCCGCGAACTACGAAGTGCAGGACGGCCCGAATGACGACGGCGAGATGTTCACCCGCAAGGGTGTGCCGTCCGACCATTTCCCGTCGCCCTTCTCGAACGTGCAGGCGGCAGCGGCGGCCAATGGCGGAGCGGCTCCGCCCGACTTCTCGCTGATTGCCAAGGCGCGCGGGATTACCCGCGGCTTCCCGCAGTTCGTCTTCGACATTTTCACCCAGTACCAGGAAGGCGGCCCGGATTACATCTACTCGCTGCTGACCGGTTACCAGGAGCCGCCGGCTGGTGTCGAGGTCGCACCGGGGACGCATTACAACCCGTATTTCGCCGCCGCCGCTTCGCTGGCCATGGCCCCGCCGCTCTCCGACGGTCAGGTGACCTATGACGATGGTGCGCCGCAGACCCTCGACCAGTACGCCAAGGACGTGTCCGCCTTCCTGATGTGGGCCGCCGAGCCGCACCTGGAAGACCGCAAGCGCACCGGCTTCATGGTCATGGTGTTCCTGGCGATCTTCACGATCCTCATCTACCTGACGAAAAAGTCGGTCTACGCCAACAAGGAGCATTGAGCTTCCGGCGCAGGTTCGCGTATGAAAGGCGGCTTTCGGGCCGCCTTTTTCATGGCAGGATGTTTGCAAGTTCCCGCTCGCAGGCGAGCCTGTCCACGCCAGACAGCACACCCAGTCGCCGCAGAACAAGCTCGTTCGGAATCGTCGCGAGCCGCCAGCGGATGACACATGGTGTCTCGAGGCTCGCGGACTCCAGGTCGCGGATCAGGATGTTGCTCGGCCAGGCCGATTCCTTCGCGGTCGTGATCATGGCGACGATGGTGGCCTTGTTGGCCTCGTTGAAGCCAGGGCCCGACAGGATGACCACCGGGCGGCGCTTCAGCACCGGCTGTTCCGCAAAGGGGAAGGGCACGACGGCGGTGTCGTAGCGCTCACAGATCACGAAATGCCGCCTCGTCCTCGGCGCTCGCCCATTCTGGAAACAGCGACGCGATTGTAGGCTCGCGAGGGTTTTCGTCAGGGACTTCGCGGACCGTCAGCCTGTCGCCCCGCTTGGAGCCATACCATGCGCTCCAGATGTCTCGCATGGCGCCGCTTGGCTTCAGCCCGTCGGTCGGGCGTGCATCCACGCCACTTCTCATGCGTTTCCAGCGTCCGACAACACCACCGATTTCCAGGTGGATCTCCTCTTCCGCCTGTAGTGCCTTGAGGCGTTCCAACAGCGTCTTGCCTTCGATATGCTTGAACCAGATGACCTGATCCGTTAATCGGACATGCTGCATGTGCGACCTCCAAACCTGCGCCATGATAATCGAAGACGGCAGCAGGTTCCAACGAGGGCAGGCTATTGCAGATCACGGTGTCGTCGTATCGCGACGCAGGGATTAACAATCGCCGCTTATCTCCCGAACGCAGGATCCAAACCGATGACAACTGCCGATCAAACGCTGGCCGCTTCCATCCGTGCCATTCACGACTATCCGAAGCCGGGCATCATCTTCCGCGACATCACCACGCTGCTCGGCGATGCCAAGGCCTTCCGGCAGGCGGTGGACGAGTTGGTGCGGCCCTATCAGGATCTGTCCGTCGACCAGATTGCCGGTATCGAGGCGCGAGGCTTCATCCTGGGCGGCGCCATGGCGCATCAACTGTCGGCGGGCTTCGTGCCGATCCGCAAGAAGGGCAAGCTGCCGCACGCCACCGTCAGCGTGGCCTACAGCCTCGAATACGGCGTCGACGAGATGGAGATGCATGTGGATGCGGTGAAGCCCGGCGAAAAGGTCATCCTCTGCGACGACCTGATCGCCACCGGCGGAACGGCTGAAGGGGCGGTCAAGCTGCTGCGGCAGATCGGCGCCGAGGTGGTGTCCGCATGCTTCGTCATCGACCTTCCGGAGCTCGGCGGTCGCCAGAAGCTTGAGGCGCTCGGTGTCGAGGTGCGCACGCTCGTCTCCTTCGACGGGCATTGATCCGGCCCTGATCCGTCTTCTCACCCGTTGGTGCCGGGTGCTTGCCAGCCGGCAGGCCGAGGCGTAGCGTCGGCTCTGGAACAAGACGGGGAACGACAATGGATCTTTCGACGCTGGTCGCCTTCGGGGCGACGTTTTTCGTGTTTGCCGCCAGCCCCGGCCCCGACAATATGACGATCCTGGCGCGCACCGTACACGGCGGTGCGGCCTCCGGCATTGCCTATGGCCTCGGCACCGTCACCGGCATCCTGATCTTCCTGGCACTGGCCGCCTTCGGCCTTTCGGCGGTTGCAGCCGAGATGGGGACCGGCATGACGGTGCTGCGCTATGCAGGCGCCGCCTATCTGATCTGGATGGGCATTCGCATGTGGACGGCCCCGGCTGTTGTCCCGCAGGCACGGGCGGGTGTTGACGGACGCGATCTCGGGCGCGGCTTCCTTGCCGGCGTCGTGCTCAATCTTGGCAATCCGAAGATGCCGCTGTTCTATATCGCGCTTCTGCCGCATGTGGTCGGCCCCAACCTTTCGGTGGGTGACGTCTTCAACCTTGGCTTCGTCATCCTGCTGGTCGAAGTCCTCGTGATCGGCGGGCATGTGGTGCTGGCCAGCCGCGCCCGGCGCCTGCTTTCCACGCCACGCGTGGTGCGCACCGTCAATCGGGGTGCAGGCACGCTGATGGTGGGCGCGGGTGTTGCCGTGATCGCCACCCGCTGAGCTGTCTGCTCCAGCGTGTGGCGCAGGGCCGTGAGGGGCTGATCCCTCAGGTGAATTCCATCACGCTGCTTTCGAACTGCAGAACCGTTTCGCCGTTCTGGTTCACTCCCTCGTTGAAGGTCGAGTTCAGCCAGGTTCCCGGCCGCGAGGCGAGTTCCCGCGTCTCCGTCAACGTGACGAAATAGGTCACGCAGTCGCCGGCATAGACCGGACGGAGCCACTTGAGGTTCTTGAAACCGGGGGAGGGGCCGAGCTTGGGCGGTTCGATGCCCTGTTTCACCAGGCGCAGATGCTCCTCCTGCCAGTGGGCGAGAAACATTTTCATCCAGCCGGCGCAGGTATGCCAGCCGGAGGCGCAGAGCCCGCCGAACACATAGGATTTCGCCGCTTCTGCATCCATGTGAAAGGGCTGCGGATCAAATTTCGTGGCGAAACGGATGATGTCGTCTGCGGTGAATTCCAGTGTGCCGGTTTCGATGCGGGTGCCGACCGGGTTGAGCTCCGTCAGTCTCATGATGCCACCTCCGTCGTCTCCCGCATGCCGAACATGATGACCTGGTCGGCCACGCAGACACTCTGATCCCGTTGGTTACTGAGTTCGGTGCGAATGCGGACCAGGCCAATGCCGGGGCGGGATTTCAGGGCCCGCGCTTCCAGCACGGTCGCGGTGCCTTTCAGCGTGTCGCCGGCCAGAACCGGCTTCTTCCACTCCATCAGATCGATGCCGGGAGCGCCCTGGCAGGAGGAATTGAGGATATAGGAATCGATGATCATCCGCATCAGCATGGACGAGGTGTGCCAGCCGGAGGCGGCCAGCCCGCCGAGAATGCTGGCGCGGCCCGCCTCTTCCGAAAGATGCATCGGCTGCGGATCGAATTCTTGCGCGAATTCAATAATTTCCTCGGCGCTGACCGTTTTGGGGCCCAGCGGGAACTGCCGTTCGGGACGGAAATCCTCGAAATATAATCTGTCTGCCTGCATCCGCTGTTCTTTCCTCCTCAGAATATGCAGAATGCGTCTTATGCCCCTAATTGAAGAGAGGGTCCATGATGACGTGGCTCCATGACGCAGGTTTTCTTGCCGCACTGGAACCGGAGTGGCGGCGGGAGCTGGAGGGACTGAAACCCGTGCATGTGCCGGCGCGCACCACGCTGTTTCGCCCCGGCGATGCGGCGCAGAGCTTCGTCATCCTGCTGTCGGGGCGGATCGGCGTTTATCTCACCGGGCGCAATGGGCGCGAACTGCTGCTCTATGCCGTGACGCCGGGAGAAACATGCGTGCAGACGACGCTCGGCGTGCTGGGCGGCGCGCCCTATACGGGCGAGGCGATCGCCGAGACGGATCTGGTGGCGGTCATGGTGCCGCCTCTCGTCTTCGAGCGGCTGATGGCGGGATCTCCGTCCTTCCGGCAGTTCGTCTTTCGCGCCTTTGCCGCGCGGCTCGGCGATCTGATGTTCGTTCTGGAGCAGGTGGCCTTCGTCAAGGTAGAGCAGCGCCTTGCGCATGTGCTTCTCGATCGCGCTGATACGAGCGGGGAGGTGTCGGCCACTCACCAGGATCTCGCGGTGGCAATCGGCACGGCCCGCGAGGTAGTATCGCGCCGGCTGGAGGCTATCGCCTCCAAGGGGTGGATTGCAAACGAGCGCGGGTCGATCCGCATCCTCGACCGGGCGGCGCTGACAAAAATGGCCGCCCAGCCCTGACATCCTGCCGGATCCGGTGACTTAGTCACCGAGCGGCAAAAAGCGGCGCGCTAACCTTGTGATCATCCACTCAAAGATCCCAAGGGAGAAGGCCATGTTTGCCAAGAATGTCGGATCTATCGATCGGTTGCTGCGCATCGTTGCGGGTATCGTCCTGCTGTCGCTGTTCTTCATCTTTCCGGACGCCTCGTGGCGTTACGTCACACTGATCGGCGTGGTGCCGCTCCTGACCGGGCTGATGTCGTCCTGTCCGCTCTACAGCCTGTTCGGCCTGTCCACCTGCCCGGTCCGCAAGGCCTGAAACAAGACCCACAGGGGAGGGCACCGGCGCCACAGAGCGCAGTTGTCACCCGGCGTGACGTCCCCTAAGGTCGCGACGACCCCGGAGACTGCGGGGACGGCGGGAGTAAAGAGTGACATGACAGGTCTCAGAGGCGCATTGGACGGCGCGGTTGCCAAGGGGCTTGTTGAACCGGGAAAGCGCGATGCGCTGGAGGCGCATCTCGTGGCTTTAATGCCGCATCTCAAGGAGACGCGCAGCGATCCGGAAAGTGCTGCGCGATCCGCCGTCGTCGAAACCGAGACGCCGCGGTTCATCCGCGGTTTCCATGATGTGTTGATCACCCTTGGTCTGACGGTTCTTCTGATCGGCGTCGGCGGGCTTGGTGCCATCATCGGGCTGTTGCCGGTCGTCATCATTCTTGCGGAGATCCTGGTGCGCCGGCAGCGGCTGGCGCTTCCGGCGGTGGCGCTCACCATCGCCATGGCGATCTGGTCGGTGGTTATCTGCCAGTTGATTGCGGATAATATGGGATGGTCCGGTGACGGCTATCTGCTGCTGGCGCTGCGATTCCTGGCTTTCCCGCTGATGATGCTCGCATTCTACGCCCGCTACCGCATACCGGTGGCGCTCGCCGTCGTCATCCTGTCCTTCTTTGCCGTGCTGTTCCTCACTCTGATCGGCCTGTTGGAGATCGGGCTTCGCTCGGCGAATATCCTGATCGACCACCCCTCGATCGTGCTGGTCATGGGCATCCTTGCCGCACTCGGCCTGTTTGGCGTGGCGATGACCTACGATTTGTCGGACCCGGCGCGGCAGACCCGCCGCTCCGACATCGCCTTCTGGCTGCATCTGGCGGCGGCGCCGGCGCTGCTCTATGCGGGGCTCGCAACGCTCTTCCTCGTCTCCTTCGGAACGCTGTCCGATTTCGACGACCAGATGCGCGACGCCTCGACGCCCGGCGTGATCGCGATCGTTGCCATCCTGATGCTGATCGGTGTCGTGATCGATCGCCGCGCTTTTGTGACCTCCGGTCTCATCACCCTGATCGTCACGGTGACGACGCTTCTGCGCAACAGCGCGATCGAGATGGACAATGTCATATTCCTGGCGCTGATCACCGTCGGCATCATCGTGCTGTCGGTCGGCATCGGCTGGCAGCCGCTGAGGCGCGTCGTGGTCGGCGCTCTGCCGCCGGAGCTGAAAGCAAAACTGCCGCCCCTGCAATGAGGGACGGCAGCAAAAGTCTGGCACTGAACGCGGAAGCGATCAGGTGTTGAAGCGGAAGTGGATCACGTCGCCGTCCTGGACGACATATTCCTTGCCTTCGTCGCGGCCCTTGCCGGCTTCCTTGGCGCCCACTTCACCCTTGAAGGCAACGTAATCGTCATAGGAAATGGTGAAGGCACGGATGAAACCGCGCTCGAAATCCGTATGGATCACACCGGCCGCCTGCGGTGCCTTGGTGCCGCGGACAATCGTCCAGGCGCGGCATTCCTTCGGGCCGACGGTGAAATAGGTGATGAGGTCGAGCAGGTGGTAGCCGGCGCGGATCAGACGGTCGAGGCCGGCCTCCTCCAGACCGAGCGCCGAGAGGAACTCGCGGGCTTCCTCTTCCGGAAGCTGTGCGACCTCGGCCTCGATGGCGGCGGAGATGATGACGCATTCGGCTCCCTGCGTCTCTGCCATGGCGGCGACGGCCTGCGTATGGGCATTGCCGGTCGAGGCATCGCCTTCCGCGACGTTGCAGACGTAGAGGACCGGGTGCGAGGTCAGAAGGTTGAGGCCCTTCAAGATTTCGATCTCTTCCGGCGCAAGCGTCTTCAGAAGCAGGCGGGCGGGCTTGCCTTCGTTCAGCAGCTTGACGACCGCTTCCATGATCGGAAGCTGGGCCATCGAATCCTTGTCCTTGCCTGTGGCGCGCTTGCGGGTCTGCTCAACGCGGCGCTCCAGGCTTTCGAGATCGGCGAGCATCAGCTCGGTCTCGATCGTCTCGGCGTCACCGACCGGATTGATCCGGCCTTCGACGTGGGTGATGTCGTCATCCTCGAAACAGCGCAGCACATGCACGACGGCATCGACTTCGCGGATATTGGCGAGGAACTTGTTGCCGAGACCTTCGCCCTTCGAGGCGCCGCGCACGAGGCCGGCGATATCGACGAAGGAAATGCGGGTCGGGATGATTTCCTTCGAGCCGGCAATCGCCGCCAGCTTCTGCATGCGCGGATCCGGCACCGCCACTTCGCCGGTATTCGGTTCGATGGTGCAGAAGGGATAGTTGGCTGCCTGCGCTGCGGCCGTCTTGGTGAGCGCGTTGAAGAGGGTCGACTTGCCGACATTCGGCAGCCCGACGATACCGCATTTGAAGCCCATAAGGGTTCACCCGTCCTTGAGTTTTCGATTGTGGTGTGGCTATGGGGGAAAGCTGCCAGACGGTCAAGGGTTCGATGGGGATCAGGGCGCATCGGTGAGCGTTTCGATGGCCTTGCCATTGGCGCGAGGCTCCGTTTGTCCTATCTTTCGTCAAACTGGCACATGGTTCTGGCAAGCCTGCCGCCACACGAGGGACCTCGCCATCACGATGGTCAGGGTCCCGATGGTCCCAGGGAATAATCTGTCATGGCAAATCAGGTCGGTCTCAAACAACAAACGGCAACGAAGCCCAAGGTGGAGCGTCCGAAGCTCTACAAGGTGCTTTTGCACAATGATGATTATACGCCGCGCGAATTCGTCGTGCTGGTGCTGAAGGTCGTCTTCCGCATGGGCGAGGAGGCGAGCCAGAAGGTAATGATCACCGCCCACCGCATGGGCTCCTGCGTCGTGGTGGTCTGCCCGAAGGATGTGGCCGAAACCAAGGTCACGGAAGCGATGGATCTTGCCAAGGACGCCGAGTTTCCGCTGATGTTCACGGCAGAGCCGGAGGAATAGGCAAGGCCGGACCGTCCCGCGTCAGTCGTTGCGGATCTGGAAACCCGTCTTGTCCTGCACGAAGCCGCAGCCTTCGTAGAAGCGATGCACCTCTGCGCTGTGCCGGCCCGTCAGCAGCATCACCTTGTAGCAGTTCGCCGCAAAGCCAACGCCGATCGCATGGCGCACCACCGCCCGGCCAAGCCCGCCGCCTCGCATCCGAGATAGCGTCACCACATTCTCGATCAAGCCATAGGGCCGGGCGGAGCGGGTGAGGTTGGGGATGACGATGAGCGTGGCCGTCGATACGACACGGTCATCCTGCTCGGCGATGAAGACGGTAAGGCCGGGCTGCGTGAGCATCTGCGCGAAGGCGTTCTCCGCGGTTTCCCGGGGCAGGGCCGGGTCTGAAGGATTGAGCTCGCGGTAGAGCGTCAGCAGACCGTCCAGATCACCGATGTCGGCCGGGCGGATCGTCACGTCCGGCGGCATCGCCATCATCCGTCATCCTTCTTCGAAAACATCCGCTTCAGCATGTCGGCCATCGGGCCGTTCGTCGGCAGTGCCTTGGGCTGGTTGAAATTGCGGGCCTGGCGGATGTGCGACTGACCGGCGGGCTTCGGGTCCTTTGCGGCCTTGGCGGGTTTCGCCGTCTCCTCGTCCGCCTTAGCCCCGACGGCGAGCGCCAGCTTGTTCATCAGCTGGCTGTCTTCGTTCTTCACCAGCATCTCGGCATTGTCGGCAATTGCATCGAGAAGCGGCTCCAGCCAGTCGCGGTCCACCTTGGCGAAATCGCCGAGCACATAGCCGTGTACGAGATCCTTGTTGCCCGGATGGCCGATACCGAGGCGCAGGCGCCGGTAGTCCTTGCCGCAATGCGCGTCGAGCGATTTCACGCCGTTGTGGCCGCCATGGCCGCCGCCGACCTTGATGCGGGCTTTCGCCGGTGCGAGATCCAGTTCGTCATAGATGGCGACGATGTTCTCAGGCCCGAGCTTGTAGAAGCGCATGGCCTCGCCGACCGCGTCGCCCGACAGGTTCATGAAGGTCTGCGGCTTCATCAGCAGCACCTTGTCGCCGGCCAGTTCACCTTCGGAAATCTCCGCCTTGAACTTCTTCGACCACGGTGAAAATCCCGGCCGGCGCTGGATGGCATCCACCGCCATGAAGCCGATATTGTGGCGGTTGCCGGCATATTTGCCGCCCGGATTGCCGAGACCTGCGATGATGAGCATGGAAAACGATCCTTCTGCCGTCTGACCGCCTTGCACCGCGAAACGGCGGGGAAGTCAAGCCGTTCCCGACTTGCGGAGCCAGATGGCCGGATGTCAGGGGTTTTGCGGCAAACCGAAGCGGCTGAGGATGCGGTTCTGCTCACCGGAGGTCCGCAGGCGATCGAGTGAGGCCTGCATGGCGGCGATTACGGTGTCGGCAACGGTCCTGTTGCAGGCAATGCCGAGTTCCTGGCGCGACAGCTCGGCGACGGACTGGATCGGCGAGCCCTGGGCAAGCAGGGTTTCATAAACCCCCTGCGACATGGTCATCAGATCGATGCGCTTGCCGAGAAGCTTGGCGAGTGTCAGGTCAAAGCTGTTGCTGAGATCGATCTTGTCGAACCCTTTCGCGCGCAGCAGGCTCTCGGTATAGTCCTCGCGTTGCGTGCCGACCGAGAGCGACTTGGCCTTCTCGATCGACTGCACATTCCCGGCTGCATCCTTGCGGGTCACCAGAAGATTGATGTCGAAGAGCAGGGGGCTGACCCACTTGAAGCGGCCTTCCCGTTCCGGCGTGCGGGCGGCGGCAAAGGTGCAATGGTCGGGGCGGGTTTCGGCCAGCGCGATGGCCCGCGCCCAGGGCATGACGTCGATCGAATAATCGGTCCTTGAATCCAACCCGTCCATCATCGCGCGGACCTGCTCGACACCGGCGCCCCTGGCCGTTCCATCGTCATCCGCATAGGAATAAGGTGGATAAGGCTCCGTCGCGAAACGAATCTCCTGCGCCTGCGCGCCGAAAGCGACCAGGGTCAATGTCAGGGTCAGAACAACAGGCGTCATGTTCCCCTCATCTACAGATATTGGTAGAGTATGACGCTAACCTGCACGCGTTTCCAGAAGATTTAAATCCTTCCGAATATTCGCAACAATTTCGTTGATCGCGAGCGGGCGGGAGAACAGGTAACCTTGGGCGAAATCAATACCGATCTCGTTCAGGAGCGAGAACTGATGTTCGGTTTCAACGCCTTCTGCCACAACGGCGCAGTTCATCTTGTGGGAGATGGCGCTGATACCCTCGACCAACATGCGGCTCTTGTGCTGCACGTCCTCGGCATCCTGGCCCAGCGAGCGGATGAAGGACTGGTCGATCTTGACGATATCGACGGGGAAGCGGCTCAGATAGCTGAGCGAGGAATAACCGGTGCCGAAATCGTCGAGCGCGATGCGATAGCCGAAGCTGTGCAGCGTATCCAGAACCGTGCGGATCTGCGGATTGTCGTGCATCAACACGGCTTCGGTGATTTCAATGACGAGGCGCTGCGGGGCAATGGCATAGCGTGCCATCAGCGATGTCAGGCGGATCGGCAGGCTCGGTTCGAATTGCAGCGGCGAGAAGTTGACCGCGACATAGGCGTTTTCCATGCCGGGAAGCCGCGACAGCTGCGCGAGATTGGCCAGCGAATCCTCCAGGATCAGGTTGCCGATCTGGCCGATGGAGCCGGTTTCTTCCGCGACATCAATGATGCCGGCCGGTGACATCAGGCCCTTTCGCGGATGGCGCATGCGCATCAGAGCCTCGAAGCCAACGATCCGCCGCTCTGCTAC
Source organism: Allorhizobium pseudoryzae (assembly GCF_011046245.1). Taxonomy (NCBI): domain Bacteria; kingdom Pseudomonadati; phylum Pseudomonadota; class Alphaproteobacteria; order Hyphomicrobiales; family Rhizobiaceae; genus Affinirhizobium; species Affinirhizobium pseudoryzae. The sequence continues at coordinate 2,363,401 of NZ_CP049241.1, forward strand.
GTCCATGATCGGCTGGAAATGCGCCTCGAACCAGTTGGCGGCGATGGCGACTTCGATATCGCTTTCGATTTCCGCGCGCTGGCGGGCCCGTTCGGAAATCGAGTTGTCGAAGATGTTGGCGCCGTTCTTGCCCTCGCGCTTGCGGGCATACATGGCCATGTCGGAACGCTGCAGCAGTTCGCTGGCACTGGCGGCATGGCGCGGGTAGAAGGCAAGCCCGATGCTGGCGCTGAGACGCACGCTCGTGGTTTCCGTCCGGAACGGCAGTTCGAAGTGATCCACGATCCGCTGGGCGATCTCGACGGCGCGCCGTTCTGCCCCTTCGCCGGTAATGAGGATGGCGAATTCATCGCCACCCAGCCGCGCGGCGGCATCGTCGCTTTGCATCAGCGGCTGGATGCGTTCGACGAACTGGCACAGGACGCTGTCGCCGGCGGCATGGCCGAGCGTATCGTTGATCTGCTTGAAACGGTCGAGATCGACGAAGAGGCAGGCCACCTCGCTCTGTTGGCGGTCGGCGGCGGCAATCTTTTCATCCAGGACCGCCTCGAAGCCCTGGCGATTGAGCAGGCCGGTCAGGTGGTCGGAAATCGCCTGGCGGCGATTGCGGGTTTCCGACTGCTTCAACTCGGTCACATCGGTCATGACGCTCAGCGAGGCCGGAAGATCGTCGCCCGACGAGGTCAGCGCGGTTTCCAGGATGAGGACGTCCATGGTCCGCCCATCGGCACACAGAAACCGCACGGTGACCTCGCAGACGCCGGCAATCGAGCGCGTCATCTGCTTGCGGTTCTTATAGGTCTCGTGATCCTGCGGCACGACGAGATCGACGAAGGGGCGCCCGAGAACCGTGTCGCGGGCATACCCGGTTGCCAGGAGCCAGTAATCGCTGACAGCGAAGATCATGTCGTTCCCATCCAGCGAGAACAGCATGGCCGGCGTCAGGTTGTAGATTTCCGTCGTCTGCTGGTGCGCGCGCTTCAGTTCGCGTTCTTCGCGCTCCAGCTGGATCTGCATCTGGTTGAAGCTCTTGGCGAGCCGCCCCATTTCGTCTGCCGAACGCCAGTCGACATGGTGGCGCGATCCGAGCTGGCGTGTCGCCTCCACGGCGGCGGTCAAACGCATCAGCGGACGGATGACCATGGTCCGGTTGCCGAGGATCGCGGCGCCGACGACGGTCAGGATGGCGACGGCGAAGATGGAGATGAGGGCGATCTCCATGCTGGTGAGGGCGGAGAACAGGCCGACCTTCTCGTACCGAACGACGAGTGTGCCAACCGTCTGGAACCCTTCGTTCGTGCGGTAGAAGATCTGGCGGCTGACCGGCTGCAATTGTTCGGACGCATCCCGGACACGGCTTTCCACCACGTCCAGCTTGCCGAGCGTATCGGTGACCTGAACGACCTGGATTCCGCGTTCGTTGAGGAGCGCGCCGGTGATCTGGCGGATGCTTTCGACGTCGAGATCCCAGAGCGGTTTGGCAAGGGCCTGGGCATTGGCCGCAATGATGACCTCGACATGCTCCTTGAGGCTTTCGGCAACCTGGCGGGACGAGAGCGCAAGGAACAACGTAAAGAGCGGCGCAACCACGATCAGCAGCGCCGCGATGATGATTGCAATAAAACGGCTCTCGACTGAACGAGTCACGTTATGCCTCATTCAAGCATCCAGACATTGCGGGCGAGTTCTCCTGTGCGATGCCCGTTATGCTTTCACTCATTCATTAAACATTGCTGAACCGGGCGGCCGAGAACTGGAGGTGCTGCCGGGAAAACTGTCCTGTTTCGGAGCTTTTGCAAAGGTTCCCTAATTTTTCGTTGCCGGCGATCCTGTTGCCCGTCAACCGGTCTTTGCGTCCGGCGTCAGGGGCCGGTGCTGCGGGTGCTGCGCCTTGCGCGACCTGTCCGGATGGGCCTTATGCCACGAAAAAACCCGCCGCGGTTTCCCGGGCGGGTTGTCTTTTCCGTACCCGTAAACGGGACTTATTCGGAGGCTGCTTCTTCAGACGTGCCGCCAGCCGGTGCAACGATCGTCGCGATTGTGAAGTCGCGATCGGTGATCGTCGGCTTGGCGCCCTGCGGCAGCTTGACATGCGAGATGTGAATGCTGTCGCCGATCTTGAAGCCGTCGAGATCGACGGTGATGAATTCCGGAATGTCGTTGGCCGGAACCAGCATTTCGACTTCGTGACGAACGATGTTCAGCACGCCGCCGATCTTGATGCCGGACTTCTCTTCGTTGACGAAGTGAACCGGAACGTTGACGGTGACCTGGCTGTCAGCCGAGACGCGCAGGAAATCGACGTGCAGGACGAAGTCGCGCACCGGATCCAGCTGGTAGTCCTTCGGAAGAACCGAGATCTTGCCGCCGTCGTAGTCGATCGTGGCAACCGTGGTCATGAAACCGCCGGCGTGGATGCGCTTTGTCACTTCGTTGGTGGACAGAGCGATGGAAATCGGGGCCTGCTTGTCACCATAGATGACAGCGGGAATCAAACCGTTGCGGCGAAGTTCACGGGAGGACCCCTTACCAACCCGTTCGCGCGCCTCGGCCTTGAGCTCGTAAGATGCGTGGCTCATGGCATATCCTTTCGAGGTTATTGGAGAAACTCAACCGGCTGCACAGGTGCGGTCGGGTGAGTTTGAAGGACATCGTCCGATGCGCTTCATCCGCGTTGCCTCCAAGGGTGTCTGCGCGGACGGGGCTCCATAGACCATACGGGCTGGGCTTGCAAGGCATTTGCCGGCCACGCGTCACGCGGCGCAGCGGGTCTTACATCCGGTTTACCATGTCTCCCAAGCATTCCTACAGCTTTGCTGATTAAGAACTTGATGAAACGCAATATCAGGTTGACCACATGCTCACACTTCTCACCTGCCTGGTGAACGACCACTCGCTTGCTTACGTGGGTGCGGCGGCAATTATGTGTATCCTCGGGTCCTATCTCACGCTGCGCCTGTTTGCGCGAGGGCGTCGGGCGAGGGGCACCGAGCGGATGGTGTGGATCGGCCTGTCCGGCTTCGTCGGCGGCTGCGCCATCTGGACGACGCACTTCATCGCCATGCTCGGTTATACGGCGGGTGGACCCGCGGCTTATGAACCGCAAAAGACGCTGCTCTCGCTCGTGATTGCCATCGCGGCCTCGGTGATCGGACTGGGCATTGCGGCGGCCGGGGATCGCAGCTTTCTGGCGGAAGCCGGCGGCGCGGTGATGGGGCTTGGCATTGCGGCAATGCACTATACCGGCATGGCCGCCTACCGGATCTCCGGCACGATCCTCTGGGACGAACGCTATGTCGTTGCGTCCGTCGTGCTGAGTATCGTTTTCGGTGCGATCGCGGTCGACCGTGTCGTGCGGCCGTGGACGCGGTTCTGCAAATATGGCGGTGCGCTGGCGCTGATCCTCGGTATCGTCCTCACGCACTTTACGGGCATGGCGGCTGTCCGTCTGGTGCTCTTGCCGATGACCCCGCCACCCGACGGCGTTCTCTCGGACCAGATTCTCGGACTCTCCGTGCTCGGCATCATGATCGTGCTTCTGGCCCTGGCGGCGGCGACCTATCTGCTCGATGCAAGCAACACCAATGCTGCCGTGGCCCGTTACCGCCATCTCTCCCTGCATGATGCGCTGACGGGCCTGCCGAACCGGGCAGGGTTCCAGGAAGAACTGGAGGCGCTGCGGGCGCTTGCACCGCAACTGCCCGGCAAGATCGCGATCCTCTCCTTCGACCTCAACCGCTTCAAGGAGATCAACGACGTTCACGGGCATCTGGCCGGTGATGCGGTGCTGCAGACAATCGGTGCGCGGCTCGGCGCCGTGGTCGCAGCCGACGAGTTCCTCGCCCGCGTCGGCGGAGACGAGTTCGTCGCGATCAGCCGTCGGTATTACGGACGGTATGACGCGACCAGTCTTGCCAACCGGCTGCTGGCGGAAATCAACAAGCCCATCGAGTGGGAAGGGCACCTGTTCTCGGTGTCGTCCAGCGTCGGGATTTCTCTGCACGGAGACGCGGGAAGTCCGCTGGAAGAGGTGCTGGCGCAGGCGGATGTCGCGATGTACCGGGCAAAGGCCAGCGGACCAAACAGCGTCTGCTTCTATGACCCTTCCATGGATCAGGCGGCGCGTGAGCGCAATGCGCTTGCCATGGATCTGCGGACGGCGCTGGCCAAGAACCAGTTCGAGCTGTTCTACCAGATGCAGAACGATACCGCGACCAGTGAGGTGGTTGGCTTCGAGGCGCTCTTGCGCTGGAACCACCCGCAGCGCGGCAAGGTTTCACCGGCCGATTTCATCCCTATCGCGGAACGGACCGGCCTCATCATCGATATCGGAGAATGGGCTCTGTGCGAGGCCTGTCGCCAGGCCGCCGCCTGGGCGCGTCCCTACCGGATTGCGGTCAACGTTGCGACGGCGCAGCTGGCGGATCTCAGCTTTCCCGACAAGGTGAAGCGGATTCTCGCGGAAACCGGCCTGCCGGCCACGCGTCTCGAGCTGGAGATCACCGAATCCGGCATTATCGACGACCAGAACCGGGCCTTCCTCATCGTCAGTCAGTTGAAGGACCTCGGCGTTCAGATCGCCATGGATGATTACGGGACCGGCTATTCGTCACTCTCGACGCTGATGCGGTTTCCCTTTGACAAGATCAAGATCGATCGCTCCTTCATCGACAAGGTGGATCGGGACGCGCAGTCGGCGGCCATCGTCCGCTCGACGCTGATCCTTGCCCAAAGCCTCAACATTCCGGTCCTGGCGGAAGGGGTGGAAACGCTCCAGCATCTGGATTTCCTGAGGCGGGAAGGGTGCTCGCAGGTCCAGGGTTATCTCTACAGCAAGCCGGTGCCGTTGATGGCGATCGCCTCGCTGGTCAACACGGTGCAGAGCGAGGAGAAACAACACGCCGCTGTGCCTTCTGCTGAGCCACCAGCGGGCCGACGCGTCGCCTGAGCAATCTCTGCTGTGGGGTTCCGAAGACGAAGAAAAGCCCGCCAGACGTTTGGGTCTGGCGGGTTTTTCATGCAAACGCTGTTCGTTTCGAACCTGCCTCAGGCGACGCGACGGATCTCGCCGCCGGAGAGCGAGAAATGCGAGATGCGGTTGCCGAGTTCATCGGCCTCATGCGACAGCGAGAAGACCGCTGCGGTGGTTTCCTCCACCATGGCGGCGTTCTGCTGGGTCATCTGGTCGAGATCCGTCACCGATGACGAGATCTCCCGCAGGCGGCTCGACTGTTCGCGCGAGGAGTCGGCAATCACGCCGATCGTCTGGTTGATCGACGCGATGCTCTTCTGGATCATGGTCAGGCTGTCGCCGGTCTTCAGCACCAGGGTCACGCCGTTTTCCACATCCGAGGCGGAGGTGTTGATCAGCGTATTGATGTCGCGGGCGGCGCCGGCGGATTTTTGGGCGAGTTCGCGCACTTCCTGGGCGACGACGGCAAACCCCTTGCCGGCTTCCCCGGCACGCGCCGCCTCGACACCGGCATTCAGCGCCAAAAGGTTGGTCTGGAAGGCGATCTGGTCGATCACGTCGATGATCTGACGGATCTTGGCAGAGGAATCCTCCAGCCGCTCCATGGCAACGATGGCGTCCTGAACGATGCTGGCCGACGACTTTGCACTTGTCAGTGCCGTGGCTGCCGCATCGACGGCCGTATCGCACTGCTGCAGGGTCTCGGACACGGACCCGTTCATTTCCGCGAGTGCCGCTGCGGCTTCCTCGAGCGAGGCGGCCTGCCGTTCCGTGCGGTGGGCGAGATTTTCCGACGCGCTGCGCAGATCGACGGCGCCTGCACGGATGGTGTCGGCGCTCGAGGTCACCGACTGCATGGTGGCTTCCAGCTGCTGAACGGAATCGTTGAAATCGATGCGCAGCTGGTCGAGCGACCCGGCAAAGGGCTGGTTGATGACGACGTTCAGCTCGCCGTTCGAAAGGCGCTTGAGACCGCCGGCAAGCGCGGCAATCGCCCGCTCGAGCTCTTGCGCGCTGCGCGCCTTTTCCTCTTCGCGCTCACGGCGTTCGACGTCGAGCTGCTGATCGCGTTCTCTCGCGGTCGCTTCCATCCGTTCCTTGTCCAGTGCGCTGTCGCGGAAGGAGGCGAGCGCCCGGGCCATGGTGCCGATCTCGTCGCCGCGATCGGCGGAATCGACCTCGATCGACTTGTCGCCGTCGTTGAGGCGGTTCATCAGAGCCGCGAGCCGGGTCAGCGGCTTGGTCAGCGACGAAGAGACGAGGAGACCGACGAGCCCCATCGACAACAGGATTGCGACGGTCGCAAGTGTCGCCCAGGTGGCAAGGTCATTTGCCGGCGCCAGGACCTTGGCTTCCTTCTGACCGATGGCGAGCAAGTTCGGCTGGCCGAAGACGGAAACCGGCAGATAGGAATAGAAAAGACGTGCATCGCCGGAGCCGGCAAAGGTCGATCCGGCCTGTGCGGTCTTGCCGGCCTGCAGGAGTTCGGCCGGGACATCGCTTGCGGCACCGGTGCCGGCGCGAACGGTTCCGTCCGCGGCAATCAGGTAGGCGGCGTCCGTACCGGCACCGTCTGGGATGACGGCCGGGGCGAGCTTGTTCGGCCCGATGCGGAAGATGATGGCGCCCTTGACCTTGATCTCTCCCCAGTTGCTGACGGCAAGGGCGCGCCCAACGAAGGCAGACGTCTGAGAGTCTTCCGCTGCAAAGGGCATGAAGCCGGTAGAGTAGGTCTGACCGACGGTCCCCTTGCTGATCTGATCGTAGATCGCCTTCAGGCTGGCATTGCTGTTATCGCTGACATTGGTGGTAAATTCGCGACCCTTGGTCACGGAATAGATGATCGTTCCGTTCGGATCGATCACGTAGATATCGCTCACACCGGTATTGCGCCAGGCGCTCGACAATGTGCCGTGGATGCCGGCATGCTGCACGCCATAGAGAAGCTTGGTGCCATTGCCGTCGAAGGCGGCGCGCTGCTCCGGTGTCTTCGATTTGTCCTGGAAGGCTTCGAGGATCTTGTCGCCCTCGATATTCAGGAAGTTGGCGACGAGATCGCTCGCATCGCCAATGGCGGTATTCTGGGACAGCTCGGCGAGGCTCTGGTCAATACGCGCCGAAAAGCGCTGCAGGGCTTTCGACTGATTGTCCGCGACCGACGCCAGCCGCAATTGACTGGCATCGATGAGGCCACTCTTGCCGATCTGGTAACTGACGATACCGACCGAGAGGCAGGAGACCAGCGTGGCGCCCAGCACGAGCGATGCGACCTTGGTCTTGACGGTCCATAAGGACCCTGCGTTTCCCTTGGAAATAATTGTTGAAAACATCTGAACTCCTCCGAAGATGGCGAAGTTTAGGAGGGTTCAACTTTATATCTGATTAACCTACATGATTTCCTGCGATCGAAAGCAACAGGACAGGCAGCTTAATCGAAGAGGCTGGATACGGATTCTTCGAGAGCGGTCCGGTTGATCGCTTCGCCCAGAAGACCGGCGGTAGAGACCACACGGATGTTCGGGGCGGATTGAACGGCCGTCGTCGGCTGGATCGAGTCCGTGATCACCAGTTCACGCAGCTTCGAGGAACTGATGCGCGCAACCGCACCACCCGACAGGACGCCGTGGGTGATGTAGGCCGTGACGCTGGTCGCGCCGTTCTTCAGCAGCGCTTCGGCGGCATTGCAGAGCGTGCCGCCGGAATCGACGATGTCGTCGATCAGCAGGCAATCCTTGCCGGTCACGTCGCCGATGACGTTCATGACTTCGGATTCACCGGCGCGTTCGCGGCGCTTGTCGACGATCGCCAGCTGACAGTCGAGGCGTTTGGCCAGGGAGCGGGCACGCACCACGCCGCCGACGTCGGGCGAAACGACCATGACGTTCTTGAGGTCGTAGTGTTCCTTGACGTCGCGCGCCAGGATCGGAACCGCATAAAGATTGTCAGTCGGGATGTCGAAGAAACCCTGGATCTGTCCGGCGTGCAGGTCGAGCGTGAGGACACGGTCGGCACCGGCTTCGGTGATAAGGTTGGCAACGAGCTTGGCGGAGATCGGTGTGCGGGGGCCGGCTTTGCGATCCTGGCGTGCGTAACCGAAATAGGGAAGCACGGCGGTGATGCGGCGTGCCGAGGACCGACGGAACGCGTCGATCATGATCAGCAGTTCCATCAGGTGGTCGTTGGCGGGAAATGATGTCGACTGGACGACGAAGACGTCTTCACCGCGCACGTTTTCCTGGATTTCGACGAAGATTTCCTGGTCTGCAAACCGTCTGACGCTGGCTTTTCCGACTGGAACGTTGAGATAGGAACAGATCGCGTCGGCCAGATGCCGGTTCGAATTCCCTGCGAAAACCTTCATTGGGGCCCGCCTGTTTTTACGCTGGATGCGGGCCTTTTAACGAGGACGAGCCCGAATGCAAGGCCTCAAGCCAAAAGCCCTGAGTTTTTTGTGAATACAGCGTGAAGGTCAGCATCATCTTCCGACCTTTCTCAGCCGCTGCGGCTTTGGCGCCACTGCAGGTACTCCGTCATGGTCTTCTGTCCGATCAGCTGCATGGTCGCGGCAGGAACGGCAGCCCAGGGTTCGCCTCCCGAGGCTGGAACGGTCTCCTGTCCCTGGATGCGGTGAAGCCGCGCGCCGCCGGCATCCAGCACATCCCACACATAGACGACCGTGACCTTGCCCTCGTTGTCGAAGGCGGAGAGATAGCCTTTGAGGATGTGCTCGCTGGAGGTGTCGCTGGAGGATTTGATGGTCAGGCCGCCGGCGCGGGCCGATGCGCCGAGCTGGCGGGAGAGCGGTGTGACGGCCTGCACCGGCGCGCCGATGATCGGCAGAAAACGGATGGTTGCCCCGGATGCCTCTCCAGATGCCGCCGGATCGAGGGTTGCCGTCTGAGAAGGACCGGTTGGCGGTGGAGCGGCTGCCGCGGCTGGAGGCGCCGACGGTGGGGAAGCGGGTGGTGGCAGGGGCGAGGTCTGGACCGGCGAGAGGTCGCCGGCATCCATGGCCTGCGCCTGCGCCTGCATCGTGTTCTGCGGTGGCAGCCGGTTCGTCGCCGCAGGTGCAGCCGGATAGGAACCGACGTTCGGCGCATCGGCGGTCGCTGCCAGCCGCCTTGCCTCATCCTGCGAAACCGGTGTGGAGCGTGTCGAGGACGGAAACAGTCCGCCGCCCACATCGACCTGTGGTGTCAGCGCATCCGTGGTATTGCACCCTGCCAGAGTGGCCGCCAGGCTGGCGATCAGAAGTGCAACTCCCCAACGGTGCATCCGACGTCCTTTCCCGTTCCTCACGGCCCACGCCAGATTAGAAGCCGGCTTTCCGTGGTGTCAACCTCGGGTGGCGGTCAGCGGACGATCAGGTCGAGATCGTGGCGGGAGAGCGAGAGCGGTGCGTCCTCGGTCGTCAGATAGGTCTGGCCAAGCGTCATCGCAGCACCACTGTCGGAATCCATGATGATCATGTGCACGAAGAGCGACATGTCGGGCAGGATCTCCTGCGGATTGCCGGCATGGAACATCTGGTGCTCCATCCAGGAGGGCGAGAAGCGGGCACCGAGTGAATAACCGCAGGCATTCAGGCGATGGCGCGTCAATCCCCTCTCGTCGATGATGCGGGCATGGGTGTCGAAGACATCGCCGAAGGTATGGCCGGGCTTCAGCACGGTCTCGATCGCCAGGATGGTTTCGCGGCAGGCATTGTAGAGTTCGCGGTGGCGGCCGGTTGGCTCGCCCACCAGAACGGTGCGCATCATCGCTGCATGGTAATGGGCGCTGACGCCCGCCCATTCCAGCGTCAGCTGGTCCTGCGCATCGAGCGTGCGTCGTCCGGCCTTGTAGCGGCAGAGAAGTGCATCGGGACCGGACCCGATGATGAATTCGTTGGCCGGATAATCGCCACCGCCGGCAAAGACGGCGCCTTGCATGGCGGCCAGAATATCCGCCTCGCTGCCCCCGGCCGCAATGAAGGGGAGTGCGGCATCCAGCGCATCATCGGCAAGTTCGGCGGCGCGCTTGACGTGGACGATTTCCGCGGCGCTCTTGCGCAGCCGCAGGCGGCTGACGAGGTAGGACGCATCCGAGACCTGGCAGAAGGAGGAGAGCTGGTCATCCAGCAGGCGGGCAACGCGGCCGGTCATGCCGTGGGTGTCGTATTCGATGCCGATCTTCGCGCCGAGCAGGTCCATCTCGCTCAGCAGGTTCTTCAGATCGACGCTCGGATCGGCGTTCACCCGATCGACCCAGATGTGGATCTTGTCGAGGACGGAGGTGTGACGGGCCTGGCGCAGATCGGCGGAGCGGGTGAGGAGCGCCATCTCGCCATCCGCCTTCACGATCAGGCACTGGAAGAAGCAGTAGCCGAAGGTGTCGTAGCCGGTCAGCCAGTACATGCTTTCCTGGGCGAACAGCAGCATGGCATCGAGCTTCTCCTCGCGCATGGCCTCCTTCAGGCGGTCCAGGCGTGCGGCAAACTCGCTTCTGTCGAAATGCAGGCCCATTTTATTCCTCCGTGATGGCGATGGCGGAAATCTGGCGCCCGTAATCCGCTTCGGCCAGATGGGTGGTGCGGCGATAGGAGAAGAACCTCTCCTGGTCCGGATAGGTGTCGAGAGCGAGGTTTTCGGCCCGAATGCCGGCCTTGATCAACCGATCCGTCGTGAGGGCCGGCAGGTCGAACATGGCGTGGCCGGCTTTTGCCGAGGGGGTGAAAAAGCGCGCGTAGTCCGGATTTTCCGACAGGAAACGCGCGACGAATTCCGGGCCGACCTCATAGCTTTTCCCGGCAATCGAGGGGCCGAGGCAGGCGACGATGCCGGCGCGCTCGGCTCCCAGCGCCAGCATGGCCTCGATGGTGTTTTCGGCAACGCCATAGAGCGCGCCCTTCCAGCCGGCATGGGCGGCGCCCACCACGCGGTTCTTCGGATCGGCAAACAGGATCGGCCCGCAATCGGCGGCCAGCACGCCGAGCACGATGCCGGGCGTCTTCGTCACGAGGGCATCGGCGCTGGGGCGCTCTCCGGCATAGCTCTCGTCCACCGTCACGACATCCGGGGAATGAACCTGGTTGACGGTGGCAAGCCGTTCCAGCGGCTGGCCGAACCAGGCTGCCACGCGCCTGCGGTTTTCCAGCACATGCTCCCGCACGTCGTTCGAACCCAGGCCGACATTGAGGCTGGCGTAGAGCCCGGCGGACACACCGCCGCGCCGTGTGAAGTAACCGTGGCGTATGGCGCTGCCGCCGGCTTCCTGCAGCATTGGGCTTTCTATCGGCGTCAGCGCGGGGTCGTGCATCATCTCGTCGCTTTGCTTTTATCGGGAGGGGCTGGCAGCGCCGGAGGGGCGCAACTGAGGCCGGGACTGTCGCCGGCTGCTTCGTTTCGGCGCAAATGTGGACCGGGGGCGGGCGCGATGTCAACGCCCCGCGGATGGTCCGCCAGCCTGTCGGATGGTTGGCCCATACGATCGACGCAAGAATGCGCCTCAGCTTCTCACGGGTCGAAAGGGGGCCAATGTGACGCTCGGACTGGAGACGGCCATGACCTTGAACAGCTCACCCATTTTGCCTTCGCCGGCGCCAGCCAGCCGCTCGGCGGCGACGGAAATCGCCCGCTGCTCGGCCTCCGCCTTGCCGTTTGCCAACCGGCTTGCGCGCTCTGCAAGACCAAGGCCGTAAAGGAAATCACCCTGATGCATGGCGCCGTTGATCTGGATGCCGGTGGCGCGCGCAATGCGGGCGAGATCCTCGAAATCCACGTGGCTCGTCAGGTCCGCCTGTCCGGGATGGGCCAGCGGCGGGTCGTAGTCATGATGGAGCACCGCCTGCAGCGTATCGCCGAAGGACGTGGCCAAGTGTCCGTAATCGATGATCAGCGCCGAGCCGCCATTCTGCTTCAGGCGCATGGAGAGCGCATTCATCACCGCCTGGCGGGCAGGCGCCACTTCGAAAACGGTGCCGTCCGGCTCGGCGCCGGTGCCTGGCGGCAGGAGTGCCGGATCGATGGTTGCCACGCCGATGCCGAAGGCGAGGTTGTCGTCGGCATCCAGCCCCACAAGCCGCTCGCGGAAACCCGTCGGCGTCTTCACGAACTGGCGGATCGGAATGGCGTCGAAAAGTTCGTTGGCGGCGATCAGCGTAAAACCCTGCGGAACATCCTCGAAGGCCGCATGCCAGGTGATCTTGGCGGAAAAGGCCTCGAGCGTCACACGCTGCACGCCGCGCAGGCGCTCGCTGGTTTCCACCATATGGACGTCGAGACTGTCATAGAGGGTCGGCGCCAGCTTGCGGATCACCCTCAGCATGTCGAGCATCATCGTGCCGCGGCCCGGTCCCACCTCGACGAGGTTCACCGGCGTCGGGCTGCCGTGCTGCTGCCAGGCATGCACCATGAAGATGCCGATCATCTCGCCGAACAGCTGGCTGATTTCCGGCGCCGTGATGAAATCGCCACCGGCCCCGAAAGGTTCGCGGCTCAGATAATAGCCGTGTTCCGGATCGGCCAGGCACAGGGCGAAATAGTCGGTCACGCTGATCGGCCCGTTCATGCGGATCAGGGTCTTGATTTTATCGGCAAGCGGCGTGGTCAAGGTCAGCCTCGTCGTCGCGTCAGGAGGTCGGTGTGGCACGGCGGGCGCGCCAGATCGCCCACAGACCGATGAGGAACATGGGAAGCGACAACACCATGCCCATCGTCAGCCAGCCGAATGCAAGGTAGCCCAGTTGCGGATCCGGCTCGCGGAAAAACTCCACGAAGATACGCGACAGAGCATAACCGCAGACGAATATACCAGCAACCACGCCCGGTTGGCGCAAGGCCTTCATCTTGTGAGTCATGAACCGCAGCACGAGAAGAAGGACCACGCCTTCCAGCATCGCCTCGTAAAGCTGGCTTGGATGGCGTGCAAAGGGGCCGCCGGTCGGGAAAACGAAGGCCCAGGGAACATCGGTGATGCGGCCCCAGAGTTCGCCGTTGATGAAGTTGGCGATGCGGCCGAACAGCAGGCCGAAGGGCGCAACGGTCGCCACCGTATCGAACAGGCTCCAGACGGGGATCGTGTTGCGGCGGGCAAACAGGATCATCGCGATCGTCGTGCCGATCAGGCCGCCATGGAAGGACATACCGCCGTTCCAGATCTCGATGGCGCGGATCGGATTATCGACCACGGCTGCCAGATCATAGAAGAGGATATAGCCGATGCGCCCGCCGAGCACGATGCCGGCGGCGACCCACACCAGGAAGTCATCCAGCTTTTCCGGCGACATGGGAGAGGCGGCACCCGGCCACAGCTCTGCCCGGGCCACCATGCGCTTGGCATAATACCAGCCCAGCATGATGCCGACGACATAGGCGAGGCCGTACCAGTGAATGGCGAGCGGCCCGATCGAAATCGCGATCGGATCGATGTTGGGGTAAGGCAGGATCGCGAGGAGACTGGGTGCTGAATACAAATGAACATACCTCGGCAGACAGTGCCGCTACTGTTGCGGAACATGGCGGTCTGCCCCCCGTCCGGTCAAGACGAATCTCCGTGCAGGCCGCGTCATCCTCAGGGAAGTCACAGGAAAGACCGGAGCGATGCTTTCGATTCTTCTTGCAAGACCTTCGCCCTGACCCTACCTCATCTCCATCGAAATGAAGGTCGCCGCCGGACCGGCGACAATTTGGAGAGCGATGCCATGTCGACCGGAACGAACCGAATGATGGATGAATTCGCGCGGCTGATGACCGATGCGGCCGGTGCCGCCCAGGGGCTGCGCCACGAAGCGGAGACCGCCATGCGCGCCCAGATGGAGCGTTTCATGAACTCCATGGATCTGGTGAAGCGCGAGGAATTCGAAGCCGTGCGCGAAATGGCGATCAAGGCACGGGATGAGAACGATGCGCTGAAGGCTCGCCTCGAGGCGCTGGAAGCCAAGCTTTCCGCCAACGCATCCTGATCCGTTCCGAAACGACACGGCGCGTCGCCGATTTTTAGCGGGGACGCGCCTTTTTTGAGGTTGACCACCTGTTCATCCGATCTTCGTCCGCAACTAATTTCGGGGCTGTGGACACATTTGAAAAAGCCTGTCGGCAGAGTCGGTTAATGCGAGTCGCTGACATGATTTTCGAAGCTTGCGGTTGAGTCGTCCCCGCAAAATCAGGCCCGGGGGCTGGCGCTGTGACTCTTCGCCTATACACTGATTTTAAATGATGATTCTAAACGGCGACCGCAAGCTCCGGGCAGGGGATAGGCGGTACGGTAAGGGCCGCGAAGGATCATTGGAAAATGAATTTCCGGTACAGTGTTCGCGTTTGTCTGTCCTCGCACGAATGTCGCTTCATCCCGGTTGAGAAGGTGCCGCATGAGCCTGATAGATATCGATATGGAACGTCACTCGAACCCGGTCGACATGATCGAGTTCGTCGCAGCCTCGAATGACTGGACGTTCGAACGGGCAGGCGAAGACGAGATTGCCATGACGGTGGCCGGCCACTGGACCGATTACCACATCTCTTTCTCCTGGATGGAAGAGTTCGAGGCGCTGCATCTGGCCTGCGCCTTCGATATCCGGGTGCCGGATGCACGGGTGAACGAGGTCATCCGCCTTCTGTCCCATGTCAATGGTCAGGTGCTGATGGGGCACTTCGATCTGTGGCGCCAGGAAGACGTGGTGATCTTCCGCCAGTCGCTGCTTCTGGCCGGCGGCGCGGAGCCGACGAACCAGCAGGTCGAGGTGCTTCTGTCGAACGCGCTCGAAACCTGCGAGACCTATTACCAGGCCTTCCAGTTCGTCGTCTGGTCCGGCATGGACGCCAAGAAGGCGATGGAAGCGGTTCTGTTCGAGACCGTCGGAGAGTGCTGATGTCGATCTCGTCTGCGGCGCCGCTCGTTCTCATCGGCGCAGGCAATATGGGCGGCGCCATGCTGTCCGGCTGGCTGAAGAGCGGTGTCGATGCCTCGGCCATCCTGGTCATCGATCCGTCTCTGTCGGATGCGCGAAAGAGCGAAATTGAGGCCGTCGGTGCCAAGCATGCCGCGGCCGCGCCGGAGGGGCTGACGGCCGGCATTCTGTTCCTGGCGGTCAAACCGCAATTGATGGCCGCGGTGCTGCCGCCTCTGAAGGCGCTCGTCGGTTCCGGGACCGTCGTCGTGTCCGTCGCAGCCGGCACCACGCTTGCGTTCCTGCAAAGCCATCTCGGCGAAGCCGGCATGGTGCGTGCCATGCCGAACACGCCGGCGATGATCGGTCGTGGCGTCACCGGTGCCTATGCCAATCCGAAGGTCAGCGAGGCGCAGCGCGCTGCCGTGCATGATCTCCTGAAGGTCAGCGGTCCGGTGGAATGGGTGGCAAGCGAGACCGATATCGATGCGGTCACTGCCGTCTCCGGCAGCGGCCCGGCCTATGTCTTCTATCTCGTCGAATGCATGGCGGAAGCCGGCCGCAAGCTCGGCCTTCCCGCCGACCTTGCCATGCGGCTGGCGCGTGAAACCGTGGCCGGTGCCGGCGAGCTCCTGCATCGGTCGCAAGACGAGGCGTCGCGCCTTCGCCAGAACGTTACCTCGCCCGGCGGCACCACGGCGGCCGCCCTTGCGGTGCTGATGGCGGAGGACGGCATGCAGCCGCTGTTCGATACGGCGCTTTCCGCCGCCCGCAAGCGGGCCGTGGAATTGGGCAGCTAAGAAGAAGGACGCGGTTTCGTGGCGGAAATTTCCTGGGACGATTTCGAGAAGGTCGATATTCGCGTCGGCACGATCATCGAGGCCGAGACCTTTCCGGAAGCCCGCAAGCCCGCTTTCAAGCTGAAGATCGATTTCGGTCCCGAGATCGGCGTCAAACGCTCATCCGCGCAGATCACCGTTCATTATACGCCGGAGACGCTGATCGGCCGGCAGGTGCTCGGCGTCGTCAACTTTCCGCCCCGCCAGATCGGGCCGGTTCGCTCCGAAGTGCTGACGCTCGGCTTTGCCGACGAGGCAGGTGCGATCGTGCTGGCGGCCGTCGAGCGGCCGGTGCCAAACGGCATGAAGATGATGTGAGCCTCAGGCCGGAACCCTGACCACAGCACGAAGGCCCCCCTGCGGGCTTTCGGCGAGCGTGACGTTGCCGCCATGCGCGCGGGCAATGTCGAGTGCGATAGAGAGCCCAAGGCCGGTGCCGGACGAATTGAGATTGCGGGCCTGGTCCAGCCGGTAGAAGGGCTTGAAGACATCCTCGCGGGACGCTTCTGGAATGCCGGGGCCGTCATCGTCGAAGGTCAGCGTCAGCCATTTGGCGCTGTGGCGCGCATCCACATGCAGGCTCTTGGCATAGCGCTCAGCGTTCTGCGCCAGATTGCCGACGAGGCGGGCAAAGGCGCCGGGGCGCACCGACAAGAGATCCTCTCCCTCGATTCGATAGGTCATCTGCTTGCCGTTCAGGGCAAAATCCGCCCGGATCTTTTCCAGAAGCTCGCTCAGCTTCAGCTCGCCGAAATCCTCCTCCGCCTCGGTGCGGGCGAAGGTGAGGTATCCTTCCAGCATGCTCTGCATGTCATCGACGTCGGAACTCATGCCGGCGAGATCGGGATTGTTGCCGGCAAGCGCCAGCTGCAGCTTGAAGCGGGTCAGGATGGTGCGCAGGTCGTGACTGATGCCGGCGAGCATGGCGGTGCGCTGCTCCATCTGGCGCTCGATGCGTTCGCGCATCTGGATAAAGGCGTAACCGGCGCGGCGGATTTCGTCGGCGCCGCGTGGCACGAAGGGGCCGGCGCGCTGGCCCTTGCCAAAGCTTTCCGCCGCGTGCGCCAGCGCCAGGATCGGCCGGATCTGTCCGCGCAGGAAGAGGATCGAAATGCTGATCAGCAGCAGCGAGGTGCCGAACATCCAGACCAGGAAGATGTGGGTGTTGGCGGCATAGGTCTGGTTGCGCACGGTGAAGACCCGGAGCACCTTGTCGCCCAGCTGCAGGCGGATTTCGACCAGACGGCTGTCGCCCACCGTGTCGATCCAGAAAGGCAGGCGGATCTGCTCGTTGATCTGGTCCGCCAGGATGTCGTCGAGGATCGCGAAGAAGGGTTTCGGCCGCGGCGGCGGCAGCTGTCCGCCGGGCTCGATGGCGATGTTCATTGTCAGCTGGTCGCGGGCAATGCGGATGACATCGGCATATTCGCCATCGGGCGAGGGGAAGGTGCGGATCATCTCGATGATCGCGGCAATGTCGCGGGTGGTGCCCTGGGCGAGGCGTTCGGTGACGTTGCGCCAGTGGCGTTCCATGAAGACGGCGGAAACCACCGTTTGGGTCAGCAGCATGGGGATCACGACGATCAGCACGGTGCGCAGGTAGAGCCCGGTCGGCATGCGGCGCTTCAGCCAGCGGCCGAGCGGTGCCCAGCCGGGCGGCGCCTTCAACAGGCCGCGCTTTTCGCGCAGCCAGCCAAGATCGCGCCCCAAGCGCTCGCGGATCACGACCGCGTTTTTCCTGGCAGCCTCTGCGACGCCCTTCATGCCCGTCCTTCCGGTTGCCTCGATCCGATGCTTGTCCGTCTCAGTCTATACTGAGACGATAGCCCACACCACGCACGGTCTGCAGGTAGACCGGGTTGGCGGGGTCATCCTCGATCTTGCGGCGCAGCCGGTTGATCTGGACGTCGATCGTCCGCTCGCCGACTTCCGCATCGTCGCCGATCAGTTCGTGGCGGGGAATGGTGTCGCCGGCCCGCAGCGCGAACAGCAGCATGATCTCCTGCTCCCGGTCCGTCAGGCGGATCGTTTCGGCGGCGCGACGCAACTCCTTGCGGGCAATCGAAAAGGTGAAAGGGCCGAACATGATCTGGTCGATCTTCGGCGTATCCGCCTGCACGTTGCGGCGCAGGATGTTGTTGATGCGCAGAACCAGTTCGCGCGGATCGAACGGTTTTGGCAGGTAGTCGTCGGCGCCGGCCTCAAGGCCCTCGATGCGGGATTGGGCTTCGGCCCGTGCGGTCAGGAGGATGATCGGGATCGCCCGCTTTTCCCGCATCGACTGGGTGAGCGAAATACCCGTTTCGCCCGGCATCATCACGTCGAGGATGATCAGATCGAAATCGAGGCCTTCCAGCTTGCGGCGGGCTTCGGCTGCGTCGCCGGCGACCGTCACACGAAAACCCTGATCCATCAGGTAGCGATGCAGAAGATCGCGAATGCGGGTGTCGTCATCCACCACCAGAAGGTGGGCTGCGTCATCGGAAAGGGACACGCTACCATTACCCATCTCAGTCGCCCTCGGTTTCGACAGTTTCCAGACCCTCTGCGCGTCCGCGCATGGCGCGCAGGAATGTCAGCACGCCTTCCCGTTGCTCCGGCGACAGATCCTGCATTGCATCGGATATGCGGCGGGACTGAGGCTCGGACAGGGCCAGCGCCAGCTCGCGGCCGGCCAAGGTGGGATAAAGCCGCCGCTGGCGGCGATCCTTGGCGCCGGCCATCTGGCGGATATAGCCGCTATCGATCAACTGCTTCAGCACGCGGGCCAGGCTCTGCTTGGTGATCTGCAGGATTTCCAGCAGGTCCGTCACCATCATGCCCGGCTGCCGGCAAACGAAATAGACGACGCGGTGATGCGCGCGCCCCATCTCGATCTTGGCGAGAATGGCATCCGGATCGGAGACGAAATCACGATAGGCGAAAAAGAAGAGTTCGATCGTTTCAAAGTCGATCTTGCTTTCATCGACAGCCGGCATCGGCGGTAGCGCCTTCTTGACGGCTTTGGCGGTCGATCCCGATGGCACCTGTCATTCCTTTCATGCCTTCATGCGCCAGCAACGGGTTACATCGGTCGGCTGGCGCCCGCGACGCTTGCAGTTGCGCTCTCTGATTAATCGCGAAGCGCCCCAACAATCAACCGGATTGTCAGAAAGACACACAGGGGCGGGCTTCTTTCGCATGCCGACCAGAGAGAGCCCGATGTAGGGGAACCTTTCCTGTTGCACCTCGTTGCGACGCTATTGGAATTCGGAGAGATAACATGGCCTTGGCATCGTACACGGATGATCTTCAGCTGCGCGGCGACGCACGTCAGAAATCGGTCGGGCACCCGTTGCGGCCTGTGCTGATCACGGTTTTTAGCCTGAAACTGGCCGTCGCCGCCGTTCTTCTCGGCTGCGTGTCGCTGGCGCCGCCTGTCTCGGCGCAAGGTGGATACTCCTCCGCGGACTGATTTTTGCTGCGCAGCCGGACGAACGGTCTTATACCCGAAGGCCATTCTTCCCGAGACAGCGAGGCATCATGGGTCAGCTTCAAGCCGGTATCATCCCGGTCACGCCATTCCAGCAAAACTGCACCATTCTGTTCGACAGCGAGACAAAGGACGCCGTGGTGGTCGATCCCGGCGGCGATGTTGCGCGCATCGTCGAGGTGCTGGGCGAGCAGGGGCTGACAGTCAGGGAAATCTGGATCACGCATGGCCATATCGATCATGCCGGTGGCGCCGACGAATTGCGTGAGGTCACGGGTGTTCCGGTCATCGGCCCGCACGAGGCCGACAAACCGCTTCTCGATATTCTCGACACCCGCGCTGCAGCTCTCGGCTTTGATATTCCCGCGCGCAAGCTGACGCCGGACCGCTGGCTGAACGAAGGAGATGTGGTCTCTCTTGGGGAGCACACCTTCGAGGTGTTCCACTGCCCCGGCCATGCGCCGGGCCATGTCATCTTTTTTAACCGCGACATGCGCTTCTGCATCATGGGCGACGTCTTGTTCAACGGCTCGATCGGTCGGACCGATTTGCCGGGCGGAAACCACCAGCAGCTTCTGGACAGCATTCGCGATAAGGTTCTGCCGCTCGGCGATGATGTGGGTTTTCTGTGCGGCCATGGGCCAGGAAGCCGGATCGGCGACGAACGCCGCAGCAATCCGTTTCTGCGCGGGCTCTGAAGGCGCGGACGGGGGCGGGCCAGAAAGGTTCCCCCCGGCAACAGAAAGACATCGCCGTGCCGGTGGATACGACGTGGCATACGAATAAAAAAACCCGGCAAGACTGCCGGGCTTCAACTCGAAAAGAAAGACGTAAAGGGATCAGCCGGCAATCTGCAGATTGACTGCCTTCGGGCCCTTGCCGCGACGATCCGGTTCCGTGTCGAAGCTTACTTTCTGGTTTTCTGAGAGACCGGACAGGCCGGAAGCCTGGACGGCAGAAATATGGACGAAGATATCGGCTCCGCCATTATCAGGCTTGATAAAGCCGAAGCCCTTGTCGGTGTTGAAGAATTTTACAGTGCCAGTCTCGGCCATGCATCAGGTCCTTTTTCCTCTGTCCGTGTTCAGCGGCGGACAGCATCACGATGTTGCCCACGAGGGGCAGGCGGCAGGCATTTCGAAAATGGAGGAAAGGGGCCCGTATTACCGCGTGGGATGAGAGAAGCCATCATGCCGATTTTTCTTCCTTCGTTCCCCCGCTCGGAAGTTTTGGCGCTTCCGAAACGCTTATTATAGCTCTTCCCATGCTCGCAAATTGCCCGAACATCCACAGAGTGCTGTGTTTATCGAAAATTGGCAAGAAAAAGTTTTCTAACCTTGAGCCCTAGACAGCGAAAAGATGTAAAGGCGGCCTGCAACACGATGGTTTTGGCGAAAATGCCGAGCCTTGGCACTCCTATGGGTGCCGAAATCTCGACCCCTGGTTGTCTGTCGACGCTCTCAGGCCGGCTGCCGAAGGTCGGTTTTTGATCGGCAGCTATCTAATAGGTAGAGTTTCGCCGTTTCAGCAGTTCAGGCACCAGTTCGACCGTCAACATCGCAAGTAAGATCAGCGCACAGCCAAAATAACCTGCTGCCGGCAAGGTTTCGCCAAGCAACGCTGCGCCGAAAAAGGCACCGAACAAGGCTTCCGATGACAAAAAGATCGCGGCCTGCGGAGCCGTCGTGTAACGCTGGCCGATAACCTGCAGCACAAAAGCAAGTCCTGACGATATGAGGCCGACGTAGAGAATTTCGCCGAGCGAATTTTCGATCGCCGCAAGCGAGACGGGTTCCCACGCCATGCCAAAGGCGATGGAGAGCAGGGCGCAGGTGGCAAACTGCGTGGCGGACAGCGCAAGCGGCCGAGCGGAGCGGGCGACGAAGCGGCCGGCGAGCACGATCTGCAGGGCCCAGAACACCGCGCAGGTGACGCTCCACAGATCTCCCGTCGACATGGCGGTGAGGGAGCCGCCGCTCAAGAGGAAGATACCGGAAAGTGCAATCAGCGCCACCGGCCAGATGATCCAGTGCGGTGCCTGACGGAACAACAGCACGGAGATGACCGGCACGAAGACGACGTAGAGACCGGTCAGGAAAGCGGAGTTCGTCACCGTCGTGGTGGTGAGCCCGATCTGCTGGGTGATCGCGCCACCGAAGAGCGCCGTGCCCACAAGAATAAAGGCAAGCAGGTCCATTCGGCGCGGGGGCGAGCCTTGGCGTTTCTGCTCCAGAAGAGCAAAGGGGAGAACGGCGATCGCGGCGATGGCAAACCGCAGGCCGACGAACCAGAAGGGGCCGATTGAATCCATGGCGGTCGCCTGAGCGACGAAACCGCCACCCCAGATGGCGGCGGCCAGCAGCAAAACAAGGTTCGCCTGGAGGCGGGTCATAAGGTCGGTCCTTGCGGAAGGGGGCGCTCAAACGGCAGGTGCGCCCCTCTATCAGCAGACCCGCATCGTCGCAAGCCGAGGCCTGGTCCGCAGACCGCCGCTCAGGTCAGGAGCGGCTGATGCGGCCGCCATGGCTGCGCGCACGGTCTTCGGCGCTCAGCGACTGGCGGAAACTGCGCCGCCAGAGGCCTGCAGCTGCAATTGAGAAGGTCAGGATCAGCCCGCCATAAAGGACGCGCTGATCCGGCGTCGGCGTGCGGTCGAGGAGCAATTGCGGAGTGACCACTTCGGACCAGGTGCGGATCTCCGCTGCACCGGCGGTATCGACAAGCACCAGCATCATGACGGCGCAGGCCGCCAATGCGGTGATGGCAACCCACAGACTGATGCCCTTGCGACGGAAACGCAGACGCGTTGTCGTTTCTTCATCATCCAGGAACATGGCGGTTTCCTCTTCACTGCTCTTGCCGTGCGTCAGAGAAAACCGCCGGAAAGCGTCTCCACAAGGACCGATTTAAGGCAGTCACTGGCATTTATTGCGGCGAAAACAAGGCGCTATTAACAGTGGTTAATTTGTCACGTCACGCGGCTGTCATATGAGCTCCCGCTCATCCGCACAGGCACTGGCCGATGCTCTGCCAGGATGCGCCGGAATCTCACCTGCCGGCCTTGAATTTGCGGGTTTCTTTCGACATAGAAGGCGACGGCAACACCAGACTGGTCTGCCGTTTCAACAGCTTCAGGATCCCATCATCATGGCCTTTCTTGCCGATGCACTTTCCCGCGTAAAGCCGTCCGCCACCATCGCCGTTTCGCAGAAAGCTCGCGAGCTGAAAGCCAAGGGACGCGACGTGATCGGACTTGGCGCCGGCGAGCCGGATTTCGATACGCCGGACAATGTGAAACAGGCAGCCATCGATGCGATCAATCGCGGCGAGACCAAATACACGCCGGTTTCCGGCATTCCGCAGCTGCGCGAGGCGATTGCCGCCAAGTTCAAGCGCGAAAACGGCCTCGACTACACACCGGCCCAGACGATCGTCGGCACCGGCGGCAAGCAGATCCTCTTCAACGCCTTCATGGCGACGCTGAATGCCGGCGACGAAGTGATCATTCCGGCGCCATACTGGGTCTCGTACCCGGAAATGGTGGCGCTGTGCGGTGGCACGCCGGTCTTCGTCTCGACGACGCAGGAAAACAACTTCAAGCTCCAGGCCGCCGATCTCGAAAAGGCGATCACGCCGAAGACCAAGTGGTTCGTGTTCAACTCGCCGTCCAACCCGTCGGGTGCTGCCTATAGCCATGACGAACTGAAGGCGCTGACGGATGTGCTGGTCAAGCACCCGCATGTCTGGGTGCTGACGGACGACATGTACGAGCACCTGACCTTCGGCGATTTCAAGTTCGCGACGCCGGTCGAAGTCGAGCCGAAGCTCTATGACCGCACGCTCACCATGAACGGCGTGTCGAAGGCCTATGCAATGACCGGCTGGCGTATCGGTTACGCCGCCGGCCCGCTGGAGCTGATCAAGGCCATGGACATGATCCAGGGCCAGCAGACCTCCGGCGCCTCCTCGATCGCCCAGTGGGCCGCTGTGGAAGCACTGAATGGCCCGCAGGATTTCGTCGCCAAGAACAAGAAGATCTTCGAGGGCCGCCGTGACCTCGTCGTGTCGATGCTGAACCAGGCCAAGGGCATTTCCTGCCCGAACCCGGAAGGCGCCTTCTACGTCTATCCGTCCTGCAAGGGGCTGATCGGCAAGACGGCACCCTCGGGCAAAGTGATCGAGACGGACGAGGATTTCGTCACCGAGCTTCTGGAAACGGAAGGCGTTGCCGTCGTGCACGGCTCGGCCTTCGGTCTCGGTCCGAACTTCCGCATCTCCTATGCAACCTCGGAAGAACAGCTGGAAGAGGCCTGCCGCCGCATTCAGCGCTTCTGCAACGCCTGCCAGTAAGCATTCGCATTCCTGATGTTGGAAAGGGCTCGTCAGCGATGGCGGGCCCTTTCGCCGTTCTTTGGGCGTCGTTGACGGTCGAAGGTCGCGGGCGTACACTTGTCGGCATGAAAACTGTGTCTATCGCCGAAGCTCAAGACCGTTTTGACGAACTCGCCCAGCAAGTCGAGAAGGGCGAGACCGTGACCGTCACGCGTGATGGCCGACCGGTGTTCGATATTGTGCCGCGTGAAGGCGTGGCACAGAAGAAGGGCGGGATCGACTGGGAAGCGGGTCAGGCCTATCTCCGCTCGATCGGAATAAAGGATCCGTTTCCCTACATCGCAGATGATTTTGATGATCCTCTGCCCGAGGATTTTCTTCTGCGACCATTGCCTTGAGCAATGGCTGTTCTCCTCGACACCCACATAGTCATTGCGTTCTTGCGAAATTCGTTTCGCACGCAGTTTCCGCAGGTACACCGGCTTCTGGAAGGATCAGCGGCAGATGGTTATGTCAGCGTAGCCAGCCTTTGGGAGATCGCGATCAAGCATAGATTGGGTAAGCTGGACATCGACGTGCCTCTTGAACGCATGCCGGACAGCTTGACCGCCAGCGGCCTGACGATCCTGCCGATCGAAATCCCCCACGTCCTCACTGCCGCCGATCCGGAGCCGCCGACGCGCGATCCCTTCGACCGGCTTCTGCTGGCGCAGTGCCAGGTCGAAGGGCTGCAGCTCGTGACCATCGACCGGGCGCTGGTCGAGCATCCGCTGGCGTTCCGGTTCTGACCCTGTTCGGGGCCAGAACCGATGCCAGGGATCAGGCCTTGGTCAGCTTCACGATGGTGGAGCCGCCGCCGCCGCGCTGTTCGGTGACGGCGTAGACGGCGCCGTCCGGTCCGACCTTCACGTCCCGAATGCGCGCCTCGAGCGGCACGCGCTCCTCGTGTTTCACCCGGTCGTTTTCCATGTGCAAAACGACAACGCCTTGGGACACGAGACCGCCGACAAGCAGCGCGCCCTTCCATTCGGGAATGGCATCGCCATCGTAATAGGCCATGCCTGAGGGGGCGATCACCGGGTCCCAGTAATAGACGGGCTGCTCTGTGTTGGACATCTTGGTAATGCCCTGGCCAACCGGGGCGCCGCTATATTCGACACCGTAGGTGACCTCCGGCCAGCCATAGTTCTTGCCTGCCAGTGGCAGGTTCAACTCGTCACCGCCGCGGGGCCCGTGTTCCACCGTCCAGAGCCGTCCCTCGCCATCGATGGTCGCGGATTGCAGGTTGCGGTGGCCGAGCGACCAGATTTCCGGCTGCGCATTGTTCTGGCCGATAAACGGGTTGCCCTCGAAGGGCTCGCCCTGCTGGGTAATTCGGAAGATCTTGCCGAGGCCGCTGTCGAGATCCTGCGCTTGGACACGCGGCTCCCGGTCGGAGCGCTCTCCGACCGTCACGTAGAGTTCCCCCTGAGGTCCGAAGGCGAGGCGGGAGCCGAAATGCTTGTTGCCGTCATAGCTCGGCATCTGGCGGAAGATCACCTCGACATTGTCCAGTTGTCCGCCGCCATTTTCATTCGGCACCAGTTTGGCGGAGGCGACCGAGGTGCCGTTGCCGTCTTCACGCTCCTCCGAGAAGGAGAAGAAGATGCGGCCGGTTTCTGGATAATCCGGCGCCAAAGCGACGTCGAGCAGACCGCCCTGGCCGTTTGCCAGCACTTTCGGGACGCCACTGATGGCAGGGCCGGCCTCACCCTCTTCGGAGATGATGTGCATCGCGCCCTGCTTCGCCGTCACCAGCATGCGGCCATCGGGCAGGAACTCCATGGCCCAGAGATGCGGCAGTCCTTCGGCCACGGTCTCGCGCTTGATTTCCGGCATCGTTGCCGGCTGCGGGGCGCGCGTCTGGTTGGCGAAGGCCGGCTCCTGGCTCGGCGCATTCGGCGCGCCGCGCTCGGCGGGCTGGCCCGCCTGCTGGGCGAGCGCCGGAAGCGCCAGGGTTGCCGACAGGATGGTGCTGGCAAGGATAGATGGCAGTCGTGTCATGAGCTTCTCCCGAAATCTGTGCGACCCGTCCTGGGTGCGCGACGCATCCGGCCGCCTCTGGCGACCCTCCAATCAGGGATGTAGGGCAAGAGCCGAGCACTTGCCGCCGGTCACTACTTCAAGTTTGCTTTATCGACAGTTGATCTTCGCTGTAACGTCGCTGCCATGCCGATTGCAAGCCTGGCATCAGCCTCCTGACAGTCTCCTGTTTCAAAGGCCGAGCAAGGTCAGGACCACGAAAGTGGCAAACAGCACGAAATGCGTCATGCCTTCGATGGCATTCGTTTCCCCGTCGTTGAGGTTGATGGCCGCAGCAATCAGCGTGATCGTCACCATCACCGTCTGGACGGGCGTCATCGCCATGATGAAGGGCTGTCCGGTGTAAAGCGCGATCGCTTCCATTACCGGCACGGTGAGGATGACGGTGGAGAGGGAGGCGCCCATCGCGACGTTGACGACGGCCTGCATGCGATTGCGCAGAGCGGCCCGCAGCGCCGTCAGAATTTCCGGTGCGGCGGAAATCGCCGCGACGATCACCGCCATCAGGGCCGGCGGCGCACCGGTTCCCTCCAGTCCGGTGCCGATAAAGGCCGACATGAATTCCGCCAGGAGGCCAATCAGCGCAACGCCGATGAGGATGATGGTGATCGAGGCAGCCGTGGACCCGTGCTGTGGCGCCGGCTGGGCCGGGCCGCCTGCCGCCGCCTGTGTCTGTCTTGGATAGCTGTAGGAAAAGAAATAGCTGTGGGCGCCAACCTGCATGCGCAGGAACAGACCGTAGAGCGCGATCATCGCGACAATGGTGAAGGCGGAATAATAGTGCCAGCGATCCTTTGGGACGAATTCCGGCACCACCATAGAGATGCCCATGGCGGTCAAGATCATCACGCCATAGGTCTTGCCGGAATTGTCATTATACGGTTGTTCGCCGTGGCGCAGGCCGCCGAGAAGTGCAGCAAGCCCCAGGATGCCGTTGATATCCAGCATCACGGCGGAGTAGATCGTGTCGCGCACCAGCGTCGGGGAGTTGCTGCTGTTCATCAGGATGGCCAGGATCAGCACCTCCACCGCGACCGCCGAGAGCGTGAGGATCATCGTGCCATACGGGTCCCCCACCTTGTGGGCGAGGACCTCCGCGTGATGCGCAACGCGGGTCGAGGTCAACACGATCACGCCGATGAGGAGGGCTGCGGCTATCAAGGCCGCCACCTGTCCGGCGGCGAGAACGGGATGTTCGGTGAAAAACGCGAGCCCCGCCGCCAGCATCGCCACCAGAAGAAACTTTTCCCGTTTGATGACTGATGGCATTCTCTATCCCGCGCGTTCGTGTGGAGGGGCCATTTAAGGCGCTTCACGACACTATCAAGTTTCCGCGATGGCGGCAGTCAATCGGTAAGCGCCTGATCGATCCACGCTTTGTCGAATGACCGATCCGGACGCGACGGAACCGAAGGCCGGGCTTGCGAATTGCGTCAGCGGACGGGCGAGCGCCAAAAGCCAGAAGACCAACAGGAGGAATTCCATGACCAAGGTGACCTACAAGATCGTGCAGCATGATGGCGGCTGGGCGTACCGGGTGGACGACGTGTTTTCCGAAACCTTTCCCACGCATGACGATGCGCTCGCCGCAGCGCGGATCGCCGCGGCCGAACAGCAGGTCGGCGGCGAGCCGGAAGAGATTAGCTGGCAGGATTCGACCGGCAAATGGCATGTCGAACACAGCGATGGCGGAGACAGGCCGGAAGCCGAAGTGGTGGATGATGCCACGGGCGCGGCATCCCGCTGAGATCGACTGTCTTCCTCGGGCCCCGGCGCCTTGCATCAGGGGGACGAGCTTGCCTCGTCCGCTGCAATGGCGTCGCTTGGCGCGGGTGGCGCGGTCGCGGGTTTTGGGGCCTTGCCCAGGATCTGGCGGGCACCCTTGCGTGAAAAGGGCTGGACCAGTTGGCCGAAAAAGCCCGGCGCAACGCGGCCAGTGATGCCGATATCGGTCGAGGGCGCGCGCGGCGGGTTAAAATACGTGCCGAAAATCTGGTCCCAGAGGATGAGATTCTCGCCGTAATTGGTATTGCCCTCGGCGACCACGCGCGAATGGTGCCACCGGTGCAGGCGCGGCGTGCTGAAGACGAGGTCGAGCGGCCCGGTTTTCACGTCGATATTGCAGTGGGTGAGAATGCCGATGAAGGCGGTCACGGCGCCGATCCAGAGAAAGACCGGCAGCGGTGCGCCGAGCAGATAAAGCGGGATCTGGCTGAGCGCGATCTTGAAGCCGGAATCGATGAAATGGAAACGGCCGGTATTGACCACCCAGAGCCGGGTGACGCTGTGATGCAGCGCGTGGAAGCGCCAGAGGAACAGGTTTTCGTGCGCAAAGCGATGCGCGGCATAGAGGCCGAGTTCGGCGATGATCAGCCCGAGCACCACCTGCAGCGTCAGCGGCAGGGCCTGCGGCCAGAGATCGAATTGCGGATGCGTCAGCGGCTGGACAAGGGTGGCAATGCCCATCGGCAGTGAGGCGCCGATCGCCGCGCAAACCTGGACCGCGCCCTTGCTCAACAGCGTGTGTGCCAGGTTGTTGAAGGTTTCGCCATCCGGTGCCAGCCACTCCCGGTCATAGGGCATCAGCCGTTCTGCAATCGCGATGAGCATGACGATGCTCAGATAGACGACGTTGAACCAGAAGAGGGGCGCATCCGACTGGAAGGCGATGTGGCTGCCGATCAGCCCGGCAACGAGGAAAAGCGGCCAGAGGCTGCATGACACAAGATTGTAAAACACCCGAACATCGTGCTCCGGCTGCGGCCAATCATTCTTTTATAACGAAGCCGTTCGGTCTCCGTCTACTGTTATCGCGGGGCGCCGATGTAGTCCTGCAGGCCGGAAACCAGACCGTCGAACGTCTTGCGGTAGCGTGGTGTGCTCTTCAGATCTTCGTGCATGGCAACAAAGGTCGGCAAGGTCAGTCGGAACTCCGGAAAGAGGTTCACGAGATCGGAATTGCGTGCGGCCAGCCGTGTCTGGCAGAAGCCAATGCCGACACCGGCGCGGATCGCCGCCAGTTGCGCGAGATTGCTGTCGGCGCGAAAGGACCAGCACGGCTGGTCCGGGTCTGGGAAGTCCGGTGCGCGCTGCCCGATCTCACCGATCATGGCGCGGATGAAGGCGGTGCTGCGATCATACCCGATGATGCAGTGGGCGCTCAGTTCGGCAAGCGAGGCCGGCCTGCCGCGGCGAGTCAGATAGTCGACATGCGCGTACAGACCGAGATCGATCTCGCCGATATGGCGGATCAACAGGGCTTCCTGTTTCGGCTCCGTCATCCGTACCGCAATATCGGCCTCGCGCCGCAGCAGATCCTCCACCGCATCCGAGAGCGACAGTTCCAGTCCGAGCCGGGGATGAGCCTCCTGCAGCCGCGCCAGGATCGGCGGCAGGACTTCGACGCCGATCACGTCGCTCGAGCTGATCCTGACGGTGCCTTCGACTTCGTTGAGAGGGCTCCGGACGCCTGGCGCCGCAGCGCGGCGGCAGTCGAGGAGAGTGACTGCGCATAGGGTTTGACGGCAAGCGCGAGCTCTGTCGGCAGAAGGCCCTGCTGCGAGCGGGTGAACAGGGCGTGGCCCAGCGCCCGCTCCAGTTCGTCCACGTGCCGCCCGACGGTCGGCTGGGTCAAGCCCAGCGCGCGGGCGGCGCCTGATAAGGAGCCGGCATTCAGCACGCCCAAAAAGGTTCGATAGAGGTTCCAGTCCGGATCATTCATTTTTGAATATCATCCATCCGCATTCGGCGAATTTCTTATATTGCAAAGCCGGTTGATACTCCAGCCATCGAAACCAGGGAGATCCCGTCATGTCCGTCGAAAATGCTGTAATGATGAGTGAAAAGCCTCTGGCGCTGGTGCTGGGTGCCACCGGCGGGATCGGCGGAGCGGTTGCCCGCCGATTGATGCTGAAGGGCTGGAGGGTGCGGGCGCTGAACCGCAGGGCGTCCGAGGCCGCGCTGCGGGAGCCGGCCTTTGACTGGGTCAAGGGCGATGCCATGAATGCCGATGATGTTCTGCTCGCGGCAGAAGGCGCAAGCCTGATTGTTCACGCGGTCAATCCGCCCGGCTACCGGGATTGGGACAAGCTCGTCCTGCCGATGCTCGACAATACCATCGCCGCCGCCCGGAAAAGCGGGGCACGGATCCTGCTGCCGGGCACCGTCTACAATTATGGGCCGGATGCCTTTCCGCTGATTGCCGAAGACAGCCCGCAACTCCCGCTGACGCGCAAGGGCGCCATCCGCGTCGAGATGGAACGCCGGCTGAAGGCTGCCTCGGAAGAGGGAGTGAGTGTGTTGATCGTGAGGGCCGGCGATTTCTTCGGGCCGGGCGCCGTCAATAGCTGGTTTTCCCAAGGGCTGGTTGCGGGCGGCCGTCCGCTCCGGACGATCAAGCGCCTCTCGAAGCCCGGGATTGGGCACCAGTGGGCCTATCTGCCGGATGTCGCCGAAACCATGGTGCGGCTGGTGGAGGAGGGGGATCGCTTGTCCTGCTTCGAGACCTTTCACATGGGTGGCGTCTGGGATCACGATGGGCTGCAGATGATCGACGCCATCCAGCGTGCTGTCGAGCCGCCGCTGAGGGTCAGCCGGTTTCCCTGGTGGGCACTGATGCTGGCGAGCCCCTTCGTTCCCTTGCTTCGGGAGATCCGGGAAATGCGCTACCTCTGGCAGCGGCCGGTGCGCTTGTCGAATGTGAAGCTGCGCGCATTCCTCGGCCAGGAGCCGTCGACACCGCTCGATACGGCCATCCGGTCAACCCTGGATGCGCTGGGGTGCCTGCCGGCGGAGCAGTCCTTAGCGCCGATCAAGCAGCGCCTGCAGGCCGGTGACGTGGCCGAGCTTTCCTGACTCCAGGAAGGCCGACATGCTCTCAGTGTTGCACGAGGCCCGCGCGAGCGGGCCTCGTTGTGTCTGTCGTTACGGTTATTCGGCAGCGTCGAGCGCCGGATAGTCGGTGTAGCCTTCCGCGCCACCGCCATAGAGCGTCTTCGGGTTGATCTCGTTCCAGGCGGCGCCATCCCTGATGCGGCGGACGAGGTCCGGATTGGCGATGAAGGGCTTGCCGAAGGACACGAGATCCGCCTTGCCGCTTTCAACCGCCTCCTTGGCCGTTTCTGCGGTGTAACCGTTGTTGACCATCCAGGCGCCCTTGCCGCCGGCAGCGACATAGGCCTGCTTGAAGGCAGCGTAGTCGAAGCTCGTGCCTTCGTACTGATGGTCGCGCGGGCCGCCGGTGGCGCCTTCGATCACATGGATGAAGGCGAGGTCGCGGCTGGCGAGCTGTTCGACCACGGCATTGAAGACGGCCTGCGGATTGCTGTCGCGGACGTCGTTGGCCGGCGTGGTCGGCGACAGGCGGATGCCGGTCCTGCCGCCACTGATTTCCTTGGCCACGGCGTCCACCACCTCGAGCGTCAGGCGGATGCGGTTCTCGATCGAGCCGCCATAGGCGTCCGTGCGCTGGTTGGCGCCGTCCTTCATGAACTGGTCGAGCAGATAGCCGTTGGCGGCGTGGATTTCGACGCCATCAAAACCGGCGTCCACGGCGGCGCGGGCCGCCTTGCGGAAATCCTCGACAATGCCGGGCAGTTCGGAAAGTTCGAGGGCGCGCGGTTCCGAGGTTTCGGCAAAGCCGCCGGTGCCATCCTCGTTGATGATATAGGTCTTCGACTTGGCGGCAATCGCGGAGGGAGCGACCGGTGCGCCACCATTCGGCTGCAGCGACACATGCGAGATGCGGCCGACATGCCAGAGCTGCGTGACGATCTTGCCGCCGCGGGCGTGCACGGCATCGGTCACCTTTTGCCAGCCGGCGAGCGCTTCCGGAAGATAGAGGCCCGGAACATCGGCATAGCCCTGACCCTGCTGGGTGATGGCGGTGCCTTCCGACACGATCAGGCCGGCGGTCGCACGCTGCTCGTAGTAGACGACGTTGAGGTCGTTCGGGACGGCCTTCGGCGAGCGATTGCGCGTCAGCGGGGCCATCACGATCCGGTTCTTCAGGGTGAGATCGCCAAATGTGACGTCATCGAACAATGTCGGCATGGGGTATATCCTTTTCATCGGGATGGAGAGAGGTGAAGGGACGCTCAGAGCGTTTCCCCGAGATGGGCGAGGAAGGCGCGAATGGCTTCCTCGTTCCGGTGGTAGAAGGTCCACTGGCCAACCTTGGTGATTGTCACCAGGCCCGCCTTTTCGAGTGTCGCCAGATGCGCCGAGACGGTGGACTGCGACAGTCCACAGCGCTTTTCGAACTGGTTGGCGCAGATGCCCATGTCCAGGGGGTGGGCCTGCGAGGAAAAATGCGCTTCCGGCTGTCGCATCCATTCGAGGAACTCGACACGAACCGGATGCGAGAGCGCCTTGAGGATCTCAGTCTTGTCCACGGTGCAATCCTTAAATCGTTCTACAGCGATATATAGATCGACGAAGGACGATTTAAAGGGGAGCAATGCTGCAGGGCAAAAAAAAGGGCTGCAGATTTCTCTGAAGCCCGAAGGTGTGAAGGTTGTTTGAACCTCCAGAGGGGAACAGCCGGTGCGGGCAACGAGGGGATGTCGCCAAAGTGCGCCAGCTACCGTGAATATGGTGCCAGCATGGGAACCTCACAAGGGGGAACCGACCGTTTCGATGGATTTTTTAGCCGTTACGGAAAACCGCAGGTAAAAAAAGAGGGCCACCGGATTGCTCCAGGGCCCTATAAGTTTGAAGGTCAATTAAACCTCCAGAGGGGAACAGCTGCTGCGGTGGAACTGGGAGGAAAAGCCACCATGTGCATCAGCTGTGTGCGATATGGTGCTTTCTTGTGCAGTGAACAATCCTTTTTTGTGCACGACAGCCATGCGCCTGGAGCAGGGCTGGAGAAAGGATTGGTGCGCAGCTTTCCAGCGTTTCGGAAACTCGCCAGGAAATCAACGGCTTGGGGCCTATTGGATAGCCCTTAGAAGCTCCAGTTGCGCGCCTTGGCGACGATGAAATCCCGAAACACTTTCAGCTTCGCCGCATTTTTCATCTCGTCCGGATAGCAGAAATAGGTGTCGAAGGACGGAATGTCGGCATTGATGGCGAGCTGAATCAGTCCCGGATCGCGGCCAACGATGTAATCCGGCAGAACGGCGATGCCGATTCCGAGCAGGCAGGCGCGCTTGATCGACGTCTGGCTGTTGATCTGCAGGTGCGGCAGGCGCGGATTGTCGGAGTTGCGGCCGGCATATTCCAGCCAGTTGACGTCCAGCAGATAGTTTGGCGCCGGTTCACCGAAGGTGATGATGCGGTGGTGGTCGAGATCCTCGATCGTCTGCGGTTCGCCAAACCGGTTGATATAGGAGGGCGCCGCATAAACGTGCATGTGCACGGTAAACAGCTTGCGCTGGATGAGATCGGATTGCTGAGGCTGGCGCAGGCGGATGGCGCAATCGGCGTGGCGCATATTCACATCCAGTTCCTCGTTGTCGAGGATGAGCTGGATCGACATTTCCGGGTACAGCTGCAGGAATTCCTGCACCTTGTCGGTCAGCCAGCCCTGGCCGAGGCCGACGGTGGTGGTGACGCGCAGTTTGCCGCTTGGCTTTTCCGTCGTCTCCGTCAGCTGCACCTTCACGGTTTCCAGCTTCAGAAGCACGTCGTGAGCGGTGCGATAGAGGAGTTCGCCCTGTTCGGTCAGGATCAGGCCGCGCGCATGGCGGTGGAAGAGCTTGACGCCCACATCCTGTTCCAGCGCGCTGACCTGGCGGCTGATGGCCGACTGGGACAGATGCAGCTTGTCGGCCGCATGCGTGAAGGAGCCGGCCTCTGCGGCGGCGTGAAAAATACGCAGTTTGTCCCAGTCGAGTGGCACTACCATTGTTACTCCGCAGCCTCGGCAACAGGCTGGATGCCCGCGAGGAATCGTTCAGCCTCAAGGGCAGCCATGCAGCCCAGACCGGCCGCGGTGATGGCCTGGCGGAAGGTGTCGTCGGTGACGTCGCCGGCGGCGAAGACACCCGGCACGTCGGTCGCCGTCGAATCGGGCGCCGTCCACATGTAGCCGTTTTCCTTCAGCTTCACCTGGCCCTTGAAGAGCTCGGTGGCCGGCACGTGGCCGATCGCGACAAACACGCCGTCGATCGGCCGTTCGGTGATCGTGCCGTTCAGCGTATTGCGCAGCCTGACGCCGGTGACAGACGGCGGCATCGGGGGCTTGGCGGGCGTACCGGTGATTTCGGCGACTTCCGTATTCCACAGCACCTCGACATTCGGGCGCTGGAACAGGCGCTCCCGCAGGATCTTTTCCGAGCGGAAGCTATCGCGGCGATGCACGACCGTGACGGATTTCGCGATGTTCGACAGATAGAGCGCTTCCTCGACGGCGGAATTGCCACCGCCGACCACAATCACGTCCTTGTTGCGATAGAAGAAGCCGTCGCAGGTGGCGCAGGCGGAGACGCCGAAACCCTGGAAATGCTGTTCGCTCTCGATGCCGAGCCACTTGGCCTTGGCGCCGGTCGCGATGATCAGCGTGTCGGCGGTCCAGACCTGGCCGGAATCCGTGCGGATGACGAAGGGACGCTGAGACAGCTGCACTTCGGTGACGAGATCGTTGACGATCTCCGTGCCGACATGCTGGGCCTGCTTCAGCATCTGTTCCATCAGCCAGGGGCCCTGGATCGGATCGGCAAAGCCCGGGTAGTTTTCCACATCGGTGGTGATCATCAGCTGGCCGCCCTGCTCCATGCCGGCGATCAGCACCGGCTTCAGCATGGCACGGGCGGCATAGATGGCGGCGGTATAACCGGCAGGGCCGGAGCCGATGATGAGAACATGGGCATGGCGGGCAGACATGAAACGGATCCTTTCGCGGGGCGCTGCGGGCGGATACAACCGAACGTGACAAGGCCTTCAGGCAGCGCCTTTTCCTCATTTATGATCGTTCCCCACTGCAATTCAAGGTCGCCGGGCAGCTTGCGGCCCAGCTTGCCAAGTTACGCACAATAATGGTGCGTCGTCGCGACATAATCTTGCGCGTTTTCCTTGCGTTCGGGATGGCTTTGGCTATTAGCATGGCAAAACGCGATATGAGGTTTCCCGTGCTCCGAGCCGAACTCGACGCCATCGACATCAAGATTCTCCGAGAACTGCAGCGCGACGGCCGCATGACGAATGTGGAGCTCGCCGAACGCGTCGGCATTTCCGCGCCGCCTTGTCTGAGGCGCGTGCGCAAGCTGGAAGAGGCCGGGGTCATCGAGGGCTATGCGGCGATCCTCAACGGGCCGAAGCTCGGCTTCGATCTCGTCGCCTTCTGCCTGGTCGGTCTCAAGCACCAATCGGAAGCGAACCTGAAGGCCTTTGCCGGGCTGGCGCAGAGCTGGCCGATCGTGCGGGAAGCCTGGATGGTGTCGGGCGACAGCGATTTCCTGCTCCGCTGCACGGCGGAGAATCTCACGAGCTTCCAGGATTTCGTCATCGAGGTGCTGGCGGCCAACGAGCATGTCGATACGGTCAAGACCATGCTGACCATCCGCCAGGTGAAGAAGCTGGGTTTGGTGGAGGTGTGAGGTTCTGCCTCAGCCCGGCGCCAGCGTAATGCGGAGATTTCTCCGGTCGCTGATCGGATTGAGCGGAGAGCCTTGCCAGGCAAACGCGGCCTGCTGGCTAAGACGGGCGATTTCCCGCTCCAGTTTCTGACCGAGCGACCGCTTCTGCCGATGGAGCGCCCAGGCGCGTTCGATTTCGCCGTCCAGCCCAAGCCGCCGGTCCTTCGCTAGGAACTGGTCCTGGATGCAGAGGGCCGGCAAGGTCTGATAGGTGGTCAGTTCGGCAAACAGCGGCGAGGCGGGATCGAACAGGATGTGGTCGAGCGCGCGGTCGCAGGTGCGGACCTTCGCCAGCAGATGCTGCGCGGCCTTCGGCGTCGCGATATAGCCGGCGGTGCCGAGATGGGCGCTCTTCAGCCGCGCCAGTTCGATGCCGTTTCCGAGGGACTGCCTCTCGCGGCCGATCTGTACGCTCTTTCCCGTTGTCTCGATCTTCACGAGGTCGGCATTTGCCGGCAGCCAGGCAGGGTCCTGCAGCAGCCTTGTCGCGGCTTTGGCCAGATGGATGTCATCCTCGACCACCACGCCCGGCTCTCCCGATGCAGCGATCCGGGCCCAGGCCTCGCGGTGGCTGAGCAGGCAGCCGATTTCTCCGGCCGAGAGTCTGCGCGACCCCTCCGGATGACACGCGGACCAGGGCGCAAGCTCCGCCTCGGACAGCGCCCTTCCATTGACGCCCGCCACCCGCTCGACGGCAAGGCCTGCGGCATCGAGCAGGGCCTGCATGCGCGCCATGCGGTCGGTTTTGTGGTCGAGGTTGATGACGTAGGTGATCACGGCTGCGGCCGATCCGCCAAGAGATCCGCATAGACAGCGCCGATTGCCGCGGCCTCGCGCTCAATCGAGAAGTTTTGCCGCATATGGACAAGCGCCGCCGCGCCCTGACGCTCACACAGCGCGGGGTCAGCGAGATAGGGGCGGATGCCGGCGGCAAAGCTGTCGAGGGAGCCGCGCTCCACCATGCACCCCGTTTTGCCATCGAGGATGAGTTCGGCAAAGGCGCCGACATCGGCAGCCACCACCGGCACGCCGGTGGCCATGGCTTCGAGCGGCGTCAGCCCAAAGCCTTCCCAGCGCTGCGGCGCGACGAAGAGATCGAGCGCCCGGTACCACGCGTTGATATTGGTGTGTTCGCCAACGAAGAGGATGCGGTCGCCAAGGCCGGCGGCCTTCACCTTCGCCTTCAGCTCGTCCTCGAAGCCGACATGTTTTGCCGTTGCGCGGCCGGCCACCACGGCTTTCCAGCCGGGATGTTCGGGTAGCAGCCGGATCATGGAATCGACGAAGAGATCGGTGCCCTTCTGGTGGCGCACGCGGCCGAAGCAGCCGACATAATGGAATGCCGGATCGAGGCCGACCGTGGCTTTCGCGGCTGCCTTGTCCGCTGCAGGCGAAAATCGCTCAAGATCGATGCCGTGCAGGATGACGGTGCTCTCGCGCTCCAGATAGGAGGCGGTCTTCTGGCAGACGGCGATCACCCGGTCCATCTTGGAGATCAGCCATTTCGTCCAGCCGGTATGCCGGCGCTGCGAGGCCGACGTGAAGACGAGCTTCAACGGCATGCGCAAAACGTCGCGCAGAATGATGCCCGGCAGCATTTCGATGTTGCGGCGGGCATGCCAGACGCGCGCGCGCCTGCCCGCCGGCGGGCGCCAGAGCGCGGGCAGGGCGGCATAGCCCATCGAGGGCAGATGGCTGGGCAGGCCGGGGCCGAAGGTGACGACCTTCTGGCCGAGGCGGTTCTGGATCGGCACGAGCTGGATGACGGTCGAGGTGACGCCCGAAAGCCGCCGCTTGAAATGCGGCGCAATCACCTCGACCTTTGTCAAATCATGGGACACGGGCGCTGGGCTGGTTGGGTTTCTCAGCCCCAGGAGACCTTCAGAACCTCATAGGCCTTGGAGCCGCCCGGCGCATTCACTTCAATGCTGTCGCCGACTTCCTTGCCGATCAGCGCGCGCGCAATCGGCGAGGAGATCGAGATGCGGCCTTCCTTCACATCGGCTTCCTGGTCGCCGACGATCTGGTAGACCTTCTCCTCATCGGTATCCTCGTCCACCAGCTTCACGGTGGCGCCGAACTTGATCTTCGAGCCGGACATCTTCGTGAGGTCGATCACCTCCGCGCGGGCCGTCAGGTCCTCAAGTTCCGTGATGCGGCCCTCGTTGTGGCTCTGCGCTTCCTTGGCGGCATGGTATTCAGCGTTTTCCGACAGGTCGCCATGGGCGCGCGCCTCGGCAATCGCCTCGATGATCCGGGGACGCTCTTCCTGCTGACGCCAGCGCAGCTCCTCCTGCAGCTTGGTAAATCCGGACGGCGTCATCGGTACCTTATCAACCATGATATCTTCTTCCTCAGTCTCATGGCCGCAACGCACGGCCACAAAAAGAAACAGGTCCCGGAGCGATACTCCGGAACCATGCGAAATCCTCAAGTCCTCGAATCATAGCAGAAACGCGGCGCGAATTTCCAGAAAATTCGAAATAGGGCAGCGGCGCTGACCTGCAAGGTGGCCCGATGATGAGGCATTCGCGGCTTGACGTTTGGCGTAAGAACATATAGTGAACATACTAATGAAGAAGTCGCTGAAAGAACGCCTCGCCATTCTCTCGGATGCCGCAAAATACGATGCCTCCTGCGCATCGAGCGGCACGACGAAACGCCAGTCGGCCGGCTCCGGCGGGCTTGGCTCAACGGAAGGGTCGGGCATCTGCCACGCCTATGCGCCGGACGGGCGGTGCATTTCGCTGCTCAAAATCCTGCTGACGAATTTCTGCATCTATGACTGCGCCTACTGCATCAACCGGTCGTCCAGCAATGTGGAGCGGGCACGGTTCACGCCGGAAGAGGTGGTCTGGCTGACGCTCGAATTCTACCGGCGCAACTACATCGAGGGCCTGTTTCTATCCTCCGGCATAATTCGCTCCTCCGATCACACGATGGAGGAGATGGTGCGTATTGCCCGCGAACTCCGCACCACGCATCACTTTCGCGGCTATATCCACCTCAAAACCATTCCGGAGGCCTCGCCCGCGCTGATCGAGGAGGCGGGGCTCTATGCCGATCGCCTGTCGATCAACATCGAACTGCCGACCGATAGCGGCATCGGCCAGTTCGCGCCGGAAAAGAAGCCCGAGAATATTCGTCGCGCGATGGGCGATTTGAGGCTGAAGATCGAAGATGCGTCGGAACCGACGCTGCAGACGAAGAAGCGCAAGCATTTCGTGCCCGCCGGCCAGAGCACGCAGATGATCGTCGGGGCGGATGGCGCAAGTGACGCCACCATTCTCGGCACCAGCGCGAGGCTTTACGGCAGCTACGGCCTGAAACGCGTCTATTATTCCGCCTTCAGCCCGATCCCGGATGCCTCGTCGAAACTTCCCCTCATCAAGCCGCCGCTGATGCGCGAACACCGGCTCTACCAGGCGGACTGGCTCTATCGCTTTTATGGTTTCGATATCGGCGAAATCACGTCGGTGTCGGAAGACGGCAATCTGGATCTCGACCTTGATCCGAAACTTTCGTGGGCGCTCGGCCATCGCGATCGGTTCCCGGTCGATGTCAACCGCGCACCGAAGGAGATGCTGCTGCGTGTGCCGGGCTTCGGCACAAAGACGGTCAAGTCCATTCTCTCGTCCCGCCGCTTCCGCCGCATCCGATTGGAGGATCTCGGGCGGTTGGGCGTGTCGCTGCGCAAGGTGCAGCCCTTCATCGTGGCGGACGGCTGGACGCCGCACCGCGTGCTCGAACGTTCGGATCTGAAGGCGATGTTTGCGCCGAAGCCGGAACAACTGACGTTGTTCTGATGCAAACGGTGTTTCTCAACGGTCGCGGTGACTTTGACGAATGGCGAGATTCCGCGCGGGTGCTCTTGCTGAGTGAGGTGGAGCCTGAGCGTATCGACTGGCGCATCGCCGGCGAGGGTGCGGATCTCTCCGGCTTTGCCGAGACGCCGCTGCCGGTGCCGCCGGCGGGCAAACAGGCGGTTGCCGTGCCGCCGGCCTTCCTCGAACTGGCCGAAAACATCGTCTGCCATAGCGATCCCGCACGCTTCGCGCTCCTCTACCGCCTGCTCTGGCGCATTCGTCATGACCGCGCGCTGCTGCAGGTCGTGTCCGACCCGGATGTGATTGCCGCGCGCAAACTGGAAAAATCCGTGCGGCGCGACAGCCACAAGATGAAGGCCTTCGTGCGGTTCAAGGAGGTGGCGTCCGATGATCCGACCGGGCGGCGGCGTTCGTTCATTTCCTGGTTCGAGCCGGACCATTTCATCGTCGCGCGCATGGCGCCGTTCTTTCGCCGCCGCTTCTTCGACATGGACTGGGTGATCGCGACGCCGAAGGGGTCAGCGGCCTGGGACGGCGAAAACCTGACCGTCTCCGACCTGCCGGCGGACAAGCCGAATGCGAGCGATGCGACCGATGATCTGTGGCGCGTCTACTATGCCAACATCTTCAACCCGGCGCGGCTGAAGGTGAAGGCGATGACGGCGGAGATGCCGAAGAAATACTGGAAGAACCTGCCGGAGGCGGCGCTGATACCAGACCTTATTGCCAATGCAGAAGCCAAGGTGATCGAGATGGCGGCGCGGGCCGCCTCCCAGCCGCCCGCCTTTCACGCGCGGCTTCAGGAGCGGATGGCGGAGGAACTGGCCGACGTTGCCCCGCCGCCCGAAGGGCTGGAGGCGCTCCGCCATGCGGCGAGCCGCTGCACGCTCTGTCCGCTGCATTGCCAGGCGACGCAGACCGTGTTCGGCGAGGGTCGTCTGGGGGCGAGCGCCATGATCGTCGGCGAGCAGCCGGGCGACCAGGAGGATCTGGCGGGGCGCCCTTTCGTGGGGCCAGCCGGAAAGCTGTTCGACGGCGTGCTCTCCGAGGTCGGGCTCGACCGGTCGAGCCTCTACGTCACCAATGCAGTCAAGCATTTCAAATACGAACCACGCGGCAAGCGGCGCATCCACCAGAAGCCAAACCAGGCTGAGATCGAACAATGCCGGTGGTGGTTGAAGCAGGAGGTGGATCTCGTCCAGCCGAAGCTGATCGTTGCCATGGGCGCAACCGCCTATTTCAGCCTGACCGGTGAGAAGAAGCGGCTCACCGATGTGCGGGGCCATATTCTGCCGATGGATCAAGGTCGCAAGCTGTTCGTCACCGTGCACCCGTCCTTCCTGCTGCGCATTCCGGAGGAGACTCGCAAGGCGAGCGAGTTGTCACGCTTCCGCGAGGAGATGGCCGTGGTGCGCCAGCTGGTGGAAACGGGCTTTCCCAATTATCCGTGACCGGCGAGCGCCGTCTCGTCGATCTTGGCCCGGGCAAAGATGTGGCGCGCGAGAAGGGCGAGCAGGATCAGGGTGACGGAGGCGACAAGGCAGCAGGCGGCAAAACCAAGGCCGAAGGCGGCGCGCGCATCGAGAAGCCACTCCGGTTGGACGGAAGGCGACACACGTTTTGCCGTATCCACCGCACCGGCGAGCGTTGCCGTGACCGTTTCGGCAGTCGTGGCATCGAGCCCGGACAGGTCGGCATTTTGCATCATCAATCGGTAGACTACCGTGCCGAGGCTGCCGAGGACGGCCACACCGAGTGCGCCGCCGAATTCCGCACTGGTTTCCGAGATGGCGGAGGCCGAACCGGCGCGCTCCGGCGGTGCCGTGCCGACGATGAGCCCGGTTGTCGTCAAAATGACCGGCACGAAGCCGAGGCCGACCAGCATGCTGGCAAACAGGATCGCGTAGAGGTTCTGGTGATAGGCGGCGAACGCCATCACGGTCGTGCCGAGCGCATTGACGACGAGGCCCGCCAGCACTGTCCTGACCGGGCCGAGCCGTTTGGTGACCCGCCAGGCCTGCAGCGACATCAGCGTGAAGACGAGCGCCGAGGGGATCGACCAGAGAGCGGCTTTCAGCGGCGAAAGATCCAGCACGAGCTGCAGATAGAGGTTCTGGAACAGGAAGACACCGAACACGAAGAACACGCCCGCCAGATTGACCAGCAGCGAGGCGGTGAAGGCGGGGATGCGAAACAGCGCCAGATCGATCAGCGGGTGCTCCAGCCGTTTCTGGCGGCGGATGAACAGGGCCCCGATCGCGAGGCCGGCAACAATGGCGACGAGCTGGTCAGGAGCATAACCATAGGCTGCCATGTGTTTCAGCCCGTAGATGATCGGCAGCACCGTTGCGAGGGACAGCAGCACACTCTTCAGATCAAGGCGGCCGCCGTCCGCGTTGCGATATTCGGGCAGCAGGAAGGGCGCAACGCAGAGCAGCGCAAGCATGATCGGGATGTTGATCAGGAAGACCGCGCCCCAGTGGAAATATTGCAGCAAAAGCCCCCCGAGCAACGGCCCGACGAGACCGCCCAGCGCAAAGGCGGTGCCCCAGATGCCGATGGCCCGGTTGCGCTCGGATTCGTCCTGGAACAGGTTGACGACGAGCGACAGGGTGGAGGGGGCGATGGTGGCTCCGGCGATGCCGAGAAAGGCGCGCGCCACGATCAGCTGGCCGGAGGTCTGGGCAGCCGCGGCAAAGGCGGAGGCGAGCGCGAAGGCGAAGGCACCGATCAGCAGCACGCGGCGACGACCTACCCGGTCGCCCAGCGTCCCCATCGTCACCAGGAAACCGGCCACCATGAAGCCATAGATGTCGTTGATCCACAGCAACTCGGAGGGCGAGGGATCGAGATCGCGCACGATCGCCGGAATGGCGAGGAAGAGAACCGACAGGTCCATCGAATAGACGAGGCAGGCGATGGAGAGGACGAAAAGCCCGATCCATTCGCGACGCGTCGCGCGCTGCGGCGCAAAATGCTGATCCGCCATGGCGGGCCACCTCCCATTCCAGATTGTCCCAAGCGTCCTTGTGCCCTGAGCGGCCGTGCCTGTGCCACGGTGCAGGATCAGCGCTGTCTCCGGCGGCGAGACTTGGTTCCCTCTTGCGTTTTGGCAAGAGGATGAGGCGTGGGGCGGCTCCCTTCCTGTCAGCAAATGCTGATGTGGTGCGCGACGGCAACAGACGGATTGGCGCGGAGAGACTCAATCCACGAAGAGGACGCCCGGCGGCAGGTTCGGCGGATCGTAGGGGCCGGCCGCCTTGCGAAGCTGGACCGAGTGATGCACCAGAGCCGTCGGCGGAATGAAACGATAATCCTGGCGGGGAAGATAAAGGCCGCCCGCCGGTTTGCCCGCATTGCGGAAGGAGGTGGCCGGGATTTTGCGCGGCAGCCATTCGACGGCGGGCCAGAACTTGGTCATGGAGTTATGCAAGGCCGCGGTGGCCTCGGGTGCCACGTATGTCGCACTGTTGATGCCTTCCACCAGTTCATCCACCATACGGCGGCGGTAGATCAACCCGGCGGGCTTGGTTTCCTTGATCATCCAGCGGAGCGGGATCTTGATCTGCTGGCTTTCCTTCTCCGGATAGCCACCGCCGACATCCCCATGCACGCCGGAAAACCAGACCTCCTTCACATCCTGCGGGCGGATGCCGTCTTCGTTCCTCGGCTTGAACGGCCCGCCCCAATAGGGCTGGCCGGGCGTCCACAGTTCCGGCTGGAACATGGTGCGGCGCTCATCGATGGCGACGGCGTGGCGCACCATCTCGACGCTTGAATTGCGATCGGTAAAGGGATGCGTCTTCAGCTGCGGCCCCCATTTGCCGGGTTCGATCACCGAGGCGACCGTATCGAACAGGCCGAGCAGGCGGATCGGCGGACGGTCGTTGCGCAGCGTTCGTTCGTAAAGGCGCATGGTCTGGAAGGCCGAGGGGGCCTCGCCGACCGCTTGCTTCTGCGCTGTCTGTTCGTGCTCGGGAATGCCCTTGTAGGTGCGATAGGCGTAATCGAGCAGGTTCAGGTGAATCTTTTTCGTCAGACCGAAGGCGTGGATGAAACCGGCCAGGACCCGGGCAGTATAGGCGCCGCGGCTGAAGCCGAAAATATAGATGCGGTCACGATCCCTGTGGTGGCCATCGGAATCCAGCGGGCCAGCATCATAGTGCTCGACCAGCATTCGGCAGGCTTCCTTGACGTTTTCGTCGAGCCCCCAGCCGGTCGCCAGGCCCCAGACTTCGGAGGCCTCGCGCTGCAGCTTCGACCACGAGTTGGCTGCCCCGAAGGTGCCGACGCCCGGATCGTAATAGACGATCTGTTCGGATGAGCGCTTGAGGCAGCCGAACAGGCGCAGGATATTGGTACGGTCTGCGGAGATCTCGTTCGACGTCCCGTCGAACAGAATGACAATGTTCTTGGACATGCATTCCCCCTGATCGCCTCATGCGACGGGGCATTTTGGTTGTGTCAGGCGAAAACTTCAACCGGATTTTGCCGCGCTTCCAGAACGCGTTCCAGCCGGTCGAAATTCTGTTCGTTGGCAAGCGCGATGAACTTGGTGAGCGTGGTGTTGTCCTCGTTCGGCTCCATCCGCATCACCCAGGTCAGACGGCTCGCGCTGTCGCTCACCACCTCGAACCGCATCTCCATGTCGAAGACGTGGATCGGATCGTGATGGGTAAATGTGATGCGCTCCGGCACGACGATCTCGCCGAAGGTCGAGCGGTTGAGGAAATCTGTGCCGTTGGAGGCCGTCATGGTGATCAGCCAGGTGCCGCCGGGTTCAAACTCGAAGCGGTGGATCTCATTGGTAAAACCGTC
Source organism: Allorhizobium pseudoryzae (assembly GCF_011046245.1). Taxonomy (NCBI): domain Bacteria; kingdom Pseudomonadati; phylum Pseudomonadota; class Alphaproteobacteria; order Hyphomicrobiales; family Rhizobiaceae; genus Affinirhizobium; species Affinirhizobium pseudoryzae. Next base: position 2,407,186 of record NZ_CP049241.1, read on the forward strand.
CGGTCCCCACCAGAGCGCCAGCAGTGCTGAATCGGCAAAGGCCTGGAAGACATCGTCACGTGCGAAAGCGAGGACGCGGGAGCTTTCGATTTCAACGGGGTTATCAAAAGGCATGGGCGGGTTCTATCGATCTGATGGATTTTACGAATAACCTTCAGGTGGCCCTGGGAGTAATGGCATCCAGTTCATCCGCAATAATGCGCCGTCGCTCCATCAGGTCATAATCGGCCTGAAGGCCCAGAAAATAACCTTCGCTCATGCCGAAATAGCGGGCGAGCCTGAGATCGGTATCAGCCGTGATCGCCCGCTTGCCCAGGACGATCTCGTTGATCCGCCGCGGAGGAACGCCGATGGCACGCGCCAGGGCATTCTGGCTGAGCTGCAGCGGCGCCATGAATTCCAGCGCCAGGATGTCGCCCGGCAGAGGGTTTGGAAGCAGATCCTGGTCAGTCGTGGTAATCGACGATTTCGACATTGTCGGCACCTCCATCCTTCCAAACAAAACAAATCCGCCATTGATCGTTGATGCGGATGCTGTGCTGACCGGCGCGATTTCCTTTGAGAGCTTCCAACCTGTTGCCGGGTGGAACCTTCAAATCGGAGAGCGTGCGCGACTGGTTGATCATTCGCAGCTTGCGCAGTGCCGCGACCTGGATGTCAGCGGGAAGCCGGCGGCTTCTTCTGCCGTCCCATATGCCGCGTGTCTCGCTGTCACCGAAGCTGCGTATCATGGCCGACGGTAACAAAAAGCCACCCATAACGCAATGCGTTATGGGTGGCTGTCATCAGTTCAAACCCTCAGAAATAGCTCTGCAGCGGCTGGACTTCGAGCTGGCCCTTCTTCAGCGCCTCGATCGCCTGGGCGGCGGCCATGGCGCCGGCCATCGTCGTGTAATAGGGCACCTTCTGCATCAGGGCGGCGCGGCGCAGCGACTTCGAATCCGAGATCGCCTTGTTCGAATCCGTCGTGTTGATGACGAGCTGGACCTGGCGGTTGCGGATCGCGTCCTCGATATGCGGACGGCCTTCGAGCACCTTGTTGACCTTGATCGCCTCGATGCCGTTTTCGGCCAGGAAACGCTGCGTGCCGCCGGTGGCGAGCACCTTGAAGCCGATCTGCACCAGAAGCTTGATCGCCGGCAGAACGCGGGTCTTGTCCTCATCGCGTACCGAGACGAAGACCGATCCATCACGCGGCAGTTCGACACCGGCGCCGAGCTGGCTCTTGGCGAAGGCGAGCGCGAAATCGCGGTCGAGGCCGATCACTTCGCCGGTCGAGCGCATTTCCGGGCCGAGCAGCGTATCGACACCCGGGAAACGGGCGAACGGGAAGACGGCTTCCTTGACAGCGATGTGCTTCAGGTTGCGCGGGTCTGGCTTCTTGCCATAGGCGGCAATTGCCGCATCCAGCTTCTCGCCGGCCATGATGCGGGCGGCGATCTTGGCGATCGGCGCGCCGATGGTCTTGGCCACGAAGGGTACCGTGCGCGAGGCGCGCGGGTTGACTTCGAGGACGTAGATCGTGCCGTCCTTGATGGCGTACTGCACGTTCATCAGGCCGCCGACGTTGAGCGCCTTGGCAAGCGCCGTCGTCTGGCGCTCCAGTTCGTCCAGAAGTTCGGCCGAGAACGAGCGGGAGGGCAGCGAGCAGGCCGAATCGCCGGAATGGATGCCGGCTTCCTCGATATGCTCCATGATGCCGGAGACAAAGACGCTGTCGCCGTCGCAGAGCGCATCGACGTCCACTTCGATCGCGTTGGTCAGGTAGCTGTCGAAGAGCAGCGGGTTCTTGCCGAGCAGCGTGTTGATCTGGCCCGTCTTGTCGTTCGGATACCGCTGCTTGATGTCTTCCGGCACGAGTTCCGGCACCGTGTCAAGCAGGTAGCTCTGCAGCATGCCCTCGTTGTGGATGATCTGCATGGCGCGGCCACCCAGAACATAGGACGGACGCACGACGAGCGGGAAGCCGATCTCGGAGGCAACGAGGCGTGCCTGCTCGACCGAATAGGCAATGCCGTTGTTCGGCTGGGCAAGGTCCAGCTTCATCAGAAGCTTCTGGAAGCGGTCGCGGTCTTCGGCAAGATCGATCATGTCGGGGGCGGTGCCGAGGATCGGGATGCCGTTCTTTTCCAGCGCTTCAGCGAGCTTCAGCGGCGTCTGGCCGCCGAACTGCACGATGACGCCGACCACTTCACCCTTTTCCTGCTCGGCGCGCAGGATCTCGATCACATCTTCGGCCGTCAGCGGCTCGAAATAGAGGCGGTCGGAGGTGTCGTAGTCGGTGGAAACCGTTTCCGGGTTGCAGTTGATCATGATCGCTTCAAAACCGGCATCCTTCAGCGCGAAGGCGGCATGGCAGCAGCAATAATCGAACTCGATACCCTGGCCGATGCGGTTCGGACCACCCCCGAGGATGACGACCTTTTTGCGGGCGGAGACCTCCGCTTCCGAGCGGGCGGAGCCGACGAAGGGCGTCTCGTAGGTCGAGTACATGTAGGCGGTCGGCGAAGCGAACTCGGCGGCGCAGGTATCGATGCGCTTGAAGACCGGGCGAACGTTCAGGCTGTTGCGCAGCATCGCCACATCCTTCGGCTTGCCGTTCGTCAGCGAGGCGAGGCGGGCGTCCGAGAAGCCCATGGCTTTCAGCATGCGCAGGTTTTCGGCATCCGTCGGCAGGCCGTGCTCGCGGATGCGGGCTTCCATGTCGACGATCGCCTTGAACTGGGCGATGAACCACGGATCGATCTTGCAACCTTCATGCACTTCGGCTTCCGACATGCCCATTCTGAGCGCCTGGGCGACCATGCGCAGACGGTCCGGGGTCGGCGTGCCGATGGCGGCGCGGATGGCGTTCTTGTCGTCGCCCTGGCCAACACCCGGGATCTCGATCTCGTCAAGACCGGTGAGACCGGTTTCCATGCCGCGCAGCGCCTTCTGCAGCGATTCGGCAAAGGTGCGGCCGATCGCCATGACTTCGCCGACCGACTTCATGGCCGTCGTCAGGACCGGCGAGGCGCCGGGGAATTTTTCGAAGGCAAAACGCGGGATCTTGGTGACGACGTAATCGATCGAGGGTTCGAACGACGCGGGCGTTGCGCCGCCGGTGATATCGTTTTCGAGTTCGTCCAGCGTGTAGCCGATGGCGAGCTTGGCCGCGACCTTGGCGATCGGGAAGCCGGTGGCCTTCGAGGCAAGCGCCGACGAGCGCGAAACGCGCGGGTTCATCTCGATGACGACGAGGCGGCCATCCTTCGGGTTGACGGCGAACTGCACGTTCGAACCGCCGGTCTCGACGCCGATCTCGCGCAGCACCGCAATCGAGGCGTTGCGCATGATCTGGTATTCCTTGTCCGTCAGGGTCAAGGCAGGCGCAACGGTGATCGAATCGCCGGTGTGGACGCCCATTGGGTCGATGTTTTCGATGGAGCAGATGATGATGCAGTTGTCCGCCTTGTCGCGGATCACTTCCATCTCATACTCCTTCCAGCCGAGCACCGATTCCTCGATCAGCACTTCGGTGGTCGGCGAGGCATCGAGACCGCCGTTGACGATATCGAAGAATTCCGAGCGGTTATAGGCAATGCCACCGCCGGTGCCGCCGAGCGTGAACGAAGGACGAATGATTGCCGGCAGGCCGACATGGTCGAGTGCCTGAGCGGCAATCGCCATGGCATGCGCCATGTAGCGCTGCTTGCGGTCGGTCTCGCCGAGGTTCCACTGGTTTTCGAGTTCGTCCAGCGCCTTGTCGAGAGCATCGCCCGACAGCGTTTCGCGCAGCTTGGCGCGCTCGGTCTCGTGCGTCTTGCGGTCGGCATCCTTGATCTCGGTGGCGTTCGCCAGCATCGAGCGCGGGGTTTCGAGGCCGATGCGGGCCATGGCCTCACGGAAGAGGGCGCGGTCTTCGGCCATGTCGATGGCGGCGGGCTTTGCGCCGATCATCTCGACATTGTAGCGGTCGAGCACGCCCATGCGCTTCAGCGAAAGCGCGGTGTTCAGTGCCGTCTGGCCGCCCATGGTCGGCAGCAGCGCGTCCGGACGCTCCTTGGCGATGATCTTGGCGACGACTTCCGGGGTGATCGGCTCGACATAGGTGGCGTCTGCCAGGCCCGGATCGGTCATGATGGTCGCCGGGTTGGAGTTGACCAGGATGACCCGGTAGCCTTCTTCCTTCAGCGCCTTGCAGGCCTGGGTGCCGGAATAGTCAAATTCGCAGGCCTGGCCGATGACGATCGGCCCCGCGCCAATGATGAGGATGGATTTCAAATCTTGGCGCTTCGGCATGTCGTCTTTCCGCTTATATCGGCCTGCGCAGAAAACCGGCCGGGTGAAACTTCACCGGTCGGGCGCAAGGCGTGGGTTCTTTCAGGCTAGAAGCGGCTTATAGGGAAATGTGGGAGCGAACGGAACCCCCAATCTTCGTGAATCTTCCACAGGATCCTTGCTGCATTCTCGGGCTGATGCAGAAGGCCACGTATCCGAGGCTCTGAAGGCCCGTGGACACCACTCTTACCCTTGTGGTGGGAAGAAGTGTCGCAACTTCTTAACGGCTGACACGCATTGTATGCTCCCAACGGTGCAGCCGCGAGTGACCTGATTTGACAAGCGTTGAAAGCAGACAAGAGCAGGCGAGGATGGAGGGGACCTGATGACGCAGCATCCGGGGATGAACGGCAGAGGGGCGAAGCCTTTGATCTGGGTCGCTGCAGGGGGTGGATCTGTTCTGCTTCTTTTCCTTTATCTCATCTTGGGCGGGTTAACGGATCCCAACTGGATCATCTGGGTCGACCGCGATTTTTCCAATTACTGGATCGCCTCGCGACTCGTCTTGGACGGCAAGGTTCAGGATCTCTTCAGCGGTCAGGACGTCTATTTTCCACATATGCAGGCTGCCTTCGGCGTCGATTACCCGTGGCACAACTGGAGCTACCCGCCGAGCTACCTGTTTTTCGTCTGGCCGGTGGGGCTTCTGCCGCATGGAGCGGCGATGGTGGTGTTTCTGTTCGTGACGATGCTGGTCTTCCTTCATTCCGTCTTTATGACCGAGCCGCATCTGCAACCTGCATCGGCCGTGCTTCTTGTACCTTTCCTGTTTTGCAACATCATCACGGCACAGAACGGCTTCATTACCTCGGCCATCGTTCTGTACGGTCTTGCCCTGCGGGAACGCTCCCCCATTATGGCTGGCATTGCGATCGGCCTGCTGACGGTCAAACCGCAACTCGGGATCCTCTTTCCCCTGTTGCTTCTGCTGGAACGGCGCTGGGCGGTTATTGTCACGGCAGGGGTCACAGCCATCGCGCTGGTCCTCCTGTCCGGTCTCATTTTTGGATGGGAGACCTGGCGGGGATACATACAGCACAACATGCCGTACCAGACGTATGTGATGACGCAGTTCGGCGGAACCTTCATTCACATGACGCCATCCTTGTTTGGTGCTTTGCGTAGCTATCTCATTCCATCGACGTATGCCCTGCCTATCCATTTGACATTCGCCGCCCTCGTTGTGGTCGTGTTCTGCATTGGAACTCTGAAAACGGGGGTGGGGATACGTCGCGATTTCGGCTTTCTGCTTGCGACCTTTCTCGTCATCCCTTACTCGCTGACCTATGATCTGGGGGCCGTTTCCGCGCTTGCCGCCATTGCGGCGCACCAGAGTGTCCGGGGAGGAACCTCGGCCGTAATGCGCAGGGTCAGTTTCACCGCCGTTGCCTTCCTGCCTTTGCTCCATTCGTCATTCTCGACCTATCTCGCACTGCCAGTCGCCCCTTTTGTCTTCATGATCGCCTATGCGATCTCGCTTTTAGACCGGGAACCAGCCGACAATCCGCCCGTTCTCGGGCGAGCATCCGCACTCAATCAGCAGACATCTGACGCGGCACGATGATCGGAAGGAAAAAATTACATGGAATGGCGGGGCCGGCGGCAGTCCGATAATATCGAGGATCGACGGGGGCAGTCGGGCGGTATCCGCTCCGGGCCCGGTTTCCGCATTCCGATCGGTGGCGGCGGGCGACGCGGCGGCGGCATCGGGATCGGCGGGCTGGTGATGATCCTGATCGTCTGCGCCGTGCTCGGCATCAATCCGCTGACGCTGTTGTCCGGCGGCGATCTCGGTTTCGACGAGGGTTCGTCCGGCTCCCAGCAGCAGCAATCGGCGCCGCGCAGCGCAGCGGATGAAGAGATGCGCGCTTTCGTCGGCACCGTGCTCGCCGAGACGGAGGCTACCTGGAACCGGATCTTCCAGCAGAGCGGGGAGCGCTATCAGGAGCCGACGCTCGTCTTGTTTTCCGGCCAGACCCAGTCGCAATGCGGTTTTGCCTCGGCGGCGACCGGGCCGTTCTACTGCCCGGGTGACCGCAAAGTCTATCTGGACACCGCCTTCTTTCGGCAATTGTCCGGCCAGTTTGGCGCGTCCGGCGATTTCGCCCAGGCCTATGTGATTGCCCACGAGGTTGGCCATCACGTGCAGAACCTGATCGGGGTCCTGCCGAAGTTCAACCAGATGCGCCGCTCGATGAGCGAGGCGGATGCCAACCGCATGTCGGTGCGCGTGGAATTGCAGGCGGATTGTTTTGCCGGCGTCTGGGGAAAAACCACGCAGCAGCGCGGGCTTCTCGAACAGGGCGACCTGGAAGAGGCGCTGAACGCCGCCCAGCAGATCGGCGACGATACGCTGCAAAAGCGCTCCCAGGGCTATGTCGTGCCGGAAAGCTTCAACCATGGCACGTCCGCGCAGCGCATGCGCTGGTTCCGCAAGGGCTTTTCCAGCGGCGACATGCAGGCTTGCGATACGTTTTCTCCGAGCTACCAGCAGCTCTAGCCGGCTGAGACCGGCGGCTTGACGCCGAAACGGCCACGGATCTCCGCCTCATAGGGACGGCTGACGGGAATGATCGTGCCGTCGGTGGTTTCGACGAAGAGCTTTCCGCGTTCACGGGTAATGCCTTTGACATGCTCGTCCGCAATCCAGTGGGAACGATGGATGCGTCGACCGCTGACGCCTGCCGTTTCGTTCACGGCATCGGAAAACCGCAGCAGAACGAGTTCTCGGCCGCGGGAGGTCACCACCTCGGTATAGTGATCCTGCACGGACAGGCGCAGCAGCCGTCCGCGATTCTCCGGCTTCAGCCGCTGGACGAGCGGCGGGGTCTCCCGGACCGCCTCCGCTGATGCTGACGGCTCGGCTGGTGCGGCGGGCGCATGAGGTGTCGGCGGCTGAAGGGCATGGCTGCTCGTCAGATAGGTCAGGAGACACAGAAGCAGGCAGAGCGGCAGCGAGACGGACGCCTGCTCCAGGATCTCCGCCGCGGTGATCGGATCGCCGGTAAAGCCGGCCTGCAGCAGGGTAATGCCCAAGCCGATCGGCAGTGCCGCAAGTGCCGAGCCCAGCAGCATGCGGACAAGCCTCGACGGGATTTTGTCCTCCAGCAGCACGTCGATCATTGTGGCGAACACCACGGCCATCGAGAAGGCCATGACATGCAGCAGTGTCCAGAAGGACAGACGCTGCAGAAGCGGCATCGTTTGGCCGGTGCCGAAAGGTCCGGTTACCGTGAACAGCAGCACCACCACAAGAATGGTTGCCCAGTAGCGCCATGACACCAGGAAGGTGCGCAATTCACGAAGCGCGAATTGCAGCTTTACGTCATCCACGAAGGGATCTCCCCGCTCACGTCAAATCTGTTTTCCGGCTCGAAGTCTTGCCGGAGAAGAGGCGAGGTTTCAATCGAGGCTTCTCACGCAATGACACTCGAACCGCTTCTTTCCGCGCCGCTCGCCGTGCAGGTCCATGTGGCGACAGTTCTTCCCGCCGCGGTGATCGGCGCATTTCTTCTTTTGTGGCGCCGAAAGGGCTCATACCTTCACCGTCAGCTCGGCAAACTGTGGATGGCGCTGATGGTGACCACGGCCTCCTCCACCTTCTTCATCCACTCCTTCGATTTGTTCTTCGGCTTCAGTCCCATCCACATCCTGTCGGTACTGACGATCAGCAATTGCTGGGCGGCCTATCGCATGGCGCGGTCCGGCAATATCCGTGGCCACCGGATAGCGGTGAAGCAGGCCTATGTTTGGGGCATCCTGGTGGCCGGCAGCTTTACGCTCCTGCCGCACCGGATCATGAACCGCGTCGTCTTCGAGGGAAGTTCGGCGGCCGACTTGTTGCTGCTCGGGGCTGTCCTGGTCTTGCCATGGTTGTTTTTCCACCTGCAACAAACGAAGCTGGGCGCCGTTGTCCACCGCAATCGCGCGCCATCGGTTCAGGATATCCATGATCATCGTTCATTATCTCAATAATTCCCGCGCCCACCGTATCCTTTGGCTGCTGGAGGAGCTGGGGCTCTCCTATGAGGTGAAGATCTACCAGCGCGGAGCGGACATGCGAGCGCCCGCCAGCCTGAAGGCGGTCCATCCGCTGGGCAAATCGCCGGTGATCGAGGATCAGGGGCGCATCATTGCCGAAAGCGGGGCGATCATCGAATATCTCGTCGAGACCTATGGCGAGGGCAAGGGGCTGAAACCGGCTGCCGGCACGGATGAGGCGCTGCGCTATCGCTACTGGCTCCATTATGCGGAAGGCTCCGCCATGCCGCTCCTGCTGTTGAAGCTTCTCTTCCTGCGGCTTCCAAGCCAGTTGCCCTTCTTCCTGCGGCCTGTGGCAAGCCTCATCGCCACCGGCGTTCAGGCCAAGCTGGTCGATCCGCAGCTTGCCGATCATCTGGCCTTCTGGAACGGCGAACTTGCGCGCGGCGGCTGGTTTGCCGGATCTGCCTTCACGGGTGCCGATATTGCCATGAGCTTTCCGGTCGAAGCCGGCATGACACGGATGAAGAGCATGGGGGATGTGCGTGCCGTGCGGCGATATCTGGACGCCATCCGCGCCCGGCCGGCCTATCGCCGGGCGCTTGAGAAGGGCGGCCAATACGATTACGCGACGAGTTGAGCGGAGGTGGGGTGAGCTGCCTCCGCCCGTCTCGCATCAACGCTCGCTGTCGAGATGCGCCATCTGCATCTGCGCATAACGGCTGCCGGCGGCGGCGCCCTTCGGCACGGCCTTTTCGATGGCCGCAAGGTCCGCATCCGTCAGGGTCACCTCAAGCGCGCCCAGCGCCTCCGTCAGACGGTCGCGGCGGCGGGCACCGACGAGCGGCACGATGTCCTCGCCCTGGCATGCGACCCACGCAATCGCCACCTGCGCCACGGACACGCCCTTGTCGTCAGCAATCTGCCGGAGCGCGTCGACAAGCGCGAGGTTCTGATCGAGATTACCCTCCTGAAACCGCGGGCTCATGGCCCGGAAATCGCCCTTGCTGGTTAAACGGTCCTTTTGCCAGTGGCCGCTGATCAGCCCGCGCGAGAGGACGCCATAGGCCGTGATGCCGATGCCAAGCTCGCGGCAGGTCGGCAAAATCTTGTCCTCGATGCCGCGCGAGATCAGCGAATATTCGATTTGAAGGTCCGAGATCGGGTGCACGGCTGCGGCGCGGCGGATCGTCCCGGCGCCCATTTCGGAGAGACCGATATGGCGCACGTAACCGGCTTTCACCATGTCGGCGATGGCACCGATCGTCTCCTCGATCGGCACGTCCGGATCAAGGCGCGAGGGACGGTAGATGTCGATATGGTCCACGCCGAGGCGGGTCAGCGTGTAGGCGAGCGCCGTCTTGACCGCCTGCGGACGGGCATCATAACCCAGCCAGCCGCGGTCCGGCCCGCGTAGCGCGCCGAACTTGACGCTGATCTGCACCTGATCGCGCGGAACCGCCTTCAGCGCCTCACCGATCAGCATTTCGTTGTGGCCCATGCCATAGAAGTCACCCGTATCGAGCAGGGTGATGCCCTGGTCGATTGCCGCGTGCAGGGTGGCGATGCTTTCAGTGCGGTCGGTCGGACCGTATATGTCCGACATGCCCATGCAGCCGAGGCCGAGGGCCGATACCTGCGGGCCCGTCTTTCCCAATTGAAGCAGTTCCATCGTCCTGATCCTTTTCGTTCAAGCCGTGTATCGAATGGCTGGGGGATCTTTTACGGTGTTCCGCACTGTGCGATAATCCGATCTCACGTGCACGGCCTGTTCGGATATTCGTACAATGAGCGATCTCCCGCTTGCAGAACTCGATGCCTTCTCCGCCGTTGCGCAGGAGCGGAGCTTTCGGGCTGCCGCGAAGCTGCGGGGTGTCTCTGCCTCCTCGCTTTCCGATGCGGTGCGGCGACTGGAGGAGCGGCTGGAGGTACGGCTGCTCAACCGCACCACCCGCAATGTGTCGATGACGGATGCGGGCGCGCGGCTTCTGGAGCGGCTGCGCCCGGGACTGGCGGAAATCGAAGCGGCGCTCGACGGCGTCAACAGTTTTCGCGAGACGCCCATGGGGCGGCTCAGGCTCAATGTTCCAGGTGTGGTGGCGCGCACCGTGCTGCCGGATATCGCGGCCCGGTTTCTTTCGCTATATCCGGACATTACCCTTGATGTGGCGACCAACGATGCCTTCGTGGATGTCATCGGCGAGGGGTTCGACGCCGGCGTGCGCTACGAGGAATCGCTGCAGGCGGATATGATTGCGGTCCCGATCGGCCCGCGAACGCAGTCCTACGTGATGGCGGCGGCACCCGCTTACCTCGACCGGTTCGGGACGCCAGAGCATCCTCGCGATCTGTTGCAGCACCAGTGCATCCTGCACCGCTTTGCGAGCGGCCGCGTGCTGCCCTGGAGTTTCGAGGAGGAGGGGCGGGAACTGACCATCCTGCCGCCGGCCCGGGTGATGGGCGAGACATCGGATCTCGAGGTGGCGATGGCGGTGGCCGGACACGGCATCATCTTCACCTTTTCCGAATTCCTCGACGAGGCCCTGAGGCTCGGGCAGTTGAAACCGGTGATGCAGCCCTGGGCGCAGCGTTTTTCTGGTCCGTTTCTCTACTACAACAGCCGGCGGCATATTCCGGCCCCGTTGAAGGCGTTCATCGACTTCCTCAAGGCGGAAAACCGGCGCAACGGCTGATGCCGATCAATCACGGCAATTGAGGCGTTGCATCAATTCTATTTCTGGACGGTCCATGCGGCTTGTCTAATCGGGCGTCATTCACTAGAGAGTTTCGAGGCCGTCTGCCCAATTTCCGGGCAACGGCTTTTTTGATTTTGGAGTAGAAGTCATGGCGAAGCTCGATGCTGCGCGCCTCATATCCTCCGACAATTCCTGGAGCGCGCATCTGCGCGGCACGCTGGTGCTTGGCCTTCCCTTTGTCGGCGCGCAATTGGCGCAGATGGCGATCAACACCACCGATGTGATCATGGTGGGCTGGCTCGGGACGACGGAACTGGCCTCGGTCGTCTTGGCGACGCAGATGTTCTTCGTCGTGCTGATCTTCGGCACGGGCTTTTCCAATGCCGTCATCCCGCTGGTGGCCCAGGCCGTCGGACGGGGCGATACGGTGCAGGCTCGCCGCTCGGTGCGCATGGGCATGTGGGTGGTGATCGTCTATTGCGTGCTGACCGCGCCGCTTTTGTGGTTTTCCGAGCCGATCCTCCTGTCGCTCGGCCAGAATTCTCAGGTGGCGTCGTTGGCGCAGGCCTATCTGCGCATCCTGCAATGGGGCATGTTTCCGGCACTTCTCCTGATGATCCTGCGGGCCTTCGTCAGCGCGCTGGAGCGCGGCGGCATCGTGCTTTACGTCACGATCGGCATGTTCCTGCTCAATGCGTTTCTCGACTACGGCCTGATCTTTGGCAATTTCGGTCTGCCGCAATGGGGGCTGGAAGGGGCGGCGGTCGCCTCCCTTGGGTCGAACCTGCTCGGCCTGGCGCTGATCGTGCTCTATATCGAAAGCCGCAAGGACATGCGCGGCTATGAGATCTTCGTGCGCTTCTGGCGGCCCGACTGGGTGGCCTTCCGCGAAATCCTGAGCGTCGGGCTGCCGATCAGCTTCACCATTCTCGCCGAAGCGGGCCTGTTTTCCGCCGCCTCGCTGCTGATGGGGGTGCTGGGCACGCAGGAACTGGCTGCGCACGGGATCGCGCTGCAGCTCGCCTCCATTGCCTTCATGATTCCGCTGGGCCTCGCCCAGGTCGCGAGCGTGCGCGTTGGCATCGCCTATGGCCGGCGTGATCCGCTCGGCGTCAAACGCGCCGCGATGGCCGTGCTGGTGGTCGGGCTCAGCATTGCCGCGGTCGGCAGTCTTATGTTTGCCCTCATTCCCGGCCCGCTGGGGCGCCTGTTCCTCGACACAACGAAGCCGGATGCGCAGGCGGTGCTGCTGCTGGCCGTGCCGTTGATCATCGCCGCCGGCGCCTTCCAGATGTTCGATGGCCTGCAGGCGGTGGTGGCGGGGCTTCTGCGCGGCCTCAAGGACACGAAGATCCCGATGATCCTGGCATTGATCGCCTATTGGCCGATCGGCTTCTTCTGCGCCTGGCTGTTTGGCTTCGTGCTAGACCTGCGCGGACCGGGGATCTGGATTGGTTTCGTCACGGGCCTGATGGCGGCCGCCGTGATGTTGTCCATCCGCTTCTGGGTGCTGGTGCGCCATACCTGACGAAGCGCGGGGCTTTGCGGCTCCCCGATCTCTGCCGCATACGAAAAGGCCCGCGACGAGCGCGGGCCAAATGGTCTTGATGGGGAGAGCGATCAGCGCTCGGCGAGAGCCGGTTCGCCCTTCTTTTCCCGCACCATGTTGATGAAGCGGCGGAAGAGGTAGTGGCTGTCCTGCGGGCCGGGCGAGGCTTCCGGATGATGCTGCACGGAGAAGACCGGCTTGCCGGCGAGACGCAGGCCGCAGTTCGTCCCGTCGAACAGCGAAATATGGGTTTCTTCCACGCCGTCCGGCAGCGACTTCGAGTCGACCGCGAAACCGTGATTCATCGAGACGATTTCCACCTTGCCGGTCGTGTGGTCCTTGACCGGATGGTTGCCGCCGTGATGGCCCTGGTGCATCTTCTCGGTCTTGGCGCCGAGCGCCAGGCCCAGCATCTGATGACCAAGGCAGATGCCGAAGGTCGGCGTCTCGCTCTCAATGATGTCGCGGATCACCGGAACGGCATAGTCGCCGGTCGCGGCCGGATCGCCCGGGCCGTTCGACAGGAAGACGCCATCCGGCTTCAGCGCCATGATGTCCTCGGAGGAGGTCTGGGCCGGAACCACCGTTACCTTGCAGTCGAGGCCGGTAAACAGGCGCAGGATGTTGCGCTTGACGCCGTAATCGACGCAGACGATGTGGTATTTCGCATCGTCCGGGCCGAGCGTGCCATAGCCTTCGTTCCACACCCACGGCGTTTCCGTCCACTGCGACGACTGGCCGGACGTGGCTTCCTTGGCAAGGTCGAGGCCGACGAGGCCGCCCCAGGCGCGGGCTTCGGCCTTCAGCGCCTCAAGGTCGAAATTGCCGTTCGGATCATGGGCGATGACCGCATTCGGGGCGCCGTTTTCGCGGATCCAGGCCGTGAGCGCGCGCGTGTCGATGCCGGAAAGACCGATGATGCCGCGCGCCGTCAGCCAGTCGTTCAGGTGGCGGGCAGCGCGGTAGTTCGACGGTTCGGTGATGTCGGCCTTGAAGATCGTGCCGACGGCGCCGCGGCGGGCCGCGGGCGTCAGGTCTTCGATGTCTTCGTCATTGGTGCCGATATTGCCGATGTGGGGAAAGGTGAAGGTGACGATCTGGCCGAGATAGGAGGGATCGGTCAGGATCTCCTCGTAACCGGTCAGGGCCGTGTTGAAGCAGACTTCTGCCGTCACCTTGCCCGTGGCGCCAACCCCGTGGCCTTCAATCACCGTTCCGTCGGCAAGGACGAGGACGGCGGTCGGCTTGCGGGTTGTCCAGGGTGCTGTCTCAGTCATGTCGGTTCGTCTCCGCCCGAGCCCCGCCACGTGCAGCGGCAGGACGGTGGGGCCATCTATGGTCGCAGAAAAGGGCGCGCGGACAGGTGTCGCGCAATGCTCAGCGTGTTAATAATCGTGCAGGTCCCCGACATAACGAAAGCCGAGGAAGCGGTCAATCGCGCACTCTGGACTTGAGGTGGATTTCTGAACCCGCTTTTCAAGGCGTGCGTGCTGATTGATCCCACTTTCAGCCTGCGCTATGACGGCAGCGCACAACAGGGAAGGGCAGAGGCTGGCCGGACGGGCCGATTCTCGCCGTTCCGAAGGAGAACAACAAGATGATGCGTGACAAGCTTTCCACTGCCATGAAGGATGCGATGAAGGCGAAGGAGGCCAGACGCCTCTCGACCGTGCGTCTCATCCAGACGGCGATCAAGGATCGCGACATCGCAAACCGCGGCGCTGGCAAGGACCCCGTCAGCGACGACGATATCCTGCAGATCCTGCAGAAGATGATCAAGCAGCGCGAGGAATCCGCTAAGATCTATACCGAAGGCGGCCGCGCCGAACTCGCCGATCAGGAACTCGCCGAAATTGAGATCATCCGCGATTTCCTGCCCGAACAGCTGTCCGACGAGAAGATGCGCGAGATCATCGCCGGCATCATCGAGGAAACCGGTGCGCAAGGGCTGCGCGACATGGGCAAGTGCATCGGCCTCCTGAAGGACCGCTATGCCGGCCAGATGGATTTTGCCAAAGCCTCCGGCATGGTCAAGGACATGCTGAAGTAACACGACAGGCCTTGATCGTGCGAACGGCTGGTGCGGGCAACGCGTCAGCCGTTTTTGCTATCTATTCAGGGGGAGGGACGATTGTCTTCTTCCTGCGCGGTTCGACCCAGGTTGCCTCGGACCAGTCTATGTCGATCAGATCCTGCCAATCGGGATCATCGCGCATTGAGGCGACAATCTCTTCGTCGGTCAGGGCGTCCACGCGTGCCCAATCGGACTTGCTGCCTTCCCGCGCGATCTTTTCGCGGATTTCATCTGCCGTAACGCGGACAATGTTTTCTTCGTTGTCTTCGCACATCGGCGTGTACCGCTCTTGCTGATATGATCCACCATCATACCGTAGCAGCGCCTTGGCGTCAAAGCTTTGCGCGATAAAGTTGCGCTCGTTGTTGGAGAATTGCAACCCTCTCTTCTGCCTCACAGGCAAGCGAGGCAGAGCTCGGGATTGCTCTGCCTCTTACGCCTGGACATGCATTGCCTTCCGGGGGCAGGAGGGCAATGCGCCGGACACCTCGTTGGGGGGCAAGGTGCCGTTTGAACTTCCTGTTGGAGAGTGGGACATCAGGAAGACAGGGACATCCAAATCCCGTTTGAGCCCGAGTTCAACTTACAAATTCGTAATTATTGTACTCGCCAGTTTGCCCCAAAAATGTCGCAAGTCGCGCCGCCTATGGTCGGTTTTTCAGGTGGCTGTTCCGGCGCTCGTCACTGTGGATATCGGGTACCTCTGCCGCTGGCCGTGGTGTTTGCGGGCAAGCGGGCCTATATGGATGACATGTCCATGAGGTGACGATGCGGTTTTCCAATAATTTTCTCGACGAGATACGTGATCGCGTGCCGATTTCGGCGGTGATTGGCCGTCGTGTGACCTGGGACAAGAAGAAGACCAATGTCTCCCGTGGTGATTACTGGGCCTGCTGCCCGTTCCACGGCGAGAAGAGCCCGAGCTTTCACTGCGAGGACCGCAAGGGGCGTTACCATTGCTTCGGCTGCGGCGTCTCCGGCGACCATTTCCGTTTCCTGCAGGAAATCGAGGGCATGAGCTTTCCGGAATCGGTGCAGACGATCGCCGATCTCGCCGGTATTGCAATGCCGCAGCCGGATGTGCAGGCGGAGCGGCGCGAGAAGGAGCGGGCGACCCTTGTCGACGTGATGGAAATCGCGACGCTGTTCTTCCAGGACCAGTTGCAAAGTGCCTCAGGTGCGAAGGCACGCGCCTATCTGCGCGATCGTGGGCTCACCGCACGCACGATCGAGACCTTTCGCCTGGGTTATGCGCCCGAAAGCCGCAATGCGCTGAAGGAGCATCTGGCCTCCAAGGGTGTCTTGAAGGAGCAGATGGAGGCCTGCGGGCTTGTGGTGCACGAAAACGTGCCGGTCTCTTACGACAGGTTCCGCGACCGCATCATGTTTCCGATCCTCTCCTCCCGCGACAAGGTGATTGCGTTCGGCGGGCGGGCCATGTCGCCGGATGCCATGGCGAAGTATCTGAATTCGAACGAGACCGAGCTCTTCCACAAGGGTAATGTGCTCTACAATTTCACCCGCGCGCGCCGCGCCTCGCAGGCGGCCTCCAAGGGGCCGGATGCCCAGCCGCCGGTGGTGATTGCCGTCGAAGGCTACATGGACGTGATCGCGCTCTATCAGGCGGGCGTCGAAAACGCCGTCGCACCGCTTGGGACGGCGCTGACCGAAAACCAGCTGGATCTGTTGTGGCGGATGTCGCCGGAGCCGGTTCTCTGCTTCGATGGCGACGGGGCGGGTCTTCGCGCCGCGCACCGCGCCGCCGATCTGGCGCTGCCGCACATCAAGCCCGGCCGCACGGTGCGCTTTGCGCTTTTGCCTGATGGCAAGGACCCGGATGATCTGGTGCGCCACGAGGGCCGCGCGCCCTTCGACCAGGTGATGGCGCAGGCCAAACCGCTCGCCGAGATGATCTGGATGCGCGAAGCCGGCAATGGCAGTTTCGACACGCCGGAAAAGCGCGCCGAGCTGGAGGCGCGGCTGAAGCAGACGGTGGCGGTGATTGCCGATGAAGGTGTGCGCCGTTTCTACCAGCAGCATATGCGCGAGCGATTGAACGCCTTCTTCCGGCCGGATGCCGGGCAGGGCGGGCAGCGCCAACCCTTTGCGCCGCGGGGCGGACGGGGCCAGGGTGGTCCAGGCGGGGGCGGCCAACGCGGAGGGCAGGGCGGATTTAACGCGTCGCGGCCGCTCGGTGTCTCCGACCGGCTGGCGCGCTCCGGCCTCGTGCGCGGTTATCAGGAGCTGCCGGCGCTGCGCGAGGTGGTGCTGGCGATCACCATCGTCAATCATCCGCAGCTTTTGCTCGAAGAATATGACGAGATCGCCGCGATCGATTTCGAGAACAGGGACCTGCAAAAATTCTGGTCGGCGGTTCTGCCGGCGGCGGCGACGGCCGGTCCGCAGCTGTCGCGCGCCTATCTGATCGAAAAACTCGCCGCGCAAGGGTTCGAGCCGCTTCTCCAGGTGCTGGAGCAGCAGGTGCGCAATGCAAGGCTCTGGACCGCGACGGAGCAGGCGGCGATGGAGGATGCCCGGGAGGGCTACCGTCAGGCGCTGTCGCTGCACAAGCGCACCAAGGCGCTGAGGCTGCAGAAGATGGATCTTGAGCGCGAGATTGCCGCAGCGACCGAAGCCGGTGACGAGGAGACGATCGATCCCTTGATGCGGGCTCTGGCGGAAGTTCAGTTCGAAATCGTACGGATGGAAAACCAGGAAGCGATCATCGACGGGTTCGGCGTCATGTCCGGCCGCGTCAAGGGCGCCGCCATCAGCCATGGCACGTGACGAGGACAGCTTTTGACCATGGATTTTTCGCGGCATCCATACGTCTTGCTATTTGGCGGCGGCTTCCTAAATAAGCGTCAACCGCAGTGCTGGCCGATCAAAGCTGCGTGCTGCTCCGAATTTTCCAACTTAAACTGCGCATTGCCTTGATAAAGGCTTGACGGAAGGGAAAATTGTGGGAATCACCGTTCCAGGCAGAAGAAGGCGGAGCAAAGCAGATCAGCCACGAAAAGCAGAATCGTTGGCGTGAGGGCGGCGAATGCCTCTTGCGGCGTAAACTCCCGACTGGTTAAGCGGGAATTAAAGGTCCACCCGGTACGTGAGTGAGTGTGATTCGCAAGCGCGACAGCGTTGACGAAACGCCGCTGAAGACGTCCAAGGAAAGACGAATACATGGCAACCAAAGTCAAAGAAAACGACGAAGCAGAGAACGAACGCGACGGCGCTACGGACGGTCCGCTTCTCGATCTTTCCGACGACGCCGTCAAGAAAATGATCAAGCTCGCCAAGAAGCGCGGTTACGTGACGATGGACGAGCTGAACGCCGTGTTGCCCTCCGAAGAGGTGACCTCCGAGCAGATCGAGGACACGATGGCCATGTTGTCCGACATGGGCATCAATGTCGTCGAGGACGAGGAAGCCGAAGAGCAGGCCGCGGGCGAGGATGACGGCGAAGAGGAGGGTGAAAGCGAGGGCGGCGAACTGGCGCCCACCGGCAACACCGCTGTCGCCACCGCCAAGAAGAAAGAACCGGCCGACCGCACGGACGATCCCGTTCGCATGTATCTGCGCGAAATGGGCTCGGTCGAGCTTCTGTCGCGCGAGGGCGAAATCGCCATTGCCAAGCGCATCGAGGCCGGCCGCGAGACCATGATCGCCGGTCTCTGTGAGAGCCCGCTGACCTTCCAGGCGCTGATCATCTGGCGTGACGAGTTGAACGAAGGCACGACGCTTCTGCGCGAGATCATCGATCTCGAAACGACCTATTCCGGTCCGGAAGCCAAGGCGGCCCCGCAGTTCCAGAGCCCGGAAAAGATCGAGGCGGACCGCAAGGCTGCCGAAGAGAAGGAAAAGACGCGCAGACCCCGTCCGTCTGCCGGTGAGGATGACATCACCAATGTCGGCGGTGACCTGCCGCCCATGGAGGAAGAGGAGGAGGACGACGACGAGTCGAACCTGTCGCTTGCTGCCATGGAAGCGGAACTGCGCCCGCAGGTGATGGAAACGCTCGATTTCATCGCCGAGACCTATAAGAAGTTGCGCAAGCTGCAGGACCAGCAGGTGGAGGCGCGCCTCTCCTGCACCGGCACGCTGTCGACCGGCCAGGAGCGCCGTTACAAGGAGCTCAAGGACCAGCTGATCACGGCCGTGAAGTCGCTGTCGCTCAACCAGAACCGTATCGAAAGCCTGGTCGAGCAGCTTTACGACATCAACAAGCGTCTCGTGCAGAACGAAGGCCGCCTGCTGCGTCTGGCCGAATCCTACGGCGTCAAGCGCGACAGCTTCCTGGAGCAGTACCAGGGTGCGGAACTGGATCCGCACTGGATGAAGTCGATTGCCAACCTCTCCGCCCGCGGCTGGAAGGAATTTGCCCGCGCCGAAAGCAACACGATCCGGGAGATCCGCCAGGAAATCCAGAACCTCGCCACCGAAACCGGCATTTCGATCACGGAATTCCGGCGCATCGTCTCGATGGTGCAGAAGGGCGAGCGCGAGGCCCGCATTGCCAAGAAGGAAATGGTGGAAGCCAACCTTCGCCTCGTGATCTCGATCGCCAAGAAATACACGAACCGCGGCCTGCAGTTCCTCGATCTCATCCAGGAAGGCAATATCGGCCTGATGAAGGCGGTCGACAAGTTCGAGTATCGTCGCGGCTACAAGTTCTCGACCTATGCCACCTGGTGGATCCGTCAGGCGATCACCCGGTCGATCGCCGACCAGGCCCGCACCATCCGCATTCCGGTGCACATGATCGAGACGATCAACAAGATCGTCCGTACCTCGCGCCAGATGCTGCACGAGATCGGTCGCGAGCCGACGCCGGAAGAACTGGCCGAAAAGCTCGCCATGCCGCTCGAAAAGGTGCGCAAGGTTCTGAAGATTGCCAAGGAGCCGATCTCACTCGAAACCCCGGTGGGCGACGAAGAGGACAGCCATCTCGGCGATTTTATCGAGGACAAGAACGCGCTTCTGCCGATCGACGCCGCCATTCAGGCGAACCTGCGCGAAACGACGACCCGCGTGCTCGCCTCGCTCACCCCGCGTGAAGAACGCGTGCTGCGCATGCGCTTCGGTATCGGCATGAACACCGACCATACGCTGGAAGAAGTCGGCCAGCAGTTCTCGGTGACCCGCGAACGTATCCGCCAGATCGAGGCGAAGGCGCTCAGAAAGCTGAAGCATCCGAGCCGCAGCCGCAAGCTGCGGAGTTTCTTGGATAGCTGAGGCGGGACAGAGCTTCGACGACATTTGAGACCCGGCGGGAGCAGTTCCGCCGGGTTTTTTGGATTTGGTTTGACATACTCATCAGCTGGACGCTTATCGAGATTCAGTGGCATGTGGCCATAGTGCTTGCGTGTGGTGAGAAGCTTCTGCATCTTACCTAGCGAACGAGATTGGATAGCGAGCGCGCGTCAGTTGCGGATCGAGCAACGCCATTGAGGGGACATAATGGCTGAAATGTTGCTTGGCGTTGCAGATATCGCGAGTCGTGAGACGCTGGAGGCATATCTTCGCACTCGCCCTATCTCAGAGGCGCAAGTGCTGGCGTTGAGGTCTGCGCTGCGGGTCATGCCGCTCATTGCACTTAATCGGCTTCCCGACAGGCGTCATACGCAGGAACTGATGCTAGCGGTGTTTCGCACCCTCTTCTTTTCATGGGCAGCGCGCAATGATTCTGCCCATGAGGAGAAACTGGCGTCCGTCGCTGCTTCCTTCGCCGCGAAGGCTACTTCTTCCTCAGTTTCCGCTGCGGCTGCCATTGCCGCTGCTGCTGAAGCTGCTCGCGCTGCTGTCGGCCCCGGCGCATTTGCCGCAGCCGCAAGAGCCGTAGACTTGGCGGCAACTGCTGCCGATCTCGCGGCTGGGGCCAACGGCGCCGTCGGCCGCGCAACGCGCACCGACCTTGAGAATATGCGGGAAAATTCTGTTCCCGCCTGTATAGCAACGCCCCTTTGGCCAAATGGGGGCGCGCCAATCGAATTGTCCGAGTGGGATGTTGCCTTCAGCGCAGTGCTAGATGACTTCGGCTCTCATTGGGGTTTAGTCGCTGACTTCTACTACGCTCTGCATGAGGGGCAAGCGTCCCTAGCCACTCTTTGGAGTGAGGCTGGCACGGCAGCAGTGGCGGAGGAGGTAGAGGCTTTTTGGCGCCAAGATCCTGACGCGGTGATGCGCGATTTGGGATGGCGCCTGAAGCACAATCAGCCTCTGATGGAATACGGGTCAGCTTCAAGCAGCGCATCAGCAAACTTTGACTTCTTCATCAGCTATTCCACCCGAAACCAGACCGAAGCTCGCGAAATCAACCGATATCTCGAAGACGCAGGTTACTCCACCATCGTCCAATTCAAGGATTTCCCGGTCGGCTCAAACTTCGTCATCGAAATGCAGGACGGATTGGAGCGGGGCGCGCGCGCCATCGCCCTGCTGTCGCCAGACTATGTAGCATCAGATCATTGCAGGGCCGAATGGGCCGCTGTTTATAACATGGATCCGCTCGGCAAAGGTCGAAAGCTCGTTCCACTGCTTCTAAAACCCGCCAACCTCAACACGCTGGCCCGCCAGATCGTCTACAAGTCTTTGGTTGGTCTCACTGCGGAAGAGCGTCGCGCTGCCGTGCTGGAAGCAGTCGGTCCGAAGCCGAATCCACTTCCGCCAGACATGCTGAAGCGCCGGCTTGCGGAAACCGCCAGCCCGGACGTTGCGCCGACACCGGATGGCAAGCTGGATGCCGTGCCCAACGCCATCTATGATCGGCCTATCTTTGACGCTGAACTGCCGGACCTGCCGGAGACGTTGCGGACACTCTGCTCAGTCATTCAAGCTTCTCTTCCAGAGAACAGCCCGAAAACGATTGCGCCCTCGCTGCAGGCCTATGGCAATCACCTCAGCGATCGCGGCGTACGCCCAATCCTCGGCCTGCTCTGCATGCTGGCGGATGCCTTGAACAGGGACGTCCGTTCCGTCGAGTTCCACATCTGGGGTGATGGACTGGCAGTTCACTTCGACAATTTCTTTTCCTGCCATTCAAAATACGTCACGCATTTTCCGAAGTCGCAGGAGCGCGAAGAAGCGCTCGCCACAAATGAAATCGATGAGGATCGTGCCAGCGGCAAGGATTTTGTGGAACCGGTCAAGAAAGTCGCCGAGGCTCTGGCTGACTTGCACGAGATCGGTGGGACAACGCCTGCATTCGAGCGGGTGGTGCAGGATAGCGTGCAGAGGGCCAGAGACATCGATTCGCTGCCCAGTCCCTCCGATGCCGGTCAGGGCGGCGATGTCACCCCGAAGCGCCGCTTCGTCTTTTCCCAAATCGGTTTCTGGGAACGCATCCTCTCGGCGCTTGGCAGTATGACGACGCTGGCGACAACGGAGCAGGGCAGGGCGGCCATTGCCACGCTGCGGGAAGCCATCGCCAAATTCCTGTCTTTTCTTTCTTCCAACTGATCAGAGGACGCTGCCTCCCTCCGCAATGTTTTTCGCCTCTGTTGCGGATCGCCTCTCGATCCCGCCGCCATTCGCGCCTACATCGGGGGCATGCAGGAGATGCCGGATAAAGACGAGATGAGGGCGGACGAGCCGCTGGCAAGCCGGGTGCCCGGCGTGCGGCGTAGTTTCGGCGTGGCGGGGTCGATTGCCCTGCATCTCATTCTCGTTTTGCCCTTCCTGATTAATCTGTCCCTGCCGAGCCACGACAAGCCGCAGGAGGAGACGGTTTCGGTCGAGATCGTTCCGCCGCCGGAGCCGGAACCAGAGCCCAAGCCGGAACCGCCGCCGGAGGAAAAGCCCGAGCCGCCGGCCCCGGAGCCCCCGCCGCCCGAGCCTCAACCGGAACCTCAGCCGGAGCCCGAATCGAAACCGGAACCTCAGCCTGAGCAGCAGGCGGCTGCACCGGCCCCGCCCATTCCCACACTCCGGCCGGTCTTCAAGTTCGGTGAGGAAACCCGCGGGCCGGACCAGAAGGCCGACGGCAACAGTGCCGAAGAGGCGGAAAAGCCGGCCGAGCCTGCGGAACAGCCGGTTGAGGAGCCGAAGCCAACCGAGAAGGCCGAGGCGAAGCCGACGGAGGAGAAACCCGCCGATACACCGGTGGAGGCCGAGACCGGTAGCGAGACGGCAGAGGCCGTGCCTCAGGAGCCGCCCGCATCCCCCGAAGCGCCGGTGGTGGACAGTGCCGCACTTGCGCTTCTGACGGCACCGGCGCTTTCCGAGACAGGCGCTTCCGAACCCGGCGCGGCGGATGTGGTTCTGCCGGAGAAGGTCGTGCGGCCGAGCCCGCGTCCGGCCTCTGCGACTGCTGCTGCCGAGCGGCCGATCCCGGAACTGCAGGAGGCCAAGCGCCTCTATTCCTCCTCCCGCACCGGCGACCAGCGGGCGATGACGGCGATGGCCGGCATTCCGCGCGGTGAGCGCGCCGGTCAGCTGTGCGCCTCCGAACTGCAGGCGCAATTGCGCAACGGCTCGCCCGCCTACCGGCCGGAACTCATTCCCGCCTATACGCTGGCGCCCGGCACGACCGCGCTGAAGGTGGGCCGCGGCGCCTTCCGGGCGGAGGGTGCCTGGTATGACGTGAGCTTTTCCTGCCAGGTGAATGCCGATGCGACCGAGATCGAGTCGTTTTCCTACGCGGTGGGAAGCCGCATTCCGCGCAGCGAATGGCGCGCGCGGGGTTTTCCGAGTTTCTGATGCCACGATCGTGCCAAGCCTGGAGGTTGCCATGCCGCAGACGGTTCTTTCCCTCTCCACCCGCAGGCAGGGGCTTTATGAATTCACCGCCGAGGTGACGGCCTTCGTGAGGGCCTCCGGTCTCAGCGAGGGCCTGCTGACCGCCTTCGTGCGCCACACCTCCTGTTCGCTGCTGATCCAGGAAAATGCCGATCCGGACGTACAGCGGGACCTGAAGGAATTCTTTCGCCGCCTGGTGCCGCCGGGCGATGACGCCTCCATGCGCTGGATGGTGCACACGACGGAAGGGCCGGACGACATGCCGGCGCATATCAAGGCGGCGCTGACGGCCACCTCGCTCGGCATTCCGGTGATGGGCGGCCGGCTTGCGCTTGGCACCTGGCAGGGAATATACCTCTTCGAACATCGCGACCGTCCGCACCGGCGCGAGGTGGTGCTGCATCTTTCTGCCTGAGGCGGCGCGGTTTTCGCCCGTCCCTTTATCTGAATTGTCCCTGAACGTACGGTTGGGTGGCGGTTCAGGTGCCGTGTCCTAATTTGCCTTCCATCAGCCGACGCCAGGTCGGCGCGAGACATGAATACAGGATGGAGAAGCGCCCATGTCAAACCTCATCGCCAAGCTTGGTCTTGCCAGCGTCATGGCCGTCACGGGCCTGTTGGCACCGCTGTCCGGCGCCTCGGCGGCAGACCGTGGCCTGCTGGGTCCGGATCTGCGTGTGCAGGTGCAGTGGCGTGACGATCATCGCGGGCCGGACCGACGCTACGACCGGGGTCGTCACGATCGGCGTGACCGCTGCGCCCCGTGGCTTGCGGAAGACAAGGCCAGCCGTATGGGTCTTCGCCGCGCCCGCGTGGTGGACGTGAACCCGCGTGTGGTGGTGGTGGCCGGCTTCGACCGGGGTGGGCGTGATCGCGTCGTGTTTGCCAATGAACGCGGCTGCCCGCTGATCCGCCGCTGAGCGTTTGGAAGATCCTCTGCCGGAAACGGCTGGAGTGGTGGAACCGCCGTTGGTGCTCCCCCTAGGGTGCCGGCGGCGGTCTCTTTTTGTCTTTTGTGATGAGGGGAGCGGAGCGGCATCCCGGGCCTCCAGGCTGATGACGGCAGCCGCAACGGGCTTAGGTGCCGCAGCCACCGCCGGCAGAGACGAACCCTGCCGGCGGCCTTGCGGGTGGACTTCGCCGAAACAATGCGGCCTTAGGGTTTTGGGCGAAGGTCGAAGCGCATGTCCACGGTCACCGCATAGGTGTTTTCGCCGCCGGCGATCGGCACGGGAGAGACTTCCTTGGCCATCGCCATGGTGCGCATCAGCGGCATCGGCTCCGGTTGCGCGGCGTTTTCCGAAATCGACATCACCGGCCCAAGCGCAAGCCCCGCCGCTTCGGCGAGGACCCGCGCCTTGGCCATGGCGTCCATCACCGCCTTGCGGCGCGCCTCTTCCACCGCCTTGGCCGGATCGGCATTGGTGAAGGTGATCTGGCCGCCCTGGTTGACGCCGAGCGTGACGGATCGGTCGAGAATGGCGCCCAGTTTGGTGATGTCACGCACGCGAAGCGTCACGCCGTTGGACACCTGGTAGCCGATGATCTGCGGCTGCTGTTCGCTGCCACCCTGCCGGGTCGGGTCCGGCTGGCTGTAGCGCGGGAAGATCGAAAAATCGCTCGTCTGGATGTCGCGCTCGGCCATGCCATCGGCTTTCAAAGCCTCGATCACCTGGCGCATGGCCGCAGAATTGGCGGCAAGGGCGGCCTCGGCCGTCTCGCCGACGCGGGTAACGGTGAGCGACAGCATTGCCATGTCGGGCGCAATCGCCGCGCGCCCTTCGCCCGTCACGCTGATAAAGGGATGCGGCGGCGGCGGCCCTTCGGCATGCGCCGGAGCGGTGAGGCAAAAGCCCGTCGCCAGCAGAGCAACGGGAAATGCCAGGCGTCTGATCGTGAACATGTGAGCCGTCATGAAGGTCCTCCGCAGGGCGCTGGTCTGGTGTCTTGGCCGGCAGTGTGCCGGTCTGATGATAGCTGCCTGTCGATTGTGAAGCCAATACGGCGAGACTTGTGAAGCATCGGATTTTGCGTTAGAGCCCACACCATGCCGGGTGTGCCATTGCCCCGGCACGGCCGCGACACCCCGCGCCCGGGCCTGTAGCTCAATGGTTAGAGCCGGCGGCTCATAACCGCTTGGTTGGGGGTTCGAGTCCCTCCGGGCCCACCACCTCAATATTCTGACGTTGTTTTGTCATCGTTTTTTCCTTGATTTGCCTCACCGGAATCCTGGACTGGAGAAAGTGGGACATGTTTGTGGGCCACGTAGGTTTTGCGACGCTCGAAACCGGCATCGATAATCCGCTTGGATTGGGCGGCTTTGGTGTAGTGCTGCGCCATCTTGGAATCAGACCAGCCAAAGATCGCCATCAACTGATGTTCGGTAGCACCTGCCTCGGCGAGGATCGTTGCGGACGCTTTTCTAAGGCCGTGCGACGAGCATTCGGGCAAATCGGCGTCGTTGCACCACTGGCGCATCTTGTTGCCGAAGCCATTGCCAGTGAACGCCTTGCCGTATTCGGTGATAAGGAAAGACGGCTGATCATGGGTGATCGCATCAAGCACCTCGCGAAGCTCGTCAGTGACCGGTAGGCTCAGGGACTGCGTGTACTTGCCGGCCCCCTTCTCTGGCGTGAACTCGATGCGATTGCCGGTCAGGTTTCGCCAGCCGAGCTTAACGAGATCGGAGCGCCTGACGCCCAAATTCAGCATCAACTCCATTGCAAGGCGAGCCATGGAGCCGACTGGATAGGCAGCGCGGAAGCGAGCCACCTCTGCTTCGCTCCATGTGTGGAAGCCCGGCGAGTTGTGAATTTTTGTGACACCGTTCGCAGGGTTGAAGGTCGCCAGATCGGCGGTGATCGCCCAATTGAAGAGCGCCTTCAGATATTTCACCAACTTATCGGCCGCGCCGGGCGTGTCGCTGCGCTTCATCTGGCTGGCCTCAATGTCCGATTTGCGGATTTTTTTGAATGGTAGCTCGCCCACATTGGCGCAATAGCGATTGAGAACACTTTTCTTATCCTTTTGCGTTGCAGGAGACTGGCTTTGAAACGCCTTGGACCGATAGTAGGTCTCGACAAGCCAGCGAACCGAGCCGGGCTCCAGTCTTGAAATCGGGATGGTTTTCTCACCACGATCGCCAGCCAGCACTCGGTGATACTCTTCCGTAAAAGCCTGAGTGACGCTTCCTGCCTCGTCCAGATAGGCGGACGTCATCCTGTATTTCGGCATGCCGGGCAGGCGGAGATAAAAACGCTCGTTGCCGTGCCGATCGATATCCCGCGAACAATATTTAAAGGGGACGCGCTGGCTACCCGACCGCGTGATCAAACGGGTTTTCGCCATCGTCTTCGTCTCCGCTCAGTCCCTGTTCCTTCATGTCGTACCAGGACGCGCGGATTTCCTCGGCATCCCAGCGGCGCAAGGCGCCGATCTTCACACCTCTCGGCATCAACCCACGACGTACCCAATCGTCAAAGGTACCCGTCGATACGTCGAGAAGTTCCGCCGCACGGACGCGGCTGACTGCGACCTTGTAAATGGGGCGCGGGGCCAACGCTTCAGCTTGCTGCTTCATGTGCCGCTCCTCACGCTCTGGAGGTGCTGTCAGCAAGCGCCAAAGCCTTCTGCTTGGGCTCGACCATATTCGCCGCAAGATACTCATCCACGGCGTTTTCCGGCAGAAACAGACTTCCTCCAATCCGGACATGCCGGATTTCCTGCTTGGCGATCAGGTTTCGGATGCGAGCGACCGGCCATCCGGATCGATCTGCGAGTTGTTTGGGTGATAAAAGCTGAGATTGCATAACTGCACACCTCCATAGAGATAATTCGACACAAGACAGAACGAATCATATAATCGCGCTAGCTGCAACAGTTTTATCGCATTCGAGATATTTTGATGCAAGACGGATTTATGGAGGCGATGGGCCAAAGGCTCGGGAAAATTCGAAAGGATTCCGGGCTCAAGCAAGTGCCCTTTGCCGAAGCCCTTGAGGTGTCGCAAAGCGCTTACAACACTTACGAGCGCGGAAATCGCGAGATGCCCGCGAAGCTTCTCCGCCTTCTGCATTTAAAATTCAATGTGAATCCCGCATGGATGCTCACGGGAGAAGGAAGCCCCTACAATCGGGACAAGGTCGACTTGTATCACCATGTCACGGAGGCGGTTGACGTTTTCATTGCAAGGGAAAACTGTCAGGTGGAACCGGACAAGCGCTTGAAGCTCATCCGGTTCCTGATCGACTACGCCGAACAGCACGGCGAATTCACAGAGGAAATCGCAGAGAAATATTTGAGGTCAGCGATATGAGTAAATCGAGCTTCGAAGAGCAGATAATGCAGGGCGCATACGCCCTTGGTCGTCAATGCGATCAACTGGCATCCGAAAAGCGACGGCTGGCAAGGCAATTACGCTATGCTCAGCATTCGGCCCGGCTCAAGAGCCTTTCAAAGCAATACGATTTCGGAATGGTCTTCTTCGCTGCAATGGGAGCCGTTTCGCTCATCTTGTTCGACGCAAACAGCGGCTCCGAGGCATGGATGACACCAGTGCTCAGCCTTTCGCTCATTCTGTTCGCGTGCGGCAATGCGCTGCGTGCCGGAAGATGGTCAGCCGTATCAGAAGCTTCGATGATCGTTTCGGTAGCTGGCAGTTCTGACGGAGACTATTCAACCCACTTTGATGGGTTGAATAGTTTTAAAAAATGCATTATTTGAACCATTAAAAGGGTCAATTAATGCGTTTAACGCTCCAAATCCATTTTGACGGTGAGTGGCATCACGCCGCTACGCTAGAACTTAAGGACGACGCGGCCGGCTTCCAGGGCGCGTCGATCGTCGATTACGATCTCGACTATTTCGTCACCGTGGCATCGGCGGAGTTTTCTGCTGGAAAAACGGTCCGGGACCATCGCGCCTTGTCAGTCCGTTATCCCGTTGATCTCGAAAATCGATATAGCCGCAGTTGGCCGCCATTCCTGTTGGATCTCATGCCGCAGGGACATGCGAGGCGAAAGCTTGCCGAGCACCTCGGCCTTGCTGAAGGCTCGCGCGCTTCTGATCTGCCACTGCTTCTCCGATCGGCGACGGGAGGCATAGGTAATATCCGGATCAAAGAAGCGGCTGAGGCAGAAACTGAACGCCTGCACGGTGTTGAGCGCCAAGGGGTGACAAAGGCGGAAATCCTTGAGCGGTCAGATGGCTTCATGGAAGTCGCCGACCGTTTTGGAATGCTCGCCTCCGGCTCAAGCGGCCTTCAAGGCGAATGGCCGAAGGTCTCGATGACCCAGGCCAATGACGGGCTCTACTATCCCGACAGCTTCGTGACGGACGAAGAGGCCGTGCGCCACGTCATCGTCAAGCTGGTACGCAGCAACGAGCCTGTGGACCGCCTCATCCTCGAAGGCGAAGCCCTCTATTCGCGGATCGCTCAAGAGATCGGTTTGAATGTCAGTGAACCTTCGACCTATGCCGAAGGTGTCCTCATCATTCCCCGTTTCGACCGGAAGAAGAGAGAAGGCGGCGGAACCGTCCGGCTGGGGCAGGAAAGCCTCGTGTCTGCGATCGGCGTTGCTGATTTTGGCCATGTTGGCACACACGAGGCCTATATCGACGTTCTGCGCCAATATTCTGCCAATTCCTTTGCGGACATTGTCGAATACCTGAAGCGAGATATCGCGAACCTCGCGCTTGGCAATCCCGATAATCATGGTCGGAATTCCGCCCTCAGCAAGCACCAGGACGGCACAATCCGCCTGTCCCCGCTCTTTGATTTCGCACCCATGCGGCTCGCCAAAGAGGGGATCGTCCGGTCTACTCGATGGGCGATGATGCGTGACGGTGGTCGCGATCATTTTCCCGATTGGAAGAGGATTTGCGGCGAACTGATGCCTGATCCTGCTGAGCAGAGTGCGCTGCAAGCTACGCTTTCCGAGTTTGCTGAACACCTGCGCCAGATTCCAGCCATGGCGAAAGAAATGGGAGCGCCTGCGGATATTCTGGAACGTGCAATGGCGCGCTGTATGGCGATAGCGGACAGCGTTCTGGCCGCGTGTCAATGATGGCGAAGGACCGCTAAATGGCTCGCTGGAAAAAGCCCACGAAAGAAGAGATCCTCGAAAACCGGCGAACACTGGCGGAGCGTGCTCGAACCGGTGATCTAAGGTTGCCTGGCGCCGTTGCAGATATCCGTAAAGGGTTCGGCATGACGCAGGAGGAGTTTGCCAAGACGCTGTCGCTGACTAGACGACAAGTTGCGGAGATCGAAGCCGGCACAGCAAACCCCACGCTCGAAACATTGGAAAAAATAGGCCGATTATTCGGGTTTGGCGTTGGATTCATTCCAAAGCAATCGAGCCCAACTTGATAATTATGCAATCAACAGTCGGCAATTCCTCAAGATCCAAAGGAGAGCTAAGATTCATTTAGCTAGAACTTAAGGCGTTCAGGCCAACACTGTTTGAGACGCGGTATATATCGACCTTAGTTTCCAGGCACTTGCGCAAGCTCAAGTCATGACATCCTATCTCGAACCACCCGCCTGGTTTCTGATAGAAGTCGAGGCCACGGCCAATCTTGATGATCCAGCCGTTGTCCAGCCTGATTTCCCGATCGTGTAGGTTGGGATTGAGGATTATCTCGAGGGTAACATCGAGTTCTAAAAGGCTTTGCTTGAGTGTGTTTCGGCGTGCAAAATTGACCCCATTAGCGGGGTAATCGGCGTCCAATTTTGACCCCCTTCGGATTTATCTGACCATCCGTCTTTTGACGGCGGATGGAGAGGGAGTTGAAGCGAGTGGATACGATTGCGCGCGTCCGGCGGGCCTTTCATGTTCAAGGCTGGTCGATGAAGAAGATCGCCCGCGAACTGCATGTTTCCCGCAACACGGTCCGCAAGATATTGCGCACCGATGAGACCGACTTCTCTTACGAGCGCGAGCGGCAACCTTTGCCGAAGACAGGGGCCTGGAAGGCGGAGATCGAGCAGTTTCTCGTGACGAACGAAGGCAGGCCATCGCGCGAACGGCTGACGCTGATCCGGATTTACGAGGAGCTGCGGGCGCTCGGATACGACGGCAGCTATGATGCGATCCGCCGTTACGCCAAGGGTTGGGCGAAGAACCGCGGATCAGCGACGGCGCAGGCTTATGTGCCTCTCTACTATGCACCCGGCGAAGCCTACCAGTTCGATTGGAGCCACGAGATCGTGCTGATCAATGGCACGACGACGACCGTAAAGGTCGCCCATGTCCGGCTCTGCCACAGCCGCATGATATTTGCCCGCGCCTATATGCGCGAGAGCCAGGAGATGGTGTTCGACGCCCACGACAAGGCGTTTGCCTTCTTCCGTGGCACCTGCACACGCGGCATCTACGACAACATGAAGACGGCAGTGGAGGCCGTGTTCGTCGGCAAGGAGCGGCTATACAATCGCCGTTTCCTGCAGATGTGCAGTCATTATCTCGTTCAGCCTGTCGCCTGCACACCCGCCTCCGGCTGGGAGAAGGGGCAGGTCGAGAACCAGGTTGGCTTGGTGCGCGAACGCTTCTTCACCCCGCGCCTGAGGGTCAAGAGCCTTGAGGAATTGAACGTCTGGCTGCTCGATAAATGTGTTGCCTATGCCAAGGCGCACAACCATCCGGAACAGGCCGACCAGACGATCTGGCAGATGTTCGAGGCCGAGCGCGGCAGTCTCGTTCCCTATGTCGGTCCGTTCGACGGCTTTCACTGCGTTCCGGCCTCGGTGTCCAAGACCTGCACGGTCCGTTTCGACAACAACAAATACTCGGTCCTCTCAACGGCAGTCGGCCGCCCGGTCGAAGTCCACGCCTATGCCGACCGGATTGTCGTCAAGCAGGATGGCACGGTCATCGCCGAACATCGGCGCAGCTTCGGACGCGGCGAGACGGTCTATGATCCCTGGCATTATGTGCCTGTCTTGGCCCGCAAACCCGGCGCTCTTCGCAATGGCGCGCCGTTCCGCGACTGGGTAATGCCAGCGGCGATGGAGAAGGTCCGCAAGCGATTGAAGACAGTCGATGATGGCGATCGGCAAATGGTTACTATCCTCGGATGCGTGCCAGGCGACGGGATCACGGCCGTGGAGGCCGCCTGTCAGGAGGCGCTTGAACAGGGTGTCTGCTCGGCTGCCGTCATTCTGAACATCCTGGCGCGTCGTCGCGATCCGGCTCCGGCTGCGCCCCTACAAATCCCCGATGCACTGCGGCTGACCCATGAGCCGGTCGCCGATTGCGCACGCTATGACAGCCTCAGGAGGGCAAGCTGATGGAACGCACACAGGTTCTGGAATTGATGAGCACCTTGAAGCTCTACGGCATGCGCAGCGCCTATGACGAGGTCATGGGCAACGGCATCAAGCGCCAGCATGAACCGCCGCGCATCGTTGGCGATCTTCTGCAGTCCGAGATCGCCGAGAAACAGGCGCGCTCCATTCGCTACCAGCTCAGCATCGCCAAACTGCCGCTCGCCAAAGACATCGACGACTTCGACTTCGCCAACACACCCGTCAATGAAGGCCTTGTCCGCGATCTGGCCACCGGAGCCTTTGTTGCCGATCAGCGCAATGTTGTTCTCGTCGGCGGCACGGGCACCGGCAAGAGCCACCTGGCCATCGCGATTGCCCGCGCGCTCATCCGCAACGGCACACGCGGGCGCTTCTACAATGTCGTCGATCTGGTCAATCGGCTGGAGACGGAGACGCGCAGCGGCAAGCAAGGCCGGACCGCGGATTATCTCAACCGCCTGGACTTCATCATCCTCGACGAACTCGGATACCTGCCCTTCGCCCAGGCCGGCGGCCAGCTTCTATTCCATCTGATCAGCAGGCTTTACGAGCGCACATCCATCATCGTCACCACCAATCTCGCGTTCGGCGAATGGCCAACCGTCTTCGGCGACGCCAAGATGACCACCGCGCTCCTCGACAGGCTGACCCATCACTGCGAGATCGTCGAAACTGGCAACGAGTCCTGGCGCTTCAAAAACCGCTCTCAAAGCTAAAGCCGAAGAGCCCCATCACTCGCACCTGGTTCGCCCTCTGCAACCCCGGCCAGCGCCGGGCGATCCAGGTGCTGATCGTCAACATGGGGGTCAACATTGGACGCCGATATGGGGTCAAGTTTCCGTGCCGATTGACATTGTAGGTTCATGCTGCGGGTAACTAGAGGAACGAAGCGGTAGCCGAAACGAGAAAATTTCGCGGCCAATTGCGGCAATCTGTGTTCGGATTTGGGGGCACCAAATTCGATGCCACGCACCTTGCCGGGTGCAAGAGGTGGAGGCTCTGTCTTGCCCTTCATCAAATATGGATGAAGGTCCCAGAGGCGTTTTAACTGGGGGTGCAAAGCCTTTCGAATCTCATGCTTATGTGTCGCTCTGGCTGCCAACGCCGACCCGCGCGTCGTACTCGCCAACAATGTACCTTGGTAGGTTAATCTAAACTCCACAGTCACCTCCCGTCCTCAAAGCTATTGCATTATCCAAGCATGTCAGCTCACTGAAGAGAAGTAGATCATATTCGCCCGCCCTTGCCCCTGGATCGAATAGCTGCAATCCACCTCTTCAATGGAGAACGTCGAGAAAGTCTCAAAGACCTCTCGAACGGCGTTCAAAGACAGGATGAAGCGGCCTCGAATGCGGCTGAGTACCTCTGCCATCTCCGCAAAATCCTCGCGGCTGAACACGGCTTTGCCGTAGTCGTCCTCGCAGCCCCAATAGGGCGGATCGAGATAGAAGAGCGTCGTCGGTCGATCGTAGCGTTCGATGAAGGCGCGCCAGCCGAGGTTCTCAATCACCACGCCGGCCATGCGCTCGTGGATCTCTTCAAGCTGCGGCGCGAGCTTCATCAGGTTGAAGCGGCCGCCGTCCATGGTCACGCCGAAGGTCTGTCCGCGAACCTTGCCGCCGAATGCCAGGCGCTGGAGATAGAGGAACCGTGCCGCGCGCTCCAGGTCGGTCGCATGATCGATACGGCGTGCCAATGCTGCGTCAACGAACACCAAAACAGGCCGGCACTTGCGGCCTCCAAGCCTTCCTTATCTGCGAAACAGTGACCGGATGAAGCGGGAGACCGTCATGTGGCGCGGCGGCTCAAGCCCCAGTGCCGTGTACCCGGATTCCGACAGCGAAAATCGAGTGCCATGGGCAGTGCGTTTGCGGATCACGTACTGCATGCTGATCGCGTGGTTGAGCGCAGGCGTCATGTCCGGTGCCCAGGCGATGTCTTCAGCGGGAACACGTTCGGCGCCAGCCTCCAGCAGCACGGTCAGGACACGAACCAAATCTGGACTGGTCATTTTGCTGCCTGCCTTTCAGGATGACGCCGCCATAGAGTACACAGAGTACACGGGCGGTCATTGATGTCACACCCCTGGCGCCCGGATTGAGCCTGCCCCAGGTTTCAGGCCATTTGACGTTCGCTCCGGCTGTTTCGGGCTGCTGTACCCGGTCGGTCGCGGCGTGATGCGGTGCCATTCCAGCGTCTTCAACCGCCGAGGAGCTCCGTCAGTTGCCCTGATCCGCGCCGGCTTTCCCCGTCACACCATTTCCCGGATCCGCTTCGCCAGCAGATCATAGTCATAGGGTTTGGTGATCAGGCTGGCGTGTTCCAGACCTTCCGAGCCGGGGACATGCATGTCGCCCGTGGCGAAGATGACGGGGAGGGTGGGCTGGTGTTCCCGGATTTTGCGGATGAGGTCGAGGCCGTTCATGTCGGGCAGGTGCACGTCGGTGACGAGGATGTCGATCGCGCCGCCGTCGATGGCGGCAAGGGCTTCCTTGCCGTTGCCGGCTTCCACGACGCTGAAGCCGAAATCGGAGAGATAGTCAGCCGTCGAGATGCGGATGAGCGCCTCGTCCTCGCAGAAGAGCACACGGATGGCGGAGGATGGTTCTGTCGTCATGGATGCGCCTCCTGATGAAAGGTCGGCCGTCGGGTGGCCGGCCCGCTCGCGTGCCTTGTCGAGCAGCGCGCGAATCTTGCGGGCCAGGGTTTCACGCGCATAGGGTTTGCTCAAGAGGTTGACGCCGGGATCCAGCCGGCCACCGTGCACGATGGAATTTTCCGTATAGCCGGACGTAAACAGCACCTCGATTTCCGGGCGGCGTTCGCGGGCCTTGCGGGCCAGTTCGCTGCTTTTCAGGCGTCCGGGCATCACCACGTCGGTAAACAGCAGGTCGATCGCCACACCGCTTTCGATGATGGCAAGCCCGCTGTCGGCATCGCGCGCCTTCAGCACCTTGTAGCCGAGGTCGGAGAGCATGTGCACGGTGATCTCGCGCACCGCCTCGTCATCCTCCACCACCAGCACGGTTTCTGACCCGCCGGTCACCTCGCCACCGATCTCTTCGGTCAGAAGATCCTCGGTTTCCATCGAGCGCGGCAGGTAGATGCGCACCGTCGTGCCGCTGCCCACCTCGCTGTAGATGTTGATATGGCCGCCCGACTGTTTGACGAAACCATAGACCATCGACAGGCCAAGGCCGGTTCCCCGCCCTTCCGGCTTGGTGGTGAAGAAGGGATCGAAGGCGCGGGCCAGCACATCCGGAGGCATGCCGCAGCCCGTATCGCTGACCGCCAGCATCACGTATTGCCCGGCTTGCACATCGAAGGCATTGCGGGTGTAATGATCGTCCAGAAAGGCGTTGCCGAGCTCGATGGTCAGGCGGCCGCGGCCATCCATCGCGTCGCGGGCGTTGATCGCGAGATTGAGAAGCGCGTTTTCGACATTCGACGGATCGACCTGCGTGTTCCACAGCCCGCCGCCGACGATGGTGTCGATCTCGATCGCTTCGCCAAGGCTGCGGCGGATCAGGTGATCCATCTCGCGCACCAGCCGGCCGAGGTTGATGACCTTGGGGGCGAGCGGCTGGCGGCGCCCGAAGGACAGAAGCTGGGAGGCAAGCCGCGCGCCGCGCGAGGCCCCGGAGAGCGCGCTTTCCAACCGCTTTTCCGCCGCCGCATTGCCGGCGATATCGCGCGACAGAAGCTGCAGGTTGCCGGTGATGACCTGCAGCAGGTTGTTGAAATCATGCGCGATGCCGCCGGCCAGATTGCCGATCGCTTCCATCTTCTGGCTCTGGCGCAGCACTTCCTGCGTCTTCAACAGTTCGGCGGTGCGCTCTTCCACCCGGCTTTCCAGCGTGGAAGCCAGCGTTTCCAAACGGCTTTCGGTCTTCTTCTGGTCCTCGATGTCGGTGTTCGTCCCAACCCAGCGGATGATGTCGCCGCCGGCATTGGCTATCGGCACGGCGCGGCTGATGTGCCAGCGGTAATTGCCCTCGGCACAGCGCAGGCGCATTTCCGCCTGGAAGCTGCGCGCATTCTTGATGGCTTCTGCCCAGGTGCGCCAGACGCGGTCGCTGTCGTCCGGGTGCAGCATGGTGTCGATGATGTCGCGGCGTTCGGTGATATCGTCGACGCCGATATAGGTCAGCATCGGCAGGTTGCACCAGTCCAGGCGGCCTTCCGCGGTTGCCGTCCACACGTGGTTCGGCAGCACCTGCGCCAGCGAGCGGAACCGATCCTCGCTCTCGCGGGCCGCTTCCTGCGCCAGGTGCAGTTCGGTCACGTCATTGCCCTGGACAAAGATGCCGGTGACGGTTCCGCCCGCATCGCGCACGGGCTGAAACACGAAATCGATGAAGCGTTCGTCCAGGGTGCCCGGTTCCAAGCGCTGCAGCGCAACCTTGGCACCGAAGGCCCGGTAGGGCTCTCCGGTCGCAAACACCTGGTCGAGCAGTTCGTAAAAGCCCTGTCCCTCGATATCCGGCAGCGCGTCGCGCACGGTGCGCCCGACGATGTCGCTGCGGCCGACGAGCTTCAGATAGGCGGCATTGGCGATCTCGAAGACGTGGTCGCTGCCATGCAGCACGGCCATGAAACCCGGCGCCTGTTCAAACAGGCTGCGCAGGTATTCCCGCTCGCGCCCGAGCGCCAGGTTCTCGCCCTGAACGGCATCGGCGCGGCGCAGAACATCGGTTTCGATCTGCCAGGAACTCGGCACCGACTGGCGCAGGAGATGCAGTTCGGTGACATCCACCGTATGCTGGAGGATGAGGCTGACCTTGCCGTCCTCGGTCTTGATCGGTGTGTGGGTGGCGCTCCAGTAGCGCTCGGCCATCGTGCCGTCCGGCTTGGCGATCGGGTAGGGGATCAGCGGCAGGTGATCCGGCTGGCCGGTCTTGAACACCTTGGCAAAGGACTGGCGCAGCAGCCGGCCATGCAGGGATTGCGGATCGCTGGGGAAAACCTCGAACATGTCGCGGCCGAGCAGGGCCTCGCGGGTCTGCATCGTGACTGCCAGATAGGCGTCATTCATCCCGACCATCACCAGTTCGGGATCCAGGATCACATACGGGTTGGGTGATAGATTAAAAAGCCTGTCAAGATCGAGCCCGGAGAGCCCAGTCCGTCGAAACATGCCATGTCCCCGTGCCGCACCTGTAATTCTCGGTGTTTATAGTGCGCAAACGCGGGCTGGCAAGGCGCGGGTTCGGAAGAAGATCCGCGGGGAAAAACTTGGTCTAGTATCGGACGGTGAGCTTGGTCTCATCAAGCAGGGCGTAAACACCTGTGGAATGCGCTCAAAGGGCCTGTTTCCGGGAGCCTTGCCGCGGCAGCTTCCCGGTCTTGATCAGCGTCCGGTCACGAAGGCTCGCTGCGCCTCAGAGGGCCGAGGCGCCAGCCGGGTCCAGACCCATCAGGTTGCGCGCGGCCCGCAGATCCCGTCCGTAGGAGGTGCGAAGGCTTTCGCGCGCCGTATCCATCAGCAGATCTTCCCGGCGGGTGAGGTGGAACACGCCATCGGCAAAGGTGCCGGTCGCGTTCTCCTCGTTTTCGGTTTTCAGCCACTCTTCAATGAAGGTCATGATCGTCATCGTTCACTCCGTCGACAGCCAAACGAGCAACATGCGGCTTCGTTCCATCAGAGCAGATGGAGGTTAAGGAATTGGTGGGTGGCGGATATCACGTGTGGCCTCCCCACGCGGTCGTGCCCTGGAACGGACACGGAACACAAGGGGATCGGGCGAAAGCGCAATTCACAGCTTGTCCACAAGGTGTGCAGGATGGTCGCTCTTCGACATGTCGTGCATGTTCAAGGCGTTGCGCGGGAGTGCGGGAGGCGGTGTGGATGGAACGTTAGGGGCGGAACAAACGCTACGGCGTGCGGCGAGGACGAGGCGTCCGGGAGGTGCGACAGGGCCGCGAACCGGCGAAGCGTTTCGCCGAGATGCCCTTGCGATATTTCTGTCGCAATTGGAGGCGATAACAGTGTGGCTGCTGGAGGAATGGCCATGGATGCTGAACTGAGTGTGACGGAACTGGCGAATGATCCGCTGATCGGCATGCTGATGCGCGCAGATGGCGTCGGTCAGGATCAACTGTCTGAACTGCTGTGCCAGGCGGCGCGGCTGCAGGTGGCGCATCTTCAGGATCGCATCCGCCAGGCCCGTGCGGAAGACTTCTACAGCCGTCTCGATCTCGCCTATCAGGTGCGGCCGGCGGGGTCGCGCCCGGCACGCCCGTCCGGCGCCTGACCCTCTCCGCCCGTTCGACGCTCAGGGCGCGGTGCCGGCGTCGCCCGTTTCACCTGCTTCCGACAGGCGGACAAAATTCACGCCGCGCCGCTTCAGGTCTGCAAGCGCCCGCGCCACCCCTTCGCCTGCCGCATGGCCAGGCTGGTTGATGTGGGCAATGATCACGTCCCCGTCCTTTGCGGAGGCAATCTTCTTTTCGCTCATGGCGGCGCCCAGCAGTGATCCTCCATCGCCGTTGAGGGAGTAACCGGCAATGCGGTATCCCATGGCGCGGATCTGGCGGATGGCGGAGGGGCTGTATTTCGCCGTCGATCCGCGAAACCAGGTGGGCCGTGAAAAACCGGCCGCTTCGATGGCCGCATTGCCGCCGGCCACCTCCCGTTCGACGGCCAATGCCGATCCCGCTGCGGCAATTCCATAGATCGACATCGGCACATCGACGGCCGGTACATGGTTTTCGCCGTGGTTTTCCACCTCGAACAGCTCCGGATGCTGGCGAAGGATGGCAACCGCTTCCGGATTGCTGCGCAGCCAGCGGGCTGTCACGAAGATCGTCGCGGGGATCTGTTCTGCGATCAGCACGGACAGGATCCGCATGTCGGTCTTGCCCATGCAGGCATCAAGCGTGAGCGCCACCTGCGGGCGGCTGCGATCCTGTGCCGGCAGAAGGCGCAAGTGCGGCTCCAGGAGACGCGGTGTCACGGGCCGCACGGGAAGTGACGGCACTGCCGCAATGACAACAGGCTTCGCATCGATCGCACGGCTTGGCAGTGCCGGCGACAGCGAAAGGAGAGCGGCAAGAAACACGGCGGAAAGCACACGGTCTGTCATCGGCAGGGATCGGCAAGAGGAGGAAAGGTCGCGGCCTGTGGTGAACAGGATCCTGCCGCTCTATCGCAAGGCGGAGTTTTGCACCAGTTACAGTTCTGCAATGCGGACCCGCAAGGATGAATGCACTGTTCCTGTGTCGCAATGGCGCATCCAACCACCGCTGCTTACCAGTTGCTAACCGCAGTTTGCGACGGCGAGAGACGTTTTGCGACAGGGCGGTAATCTCCTGTTTGCCATCCCTGGTGGCGCGGGAAACCGTCGGACCCCCCACTCTGACGAGTGCGACGGTTTCCCAACGGTTTCTGCATGAGGCGGCGACTGCCCAATTGCCTGACAGGTGAGCTTGATGATCAAGGAAGACGCGGCCATCGATGGCATTTTGAATCCCGAGGAACTCGCGCTGCTGCAGCGCATCTTCGACGACGCGCTACGGGGAACCGGTTATCCGCGGCAGAGCCTGGAGGCCAATCTGCTGGCATCGCTCATCATTCATCTTTATCTTCGGGGTGTCCGAAAGGAAGAAAGTCTACGCGCGCTTTTGGCGGCCTGATGGATCGGCCGCCATGCGCTTGGCTAACAACTCTCTTTTTGCCGAGCGGCTCAGAATTCCTCCCAATCCTCCTTCAGGGCGTTGGCGCCGCTGACGGCCGGGGCAGGGCGTCTGGCCGGAGCGCTTCTTGCCGGAGCGGACGGGGCGGATGCGGCGTGACGTTGGGGCGCCGGTGCGCTGGAGCGGCCATTCAGGGTAAAGTGGGACAGCAACTGGCGCAGGCCCGCGGTTTCAGTGGCGAGCGAGGCGCTTGCAGCGTTCGATTCCTCGACCATCGCGGCGTTCTGC
The DNA here is from genome assembly GCF_011046245.1 of Allorhizobium pseudoryzae. Lineage (NCBI taxonomy): Bacteria > Pseudomonadati > Pseudomonadota > Alphaproteobacteria > Hyphomicrobiales > Rhizobiaceae > Affinirhizobium > Affinirhizobium pseudoryzae. The sequence goes on from NZ_CP049241.1 coordinate 2,446,770, forward strand.
TGGGTCATCTGATCCATCTGGTTGATGGCGCCGTTGACTTCGCCGAGCGCAACCGACTGTTCCTTGGCGGCACTCGCAATGGCTTCGATGCGTTCATTGACGGCGGAAATATTGCCTTCGATGAGTTTCAGCGCCTTGCCGGTCTCGCTGACGAGGCGAACACCGTTTTCAACCTCTGTCGATGAATTCTGAATCAGCCCCTTGATTTCCTTGGCGGCGGCGGCGGAGCGCTGCGCCAGTTCGCGCACTTCCTGGGCGACGACTGCAAAGCCCTTGCCGGCTTCCCCGGCGCGAGCTGCCTCGACGCCGGCATTCAGTGCGAGCAGGTTGGTCTGGAAGGCGATTTCATCGATGACACCGATGATGTTCGAGATCTGGCCCGAGGAGGCTTCAATGCGTGCCATGGCGCTGACGGCATCCGCCACGACCTTTGCCGAGTTGATGGCGCCGGTATTGGCGGTCGCGGCGGCGGCCTTGGCTTCGTCGGCGCGCTGCGAGGAGGTCGTCACGTTCGTGGTGATTTCGTCGAGTGCTGCGGCTGTCTCCTCCAGCGAGGCGGCCTGCTGTTCGGTGCGTTTCGACAGATCCTCCGCGCTTCGGCTGATTTCGCGTGTGCCGGTATCGATTTCCTGCGTCGAACGGGCGACCGCGCCCAGCGTTTCGGCGAGTTGCGAGACGGCGCTATTGAAGTTGTTGCGCAGGAGTTCGAAATCCTTGGCGAAGCTGGATTGGATCGTGCAGGTGAGATCGCCAGCGGCCATCTTCTTCAACCCTTCGCCGATCTGATCCACCGCGCGGACACGCTCCGTCACGTCGGTCGCGAACTTGACCACCTTCGTCACCCGGCCCTTTTCGTCGAGGATCGGATTGTAGGAGGCATTGATCACGACGGTCCTGCCACCCTTGCCGATGCGGGTGAATTCAGCGGCCTGGAACCGGCCGGCATTCAATTCCGACCAGAAGGTGCGGTAGTCGGCGCTTGCTGCATAGCTCGGATCAACGAACATGCTGTGATGTTTGCCCTGGATCTCGTCCAGCCGATAACCGAGTGTCGTCAGGAAGTTCTCGTTGGCGGTGACGACCTTGCCATCCGTGGTGAACTCGATGATCGCCTGCACCCGGCTGATGGCTTCCATCTGGTTTTGGTAATCGACATTCAGCATCCGGGCTTTCGCGTCGAACCACTCGACGGCAAAGCCGGTCACTTTGGAACCCTCTTTCAGCGGCGTCACCGTGAGGTCGAAGGCGCGGTGTCCCACCCAGATGGTCGCCTTGTGCGGCTTCTGCAGCGAGGCCAGCATCTTGCGCTGATGCTGCGGGTTCTTGTGAAAGATGTCGATATTGGCGCCGATCAGCTTGTCTACGGCGAAGGCCGGCAGTTCCTTCTTGAGATCACTTTCCGCTTCGATGAGAAGCGCGCGCACGGCCTCGTTCATGTAGCGGATGTTCAACCCGACGTCCGCAATCATGATGTTCGCGCCGACGCTGTTCAGCGCCTGCATCTTCATCCCGAGATTCTTGCCTGCAAAGCCGAACATTCCGATCTCCCACTGCCTATCAGGTTGCCAATCCATGCGTTAACGATGCCGGACACAGCAGTCTTTGGGCACTTGAGAACGCGTCGACCTCAATTTTTAGGGGTGCCTAATTAATGGCGGGTAAAACGCATTCGCCAGCTTTACGTGTGTGATTTATTGGGGTTTTTTCTGAAATTTGCCTTTTAAGTATACGGATATACTGAGAATAATCTGATGTCGCTCACGTGTATATATTTTTGAACGGGAGATGTTGCTTATCGTGCATTGTCTCCGCCATGGTGTGCGGGGATACAGAGGTCAGCTTTGCGCCAAGTTGCGCACTTAATGTTTTGTTACGGAATGGCGCCATATCCTGAACCATCGGTCGCACGATTCGTTGACTTGTGAGGGGGGAACGATCCGGCGGTCGCATTCGTTGGTCGTTCAAACTTCGACGGACGACGGGAGGAACCCATGCGTGGCAGAGGTAAGACCGTACATAAAATCCAGCGCCTGTCGATGAAGATCCTGATCGGCGCTTTTCTGGGATGCGCCCTGCTCGCGGGGCTCCAGCTTGTTGTTCTCACGAAAGTTGACGCTGCGATGAAGACGCAGCAGACGAGCCTCGCCGAGGCCCGCACCGCCTTTCTGCGATAACTGCGCTGAAGGTTTCTTCAGCGCAGCAAGTCTCTATCAAAGCGATGCGCCGTGTTCCGCAATCACCTTGGTCAGGCTGCCGGTCGCCGGATAAAGCGGGATGAGGCAGGCCTGGAAGGCATGGTAGATATCGCCCTTGCCCGGGAACAGCGTGTTGGCCGGCATGAGGTCTTCGGTGGTTTCCTCGAACCAGCCGCCGTGTTCGCGATCGATGAAATGATCGGCAATCGTTGACCAGATCAGGCGGTAGCTTTCCTCGTGGAAGGCGCTCGGCGCATGGGCATTGAGGAAATGCGCGGCACCGGCAGCCTCGCACATCGGCCACCACAACTTGCTTTTCTTCTCCGGCACGTCCTGCCAGTCGAGCGTATAGAAGAAGCCGCCCTTGGCCTTGTCCCAGCCGAGCGTCATTGAGCGTTCGAATAGGGCGGTGGCCGCTTCCGGCATCCAGGCATGCGACTTGCCGCCCAGCGCGTAGAGCTGCAGCAGCAGGCGTGCCCATTCCAGCCAGTGGCCGGGCGTGGTGCCGGCCGGGCGGAACATCTCGTTGACGTGGTAGTAGCTGCGATCGACCACCCATTCCTCGGAAAAATGTTCGGCGACGCGAAACCCTTCCTCGCGGGCGCGGCGGTTGATCAGAAGATCGGCGATGCTTTCCGCCTTCTCGAGATAATGCCGCTCCCCCGTCGCCTCGAAGGCGGCCATCAGGCTTTCGGTCAGGTGCATGTTGGAGTTCTGGCCGCGATAACCGGGCACCGGCTGCCAGTCCGCCGAAAACTCCTCCGCGATGGCGCCGTGGCGCTTCTCCCAGAATTTCGTCTCGATCACCTCGGTGATGTCCGCCAGCATCCGGTCCGCCAGCGGGTGGCCGATCACCTTGGCGGAGGAGGCGGCAAGCAGCACGAAAGCGTGGCCGTATCCCTGTTTGGAGGCATCGGCGGCACCGTCATCATTGACCTGCCAGAAATAACCGCCATGCGTCTGGTCGCGGTGCTTTTCCCAGAGATAGCGCATGCCGTGATCGACCACATCGGCAGCCCCTGGACGGCCCAGGAGATCGGCAATCGCAAAGCAGTGCACCATCCGGGCGCTGGCATGGATGCCGCGCGCCGGATTGTTCGTCTCGAGGGGCGCGCCCTCCCGATCAAGATCGTAGAACCCGCCCTTCGGGTTGATCGCCCGATGCTGGAAGAAATCCATCAGGCCTTCCGCCTCAGAGAGAAGCCAGTGGCGATGATAGGGGCGATGGGCCCAAAGCGGGCTGAGCGGTCCGGCGGCGGTCATGTCTGCTCCGAAACTTGGAATGGGAACCGAATATGCCTATACCCGCCCCGCCGGGTGCTGTCATGACCGATTGATGCCCATCCCGTTCCCTTGCTCGCACATTGACATAAAGATATGTTTATGTGATTAAGCCTGATCTGCCCCACAGCCCCGAGGAGACTGCCCGTGTTCGATCATCTGTTTGGTGCCGAAGGAGCAGCGCGCAACGGCCATGAGATTTTCGAGGCGCTGGCCAAGGCCGCGCGCGAACGAATCCTCATTCTGGACGGCGCGATGGGCACGCAGATCCAGGGGCTGGGCTATAACGAGGACCATTTCCGCGGTGACCGGTTCATTGGCTGCGCCTGTCACCAGCAGGGCAACAACGACCTCCTGATCCTCACCCAGCCGCAAGCGATCGAGGACATTCACTACCGCTACGCCATGGCAGGCGCGGATATTATCGAGACGAACACCTTCTCCTCGACGCGCATCGCGCAGGCCGATTACCAGATGGAAGGCGCCGTCTACGACCTCAACAAGGAGGGCGCGCAGGTGGTGCGCCGGGCAATCGAGCGGGCCATGCGCGAGGACGGCAAGCGTCGCTTCGTCGCCGGCGCCATTGGCCCGACCAACCGCACCGCCTCGATATCGCCGGACGTCAACAATCCCGGCTACCGCGCTGTTTCCTTTGACGATCTGAGGCTTGCCTATGCCGAGCAGATCGATGGCCTGATCGATGGCGGCGCCGATATCATCCTGATCGAGACGATCTTCGACACGCTGAACGCCAAGGCGGCGATCTTTGCCTGCGAGGAGCGGTTCGAAGCGAAAGGCATCCGCCTGCCGGTGATGATTTCCGGCACGATCACCGACCTGTCCGGCCGCACGCTGTCGGGCCAGACGCCGACGGCGTTCTGGAACTCGGTGCGCCACGCCAACCCGTTCACCATCGGCTTCAACTGCGCGCTCGGTGCCGACGCCATGCGTCCGCATCTGCAGGAAGTGTCGGGCATTGCCGACACCTTCGTCTGCGCCTATCCGAATGCCGGCCTGCCGAACGAGTTCGGCCAGTACGACCAGTCGCCGGACGACATGGCGCGCCAGGTGCGCGAATTCGCCAAGGAAGGCCTGATCAACGTGGTCGGCGGCTGCTGCGGCTCGACGCCGGACCACATCCGCGCCATTGCCGAGACGGTGAAGGAGTTCGCCCCACGTCAAGTGCCGGAACATCGCCCCTTCATGTCGCTGTCGGGTCTCGAGCCCTTCGAGCTGACCAAGGACATTCCCTTCGTCAATGTCGGTGAGCGCACGAACGTCACGGGTTCTGCCAAGTTCCGCAAGCTGATCACCGCAGCCGACTACACCTCTGCCCTCGCAGTTGCCCGTGACCAGGTGGAAAACGGCGCGCAGATCATCGACATCAACATGGACGAGGGCCTCATCGATTCCGGCCGCGCCATGGTGGAGTTCCTCAACCTGATTGCCGCCGAGCCCGATATTGCCCGCGTGCCGGTGATGATCGATTCATCCAAGTTCGAGATCATCGAGGCGGGCCTGAAATGCGTGCAGGGCAAGGCGGTGGTGAACTCCATCTCGCTGAAGGAAGGCGAGGAGAATTTCATCCGCCAGGCGACGCTCATCCGCCGCTTTGGCGCCGCCGTCGTGGTCATGGCCTTTGACGAGCAGGGGCAGGCGGATACCTATCAGCGCAAGGTGGAGATCTGCCGGCGCGCCTACACGATCCTGACGGAACAGGCGGGGTTTGCGCCGGAAGACATCATCTTCGACCCGAACATCTTTGCGGTCGCGACCGGTATCGAGGAACACGACAATTACGGCGTCGATTTCATTGAGGCCACACGCACGATCCGCCAGGAAATGCCGCTGGTGCACATTTCCGGCGGTGTTTCGAACCTCTCCTTCTCGTTCCGCGGCAACGAGCCGGTGCGCGAGGCCATGCATGCGGTGTTCCTCTATCACTGCATCCAGGCCGGCATGGACATGGGCATCGTGAACGCCGGCCAGCTGGCGATCTACGAAAACATCGATCCGGAACTGCGCGAGGCCTGCGAGGACGTGGTGCTGAACCGCCGCAAGGATGGCACCGAGCGGCTGCTTGCGGTCGCCGAACGCTTCCGCGGCGTGGCCGGCAAGGAAGCCAAGGCGCAGGATCTCTCCTGGCGCGAATGGCCGGTGGAGAAGCGCCTGTCGCATGCGCTGGTCAACGGCATCACCGAATATATCGAGGCCGATACGGAAGAGGCGCGGCTTGCCGCCGAGCGTCCGCTGCACGTCATCGAAGGCCCGCTGATGGCCGGCATGAACGTGGTGGGTGATCTCTTCGGCTCCGGCAAGATGTTCTTGCCGCAGGTGGTGAAATCCGCTCGCGTGATGAAGCAGGCGGTGGCCGTGCTTCTTCCCTACATGGAAGAGGAAAAGCGCCTCAACGGTGGCGATGGAAAACAGGCCGCTGGCAAGGTGCTGATGGCGACCGTGAAGGGCGACGTGCACGATATCGGCAAGAATATCGTCGGCGTCGTTCTCGCCTGCAACAATTACGAGATCATTGACCTCGGCGTCATGGTGCCGGCAACGAAGATCCTCGAAGTGGCGAAGGAACAGAAGGTCGATGTCATCGGGCTGTCCGGCCTCATCACGCCGTCGCTCGACGAGATGGTGCATGTGGCGGCCGAAATGGAACGCCAGGGTTTTGACGTGCCGCTTCTGATCGGCGGCGCAACGACGAGCCGTGTGCACACGGCGGTGAAGATCCATCCGCAATACAAGGCGGGGCAGGCAGTCTATGTGACCGATGCCAGCCGCGCCGTCGGCGTCGTCTCGAACCTGCTCGCCGAAGGCGGCCGCGAGACCTATGTCGAGGGCATTCGCGCCGAATATGCCAAGGTGGCAGCCGCTCATGCGCGCGCCGAAGCCGAAAAGGTGCGCCTGCCGATTGCCCGCGCCCGCGCCAATGCCCACAAGGTGGATTGGGCCGCCTATCAGCCGGTGAAACCGAGTTTCCTTGGAACGAAGGTATTCGACGACTATTCGCTCGAAGACCTGGTGCGCTACATCGACTGGACGCCCTTCTTCCAGACCTGGGAGCTGAAGGGCCGATATCCGGCGATCCTGGAGGACGAGAAGCAGGGCGAGGCGGCCCGCCAGCTGTATGCCGATGCGCAGGCGATGCTTTCAAAGATCGTCGCGGAAAAGTGGTTCCGCCCGCGCGCCGTGATCGGCTTCTGGCCGGCCAATGCAGTGGGTGACGACATCCGCCTGTTCACCGACGAGAGCCGTGCTCAAGACCTCGCGACCTTCTTCACGCTCCGCCAGCAGCTCTCGAAGCGCGATGGCCGGCCGAACGTGGCGCTCAGCGATTTCGTGGCACCGATCGAAAGCGGCAAGACCGATTACGTCGGCGGCTTCGTCGTCACGGCCGGCATTGAGGAAGTGGCGATCGCCGAACGCTTCGAGCGCGCCAACGACGACTATTCCTCGATCATGGTCAAGGCGCTCGCCGACCGGTTTGCCGAAGCCTTTGCCGAGCGCATGCACGAACAGGTGCGCCGCGACTACTGGGGTTATGCCAAGGACGAAAGTTTTTCCAACGAAGAGCTGGTCTCGGAAGCCTATGCCGGCATCCGCCCGGCTCCGGGCTACCCTGCGCAGCCCGACCATACCGAAAAGCTCACGCTGTTCGATCTGCTGAAGGCCGAAGACACGACCGGCGTGGTGCTGACGGAAAGTTATGCCATGTGGCCCGGCTCCTCCGTCTCCGGCCTCTATATCGGCCATCCGGACAGCTATTACTTTGGCGTGGCCAAGGTGGAGCGCGACCAGGTGGAGGACTATGCTCGCCGCAAGGGCATGGAGATCACCGAGATCGAACGCTGGCTCGGGCCGGTGCTGAACTACGTGCCGGCGAGTGGCGAGGACGCGGTGGACGACGCGGCGTGAGGGGGGTGCCCTTCACGGTGTGATCAACGTAACGTTCGGGAAGTAGGTTCTGTATCTGCCCGCATCGCGCGTCAGAAGCGGAACATTCTCTGCCTCAGCCTGAGCGCCGATGAAGAAGTCGGGCAGGACTCCGGTTCGTGTGCCGCCAGCCTTTCTGTAGGCTCCAAATGCTTTACCTGCCAGAAACAGGGCAGTGCGACTGATTGGAACCAGTTCCAGTTCGGCCGCTTCAATGAAGTCATCGAGTTCTCGAAACGAAGCGTAGCGAACCGCCAGCTCGGCATAGATGACGTCATTGATTGTCAGTCGTCCTAGCCGTGCTGCTGCGGCGAGTTGTGTCACCGACCATTCCGCCCATTGGGTGTCATCGGTGACTAAATCCAGAAGGACGTTGGTATCGACCAGGGTCACGGTTCGCCGCGGGTCAAAGCCATGACAGCGTCAGTGTTCGGTCCTGCGCCGGCGTGGCCACGCAGCTTGTCAAACCGGTCTGCCAGTGACGCCTGATCGACGCGCACAAGAATGACCGAACCATCGGCCGCCTGACGGAAATCGACCTGGCTTCCTGGGGTCAGGCCCAATTGATCACGCACCGCCTTGGGGAGCGTGATCTGCCCGCTTTGCGTGACGGTCGTTGCCATGTGCGCTCCTCTCGTCGTTTCCCTGCCAAGGTATGCCCTTCCCGGAAATGCTTCAAGAGGCACGCCTTAGACGCGACCGCTCACCCCTCCACGCGCACCAAGATCGCCGTCGTATCATCGCTCTGCTTGAACCGTGGGTATTGCAGCCCGTCAGGATCGACCTCGCGTTCCAGGTGCCTCAGTTCCGCAACGAGTGGTCCGAAGCCGGCGGTCGCGGCGCGGCGGATGAGGGCGCCGGCGTCGTAGATTGCGTAGAGGCTCACGAGATCGGCGAGCCCATCCGAGCAGATGATCGCCGTGGCTCCGCCGGTCAGCGGGATCGTCTCCTGCGCCAGATGGTCGGCGGCGTCCGGCACCAGGCCGAGCGACCAGACCCGGCCGCCTGGCGTGTTCTGTTTGGCGCGGCTTGCCCGCAAATCCTCAAGCGTCTCAGGATCGCCGACGAGCGAGCCGGCCGCACCGATGCCGCCAAGCCGGGTGAGATGGGCGCGGGCGGCGGCCTGTTCGCGCATGAAGGCATCGGGCAGCGCGGTGAAGGTCTCGGTCCGGGCATCGTCATGCAGCAGGTAGACGACGCTGTCGCCGAGGCCGAAAAACTGCAGGCCCGCCTGCGTGACACGAAGCCCGGCAAGGGCTGCCGCCGGCCAGGCATAACGCGGCTGTTCGCCGGCGGTCGCCTCGAAGATCTGCCTTGCATCGGCGCTGATGCGGCGGACGAGGTCTGCCACCTCGACCTCGGGTGTGAGTTCGACCGAGAGGCGCTGTGCGGCGTATTCGGCAATCCAGGCGGCATCCGTCTCGAAGCCGGTCATGAACGGCCGGTCGCCGAGGCCGGTCGCGCCGTCCAGCACGAAGGCGGCGGTGCGATTGGCGCCGAAGCGGTCCTCGTTGGCGCGGCCGGGCTTGCCGGCATCGGAGAGGCTTTCGATGACATCGAGGCGGAAGGTCATGGGGATTTACTCGAAACGGTCGATGATGCTGATGCCGCTTTCGCGGAATGTGTCCATGGCGGGCAGGGCGTCGACGGCATCGGTGAGGCTGATGTGCCGGCCGATCAGTTTTTCGGGGTGCAGCGTGCCGGCCTCGATCATGGCGAGCATGGCATCGTAGCGCCAGGCCTGCATGCCGTGGCTGCCATAGATTTCCAACTCATGGGCAATCACGCGCGCCATCGGGATCTGCGGCATGGCGTGGTCGGCCAGCATCAGGCCCACCTGCACATGGCGTCCGCGGCGCCGGAGGTTGGAGATCGAATTGCAGCAGGTCTGCGGATGGCCGAGCGCATCGACGGACACATGTGCGCCACCGCCGGTGATCTCTCGCACCGCCTCTGCCACATCGTCCACCGCGCGGCTGTTGATCGTCGCCTCCGCGCCAAGTTCTCGCGCCAGTGCCAGCTTGTCCTCGGCGATGTCGATCGCAACGATGCGCGCGCCAAGCCCCTTGCCGATCATGATGGCCGAGAGGCCGACGCCGCCGCAGCCGTGCACGGCGAGCCATTCTCCGCCCTTCAGGCGGCCCTGGTCGACCACGGCACGGAAGGAGGTGGCAAACCGGCAGCCGAGGCTCGCCGCCGTCGCATAGGACATGGCGTCCGGCAGGCGGACCAGGTTCTGCTCGGCATGATCTATCGCAACATATTCGGCAAACGAGCCCCAATGGGTAAAGCCCGGCTGGAACTGCGCCTCGCAGACCTGTTGATTGCCCGAGCGGCACTCGTGGCAATGGCCGCAGCCGGAGACGAAGGGGACGGTGACACGGTCACCGACCTTGAAGCGCTTCACGTGACGGCCAACGGCGGCAATCGTGCCGGCAAATTCATGGCCGGGCACATGCGGAAGCGTGATGTCGCTGTCATGCCCCATCCAGCCGTGCCAGTCGCTGCGGCAAAGGCCGGTCGCCTTCACCTTTATGACGACGCCATCGGCGGCGGGGGTGGGGTCGGGCAGGGTGGCGACCTTCGGTGCCTCACCGAACCGTTCGAAATACAATGCGCGCATGATGCCTCCTGTTCCGCAAGCCGGGCCATCCGTAGCCCGATTTGCCCCCGCCTGGAAAGACAATAAGGGCGCCTGTCGGGATGACGGGGATCAGTCGCCCAGCACCATCAGCCCGTCCTGCTGCAGTGCGAGAGATACGGTCTCGCCCGCCTTCGGCAAGATGGCGGAGGGCTGGTTGAACATGTCGAAGGAGATGATGTTGCCGCCGAGATCCACCTTGGTGCGCAGAACCGAGCCGAGGAAGTTGGATGACAGCACCTGCCCGCCAAGAACCGCCGGTCCGGTGGAAGGGCCTGCGAGCATGGCGGCTTCGGGACGGAAGGCGATCGAGATCAGACTGCCGTCCGCCTTGCCGCTCACCGGCTGCGGCAGGGTGAGCATTTCTTCGCCGATCTTCACCGTGCCGGTGCCACCATTCACGAGCGTTGCCTGAATGACGTTCAGCGTGCCGACGAAATTGGCGACGAAACGGGTGGTGGGACGGTTGTAGATCTCGCCCGGCGTGCCGATCTGGTCTGCCTTGCCGGCGTTCATCACCACGATACGGTCGGAGATCGACAGCGCCTCTTCCTGGTCGTGGGTGACGAAGACAGTGGTGATGCCGAGCTGGCGCTGGATCTGGCGGATTTCTTCGCGGAGCGACACGCGGATCTTGGCGTCGAGCGCCGAGAGCGGCTCGTCGAGCAGCAGCACCTGCGGGGCAGGGGCAAGCGCCCGGGCGAGCGCCACGCGCTGCTGCTGGCCGCCGGACATCTGATAGGGGTAGCGGTCGGCGAGATGATCGAGATGGATGAGCTTCAGCATCTCCTTCACCCGCGCCTCGATCTCGGCCTTCGGCTTTCCAGCGACCTTGAGGCCGAAGGCGACATTGTCGAACACGTTCATGTTCGGAAACAGCGCATAGGCCTGAAAGACCATGCCGATATTCCGCTGGTTGGGCTTCAGCCGGGTCTGGTCCTTGCCATCAATCACGATCGAGCCGCCTGACGGCAGCTCGAAACCGGCGATCATGCGGAGAACCGTCGTCTTGCCGCAGCCGGAGGGGCCGAGAAACGAGATGAACTCGCCCTTGTCGATGGCCATATTGAAATCATGCACGACCTTCACCGTGCCAAACGACTTCTGCAAATGGGAAAGTGTCAGAAAGCTCATCTCAAATCATTCCTCAGACCGGGCGCTGCGGGGTTTTCTGCAGCTTGGACACCAGCTGCATCAGGCCAAGGCAGGCCCAGGTAATCACGAAGGCGATCACGGCGAGCGCCGCCGGTTCATAGGCGCGGTTGGCGCCGAGCAATTGCATGTAGGGGCCGAAGGCCGGCTTGTTCAAAAGCGCGGCCATGGTGAATTCGCCCATCACGATCGCGAAGGTGACGAAGGCGCCGGACATGACCGCCACCGTGACGTTCGGCAGGATGATGCGGCCGATGATCGTCACCCAGCCGGCGCCAAGGCTCTGGGCGGCTTCGGTCAGCGTCGTCACGTCGATGGTGCGAAGCCCGGTATCGACGGCACGGTACATGTAGGGAAGGCTGAGCGTCGCATAGCCGAAGACCAGCAGGATATCGGTGCCGATATAGGAGCCGGTGAGCGGCAGCCAGCTCGAGGTGTTGTAGAGCCGGATATAGCCGAAGACGATGACGATCGCCGGGATGACGAGCGGCAGCAGCGTGACGAATTCGATATAGGGGCGCAGGAAGGGCAGCTTCAGGCGCACCCAATAGGCCGTCGGCACCACCAGGAAGACGCCGAAGAGGATCGTCAGAACCGCCATCCAGACCGAATAGCTGAAGGTCTCGTGGAAACGGCTGTCGGCAAACACCTTGGCATAGGCATCGAAGGAATATTCGCCGCGCCGCATTTTCAGCGAGAAGTTCGTCATGCCGACGAGCGGCAGGATGAAATAGAGAAGGCCGATGATCAGCGCGGCCCAGGCCCAGAGACGCTTCATTTGAGCCACCTTTCGCTGCGGGCGCGAAGCCAGATGTAGATGGCATTGGCGATGCCGGTGACGACGATCATGCCAAAGGCCAGCGCATAGCCCAGATGCGGATCACCCAGCACGTCGCCGCGGATCTGCGCAAACAGCAGGATCGGCACGATGTTGAGCGACGAACCGGTGAGCGCGATCGCGGTCGCCACCGCGCCGAAGGCATTGGCAAACAAAAGCGCCAGCGTGCCGAGCAGCGAGGGAAGCAGGATCGGGAAGGCGACGAGCCGCCAGTATTGCGCATTGGTTGCGCCGAGAATGGAGGCGGCCTCCCGCCATTCCCGCTTCAGGCCGTCCAGCGCCGGCGTGATGATCAGGATCATCAGCGGGATCTGGAAGAAGAGATAGGTGATCGTCAGGCCCCAGAAAGACAGGATGTTGAAGCCGAGCAGGCGCAGATCGATGCCGAGTTCGCTGCGCAGGAAAACGGTGACGAGACCGACCGGGCCGAGCGTCGCCAGGAAGGCGAAGGCAAGCGGCACGCCGGCGAAGTTGGAGGCGACGCCGGAAAAGGTGAGCAGCGGACCGCGGATCGTGCGCGGCAGGCCGCCCAGCACGACGGCGGCGGCCATGGCAAAACCGATCAGGCAGCCGAGGATTGCCGAGGCGAAGCTGATCTTGATGGAGATCCAGTAGGCGGCCAGGATCGAGGAGGTGAACAGGCCCGCGACATTGGCCAGCGTCAGGCTGCCGTCCGGCGTCTGGAAGGCGCCGATGACGATCTTCATCGTCGGCAGGATCAGGAACAGGAGCACGAAGGCGGCGAAGGGGACGATGCCCAGCCAGTGCAGCGGTAGGCGCCGGAGCGGTGGCGCAGGCATAGCGCCCGGTGCTCCCTTGGCCGTGTCGGTTGACATCTCGTTTTGCCCCTCTTGCTTATCGTGACCGCGTTTGCCGCGGTTGTCATGCAAAAGCAATGCCGCCCCGGTCCCTGGAGACGGGGCGGCACACGCGAATGCGCGCCTTACTTGACGTTGGCGCCGACGACCTTGTCCCAACCGCCGGTGACGGCAGCCTTGTTGGCATCGACTTCTTCCAGCGTCGGGAAGTAGGCCTTTTCATAGGCGGCTGCCGGCGGCAGCTTGTCGATCAGGTCCTGCGGAACCTTGCCGGCCTTGACCATGGCGTTGAAGCGGGCCGGGTGGCAGTAGCCCTTCAGCCACAGGTTCTGACCTTCGTCGGAATAGAGGTGCTCCATCCAGAGCTTGGCAGCGTTCGGGTGCGGTGCATAGGCGGAGATGCCCTGGACGTAGACGCCGGCGAGAACGCCGGAGGCCGGAACGACGACTTCAACCGGCGGGTTGCCGGCGAGCGTGTCCTTGGCGGCAAGCGCGTTGTAGTCCCACATGACGACGATCGGGGTGGCGCCCTGGGCGAGCGTGCCGGACTTGCCGATGACGGGCACGAAGTTGCCGGCCTTGTTCAGATCGGCGAAATACTTGAGGCCCGCTTCGCCGGCATCCTTGCCAGCCTTTGCGCCGCCGGCCATGCCGGCTGCGAGAACACCGAGGATGGCCTGGTTGGAGGCGCGCGGATCACCCGCGAGAGCAACCTGACCGGCATACTCCGGCTTCAGCAGGTCGGACCAGTCCTTCGGCGAGGTCTTCACCAGGTCCTTGTTCACCAGGAAGGACATGACGCCGTAATAATCGCCGTACCAGTAGCCTTCGGCATCCTTGATGTTGTCCGGGATTTCAGCCCAGGTCGAGACCTTGTACGGCTGAAGGAGACCTTCCTTCTTCATCTGCGGGCCGAACGCGAGACCAACGTCGACCACGTCGGGAGCCTGCGGGCCCTTGTTGTCCTTGTTGGCCTTCACGGCCTCGACTTCGTCAGCCGAGCCGGCATCCGGGTTCAGTTCGTTGACTTGGATTTCCGGGTACTTCTTCTTGAAGGCGGCGATCACGTCGCCGTAGCCGCACCAGTCGTGGGGCAGCGCGATCGTCGTCAGCATGCCTTCCTTCTTGGCGGCAGCGATCAGTTCGGCGCTCGGCTCGGCATAGGCGAGGCTTGCCGTCGCAACGACCATTGCGGTCGTCATGGAAAGCAGTCGGTGGAACTTGGACATCACGATAATCCTCCTGAGTTGAATTCGTGTGGCGGCACTCGTAGAGCCGTTTGATGAATGGCATGTGACATGAAGAAGTCTTGAAGCCTGACGGGCGGGCAATGCCTGCCTGCAGCGGCTGTCGCCTTGTTTCTGTTGACCTATCCTTCCTTTCCCGTCTCCGTCCTGCGAAACAGCCGGCTTCGTTCGAACAGTCTTTCGAGGGCGCTCATGCGCTCCCGGGTCCTCTCCCAGGTGGCGCTCTGGACAGCCTCGATCAGTGCTTCCACCGTGAACAGCGTCACGACGGAGGAATCCCATGCGGAGGGTGCCTCAATGCGGACCTTGAACACGTGCCGCGCATGGCGGGCAACGGGTGAGGCCCAGACATCGGTGAACAGGATGATGACGACACCGCTTGCGGCCGCCGCCTCTGCCAGCGTCGCCAGTTCCTGCTCATAGCGACGGATGTCGAAAATCACGAGCACGTCGCCTTCGCCCATGTTCAGCAGATATTGCGGCCAGGAACTGCGGTTCGTCGAGATCAAACTCGTCTTCGACCGAATGACCTGCATATGGGTGAAGAAATACTCCGCAAGCGCCCCGGTGATGCGTCCGCCGACGAAATAGATGCCGCGCTTCTCATCCTGCAGAAGCTTTGCCGCCTCATCGAAGGTCGCAACGTCTATGCTCGACAACGTGTCGCGCAGATTGCTCGTCACGGCGTCGGCAAACCGGTTCAGGATATGGGCGGTCGGGACCCCGGCGGCCCAGCGGTCGTGCTTGGCGATCGGGTTGGAAATCGTCGCCTCGAGATCCTGGTGCAGGTGGTGCTGGAACTCGGGGTAACCCTTGTAGCCAAGCTTCTGCACCATGCGCGCAACCGTCGGCGTCGAGACGCCGGCATTGTCGGCAACCGTCGTGATGCTGCCGAGGCCGGACACGGGGTAGTGCTCCAGCAGGCTGTCGGCCAGCTTGCGTTCAGCCGGTGTCAGTCCGTCGTAATGCAGACGGATGACGTCGAGCACCGTGTGTGAAGGTGACGTCACGTTCAGCCTTGTTCCCCTTCCGGTCTTTGCCGGTCATTTTGATCGAATTAACAATTTTCAGGCGTCAGGAGTCAATCCGCCTTCTGAAAAGAATCTTTCAGAAAAACGGTTGACGAGGTCGTGATGATGAAGAATTCTCTTCTGCATGATCCACGGAGACAGGATGTTCCATGCTGGCTGAGACGCGCCTGCTGAGCGAAGCGGATGGTTATCCCTATGCCATCGACAACCCGCAGGGTCGCGGTGATGTCCTGCTGGTCTGCGAGCATGCAAGCCGCCTCCTGCCGGCCTCTTTCGGCAGCATGGGGCTGTCCGAGGAGGCGCTTGCCTCGCATATCGCCTGGGATCCGGGCGCGCTGGCGGTCTCGAAGCTGATGGCGCGCCGGCTGGACGCGCCGCTCATCCACCAGCGGTTCTCCCGCCTCATCTACGACTGCAACCGGCCACCGGACTCGCCTGGCGCCATTCGTGACACAAGCGAGATCTACCGGATTCCAGCCAACGAGAACCTTAGCGACGCCGAAAAGGCAGCACGCGCCAAGGCGATCTATTTTCCATTCCAGAACCGCATTGCAGACGAGATCGCCGCACGGGCTCAGCGCGGGCAGGCGACGGTTCTGGTGACGGTGCATTCCTTCACGCCGGTCTATTTCGGCACGCCGCGTGCGGTGGAAATCGGTATTCTGCACGACAAGGACAGCCGGCTTGCCGACAGGATGCTGGGCGCTGCGGCCGATACAAGCCTCTACCGGGTCGAACGCAACGAGCCTTACGGTCCGGCGGACGGGGTCACCCATACGCTTCTGTTGCATGCGGAGCCGGCCGGCCTGCTGAACGTGATGATCGAGATCCGCAACGACCTGATTGCCGACGAGGCAGGGCAGGGTGTGGCGGCTGATTTTCTCTCGGGCCTTCTGACGGAGGCTCTGACACAGTAACGTCACGCCGGCCTTTGCCGGTACCGTTTCAAAACCTGGCACAATAACCACAAAAGAGGGAACAGATGCCGGCGAAGACAAGAGGGAAGGATCGACAGCGGAGCCTTGCGCGGTTGCCTGTCGTCACCAGCGCGCGGAGGCGAGATGCCTGAAGCGCTGAAAACATATGTTCGGATTGTCGATGCCTTCAACCGGCGCGTCGGCCGGATCGTCATGTACGGCGTCTTCGTCATGATGGGCATTCTTTTGTATTCATCGATTTCCAAGACGATGTTTCTGCCCTCGCAATGGACGCTGGAAATGGCGCAGTTCGTCATGGCCGGTTATTACCTCCTGGGCGGCGCCTATTCCCTGCAACTGGACAGCCATGTGCGGATGGATCTTCTCTATGGCCGCTGGTCGCCGCGCACCAAGGCCATGGTCGATGTCGTCACCATCTTCATGCTGTTCGTCTATCTGTATTTCCTGCTCTATGGCGGGATCTCCAGCACGGCGTACGCGCTGAAATTCGGCGAGACGAGCTACTCCTCCTGGCGTCCTTACATGGCGCCGATCAAGATCATCATGGTTGTCGGCATTGCGCTCACCTTCCTCCAGGCGACGTCCATCCTGATCAAGGACATCGCCATTGCGCGTGGGAGGCCGATCGCATGAGCTATGAGATGATCGCCCTCTTCATGTTCATGTCGATGATGCTGTCGATGCTGACCGGGCAGCGGGTGTTTGCCACGATCGGCTTCGTCGGTGTCGTCTCGGCGGCCCTCCTCTGGGGCAATGGCGGCTTCGAACTCGGCTTTTCCGCCAGCATGAAGCTGATGAAATGGTATCCGCTTTTGACGCTGCCGCTCTTCATCTACATGGGCTACATGCTGTCGGAATCCGGCATCGCGGAAGATCTCTACAAGGCCTTCCATGTCTGGATGGGCGGCATGCCGGGCGGACTTGCGGTCGGCACGATCGGCCTGATGGTGGTGATCTCGGCCATGAACGGTCTCTCGGTCGCCGGCATGGCGATCGGTGCCTCCATCGCGCTGCCGGAACTGCTTCGCCGCGGCTACGACAAGATCATGGTCTCCGGCGTCATCCAGGGCGGCAGTTCGCTCGGCATTCTGGTGCCGCCGAGCGTCGTTCTGGTGCTCTACGGCATGATCGCCCGCCAGCCCGTTGGCCAGCTCTGGCTTGCCGGCGTGTTTCCCGGCCTGCTTCTGGCAGCGCTCTTCTGCATCTACATCATCGTCCGCTGCCGCATCAATCCGGCGCTCGGGCCTGCTCTCCCGAAAGAAGAACGCGACATGCCGCTCGGCGAGAAGCTGAAGCTTCTGCGCGCCGGCATCCTGCCCTTCCTCATCTTCTTCCTGATGATGGGCCTGTTCCTGATGGGCGTGACCAGCCTGGTGGAAAGCTCGGCAGTGGGGGCGCTGAGCGCCCTGTTTGCCGCCTGGTTCAAGGGGCGCCTGACGAAGGAGGTCTGGAACCGCGTTCTCGAACAGACGCTCGGGATTTCCTGCATGTTCATGTGGATCATCCTCGCAGCCCTCTGCTTCGGCGCCGTCTTCGATGGCCTTGGTGCGGTCAAGGCCATCGAGAAGCTGCTGATCAGCGATATCGGGCTGACGCCGTGGGAAGTGCTGATCCTGATGCAGATCTCCTTCCTGATCATGGGCGCGTTTCTGGACGATACGGCGATGCTCGTCATCGTCGCGCCGCTCTATATCCCGCTGGTTGGAAAGCTGGGCTTCGATCTCATCTGGTATGGCGTGCTCTACACGATCACCTGCCAGATCGCCTACATGACGCCGCCCTTCGGCTACAATCTTTTCCTGATGCGGGCGATGGCGCCGCCTCAGATCACGCTCATCGATATCTACCGATCCGTCTTCCCCTTCGTGCTGCTTCTGCTTCTCGGCATGGTCATCATCATGGCCTTTCCGGAGATCGCCACGTGGCTGCCGAAGCATGTCTATGTGCGGGGGTAGGGCGAACAGACATAACGAGGCCTGCCATACAGGCCCTTTCCTACAGGTCATGCGCCCCGGCTCAGCGGGGGCGACACACATAAACCAACGGAAACAGAGGGATGATCAATGACCAACAGCAGACGTAATTTCCTGAAGACGGCCGCCATTGCCGCACCGGCGGCTCTGGCCGCGCCCTATGTGAACGCGCAGGGCAAGAAGATCACCTGGCGCCTGCAGACCTATGCCGGCGCTGCCTTGTCCGAATTCGTCATCCGCCCCTCCGTCGATGCCTTCAACAAGGCAGCGAATGGTGAGATGGAAATCCAGCTTTATACCGCCGACCAGCTGGTGCCGACGGGCGAGCTCTTCCGCGCCATGCAGGCCGGCACGATCGATGCCGTGCAGTCCGACGACGATTCCATGAACTCGCCGGTCGATATCAAGGTGTTCGGTGGCTATTTCCCGTTTGCCTCTCGCTACAGCCTCGACGTGCCGACACTCTTCTACGAGTACGGCCTCGCCGAGATCTGGGACAAGGCCTATTCGGAAGTCGGCGTGAAGTGGCTGTCCGCCGGCGCCTGGGACCCCTGCAATTTCGCTACCAACAAGCCGATCAAGTCGCTTGCCGACCTCAAGGGCCTCAGGGTCTTCACCTTCCCGACGGCCGGCCAGTTCCTTGCGCAGTTCGGCGTCGTGCCGGTCACCATTCCCTTCGAGGACGTGCCGGTTGCCATGCAGACGGGCGAGATCGATGCGATTGCCTGGTCGGGCATCACGGAAGTCTTCACCTCCGGCTGGGTGGACGTGACGAAATATTTCCTCACCAACAACGTCTCCGGTGGCTGGGCCGGCTCCTTCTTCGCCAATGCCGACCGCTGGAAGGAAGTGCCCGAGCATCTGAAGGTGCTCTGGCAGATGTGCATGGACAGTTCCCACTACAAGCGCCTGCACTGGTACTGGGGCGGCGAAGCGCGCCTTCGTGCCGAGGGCGGCAAGCTCGAGCTCACCAGCATTCCGGACGCGGAATGGAAGACCGTGGAAGATGCCGCCCACACATTCTGGGAGGAAATTGCCGCGCAGTCTCCGCGCAACAAGCAGGTGGTCGAGATCCTCAAGAAATACAATGCCGATATGGAAAAGGCCGGCAAGCCCTACCGCTACGGCTGAATGCACTGACGGCACCCGGTCGATCCGTCGGTCGGGTGCCTTTTGAAACGACACGACGAACGAAAACAACACGCGGTGACGGGCACTTGCCAGTCATCCACCCGGGACGGACACGATGACCACCATCTACACTTTCGACGACCTGAAGATCGACGTCGCGGCGGGCCGCATCGACACGGTGATCGCCGCCCAGATCGACATGCAGGGCCGTCTCATGGGCAAGCGCTTCCAGGCGGAGTATTTCGTCGACAGTGCCTGGAAGGAGACCCATAGCTGCAACTACCTGATGGCGACCGACATGGAGATGGAAACCGTGCCGGGCTACAAGGCGACCAGCTGGGAAACGGGCTATGGCGACTATACGATGAAGCCGGACCTTTCGACGCTGCGAAAGCTGCCGTGGCTCGATGGCACGGCGCTCGTTCTCTGCGACGTGCTCGACCACCACACCCATGCCGAAGTGCCGCATTCGCCGCGCGCAATCCTGAAGGGACAGGTGAAGCGGCTGGAGGCTCTCGGCTTTTCGGCCTTCATGGCGACCGAACTCGAGTTCTTCCTGTTCGACCAGACTTTCGAAGCGGCGCGCGAGGGTGGCTACCGCAACCTGAAGCTGTCGAGCGCCTATAACGAGGATTACCACATCTTCCAGACCACCAAGGAAGAGGAAGTGATGCGGGCGGTGCGCACTGGTCTGCAGGGCGCCAGCATCCCGGTGGAAAACTCCAAGGGCGAAGCGTCTCCGGGCCAGGCGGAGATCAATGTGCGCTATGCCGAGGCGCTCACCATGGCCGACCGGCATGTGATCATCAAGAACGCGGTCAAGGAGATTGCCTGGTCGAAGGGCAAGTCCGTCACCTTCCTGGCCAAATGGCACAATGCGGCGGCGGGGTCCTCCTCGCATATCCACCAGTCGCTGTGGAGCGCAGACGGGAAGACGCCGCTCTTCTACGACAGAGAGGCCCCGCACGGCATGTCGGCGCTGATGAAGCATTATGTGGCGGGACTTCTCGCCTATGCCGGCGACTACACCTATTTCCTAGCACCCTACATCAACTCCTACAAGCGCTTCGTCGCCGGCACTTTTGCCCCGACCAAGGTGGTCTGGAGCAAGGACAATCGCACCGCCGGTTTCCGCCTTTGCGGCGAGGGGACCAAGGGCATCCGCATCGAATGCCGCGTCGGCGGTTCCGACCTCAATCCCTATCTCGCCATGGCAGCCCTGCTGGCCGCCGGCATTAAGGGGATCGAGGACAAGATGGAACTGGAAGCCGCCTTCGAGGGCGATGCCTATGGCGGCAAGGGTGTGAAGGAAATCCCGCGCACGCTGCGGGATGCGACCGGGATGCTGAAGGGCTCCGCCATGCTGCGCGCTGCCTTCGGCGACGATGTCATCGATCATTATGTGCGCGCCGCCGAATGGGAGCAGGAGGAATTTGATCGCAAGGTGACGGATTGGGAGGTGGCGCGCGGTTTCGAGCGGGCGTGAGAAAATCGCAATCAGCGCAGTGCGGATTGTTGAAAAAGCAATATCGCGCTACCCTTATAGGTGCTGGGCTGGAGACAGGTGATGGCGATCGACAGCGCGTGGTTTTACCGACAACTGGAAAACAAGGACGCATCAGTCCGCGACCTAGCAGCTTTTCTGGGTCTCGATCCGAGTTCCGTTTCGCGGATGCTGAGGGGGGAGCGCAAGATGAGCGCCGAAGAGCAAGACGGCATTTCCGCCTTTCTCGGCGTGCCTCTGGATATCGTGGCGATGCACCGCCGCGGCGAGCGCGGTGTTTCAGGGTTTGAGGAGGACAAAACACCTTACGAAGCCTCTCCCGGCGATATTCGTGGCGGTGGGCCGATGGGCAAAATGTTCGGGCGGGACGATATCATCTACCGGGACGGCAAGCGCATGATGGAAAAAGACGATGGCACGCTGATCGAACTTCATCCTGCGTATGGTTACATGGCCGCTACCATAACCGTTATGCCCGGCGTGGATCTGACCGCTCCGATGGACTGGGACGAGGATTGGGGTGAGACGCTGTACAATGCATAGCGGCTTCCTGCTCGATACGTGTTTTGTGATCTGGATGTCGCAGCAGGAGGAATTGGCGCCGCCATCGTTGCAGGCGCTGGCTGAAAGCAGGCTCAATAATGTTCCCGTGTTTGTGTCGTCCGCGACGGCATGGGAACTGGCGATGTTGCTGTCGAAAGGACGAATTCGGGAAACGCGCGAGGCGGAAGACTGGTATCGGGACTATCTTCGGGGCGGGGGATTTGCTGAACAGCAGGTCACTTCCGCGATATTCATCACCTCCTGTTTTCTGCCGCAGCCAATCCACAAAGATCCAATCGACCGCATCCTGATCGCCACCGCACGGACGTACGATTTGACCATCATCACGCGCGACCGAGCACTCCTTGCCTATGGTGCCGCGGGACATGTGAAGACACTCGCCTGCTAGCAGGCATCTGACTGGAGACTAAAATGTCGATGATCCAATGTATCTCGCCGATAGACGGCTCGGTTTATGCCGAACGGCCGGCGCTCACGCCAGACGAGGCGACAGCCGTTGTCGAGCGTGCCCGCAAAGCGCAGAAGAGCTGGGCGAAGCGCCCGCTGGAAGAGCGCATCCAACTCGTGATGAAGGGCGTTGCCCGCCTCAACGAGATGGTGGACGAGGTGGTGCCGGAACTGGCCTGGATGATGGGCCGTCCGGTACGCTATGGCGGCGAGTTCAAGGGTTTCAACGAGCGCTCGAACTACGTGGCCAATGTCGCGGCCGAAGCCTTAGCACCGATAGAGATCGAGACGAGTGCCGCCTTTACCCGCCGGATCGAGCGCGAGCCGCATGGCGTCGTCTTCGTCATCGCGCCGTGGAACTACCCGTACATGACAGCGATCAACACGGTGGCGCCGGCGCTGATGGCCGGCAACGCGGTGATCATCAAGCATGCGTCGCAGACCCTTCTCGTTGGCGAGCGCATGGTGCGCGCCTTTGTCGAGGCTGGCGTGCCGGAGGATGTGTTCCAGAACGTCTTCCTCGATCACCAGACCTCGGAAAAACTGATCGCGGCAGGCTCCTTCAACTTCATCAACTTCACTGGATCTGTGGCGGGCGGTCGTGTCGTCGAGCGTGCGGCAGCCGGCACCTTCACCGGCATGGGCCTGGAACTCGGCGGCAAGGATCCGGGCTACGTGATGGACGATGCCGATCTCGACGCCGCCGTCGATACGCTGATGGATGGCGCGACCTACAATTCCGGCCAGTGCTGCTGCGGCATCGAGCGCATCTATGTGCATGAAAGCCTCTACGACGCCTTTGTCGAAAAGTCCGTCGCCTGGGTCTCCAACTACAAGCTTGGCAATCCGCTCGACACGGAAACGACGCTTGGGCCCATGGCCCATGCACGCTTCGCCAAAACCGTGCGCGAGCAGGTGGCGGATGCCGTTGCCAAGGGGGCAAAGGCGCTCGTTGATCCGAAGCTCTTCCCGCAGGACGATGGCGGCGCCTACCTGATGCCGCAAATTCTGGTCGATGTGGACCACTCGATGGAGTTCATGCGGGAGGAAACCTTTGGTCCGGCTGTCGGCATCATGAAGGTGAAGAGCGATGCGCAAGCGCTCGACCTGATGAATGACTGCAAGTACGGGCTGACCGTGTCGCTCTGGACGAAGGACGAGGAGCGTGCGTCGCGCCTCGGCGCCGAACTGGAAACCGGCACCGTTTTCATGAACCGCTGTGACTATCTCGATCCGGCGCTGGTCTGGACGGGGGTCAAGGAAACCGGGCGCGGTGGTTCGCTCTCCGTGCTTGGCTTCCACAACCTCACCCGGCCAAAATCCTATCACCTGAAGAAAGCCTGAATGCCATGAACATTACCGCCAACTGGAGCTACCCCACCGCTTTCAAGCTGGGACGGGGCCGCATCAAGGAACTCGCCGCCGCCTGCACCTCGCTCGGCATGAAGAAGCCGCTTTTGATCACCGACCGCGGTCTTGCCGGCATGGCGATCACCCAGACCGCGCTCGATGTGCTGGAAGAGGCGGGTCTCGGTCGGGCGCTGTTTGCCGATGTCGATCCGAACCCGAACGAGATCAATCTGGAGGCCGGTATCAAGGCCTATCGCGATGGCGGGCACGACGGCGTCGTTGCCTTTGGCGGCGGCTCGGGTCTCGATCTCGGCAAATGCGTGGCCTTCATGGCCGGGCAGACGCGCCCGGTCTGGGATTTCGAGGATATCGGCGACTGGTGGACCCGTGCGAACGTCGAGGGGATCGCACCGATCGTGGCGGTGCCGACGACGGCGGGTACCGGCTCCGAAGTGGGGCGTGCCTCGGTGATCACCAATTCGGTGACGCATGTGAAGAAGATCATCTTCCATCCGAAATTCCTCCCCGGCGTCGTGATCGCCGATCCGGAACTGACGACGGGCATGCCGAAGGCGATCACTGCCGGAACGGGCATGGACGCGTTTGCCCATTGCCTGGAGGCCTATTGCTCGCCCTTCTTCCACCCCATGAGCCAGGGCATCGCGCTGGAAGGCATGCGGCTCGTCAAGGAATTCCTGCCGCGCGCCTATCATGACGGGGCAGACCTCGAGGCGCGCACCAACATGATGGCCGCGGCCGCCATGGGCGCCGTCGCCTTCCAAAAGGGGCTCGGCGCGATCCATGCGCTCTCGCATCCGATCGGCGCCGTCTACAATACGCATCACGGCATGACCAATGCGGTGGTGATGCCACCGGTCCTGAAGTTCAACCGGTCCGCAATCGAGGACAAGATTGAGCGCGCTGCCGCCTATCTCGGCATTTCCGGCGGTTTCGACGGCTTCTACGACTATGTGCTGTCGCTGAGGGCGGAACTGCATGTACCGCAGACGCTGTCGGCCATGGGCATCAAGCCGGACCGGATCGACGAGCTTGCGGCGATGGCAATCGAAGATCCGTCCTGCGGCGGCAATCCGGTGGCCATGACGCTTGACAACACCAAGCAGCTGTTCCGCGACTGCTTCTGACAAGGCTGTTCCGGCACCGTTCACCGACGGTGCCGGACGGTTTTGAATATGCTAACCAATGGAACTTCTAGGTTATATTAACTAGGCCTAAATTTACTTTTCGTTAACCCTGTTCTTCGAAGATTGTTACTGTCGGCACCATGTATCTCCGGTGCCCGTCCGAGCGATGCGGCTCGATCATTTTCGAGGACACGAAATGCCAGTCATCTCATTTGCGAATGCCAAGGGCGGGGCCGGCAAAACCACCGCAGCGCTTTTGCTTGCCACAGAACTTGCCCATCAGGGGTACCGTGTCACCCTGATCGATGCAGACCCGCAACGCTGGATCAGCCAATGGCATGACATGTCCGGTGCGGTGCGCAACATCACCATCATCACACAGGTCACCGTCGCCTCGCTGCAATGTCATCTGCGGGAAATGTCGGCCGCGACCGACTATTTCATCATCGATCTGGCAGGCGCGCGCGACGCGCTGGTCACGACCGCGATCGGTCTGTCCGACCACGTCTTCATCCCGATCCAGGGTTCGGCCATGGATGCCAAGGGCGGGGCGCAGATCCTGGATCTGCTGTCGCTGATGAAGGACAAGGCCGGGCTTGCCATCGCGCATTCGGTCGTCCTGACGCGCGTGACACCGGTGGTCACCACACGCTCGCTGGTCGCGATCAAGGGGCTGCTCGCCCAGCGCGGCGTCAATGTTCTCAACACGCCGATCGGCGAACGCACTGCGTTTCGCGAAGTCTTCGAAGCCGGCGGCACGCTCTATTCGCTTGATCCGGCCAAGGTCTCCAACCTCGACAAGGCGCGCGAAAATTCCCGTGCGCTCGCCGACGAGATCAAGCAGTTGATGCCCATCCGCGTGGTGCGCACCGGTGGCATGCCGCGTGTGCTGAACTTCAAGCGCGACGCGGCCTGAGCGCGCCCCCCACCATCATCCCGAACGAGAAAAGGGCGCCGGAGGAGGCGCCCTTTTCTCGTTTCCGTGATCGACCCTGCTTAATCGACGAATTCCACCACCGTGCCGGGCTTCACCATCTTGGCGAGTTCGGTCGCATCCCAGTTCGTCAGGCGAATGCAGCCATGGCTGTTCGTCTTGCCGATCTTGGAGGGTTCCGGCGTGCCGTGAATGCCGTAGGTCGGCTTGGAAAGCGCGATCCAGACAGTGCCTACGGGGCCGTTCGGACCTGGCGGGATCTGCAGGATCTTGTCGTTATCGCCCTGCTTGAAGTTGATCTTCGGATTGTAGGTGTAGCCGGGGTTCAGGGCGATCCGCTCCACCGTATGGGTGCCGGTGGGCGAGGGGGTGTCGGAGGAACCGATGGTCGCCGGATAGGCGGCGACCAGCTTGCCGTCCGCCCCATAGGCAAAGACCTGCTTCTTGGCTTTGTCCGCCAGAATGCGCACCACTTCCCCGGTTTTCGGCTGGCCCGGATTGACGACCTTGATGATCGTGCCGGGGATGGAGAAATCGACGCCGGGGTTCAGCGCCTTCAGATACCCTTCGTCCATGTGGAACCGTTCGGCGAGCGCCTCGCTGGTCGAGGTAAAGGACATGGCCGGAAGCTGCGCCTTGTGGGCGTAATCATCCGGGATCGATGCGACGTAAGGGCCGGCCGCATCGGCGGCGGTGATGGTGTAATCGGAAAAGGGCAGGCCGCCGGAATAGGAGAGGCGCTGCATGATCTCTTCGGAATTGTTCGGGTCCAGCGTCTCGCCCGTCATTTCCTGCCAGGCAGCGACCGCCTTGTTGACATTGTCGCCGAGATGGCCATCGATCACGCCCGGCGAAATGCCCTGGCGGTCGAGGAAGACCTGCAGCGCGACGATCTCCGCCTGCGGTTTCTTCGTCACAGAGATGACAGGTTTGTTGGACTGCGGCGCAATGGTCGGCTGGGGAAGAGCCTGCTGCTGGGGCTCCAGCGAGGCCTCCTGTTCGCCGTCATCGATAATCGCTCCGTCCTCGCCCAGAGGCAGGCGGATGATGGAACTGTCGTGCGGGATCGAGCCGGTCACGTCGCCGGGTTCGCGGTATCGATATTCGCGGTAGTCGCGATAGGCGCCGTTGCCGTAACCGCCGGCGCCGTCATCACGCGGGCGCTCGCCGGGGCGCTGATAGGAATAGTCCCGCGCGGAGGGCGGCGGCGGATACCCGTAATCCCGTTGCGGGCGAGCGGAGTTGCCGCGCATTTCCGTCGCAATCATGTTGCCGTAGCGGTCATAGAGCACACGTCGGCCCATGCCGTCGCGGCGGATCACAACTTCGCCGGCTTCCGGAATATAGTCGAGGATGGCTCCGTCCGGTGCGACCAGGATCGTGTCTGACGCGTAACCGCCATAACGGCTCTGGGCCACCGAGGGAGCGGTGGCCAGGAGGGGCAGCACGAGTGCCAGGCTGATGGTTGTCAGAAGAGAGGACTTCACGATATCACCGATTCCAGTTTTGACGGACAACGGCGGTTCGCCCGCCTCGTTCCCCTAATGCCTTTTCTCAGACAGGCAAATTTTGTCGCCAGTGTGGAAAAATAGAAAGTCATGGTGAACGATTGATGAATAACGTGGTTCTTGTTGCCGGTCTGTCGGCATGAGCATGGGAGAGTGGGTGTGAAGGCATTTTCCGCGGCGCGGGGACCGAAACTGTTCCTCGACGAGACGAGCGTGCTCGATATCGGCGGCTGCATCGTCAACGGCACCGATATCGCACCGGGACGGGCGATCCCCGATGACGGCGATCCACGCATCGACCATTCGCTGGAAGGCTTTCTCTTCACGTGCGGACCGGACCATATCCGTCACCCGCAGCCGATTCCGGGCGATCAGCAAGGCCGCAAATACCCGCTGCATGGTTCCTATTCCGCCCATCCGGCCGAAATCCTGTTCTGGGATGCGCAGGGCGACGATGCCGAGTGCCAGGCGCGGGTGGCGGTGAAGACCGCCGAGGGCGGCGAGGCACTTTTGGAGCGTCACTGGCGCATCAGCGGCGAAACCGGCGAGGTGTCGCTCTCCGACCGGCTGACGAATGTCGGCACGGTGCCGTTTGCCAAGGTGCACATGTATCACATGAACATCGGCGCCTGGCTGTTTGATCCGCATGTCCATCTCACCGGCCGGATGCTGGAGGGCGGCGGTTTTCCCTGGAACTTTGGCGAGGACCCCGGCGGCGTGTTCTGCGTGCCGGCGAAGGTGGAGGGCGAAGACTGGGCGGAGGTGGCGCTCGGGCCGCTTGCCTCGCTCGGCGGCGTGACGCTGAAGGTGAAGTTCCGCACCGATACGCTGCCGCACCTGCAGATCTGGCGCAACCAGAAGGCACCGGCGCATGTGCTGGGCATCGAGCCCGTATCGCACCGCTGGGTCTCGCGCGCGGAACTGGCCGCCTCGAGTGAGTTGCAGATGTTGAAGCCAGGCGAGAGCGCCGACTACGGGCTTCGCTTTTGCTTTTCCTGAGGACGGATGAAGCCCAAGCCGTCATTGACGCGATCCGGCCGCCATCGTAAGTGAGGGCCCTGTTTTGGCAAAGCCGGAGGCCGATGAAGATGGATATCCGCCAGATCAACGACGAATACGCGGTGACGGGTCAGATCACGCCCGCAGACCTCGATGAGATCAAGGCGATGGGCTTCAAGTCGATCGTCTGCAACCGCCCGGACGAAGAAGAGCCCGGCCAACCGAGCTTTGCCGAGGTGGCCGCCCGCGCCAAGGAACTCGGCCTCGAGATCGCGCATGTGCCGGTCGGCCGCATGGGTGTCGATGCGGACGCGGTCCGCGGCATGGTCGATGCGCTCGACGATTTTCCGCGTCCGATGCTCGGCTATTGCCGCTCCGGCGCCCGCTCGACCGCGATCTACGAAAAAAGCCAGCACCTGCGCGGCTGATCTCAGCCTTTCTCTGAGGCGCTCCTTGGGGGCGCCCTTTCGCCCGTTTTTTCCAAGCTCATTTTTATGGGGAGCATGTCCATGAGCATCAAGCGTATCGAGCCCGGCAAGCGCATGAGCGGTGCCGTCGTGCACGGCAACACCGTCTACCTCGCCGGCCAGGTGGGTGAAGGCACGACCGTGACCGAACAGTCGAAGTCGGCGCTGGCCGAAGTCGACCGCCTGCTGGCGCTCGCCGGCACGGACAAGTCAAAAATCCTGCAGACGATCATCTATCTGTCGGACATGGCAAACTTCGCCGAAATGAACGCCGTCTGGGAAGCCTGGATCGACCCGGCCAACCCGCCGGCCCGCGCCACCTCCGGCGCACCGCTCGCGACCCCGGACTACAAGGTCGAGTTCATCGTCACGGCTGCCATCTGAGCGCAAGCCTGACGAAGTGAATCAAGAGCCCGGTGCATCGTGTTGATGCGCCGGGTTTTTTGTTGGGAACGTGACACGCGAGATACCTCCGCACAAAGTTGCCTGCTTCATTAGGCTATGAGTGCGGAGACGCAGTTAAAAGGTCGAGTTGATCTTACTCCGTCGTCGTCCCTGAGCGTCGTTCTCTGATGCAAAAGCGGCGGATTGCATAAATGGAACGTTTTCGCTCGGGCGGAAGGTGTGCGCCAATTGCGGACGTTGCTTCAGGCAAGGCGCTCTACGAGTTGGGGGCCGTGAGCGGACTATCGACTGCTTTCATATGCAAACCACATGCTGAATTTAAAAAATTGCCTACGGATGGCAATATATCTCAGCTCCTAAGTCTATAACCTGTCTTCGTAAATTACTTAGGAGCAGACATTCATCTCATAGCTTACGAGCCACCTCCATCGGCGCGAACTCCTCCATCCGACCGAACAAGTTCAGGTCAATGTCCATCTTATGGTCTCTGTACTTTTGAACGAGTGCCGCAATGCCTGCATCGCGAGAGCTAGCGAAAACATACTGCTCGGCGTTGGCCGCTCTGATGGAGTTGTACAATCCAGCGGCTTCCTCACCGGGGCGGCGCACCTTTGCGCTTGCCCCGCTTTTCCATCTCAGCTCAAGCATCACTGAAGGGGAGAGTGGCACCGTCACCAACTCCTCGATGGGTTTGGCGCGTTGCTCTTTTGTAGGTGCTGTTCCAATGAAAGTCTGAACAAGCGGATTATCGCTGGTGACGAGCTTCCTACCCTCGCTATCGCAGAGATTCCATTCCATTTCGAAGAATTTGTCGGTCAGCTTGTCGGTGACCTGAAATGCCCTCAGCCCCGCTTGCTGATGAATGCGGAGCTTGTACATTCGGTTCTTTAGGAACTTGGCAATGGCCTCGATATCGACTTGATCCGGGTCAGCGCAGAACGGCGACTTTTTGAAGTCCTCCATCTCCTTCCTAAAATGCTGTTCATCAGCTAGGATTCTGATTGTGCGGCTTTGGATGTACGCTCCGTGCAACTCGGCCACCCGGTTTAGGATCGCTGGCGTTCTTGTCGCCAAGGACGCGAGGAATACCGCATAGTCGGCCTTCTCCTGTCCCTCGACCATTATTCCGCTCATTAGTTTTCGGTGAATTGGAGCGGCTTTGTCCTCTACGCCTTGTAGCCACTGATCCAGACGGTCGTCGTAGGTGCCGTCATCTTTGCGGACTGAATATATATTTCCCTGAAGAGCAACATTGCTCGGATCGCTCCAACGTATCGAAGCTTCAACGTGCTTGGCACGCTTGTCATATATCCAGACTACATCGTTCTCATCCGCGAAATGCCGAAGATAGAAATCAGGCACGTAATGGTGGCGTTTCGTTCGTTTCTGAGTTGTCATGGCGACCCGCGTGGCGTGCAGGATCAGACCATCCTACCCGCCTTTGCTAGTGTCAACTGTTGAACTTTGGTGCAGGCAGGCGACGATTGGCGGTGGCGACAAGATAGTCGATTGGCTGACAAGTAGATTAGATCATTTTTGTCTTGATCAGGGCTGCATCTAGAGAAACTAAATTTGGCCCTCACGACGCTCATTTAGAGGCAAAGCTGCGCCAGCGCATCCGGCCAGTAATGACCGCAATGTGCCGATTGCCGACTGCGACGAGCCTCGTGGCTCGTGGCTCGTCGCTGGCAACCCCTCATGCTTTCTCCCTGATCTGTGTCAGTGTCCGCGTTGGCGTAATCGCCTCCGGCGAGAGCATCACCTCGATGATCGCCGGTTTGCCGGAGGCGCGGGCGCGCTCGAAGGCCGGGCCGAAGTCTTCGGTCTTCGACACCCGCTCGCCGTGCCCGCCATAGGCTGCCGCAAACGCGACGAAATCCGGGTTGACGAGGTCGGTGGCGCTGACGCGGCCGGGGAATTCGCGCTCCTGGTGCATGCGGATCGTGCCATAGGTGCCGTTGTTGACGAGCACGGTGATGATCGGCAGGCCGTAGCGCACGGCGGTGATGAATTCCTGGCCGTGCATCATGAAGCAGCCGTCGCCCGCAAAGCAGATGACCTCGCGCTCCGGAAACAGCTGTTTTGCCGCGACCGCCGCCGGCAGGCCGTAGCCCATGGAGCCTGAGGTCGGGGCCGCCTGGGTATTGTAGGCCTGGAAGCGGTGGAAACGGTGCAGCCAGGTGGCGTAATTGCCGGCGCCATTGGTGAAGATGGCGGTCTTCGGCGTGTTCTCCTCGATCCAGGTCATGATCGGGCCCATCTGCACGTCGCCGGGCCCGGTCTGCGGCGGGGTCGACCATTTGAGATAGGCGTCATGCATGGCGGCGGTGCGCTCCGCCCAGACGGGCCAGGCGGGGGCTTCAAGGGTGCCGAGCGCTGCGACGAATTCCGCCGGGGCGGCGGCGATTGCGAGATCCGGGCGGTAGATGCGGCCGAGTTCTTCCGGATCGGGGAAGACATGCACGATCTTCTGCGACGGGTAGGGGATGTCGAGCAGCGTATAGCTGGAGGAGGGCATTTCCGACATGCGGGCGCCGAGCAGCACGATCAGGTCGCTGTCCTTGATCTCCTTTGCCAAGGACGGATTGATGCCGATGCCGACATCGCCGGCATAGCAGGTGTGGAGGTGATCAAACAGCATCTGACGGCGGAAGGAGCAGCCGACGGGGAGGTGAAACCGTTCGGCAAACTCCCGGATGCCGGCAACGGATGCTTCACTCCAGCGGGTGCCGCCGAGGATCACCATCGGCCGGCGCGCCTCCTGCAGCAGCTCCGCGAACTGCGCGACCTGGCTCTGGCCCGGATGGCTTTCGACGCGCGTATAGCGCTTTGCCGCCGGCGCCTCGACCTCGTCCATCAGCATGTCTTCCGGAAGCGTCAGCACCACCGGGCCGGGGCGGCCGGAGGTGGCGACCGCAAAAGCGCGGGTGACGAATTCGGGAATGCGGCGGGCATCGTCGATCTCGCCGACCCATTTGGCGAATTCGGTGAAGGCGCGGCGATACTCCACTTCCTGGAAGGCCTCGCGTTCGCGGGCATCGCGCTGCACCTGGCCGATGAAGAGGATCATCGGGATCGAATCCTGCATGGCGACATGCAGGCCGGCAGAGGCATTGGTGGCGCCGGGGCCGCGGGTGACCATGCAGATGCCGGGTTCGCCGGTGAGCCTGCCCCAGCAATCCGCCATCATCGCCGCACCGCCTTCCTGGCGGCAGACCAGAACCTCGATGCCGCTGTCATAGAGCGCATCGAGCACCGCGAGATAGCTTTCGCCCGGCACGCAAGAGACACGGCTGACGCCGTTTGCCTTCAGCGCCTCGACGATGAGTTGGCCGCCGGTCTTCATGGGGTCTGCCCTTCCTTGTCTGCAATAGCGTTTTTGTCGTTGTCTGTTTCGATGCCGAATTCGGCGAGAACCGCGTCGGTGTGCTGGCCCAGCGCCGGGCTCGGACGGTGATAGGCAAGCGGCGTTTCCGATAGAACGATGGGCGTGCGCACGCCCGGAATGGTCGTGCCATCTTCTGTCTCAAGATCGATGCGCATGCCGCGTGCTTTGATCTGCGGATCGTCAAACATTTCGGCGATGGAGTTGATCGGCCCCGCCGGCACGGCGTTCTCGCCACAGGCGGCCAGAAGATCGGCCTTGGTCCACTTCGCCGTTTCGCCGATCACCAGCGCCCGCACCTCGGCACGACGGGCGAGGCGGGCTTTGTTGGTGGAATACCGTTCGTCTTCTGCCACGCCCTCCAAGCCGAGGATCCTGCAGAGCCGCGCGAACTGGCCGTCATTGCCGACCGCGAGGATCAGGTGGCCGTCGACGGTCGGGATCACCTCGTAGGGGCTGATATTGGGATGGGCATTGCCGAGCCGCACGGGCGAGACGCCGGAGACCAGGTAGTTCATGTTCTGGTTGGCCATCACGGCGGACATCACATCAAACAGCGCCATGTCGATGTGCTGGCCTTCGCCGGTCTTCATCACATGGATCAGCGCCGCCTGGATGGCGGTCACCGCATAGACGCCGGTGAAGAGATCGGCGACGGCCGTTCCCGCCTTCATCGGTTCGCCGTCCATGGCGCCGGTCACCGACATGAAACCGGACATGCCCTGGACGATGTAATCGTAACCGGCGAGATCCGCATAGGGACCGTCCTGGCCAAAGCCGGTGATGGAGCAGTAGACGAGGCGGGGATTGATCGCCTTCAGGCTTGCATAATCCAGCCCGTATTTGGCAAGCCCGCCGCGCTTGAAGTTCTCGATGACGACATCGGCATCCTTCACCAGCTGCCGAATGATCTCCTGACCTTCCGGCTTGGAGAAATCCACCGCGATCGACCGTTTGCCGCGGTTCGTCGCGTGATAATAGGCCGCGGAGAGATTTTCGCCGTTGGCGCCGGTGACGAAGGGCGGGCCCCAGGTGCGGGTGTCATCGCCGCCATTCGGGTTCTCCACCTTGATGACATCGGCGCCGAAATCCGCCAGCACCTGGCCGGCCCAGGGACCTGCGAGAATACGCGCGAGTTCGATCACACGAATGCCCCTGAGGGGCGGCTGTCCGGGGTTCTTGCTCTGCATGTCTCCTCGCCGGTCTTGTTACTGTCCGTTGCCGCCCCTGCCATCCTTGCCGGGAATGGTCCATTGGACGGGGAGCAATTGCCGGCAGCCCTCATCCGCCCTTCGGGCACCTTCTCCCCGAGGGGAGAAGGGACCAGCCGCGCCGCTTGCGGTTCTCCTCTCCCCTCGGGGAGAGGTCCGCCGAGCGAAGCGGAGGCGGGGTGAGGGGACCATCCGGCATTCAGGTGGTCATTTCCACTCCGTCATAGCCCGCGCTGATCTGTGCGGCACTTGAATTCTAGTCATGACATCATTCCGGCCGCTGCGCGGGCCCGCGCCAGGCTGTCGTCGGCCCAGTCGGCAAACTCCGCCATGGCGGCCTCGCGGCCGATCTCGTTCAGTGTTTCGTGGCGCATCTCGGGATAAATGCGCTTCGTCACCTGCGAAAAGCCGGCAGAGGCCAGACGATGGGAAAGCCAGGCGGTGGCCTTGGCGCCATCGGTCGCGGGGTCCTGGCCGCCGCCGACAAGATGAATGGGCATATCCTTCTTCAGGCGGGAGAGGAGTATGGGTTCCGTGCCGCGGAAGGTCAGCGCGAAGACATCGAGCCACATCGACACACTGATATCGAAGCCGCAGAGCGGATCGGCTTCATAGGCCTCAACCTCCGCGCGGTCGCGACTGAGCCAGTCCGCCTGGCTTTTATAGTTCGGCATGGAGCGGCCCCAGGTGTCGAAGGTGAGCCGCGGCAGGATGGCGCTCGGCACGTCCGAGCCCTTCAGCGCCCGCTCCGTCTTCAGCACCACCTGCGCCACGCGTCCGAGAAAGCCGACGGCGAAATTGGAATTCCACACGGCCAGAGCGGAATAGATGCGCGGATGGCTGAGCGCGGTATTCAGCGCAATCAGCCCGCCCATCGAATGGCCGAAGAGCAGAACCGGCAGGCCGGGATGAGCAGCGACTGCCTGATCCGTCACCGCCTTCACGTCAGCGATCACCATGTCCACGCCGTTTCCGTGCGCAAACTGTCCCTGAACCGCATCGGGAGCGGTCGTCAGCCCATGTCCGCGGTGATCATGGGCATAGACCGCAAAACCACGCGCCGCCATGAACGCGGCAAAAGGCTGGTAGCGGCCGGAATGTTCGCCAAGCCCGTGGCAGATCTGCAGGATCGCTTTTGCTTCGCCCTCTGCCGGTTCATGCCGGAGCGAAAGCGTCGCACCGGTCGGGCTGAGGAGGCGTGATGGCGTGGCAAACATGAGGTCTTCCTTCCTTCCCGCATTGCTCCTGAGCGCCGATTCGCCTAGATAGCGTCCAAACCCGAAAAAGAGACGCCGGAGCGATCACCCTTATGGCACGTCAATTCATCTATCACATGGCCGGGCTGAACAAGGCCTACGGCAACAAGAAGATCCTCGAGAACATTCATCTCTCCTTCTACCCGGATGCCAAGATCGGTATCCTCGGTCCGAACGGTGCCGGTAAGTCGACCGTGCTCAAGATCATGGCGGGCCTCGATAAGGAATGGACCGGCGAGGCCTGGCTGGCGGACGGTGCGACGCTGGGCTACCTGCCGCAGGAGCCGCAGCTTGATCCGTCGAAGACCGTGTTCGAAAACGTTATGGAAGGTGTGGCCGACAAGACGGCGATCCTCAATCGCTATAACGAACTGATGATGAACTATTCCGACGAGACGGCGGAAGAGGGGGCAAAGCTCCAGGACATCATCGACAGCCAGAACCTCTGGGATCTCGAAAACCAGGTCGAAATGGCCATGGATGCGCTGCGCTGCCCGCCGGGCGATGCGGCTGTCGACAATCTGTCCGGCGGTGAGCGCCGTCGCGTGGCGCTCTGCCAGCTCCTGCTGCGCAAGCCCGACCTGCTTCTGCTCGACGAACCGACCAACCACCTGGACGCCGAGACGATCGCCTGGCTTGAAAAGCACCTGCGCGAATACCCGGGCGCTATCCTGATGGTCACCCACGACCGTTACTTCCTCGACAATGTCACCGGCTGGATCCTCGAACTCGACCGTGGCCGCGGCATTCCCTACGAAGGCAACTATTCTGCCTATCTGACGGCCAAGGCCAAGCGCCTGGCGCAGGAAGAGCGGGAAGAAGGCAGCCGCCAGAAGGCCCTGTCGCGCGAACAGGAGTGGATCGCCTCCAGCCCGAAGGCCCGCCAGGCCAAGTCGAAGGCACGTATCCGGGCCTATGACGAACTGGTGGCAGCCGCCGAAAACCGGCGTCCGGGCGAAGCCCAGATCATCATCCCCGTCGGCGAGCGCCTCGGGCAGGTGGTCATCGAAGCGGAGAACATCACCAAGGCCTATGACGGGCGCGTTCTCTTCGAGAACCTCACTTTCAAGCTGCCGCCGGGCGGCATCGTCGGCGTCATCGGCCCGAACGGCGCCGGTAAATCGACGCTCTTCCGCATCATCACCGGCCAGGAGCAGCCCGACAGCGGCGAGATCCGCGTCGGCGACACCGTGCATCTCGGTTATGTCGACCAGAGCCGTGACTCGCTGGATGGCTCGAAGAACGTCTGGGAGGAAATCTCCGGCGGCAACGACATCATCAAGCTCGGCAAGTTTGACATGAATTCGCGTGCCTATTGCGGGGCCTTCAACTTCAAGGGCGGTGACCAGCAGCAGAAGGTGGGCAACCTCTCGGGCGGCCAGCGCAACCGCGTGCATCTGGCCAAGATGCTGAAGGCGGGCGGCAACGTGCTGCTGCTCGACGAACCGACCAACGACCTCGACACCGAAACGCTTGGTGCGCTCGAAGATGCTTTGGAAAACTTTGCCGGCTGCGCCGTCATCATCAGCCACGATCGCATGTTCCTCGACCGTCTCGCCACGCATATCCTGGCCTTCGAAGGCGACAGCCATGTGGAATGGTTCGAAGGCAACTTCGAAGACTATGAGAAGGACAAGATCCGCCGCCTTGGCCCGGACTCCGTCAATCCGAAGCGCGTGACCTACAAGCGCCTGACGCGCTGAGATCTCTGCGGCTCCTGTCGCTGCGGACTGACAGCCTTGAAGAAGCCCCGGCCTTTGCGCCGGGGCTTTTTGCGTTGACGGGGCCGAGGCCCAATTTGCGTCAGGATGATACGATTATCGCAGCGCTGTGAAAGATGGTTTACGATGCGGGAAACGGATTGCTGCATTGCGATATGCTGCGGGGAAGTCACGTCATTACGGTAATATTTTGTTTGCTTTCGCTGTTTTATCCATGGTGCATCGCAATAGGATAAACCTCCATGGCTATTTCTCTAAAATCAATTTTGATCGGAATTTTCACAGCGCTGAGCACGCTTGTCTGCGTTCTGGTCGGTTCCGCTTTTGTGTCGTCGGTGAGTGATTACCGGCGATATTCCGACATTTCCCATCTCGCCGTGCTGGACAAGGGGCTGTTTGCCACCTTGCTCGCCTTCCGCAACGAACGTGGCGATGGACCACCGGCGCTGGTCCTGCCGATCGAAAGAGCCGATGGCGCGATCGCCCAGATCCGCAAGGATCGTTCTGATACGATGGCCGCGATGGGCGGCGTGCGGGACGCCGCGCCGACCATTGCCGATGCATTGATTGTCACGTCGATGCGTCAGGTCATGGACCGTTATGCCCTGGTCGACAGCTTCCGGCAGCGGCTGGATGATACGCTTGCCTTGCCTCTGGCGCGTCGGGATGCCTCGTTCAGCGACCAGTGGATGACCGAGACGCAGAAGTTTCTGGATTCGGTTGGCGAGGCGTCCGAGCGCGTAGGCCAGGCTATTCGTGCGCTGGATCCGAGCCTTGTGCCCGTCAGCCAGATGGGGTCCACCGCCTGGAGCGCGCGTGTGGCGGCCGGCGAGGTGTCACTGATCCTCAACCCGCTTGTCGCTTCCGCCAAGCGGATGAACGAAGATCAATATGCAAAAGTCATCGTGGGCGAGGCGCGCATCAACGCGCTCTGGCAGATCGTTGGCGCGCTGGTGGCGCATCCATCGACCGAACCGTCGTTGCGGGAGGCTTATGCACGGGGCCAACAGAATTTCTTTACCAGCAGCTTTGCCCAGCACCGCCAGGAGCTGATCACCGCGCTGCACACCGAAAAGCCGCTGCCGATGAACACGGATGAATGGCGGGCCGGCAACAAGACGGCGCTCGGCTCCGTCGCCGAGGTTGCTCTCGTCGCGAAGGCCGTCCTGGTCGACCGTGCGGCGGCGGCGCGTGCCGATGCCTTCCAGTCCGTCCTCCTCTACGGCGGCATCTTCCTGGCGACGCTCGTCTTTTCCGTTGCGGCGCTTGTCGTGATCATTCGTCGTGTCGCCCGGCCCATCGAGCGCCTGACCCTCTGCATGAACGAACTGGCGCAGGGCAGTCACGCCGTCATGGTCCCCGACCTGGAACGCCAGGACGAGATCGGCGGCATGGCGCGCTCGGTCGAGGTCTTCCGCCAGGCGGCGATCCGCAATGCGGAGTTGGAGCGTGAAGCGGAGGAGGCGCGTGGACGCAGCGAGGCCGAGCGTCTGGCCTTCCAGCGCCAAGCCGAGGCCGAAGCGCAGGAGCGTCTCGATGCCGCGACGGGTGCGTTGGCAACCGGTCTGCGGCGGCTTGCCTCCGGTGACCTGCTCTGCGAAATCGATGTCCAGTTCGCGCCTCAGTTCGAACCGCTTCGGCACGATTTCAACCACTCGGTCGAACAGCTGCGCCAGACGCTCGTTTCCGTCGGCAACACGGTGTTCATGGTGCGCGGCGGCAGCGGCGAGATTGCATCCGCCTCCGCAGACCTGTCCAAGCGCACGGAAGGGCAGGCGGCAACGCTGGAGCAGACGGCAGCGGCTCTTGAGGAGATCACCTCCAACGTGATGTCCACGTCATCGCGGAGCGCCGAAGCCCGTGACCTCGTCAGGGCCGCCAGCGGCCAGGCCGAGCAATCGGGTGTCGTCGTCAACAATGCGGTTCTCGCGATGGAACGCATCGAAACCGCTTCGCGCCAGATCGGCCAGATCATCGGCGTCATCGATGAAATCGCCTTCCAGACCAACCTGCTGGCACTGAACGCAGGGGTCGAGGCCGCCCGGGCCGGCGACGCCGGCAAGGGGTTTGCCGTGGTGGCTCAGGAGGTGCGCGAACTTGCACAACGTTCCGCCAATGCCGCCAAGGAGATCAAGAGCCTGATCGGCAATTCGGAGCAGGCGGTGGCCGAGGGCGTCAAGCTCGTCAGTGCGACCGGTGACGGGCTGAGCGCGATTGCCGGCATGGTCGATTCGATCAACCGCCACATGGAAGCCATCGCCACGGCTGCGCAGGAGCAGGCGACGGGACTGCGGGAGGTGAATGGTTCGGTCAATCACATGGACCAGGCCACGCAACAGAATGCCGCCATGGTCGAGCAGTTGAGCGCCGGAAGCTCAAGCCTTGCCCGGGAGGCGGCGCAACTGGCAGCCATGCTGCAGGCCTTCCGGATCGGCGTTGAGACGCAACGGGCGCCTGATCGGGGGCGGCCCACCAACACGCCTGCTTCGCGGCGCGCAGCGTAACTCGTCGCTCAGCCTGGCTGCGTCGCAAACCCTTGCGGCGCCGCTCGCACTCAGGGCAACGCCACTCTTGCGGCCCGCAATGGCGGGAATGAGGGCAGAGGCGTTGACCGAACTTTTCGCATCCGACACAAGGCGACCTCGCGGGCCGCCTTGTGCTGTTTGCGCGGCAAAAGCGCTTGCAGTGCCGAACGCCATCATATAAAGATATCTTTATATCTTGATTGTGATGGACGATGGAATGGCCCTGGGTCTCGACAAATTGGTGGATGTGCTGAAGACCGCGGGGGAGCTAACGCGTTTTCGTCTTCTGGCGCTCCTGTCGGCCGGTGACCTGACGGTGAGCGATCTGACCGATATTCTCGGGCAGTCGCAACCCCGGATCTCGCGCCACCTGAAGCTTCTGTCCGAGGAAGGTCTGATCGAGCGCTATCAGGAAGGCGCCTGGGCGTATTTTCGCCTGAAACAGGACGGGCCCGTCTCACCTCTGGCCAGGCTGCTGCTGGAGGCGGCTGGCTCCGACGATCCCGTCTTGCAGCGTGACGGCGAGCGACTTGCCGAAGTCAAGCGCGTGCGGGCCGAACGGGCACAGGCCTATTTCAGCCGCAATGCCGCCGAGTGGGATGAATTGCGCCGCCTGCATGTGAGCGACAGGGCGGTGGAAGAGGCATTGCTGCGGCTGGTTGGCTCCGAGCCCATTGATGCTTTGCTCGATCTCGGCACCGGGACCGGCCTCATCCTGCAACTGTTCCAGAACCTCTATCGCCGCGCTGTCGGCATCGATGCGAGCCGCGACATGCTGGCGGTCGCCCGGGCCAATCTCGATCGCACCGGCATCCTGAAGGCCTCCGTTCGCCAGGGCGATATCTTCAACCTGCCAGTGGAGGCCGGGGATTTCGACCTCGTCACCATCCATCAGGTTCTGCATTTCCTGGATCATCCGGAGCGGGCGATTGCCGAAGCGGCCAAGGTGATCCGGCCGGGCGGGCGCCTGATCATCGTCGATCTTGCCCCACACACGCTCGACTACCTTCGGGAAGACCACGCCCATGTGCGCCTCGGCTTCTCGCACCAGACCGTGACGGAGTGGCTGGAAAAGCTCGACTTGTCCGTGGAGCAGGTGATCGATCTTCAACCGAGCGCCAAGGCGGAAGCGCCGGCGCTGACGGTAACCATCTGGCTGGCCCGTGCGGCAGCCGCAGCGGCTGGCGCGGGTAAGCCCCTTCAGCGGAAATCTCTTGTATCGGACGTAGCCTCATGACCTCTGTTGCCCCCACTCAGGACCGCTTTCGCATCTCCTTCGAATTCTTCCCGCCGAAATCGGTGGAGATGGAGGGGCAGCTGTGGGACACGGCGCGCGACCTGAAGCGCTACAATCCCGATTTCGTCTCCGTCACCTATGGCGCCGGCGGCACAACCAAGGCGCCGACCTTTGCGGCTGTCGACAAGATGATCTCCGAGGTTGGGCTTGCGACCGCCTCGCACCTGACCTGCGTCGATGCCGACAAGCAGGAGACCCATCAGGTCATCGAGGACTTGCGGGCGCTTGGCGTGCGCCACATCGTTGCACTGCGCGGCGATCCGTCGAGCGGTATCGGCACCGCCTATGTGCCGCATCCGGATGGTTATGCCAATGCAGCGGAACTGGTTTCGGCCCTGAAGGCCGATGGCAGCTTCGAAATCTCCGTCTCCGCCTATCCGGAAAAACATCCGGAAAGTGCCGACGTCTCCGCCGATATCGCGATGCTGAAGCTGAAGGCGGAAAACGGTGCGGACCGGGCGCTGACGCAGTTCTTCTTCGATAACGACGTGTTCGAACGGTACCTCAACGAAGTGCGCAAGGCGGGCATCACGATCCCGGTGATCCCCGGCATCATGCCGATCCAGAACCTGACGCAGCTGAAGCGATTTGCCGGGCGCTGCGGATCCAGCGTTCCGGCGTTTCTGGATGCGCGGTTCGAAGGGTATGACGACAAGCCGGAAGAGCGGGCCAAGGTCGCCGCCGATGTGGCGGCCGAGCAGGTCGAGGATCTGATCCGCCGGGGCATCCACGAATTTCATTTCTACACGATGAACCGCGCGCCGCTGATCGCCGCCGTGCTTGATCATCTCGGACGCCTGCCCAACGAAAAGGCTCAGGCCGGGGCGGCGGCCTGAGCCCTGTTTTCGGAGAGGGCGGTGCATGACCGCCCACACTCATTCATGAAACTGCTGTCTTGTTCATCGGGTCAATTGGCTAATCTGGCCAGGCTGCGTCCCTTGGGCTCAAACGAAGAGCATTGACGCGACGAAAACGAACGCTGCACCGAAGATGAGGAGATTGAAGGAATAGGTACGTCCCATGTCTGTCTCCCTTGCGTTAACAGCTGAAATCTAAGGGCAAGCGACGGGCTTTGCAAAGTGAATAATGTGCTGCACTGCCGCACAATGCCGGGCCGAGACGTGCTCATGTTTTGGCTAAGATTAGGAAATATAAAGGGAAAAACCCTTTATAAATGTGCCTAACAAACTGTGAAAAAACTTCGAGACGTTGTTAAGAAGCGTTACATTCCGTGATGAATTGCTGCACTGCCGCGATCGTGTGATCGCCTGACCTCTTCGAGGTGAGTCCGGGCTTGCGGCTTTCGCCAGGCAGATCCCCCGCTGAAAGGGTGTCAATTTATAGCCCGGAAGGAAGATGCCGGAACCTCTGTGCGACGCTCCGGCATCCCGCAATCAAAGTGCGTTCAAGAGAGCCTGGGTCGGCCAACCATCCGCTGGCATGCCGAGCCGCTGCTGTTCGCGCTGCACGGCGCGGCGGGTGCCGGAGCCGAGGATGCCGTCGATTTCGCCGACATCGTGGCTTTTCGCGTCAAGCTTGGCCTGCAGCGCCTTCATCTGGTCCACGTCAAGGCCGGGCTCCGGGTTGCCCTTGAGGTAGGGCGGCGCACCGGACAGGCGGGTGGCGAAATAGGCGGCCGATGTCGTGTAGATGAACGACTTGTTCCATTCCAGATAGATGCCGAAGTTCGGATAGGTGAGGAAGGCCGGCCCCTTGCGACCCTGGGGCAGGACGAGAGCCGCGGGGAGGGTGCCGAACTCGGTCTTGCCGTCGCGCGGCTTCACGCCGAGCTTGAACCATTCGGAGGCCGGGATCTCGTTGCCGAGGCCGGACTTTTCCCAGGGCAGGCTTTCCGGCAGTTCGACTTCCTGGATCCAAGGCTCGCCGGCGCGAAAACCGAGGCTCTTGATGAAGGAGGCGGCGGTCAGGATCGCATCGGGCGCACTGGCCTTGACGTTCACATGCCCGTCTCCGTCGCCGTCGATGCCGTGGGCGATGATATCCTTCGGCAGCATCTGCACCTGGCCGATTTCGCCGGCCCAGGCGCCGGTATTGGTCTGCGGGTCAAGATCGCCATGCTGCACCATCTGGGTCAGTGCCAGAAGCTGCGGACGGAAGAGTTCGGGACGGCGGCAGTCATGCGCCAGCGTCACCAGAGCGTTGCGGGTGTTGAAATCGCCCTGAACGGCACCGAAGTCGGTCTCCATGGCCCAGAAGGCGGCAATTACGCCCGGCGCAATGCCGAATTCCTTCTCGGCGCGGGAAAAGACGGAGGACAGGTCCTGCAGCTTCTTGCGGCCCATGTCGAGACGCCCCTGGCTGACGGTGCGCTGCGAGAACTCAAGGAAGGTCTGGCGGAAGACGCCCTGGGCGCGGTCGCGCGACAGGACCTTCTGGTCGATCTGGGCGCCGGCCAGTGCCTTGTCGGCGGCATCTGCCGGGACGCCCATCGACACGGCCTCGGCCTTTACGGCCTGCAGGAAGCCTGCGAGATCGCCGCCACAGGGAGCGGCTGGCGTCTGGGCGCGTGCCGGCGACAGGGCGCAGGTGGAAAGAAGAAGCGCCAGAGACAGGCGACGGAAGATCTTGGACGTCATTGGGTATCCTCGGTGGGACGGTGGCTTCATTTCAGCAAGATTTGTGACAGAAGAGAGGCGCTGCCTTCAAGAAATGGACACTTCGCCTGTGGATGGCTGGCAGAACGGCAGCGGTCACGTCTTTGCCGCAGCGACCAGCCAACGCTGCCAGTGCTCGCGTGTTCCGCTGAAGACATTGATATCTGCTTCTCCCTCGATGCCCGGGATGATGCCGGTCGATGTGTATTGCCAGAAGGCCCAGTTCCTGTCGCCATAGATCTCCTGCGGGTGGGCTGCAACCGATCGAACCCAGAATTGATAGGTGCGGAAGTGGCCGACGAGATTGTCGCGGTGGAAATCGACCGAGGTGTAGATGATTGGGCGCTTGCCATAGTACGCCTCGATGCGATCGAGGAAACGGCTCATGGCGGCACGGACCGTCTGGGGATCGGGTCGCGTCTTGCAGGTGGGGGAGGCGGGGTTCCACTCGACATCGAGCACCGGCGGCAGGCTGACGGAGGCTTTCGGCACGTTGCGGATGAACCAGTCCGCCTGCACATCCGGCTCGCCGCAGAAATAATAGAAGTGGTAGGGCGCGTGCGGAATGCCCGCTCTCGCCGCCCCGCGCCAGTTCTCCTCGAAGCTCTGGTCGATGCGATCGGCTCCCTCCGTTGCCTTGATGAACACGAAGTCGATGCCGGAGGCTTTCACTTTGGGCCAATCGACGGAGCCGTTCCACTTGGAGACGTCGGTGCCGTGTATCTCGTGGCGATGCGGATGCCGCGCG
This sequence comes from Allorhizobium pseudoryzae, assembly GCF_011046245.1. Classification (NCBI taxonomy): domain Bacteria; kingdom Pseudomonadati; phylum Pseudomonadota; class Alphaproteobacteria; order Hyphomicrobiales; family Rhizobiaceae; genus Affinirhizobium; species Affinirhizobium pseudoryzae. The sequence continues at coordinate 2,490,035 of NZ_CP049241.1, forward strand.
CCAAAATCCTGCGGATCGTTGTCCTTGAACTTGCCTTGAGGAGCAGTGAGGCCGAGGGTCAAGGCATCCGGCCCCGTGGCCGTACATCCGGAGAGTGCCAGTCCCACAGCCAGGACCAGGGAGGGTATGCGCACGATCTGGCTCCGCGATGACATCCAAGGACGGCGACCGGGCTCGGTATTCCGTGATTCGCCCGGTCGTGTTCCTTATCGCTGCACCGGGCGCTGTCACGCAAGGCAAAAACGGTTGAGGCAGCCATCGCCACCCAGGAGGGGCGCAAAGGCGGTTCAGGCGCGGCGACGCACCACCGCCTGCCAGGCATAACCGCGATAGAGCGGCAGGAAGATCATGTCCGCATCGGCGCCTTCCAGCGAGCGCTCCAGCGCTTCGGCAAGGTCGGCCCTCGGCGTTACGTGGAAACGCGTAAGCCAGGTCTGCAACCCGCTGCGGAACCATGCGGGCAACTGTTCCTGCTGGCCGAAATCGACGATGTGCAGGGAACCGCCTGCCTTTACCGCGCCAAGGGCGGTGCGGATCGCGCTCTCCCAGTCCGGGATCATCGACAGCGCATAGGAGATCATGACGCGATCAAAGCCCGCGGTGCCGAAGTCGCTCGGCGAAAACGTCGTGGCATCGGCCACCTGCAGCACCGGCTGCACCGCTTTGCCGCGGAAATTCGCCCGTGTCGTCGTCAGCATTTCCGCAGAAATATCGAGCCCGTAGAGCCTGGCCGTCGGATAGAGCTTGTGCGCCAGCATCAGGTTGCGGCCCGTGCCGCAGCCGACTTCCAGAAGCGTGCCCTTCTGCGGCACCTGCAGTTCCCGGATCGTGCGGTCGCGCCCGAGCAGGTAATATTTGCGCGTCAGATCGTAGATGTGCCGCTGGTAGCGGTACATCCGGTCCATGCGCTCGGCGTGTTCGGCATCCATCACGGGAGAGCTCGTGTCCACCGCCGTCAGGCCTTCTTCACGTAGATGTGGAAACCGCCATAGATGGCGGAGCGGTCCTGCAGGTTGAGGTCCTGCGAGCGCGCTTCCAGATAGGTCCACTGGTCGCGGATCGTCGGCGACAACCGGCCTTCGATGATGCTGCGCTCGGCAGCGGTGCGGAAGATCACCCGCGCGCCCGCGGCCGCGGTACGGGAGATTTCCGCCCAGAGTTCGTTCAGCTGCCGGTCGTTCATCCAGTCCTGCGCATCGAGAAGGACGTAACGATCGACCGTGCCGGCCTGCTTACCCGAGAGAAGTTCCGTGAAGGTGGCATGGTGGACGGTGACGCGATCGGCATTGTCGCGGATGGCGCGGTAATGCTCCGGCTTCAGATAGGTCGGCAGCGTGCCTTCATGCGGCTGCGGATAGCGGCGGGCAAAGGCCTGCCAGGCGAAATAGTTGTCGCGAAGCGGGAAATGGCAGGCAAGCTTTTCGAGGCGCTGGCGCAGCACCGGGGCAATCGACCCCTCGTCCGCCAGGCTTGCGAGCTCGTCATACTGCTGCGGCGGGATGCCGAGGCCGAAAAGCGAGCTCTTGCGGCCAGTGAGCCAGCGCACGAAGGGCCGGTCGAAGAGCGGGGCGATGCGATCCTCGAAAAACTGCCGCTGTTCGCGCAGCGACCTTGTCTTCGCCATCTCGGTCAGGTCCACCCCGTGCAGGCGGGCGATCAGGTGACCGGCGGCGATGAAGCGGCCGAGCAGGCCGGTGCGGTAGATGTTGCGGTCGAAGACGCTGATGCGGCGGCGGCCATTCAGCGTCCGCTTTTGCCAATAGCGGCGGGTGGCCGTATCCAGTGCAGGCGCAACGAAGGTGTCGAAGGCCTTCGAATTGCTGGCGCGTCCTTCGGTGGCGAGAAGCCGCACGACATCGGCATGGGCGGGCAGGCTCCGGAAGGCGGCAAGTTTCAGCCTGTTGAGAGCGATGTGATGCGGGTTGAGATCCACGACGTCGATCGAGGCCGGATGGTGGGAAAGATAGGCCAGCATGTTGCAGCCGCCGGAACCGATGGTGACGATGCGATGACCTGCGGCCAGTTCCATCCCCGCCATATCGACATCCGGATCTTCCCAGATCTGCGGATAGACGAGACCGGAGAACAGCAGACCGAACATCCGCTCGGAGAAGCCGCTTTTCGACAGCGCCTTGTGTTGCAGGAGTGCAGTCTTCAGTTTTCCGTTCTTCAGAAAACTGGCTTCCGGTGCAATCTCGGCCATCCCCGATTCCCCGTCTCGTCATGAGCTTTTCGAAAGCCTCTAGTCGCGGCGTGTTGCAGTTTCATGACGCAAACCCTGCGCAAAGCCCTGCAATTCGTGACTTTTCATTGTCACGGAAACCTGTTTGCATGCGGAACTGAGCGAAGCGGAGAAGTGAATGCGCAGCGTCGGAAGCCTGTTGAAGCGTCTCGCGAAGATCGTCCTTGTGCTGTTGCTGCTCGTCGTGGCCGGCGGGCTTGTCTGGCTTTACACCATGCCGCCGGATCTGCTGCGCGTCGGCAGCGGTTATGCCGCGAAGATCGTCTGCTCCAACGTGTTTCTTGCCGGACGCGATGAAAACGACGTGCTGGCGGAGGATGTGCAGGCGCCGGGCCATCCTCTGCTGCGGCTGATGCGGGTGTCGGTCGATCGGCCGGCACAACGGGTCTCGGCTGCCCTCCTCGGTCAGATTGCGCCGAGCGCTGCCGTCTATCGACCGGGGCTTGGATGCGCCGTGGTTCCGCAGGGCAGCACGGCTGCGGCGCTTGATCTGCCGGAGGCAGGGCCGGGCGCTGCGGTTCAGGCGGGAGCCGGTTCGTGGCCGAACGGCGAGGGTATCGAGGCAAATGCGGCTGTGGCCGCGCTTCTGGCGCGGGACGATCTGGTCGGCCCCGGCTTTCGTGCGGTCGTCGTCGTGAAGAATGGCGCCATTGTCGGCGAGCGGTATGCAGCGGGTTTTAACGACAAGACGCCGCTGCTCGGCTGGTCAATGACCAAGACGGTGAATGCCGCGTTGATTGGCCGGCTGATCGACGAGGGGCGCATGCGTCTTGATGAGCGCAACCTGATGCCGCAATGGGCAGGCGATGCGAGGCGTGACATCACCCTTGCGCAGCTTCTCGCCATGGAAAGCGGCCTTGCCTTCAACGAGGATTACGGCACCGTCGCGGATGTCACGCGCATGCTCTACCTTCAGCCGGACATGGCGGCCTTCACGGCCTCCCTGCCACTCGAAGGCACGCCGGGCCAGAGGTTCAGCTATTCGTCCGGCACGGCCGTTCTGCTGTCGCGCATCTGGATGGATCGTCTGAGTGATCGGGCAACGGCGCTCGCCTTCCCGCGCGACGCGTTGTTTGCCCCGCTTGGCATGACCAGTGCCGTGATGGAGGTGGATGCGTCCGGCACCTTCGTCGGGAGTTCGTATCTCTATGCCAGCGCGCGTGACTGGGCGCGGTTCGGCCTGTTTCTGGCTCAGAACGGCATGTGGAAGGGTGTGCGGCTTCTGCCGGATGGTTTCGTCGCGTCGATGGCTGAGCCGACCACGGCATCCGGCGGCTGGTATTCGAGGATGCAGACCTGGTTGCCGCGACCGTCCGAACGGGCGGACATGCCCGCAGACACGTTCAATCTGCAAGGGCATGATGGCCAGACGATCACCGTCATTCCGTCCCGCGGATTGGTCGTCGTGCATCTCGGGCTGACACCCTGGTCGGCTCGCTATTCGACGATGCCCCTCACAAAGGCCATTCTCCGGGTGTATCCCTGAGCCTTAGTCGCAAGCCTGCGTTGGGTGCACTTGTCTGCTGTTCACTCCAGAACGTGCAGCATGTCCTTGCGCTTGGCGTCAAAATAATAACCGCGCGCATAAAGCTTGATCGCATCGTCCGGATCATTGTCGGCCACCAGCCAGGCGCCGCGCAGGTACTTGATCGCGTATTTCAGGTTGGTCTCGGCATCAAGAAGACCATCCGGCGTGCCCTGGTAACCCATCGACTTCGCCGTCGCGTATTTGATCTGCATGAGGCCCCAGAAGCCGCGCTTGTTGTAGGCCTTGGGGTCATACCGGCTTTCGCGATGCACGACGCGGTGCACGAGCGATTCCGGTACGCCATACAGGCCCGCATAGCGGTGGATCAGCTTGCTCAGCGTCTCGTTGCTGGCATCGGCCGTCGTCGGAAGGGGTTCGCCCGGTGCCGGCGGGAAGAAGTCGGTCGACATGGCCGACAGCGGCTGGCGCGTCCCGGCATAGGCGACCATCGACGACGGGGTTGCCTTTTCGATCCGCGGACGTGGCGTCGGGATCGCGGTGAACGGACCGGTGACGTCGGCGGGAAGGGCGGTCGCCATCACCGGCCCGAGGGTCTGGGCGGATGGTGTCGTGGTATTCGTGGGCGCGGAAAGAGCAGACGGTGCGGCGAGCGGTTTCGTGATCGTCTGGCCGGAGGTTGCCATGTTGATCGCCTGCAGGCCGCCAGCCTGATTGACGGCCGTGGAGGCGACGGCAAGTGCGGGGACTGCGACTGGCTGACTGTTCTGGGCGATGGAATTGGCCGCGGTTTCTGCGGCGCGCTGCATGGGATCAGTTGACTGCGAGACGAGCGTGACGCGTCCGACTTTCTGGGCTGCGCGATTGGGGGCCGCTGCGATCTGCGTGGCCGCGGCTGATGGCGCAGTCGAATCACCGGGGAGGCGGTCTGTCTTGCCGGCCGCATGGGCGGCGGTTGCCGTGGACGCATCTGCGACGGCGGTGCCTGCATCGGCAACTGTTGCGGCGGCGACATCCGTGCCTGCCTGGCTGTTGGATGCCGTCTGAACGCTTGAGCAGCCGGAAACGGCCCCACAAATTGCCACTGCCACAATCGTGTTGCAGCCGAGAATTCGGGTTATCGCCATCGTCTCACTTTCATGAAGATGAATGTTTTCTTCCCGCCGGCACCTGACCGTTAAACATTCCATTAACGCATGACAGGCCTGTCATCAAGTCAGGGTGATCATGCAGCGATCCGGCGGTAGCCCGCGCTGACGGCGCGGCTGGCGATAAATCGCGTGCGGGGCTTGCGCGAGGCTGGATTGAGGCGCCGGGCGCGGCTGATCTTGCGTGCCGAGGATTCGGCGATCAGCAGCTGGACAAAGGGGGCGACCAGCGCTGCGAGCGCATAGGCGAGGAAGGCCTGTGCAAACGATTCGTCCGAGATCCGGAGCGAATCGGACATCTGGAAAAAGAGGCTCGCGACGACGACGGCGAAGCCCGGACCAAGGCTTGCGACAAGGATGGAAAAGAATGCCTTGTCCCACCGGCGGGCCGGGAGGTTGTCATTGTCCGCCAGACGCTGGGCAAACCGCCTTTGCTGCGAGCGCAACAGATAAAGGCCGAGAATCACGACGCCCAGCCATCCAAGCGGACGCTCCATGGCGGGGGCCAGAGTGTGGATTGCCACATAAAGCGTGCCGGCAAGTCCGCCTGCCACGAGATAGCCCAGCCAGAGGGCAGGGATCAGGAGCGCGCTTCGTGCACGTCCCTGAACTAGGCTGTAATCGCGCAGAAGCATGCCGGATGCGGAGGGAAGAAGAAGCACGAGAAGGGATGTGGCACCAAAGGCCAGCAGTGTCTCGATGCTCATCAACTCCTCCCTCCCGGATGGGCGCCTGGCTCCCATCCATCCCTGATCGTCAGGTGCGACCGGTTATGCTGCCCGCCAGGTCTGGCCAATGAAGTCCATGACCTCGCCGAACCACGGCGTCGACAGATCGAAATGCTTACCACCCTTGATACGCGGGAATTCGATCGTGCGCAATTTCCCATTCTGGTCCTCGTCGTGACCGGTCACGCCGGAGACGCCGTTGAGCGCGCTTTCGACGGCCAGATCGACCATGCTCTGGATCAGGCGCAGATCATCGCTGTTGGCCGGTGCGGAGCGCGCATAGTAACCCGATTTCTGAACCATCGAACGTTCGGCATCGAGAAGGGTTGCAAAATGTTTCTGGAACCAGGAGCCGACATTGATCGTGTCGAGCTTCACGTGGCCGAAGGCATCACGTTTGATCGCTTCACCCGCTGCCTCGCGCTCGGCAACGATCGTGTCGAGACCGGCGCCTTCGGATACGAACAGCGTCACAAAGCCGCAGGTGTCCATAATCTTGCGCAGACGGTCCGCTTCGCCCTCCAGATCGAAATGCATCTCGGGCAGGTAGAGCCCGTCGATGTTCTTCATCTGTGTGTTCATCATCAGGCCCTCGACATATTCGTTGTTCCGGGTGTCCTGGATGTAGGCGCGGGCGGTGGCCGCGGTCAGCCAGCCGCAGTTGCGGCCCATCACTTCGTGGATGACAAGGGTGCGGGGGGCCGCACTTTGTTCGTTGCTGACATGGTCGAAGAAGTGCGCGCCGACTTCGGCAGCGGTCCAGGCGCCCAGCGTCTGGCGAATCGGGAACACGTCGTTATCGACGGTTTTGGGCAGGCCAACCACTGTCAGGTCATACCCGTTCGAGGCGAGATAGGCGGCGAGGTCCGCGGCCGTGGTGTTGGTGTCGTCGCCGCCGATCGTGTGGAGGATGGTGATGCCATCGGCCGCGAGACGGTCTGCCGCGACCTTCAGCGGGTTCTCGCCTTCCTTCACCAGACCACGCTTCACGCAGTCGGCGGTGTTTGTGAGCTTCACGCGGCTGTTGCCGATCGGCGAGCCGCCGTAACGGTGCAGGAGATGCGCGCGCTCGCGCATGTTGGCCGTGATCTCGATTCGGTCGCCAAGCAGCAGTCCCTGGTAACCGGAGCGATAGGCCACCAGATCCAGTTCCGGCGCGATGTCGCTATAGCGCTCGATCAGCCCGCCGACCGCCGATGACAGACACGGTGCAAGCCCGCCCGCGGTCAGCAATCCCACTTTCTTCTTGGCCATCGAACCTCCTTTGCGCCTACGCCGCGCTTGCCAACAAAATCGGCAAATGGATGCGACAGCCCGCCGCGGCTGTAAAGTGAATTTCTCAAGAAAATCCGGTATTTCGCCGAATTTGTGGAACGCATGTCGTTTCAATCGGTTCAATTTGCAGACAGGCTGGAACGGTACGCGGGTGATGCCGTGCGGGGCGGGAACGGCGGCCAGCTTCGTCGGATCGCGGCTGCGGCAGAATGACCGGTCGGCGATCCGCACCCCCCGGATCGTCCGTAAGATGACGAAAGATTAATTGTCGGTCGGTTCCCTGCTTCTTGCCAAGGGTTCCAGAATTTGGTCAGGTGCAGCATGATTTTAGATTTCGCCTGCCTTCATTTGAGTTCATTCTGGGAGCGGCTGCTCGGCAGCGTCGGCGACGCGGCCAACAATGCGCTGTCGAGAGTGATCGAAGCGATCCGCACGCTGTTCGAAGGCGATCCGGAAACCCGCCGCCAGGTGTCCTTCTCCGTCGCGATCATCGCGCTTTCCGCCAAGATGGCCAAGGCGGATGGCGCCGTCGTGGCGTCCGAAGTGGATGCCTTCCGGCAGATCTTCGATTTCCCCGAGGAAGAAGCGAAAAACGTCGCACGTCTCTACAACCTCGCCCGTCAGGATGTGGCGGGTTACGAAGCCTATGCCGAAAAGCTCGCGAATCTGTGCGGATCGGGCGAACACAATTGCCCGATGCTGGAAAGCGTCATCGACGGCCTGTTCCACATCGCCAAGGCGGACGGCATGGTGCACGAGAAGGAACTCGCCTTCCTGCTACGCATTGCCGAGATCTTCCGCATCGACGAAAACCATTTCCGCCGCATCATGGCGCGCCACGTGCACATTGAAGGGATTGACCCCTATCTGGTGCTGGGCGTTTCGCCCTCCGATGACTTCGCCGACATCCGCAAGCAGTATCGTCGGCTTGTCGCCGAGCATCATCCGGATAAGCTGATCGCGCGCGGCGTGCCGGAAGCGTTGCATGCCGCCGCCAACGAGCGTATGGCCGCGCTGAACGCCGCCTATGCGGTGATTGCCAAGGAACGCAAGGCCGCATGAAGCTTATTCCTGATTATGCTGGTGCGAGGGTCGATCCCTCGCCGAACCATGGCGAACGCGTGGGCGTCGATGCGCCGGACATGATCATCCTGCATTATACCGGCATGCCGGATCACGGGCAGGCGCTCTCCTGGCTGAAGAACATCGAAAGCCAGGTGTCGTCGCATTATTTCGTCTGGCCGGACGGGCGCATTATCCAGATGGTGCCGGAGACGCGCCGGGCCTGGCATGCGGGCAAGAGCGTGTGGGCGGGCGAGAGCGACATCAATTCCCGTTCGATCGGTATCGAGATTGCCAATGCCGGTCATCCGGGCGGGCTTCCACCGTATGCGGAGGAGCAGATGGCGGCTGTCATCGCACTCACCCGGGACCTCATCGACCGCTGGCGGATTGCGCCGGAACGGGTGCTCGGCCATTCGGATGTGGCGCCGCGCCGCAAGGTCGATCCGGGCGAAAACTTCCCGTGGGATCGGCTTCACCGCGAAGGCATCGGGCACTGGGTCGAGCCTGGCCCGATCCGCAGTGGCCGTTACTTCCAGCGCGGGGAGGCGGGGCAGCCGATCGAGGCGCTGCAGGGCATGCTGGCGCTTTACGGTTACGGCATCGACATCACCGGTGAGTTCTGCGAGCGCACCGAGGGCGTGGTGGAAGCCTTCCAGCGGCATTTTCGGCCTGAGCGGGTGGACGGCATCGCCGACATGTCGACCATCGATACGCTACACCGGCTGCTGGCCGCCCTGCCGAAGTTCCAGGGCACCGACGAGGCCTAAGGCCTGCGTCACCTTTGCAGTGGACCGTTTGCCCGTTGCGGGGTAGCCACTGACACAAGGGAAAGACTCGGGGGAAAAGTGGGACGGCCATGGCTGCGGATTTCAGGTTCATCGTCATCGGTTGCGGCATGATGGGGGCGGCGGCGGCGCGGCATCTGTCGAAGGACGTGGACGGCGTGGCGCTGATCGGTCCCGGCGAGCCTGCCGATCCGAAGACGCATCAGGGCGTTTTCGCCAGCCATTACGACGAGGCCCGCATCACCCGTACCATCGATCCCGATCCGGTCTGGGCGCTGCTCGCCAATCGCTCCATTGCCCGTTACGGCGAGATCGAGCAGGAGAGCGGTATCTCCTTCTACCACAAGACCGGCTGCCTGATGGTGGCGCCGGAGCGCGCCAGCGGTCATGCCTATATCCGCAACATCTGTGCCGCGGCCGAGACGCTGGGCACCGGAATCGAAGTGCTATCCCGGTCGGAGCTTCCCCGGCGTTTCCCCTACTTCGGCTTCGAGCCGGGATGCGAGGGCGTGCTGGAGGCGGGCGAGGCGGGTTACATCAATCCCCGCGCCCTGGTTGCTGCCCAGAGCCGGATTGCCGAGCGCCAGGGCGTGCGGCGGATCACCGAAACGGTTGTCTCTGTGCGGGATGAGGGTGGTCTTGCCGTGGTGCGGACGGCGGAAGGCGGCACGTACACCGCCGAGAAGGCGCTGGTGGCGGCCGGCGGTTTTTCCATTGCGGAGAGTCTCTTGAGCGAACCGCTTCAGATGTCGGTTTATGCGCGCACTGTTACCTTCTTCGAGATCGATGAGGGCGAGCTTGGGCGTTATGCCTGCATGCCGTCGCTGATCTACGAACCGCGCGATCCCTCCAAGCACATCTACATGCTGCCACCGGTGCGCTATCCGGACGGCAAGGTCTACCTCAAGATCGGCGGCGATCAGGACGACGTGATCCTGACGGGCGACGCCGAGATGCGCGCCTGGTTCCGCACCGGCGGACGCGAGGCGGTGCGCGACCATCATCTTGCCATCATGGAGCACCTGGTGCCCGGCCTTGACCGCACCCGTGTCTCGACCGGTGCCTGTGTCGTGTCGAAGACGCCGAGCGGCTATCCGATCATTGCCCCGACATCTTCGCCGAGGATCGCACTCCTGACCGGCGGCTGCGGCGCGGCGGCCAAGAGCTCCGACGAAATCGGCAGGCTCGGTGCGCAACTGCTCCTGAACGGGCAGATCGAGGATGAGCCCTATCCGGTGCCGTTTTCGGCGAGCTTCGGGTAAATCACTGAGCCGCGGCACTTTCATTCGCCCCACAAACCGTCTAAGGAGCCCCTGCCAGTTGGCCGGGCAGCCGCGCTTTACCAATGCCGAAAGGCGGTAGGGTGAGGAAAGTCCGGGCTCCACGGAAATACGGTGCCGGATAACGTCCGGCGGGGGCGACCCCAGGGAAAGTGCCACAGAAAGGAAACCGCCCCGCCTGCTGTCCTGCTCTTCGATCCGGAGCAGGAGAGCTGGCGGGGTAAGGGTGAAAGGGTGGGGTAAGAGCCCACCGCGGGCCTGGCAACAGGGACGGCAAGGTAAACCCCACCGGGAGCAAGACCGAATAGGGATGACGCGGGTGCCGCTTGCGGCACTACAGCCTGTTTCCGGGCCAGTCATCCGGGTGGGTTGCGTGAGGCAACGTGCAAACGTTGTCCCAGATGAATGGCTGCCACGTTCCGGCGTTCGCGTCGGTGCCATACAGAACCCGGCTTACAGGCCAACTGGCGATTTCAATTTTGAATAGAAGCAACCACAGGGCGGTTTCGCCGGGCGTGGGGAGCGGGTGCTTGGCACAGCGCCAGCCTCCTTTCGGCAGGCTGCGATTTCACGTTTGGCGTGTGTCGACGGTTGCCGCTGCTGTAGATGTTCACGCTAATGTGTATCTGTTCCCAAAGGGTTAGTGGCGGATTTGGCGCGGTTGCAGTGCACATATGACGCGTGCAGAGGCCGTGTCCCGCTAACCCTTTGTTAAACTTAACGGCTTATAAATATTTCAGGCTGCCGCGTCTCCGTGTGGCGGCTTCCCATTGACGCCCATATGGTCCCATGGTATCCCAAAATCACACTGCAAGCGGGCAATCAGTTGCCCTTTCATCGGACAGTAGCGGGCCGGTTCCATCACGGAACATTGGGCGGAGGTCTCTTCGCCTGAGCGGTCGGGTTGTGTCCTTTGGCGTGCGTGGTGCGGGGCGCGTGCGTGTCCTGTCATTTTGTGGGGCGGATGTTTGGCGTCATGAACCGCTTCTTGTCCAATGCGACGAACAAGATCGATGCGAAGGGCCGGGTCTCCGTGCCTGCTCCCTTTCGTGCGGTCATCGCGCAGCGGAATATCCAGGAGCTTTACTGTCTCCAGGATCTTGTCTTTCCGGCGATCAGCGTCGGTGGTCCGGATCTGCTCGAGCGTTACGAGCGGCAGATCGCGTCCGCCGATCCGTTCTCGCCGGAGGCGAATGCGATGTCGCTGCTGGTTCACGGTGGCGGCGTCTTCATGCGGCTCGATGCGGAGGGCCGTCTCATGGTCACGGATTTCATCCGGGACTTCACCGGCATCACGACAGAGGTCTCCTTTGTCGGGCGGTCGGATCATTTTCAGCTTTGGCAGCCGCAGGCGTTTCACGAGGCGCAGGCGGCGGCGCGAGAGGGTCGAGCCCGGTTTGGGGCGCGGTCCACTTGAAACAGGGGACCGGAATGGCGGCGAATCTTGGCGACGGAGTTTCCGAGGCTGATGGCGGACCGGTCCGCCACATTCCGGTGATGCTGGAGGAGGTGCTGTCCAGCCTTTCTCCCGCGCCTGGCAAGGTTATCCTAGATGGTACCTTTGGCGCGGGTGGTTATACCCGCGCCATTCTTGCCTGCGGCGCCAACGTCATTGCGCTTGATCGTGATCCCAATGCGATTGCCGGCGGTCAGGCGCTGGTGGCGGAATCACAAGGCCGCCTGACGCTCGTTCCGACACAATTTTCGGCGCTTGCCGAGCATGCCCCGGCCGATGGCCTCGACGGCGTCGTGCTCGATATCGGTGTCTCCTCCATGCAGATCGACGAGGCTGAGCGCGGCTTCTCCTTCCAGAGGAACGGACCGCTCGACATGCGCATGTCGGCCTCCGGCGTGTCAGCTGCCGATGTCGTCAATCGCGCCAAGGCGGGTGATCTTGCCCGCATCTTCGGTTTTCTCGGCGAGGAAAAGCAGGCGGGCCGGATTGCGCGCGCCATCGAGAAGCGCCGCGCGACGGAGCCGTTTTCCACCACGCGCGACCTTGCCAACCTCATCGAGAGCGTCAATCCGCGCAAGGCCAAGGACAAGATCCACCCGGCGACACGCGTCTTCCAGGCGCTGCGCATCTTCGTCAATGATGAGCTCGGCGAGTTGGCTCGTGCGCTGTTTGCCGCCGAACGCGCTTTGAAGCCCGGCGGCCGGCTGGTGATCGTCAGCTTCCATTCGCTGGAGGATCGCATCGTCAAGCGCTACCTCGCCGATCGCTCCGGCAAGGCTGCGGGTTCCCGGCACCTGCCGATGGTGGAGGACAAGCCTGCCGTCTTCGAACCGGTCGGCAAGGGCATGATGTCGGCCTCGAAGGACGAGGCGGAGGTCAATCCGCGCGCCCGGTCCGCCAAGCTGCGCGCCGCCTTCCGGACGGCTGCACCGGCGCGCCCGGCGGATTTCTCAATCTTCGACCTTCCCGAACTCGCCAGCCTCGACAAGTTGGGAGCCTGATCATGCTGAGAAGTTTCGACTTCATTCTCATCGGCGTCATGACGGCCACCGCCGTGGTGACCTATACGATCAAGCACAAGGCCGAACTCAAGCTGGAGGAGGTGCATCGCCTCGAAAGCGAGATCAAGCTCGAGCGCGATACGATCGATCTTCTGAAGGCCGACTGGGCGCTGCTGACGCAGCCGAACCGCCTGCACCGGCTGATCAACGTCTACCAATCCGAACTCGATCTCGTTCCGACGGCGCCGACACAGCTCGCCATGCCGAAGGAACTGCCGATGCCGAAATCGCAGTTGCCGCAACCCGAAACGACGATCGAGCAATTGATCGCCGGCGTTGATCCGGAAGTGCGCGCAGCCATCCGCGGTGTCGACAAGGCGAAGGCGACCAAGGCCGCATCGACCGTGCCGGTTCCCCTGCCGCGGGCAGCGAGATCAATCGATGTCATTTCTACAGGATCGGTGGAGGACTAATGGCTTTCCTTTCGCGGATCATGGTGCTGAAGAGCAGGGCACATTTTTCGGCCGGCGCCAACGGCATCCGTGCCGGTTCGGCCGGTGCGAAGTTCGAGGGGTCTCGCAAGCGCAAAGCGACCCAGGCCCGCACGCGCATTGGCCTGATCATGGTTGCCTTCGTGGCCTTTTACGGCGTGATCGGCGCGCGCCTCACTTATTACGGGCTGCGCGAACCGGAAACGACGTCGAGCATCATGCCGGCGGACCGGTTGATGGCGTCGCGTCCGGACATTCTCGATCGCAACGGCGAGGTTCTCGCCACCGACATTCGCACCGTCTCGCTGTTTGCCGAACCGCACAAGATCGTTGATGCGGACGAAGTGATCGAGAAGCTGCGCACCGTCCTGCCGGATATCGATGCCAAGCAGATCTATGGCAAGCTGCGCTCCAATTCCCGCTTCCAGTGGCTGCGCCGGCAGCTGACGCCGAAGCAGCAGAGCGAAATCCTGGCGCTCGGCATTCCGGGCATCGGCTTCCGCCCGGAAAAGCGGCGCTTCTATCCGGGTGGCGCGACGGCGGCCCATATCGTCGGTTACGTCAACATCGACAATCGCGGCGTCGCCGGCATGGAGCGTTACATCGACAGCCAGGGTCTCGCGGATCTTGCCGCCGTCGGCATGACGAGCAGCCAGCCGCTGGAGCCGGTGAAGCTCTCGATCGACGTGCGCGTGCAGGCGATTCTGCGCGACGTGCTCACCTCCTCGATCACCAAGTTCAAGGCCAAGGGGGCGGGCGGCGTGGTGCTTGATGCCCATACCGGCGAAATCCTCGCCATGTCCTCCGTGCCGGATTTCGATCCGAATGATCCGGCCGCCGGCGGCGAAGAAGGCTGGCTCAACCGCATGTCGAACGGCACGTTCGAAATGGGTTCCACCTTCAAGTCGTTCACGCTCGCCATGGCGCTGGACAGCGGCAAGGTGAAGATGACCGACAGTTTCGATGCGCGCTATCCGATCAAGATTGGCGGCTTCACCATCAAGGATTTCCACGGCAAGGGGCGCTTCCTCACCGTGCCGGAAGTGTTCCAGTATTCCTCCAACATCGGCACGGCCAAGATGGCCGACGTGGTCGGCATCGACGGCCACAAGGCCTTCCTCACCAAGCTGGGCCTTTTGACACGGATGCAGACGGAACTGCCGGAAGTGGCGATGCCGAGCCAGCCGCGTGAATGGAAGAAGATCAACTCGGTGACGATCTCCTTCGGCCATGGTGTCTCCACCACGCCGCTGCAGACGGCGGTGGCCGGTGCGGCGCTGGTCAATGGCGGCAAGCTGATCGAACCGACTTTCCTGCCGCGCAACGAAGTGCAGGCGGAATCGGCCGCCACGCAGGTGATCAAGCCGACCACCAGCGACAACATGCGCTGGCTGTTCGAGTGGAACGGCGTCAACGGGTCGGGCAAGAACGCGCTGGTGCCGGGTTTTGACGTGGGTGGCAAGACGGGGACGGCCGACAAGGTCATCAACGGCCGTTACAACCACGACCACAACTTCAACGCCTTCCTTGCGGCCTTCCCGATCTACCATCCGAAATATGTCGTGCTGACCTTCATTGACGATCCGCGCAGCGAAACGGACCGCGCGGTGCTCGCCGGAAACAGCGCAGCACCGATGGTCAAGGAGATCATTTCCCGTTCGGCGGCGATTCTCGGTGTAAAACCGCGCTTCGGTGAGAACGGCTCCGCCATGCTTGTGTCCTATTAGGACATAATGAATGGACCCGACGATTCGCGGCCCTAGATCAGGCCGCAGCGCGAGAGAGGGTGCCTATGAATTTGAGAACACTCTCCGGAAGTGATTTTCCGGAGATCGAAACCGTGCTTGCCGGACCTGCCGGCGACTTGACCGTCACCGGGATCTCTGCCGATAGCCGGCAGATCACGCCGGGTATGCTGTTCGTGGCGATTGCCGGCACGAAGGGGGACGGCGCAAGCTATGCCGCCGACGCGATCGGTCGCGGTGCGGTCGCGGTCGTCGCCGGTCATCCGCTCGATCTCGCCGTGCCGGTGCTGACGGTCGATCATCCGCGCCGGTTCCTGGCGCTGTCCGCCAGCCGTTTCTTCGGCGCCCAGCCGGCCACCATGGTGGCGGTGACGGGCACGGCGGGCAAGACCTCGGTTGCCTCCTTCACGCGGCAGATCTGGGCGCAAGCCGGCCTTGCCGCCGCGCAGATCGGCACCACCGGCGTGATCTCGCCCTTGCGCAACGACTACGGTTCGCTGACGACGCCCGATCCGGTCGCGCTGCACCGGCTGTTGTCCGACCTGGTCCAGGAAGGCGTCACCCATGCAGCGATGGAAGCCTCGAGCCACGGCCTCGACCAGAGCCGGCTTGACGGCGTGACGCTCTCTGCCGCCGCCTTCACCAATCTCGGCCGCGACCATATGGACTACCATCCGACGATGGAGGACTACATGGCCGCCAAGATGCGGCTGTTCGACACGCTTCTGCCGAAGGGCCGTCCGGCGGTGATCTTTGCCGATGATGCCTGGTCAAGCAAGGCGATCGAGACGGCGGCTGCCGCAGGGCATGATGTGCGCACCGTCGGTCGCGCCGGCAATTTCCTCGCGTTGAAGCGGGTCGAACATTTCCGCCACAAGCAGATGATCGAGGTCCATCACGAGGGGCAGATCTTCGAGGTGGACATTCCGCTGGCCGGCGATTTCCAGGTGGCCAATGCGCTCGTCGCGGCGGGTCTTGCGATCTCGACCGGAGTGGCACCCAAGGTCGCCATGGCAGCACTCGAAAAGCTCGTCGGTGCCTCCGGGCGCCTTGAACTGGTCGGCCAGACCGGGCAGGGCGCTCTGGTCTATGTCGATTACGCCCATAAGCCGGATGCGCTCAACAATGTGCTGACCTCGGTCCGGCCGTTCACGACCGGTCGCGTGATGGTGGTCTTCGGTTGCGGCGGCGACCGGGACAAGGGCAAGCGCCCGATCATGGGCGAGGTGGCGACCAGGCTTGCGGACATGGTGATCGTGACGGACGACAATCCGCGCTCGGAAGATCCGGCGACGATCCGGTCCGAAATCATGGCGGCAGCCCCGCAAGCGCGCGAAATCGGTGACCGGGCGGAAGCCATCCGGTTTGCCGTGTCGCAGCTAACGGCCGGCGACACGCTGATCGTGGCCGGCAAGGGGCATGAGGAGGGGCAGACGATCGGCACGACGGTTCTGCCGTTCTCCGATCATGCCGAGGTGCGCAAAGCTTTGGAGGAGCTGAAACAGTGAGCTGGTTATGGACGAGTGCGGACATGGTGACCGTCATGGGAGGCAGGCCGCTCGGCAATCTTCCCGAAGGCGTGACGGGCATTTCCATCGACAGCCGTTCCATCGGTTCCGGTGAGGCATTTTTTGCGATCAAGGGAGACCGCACCGACGGGCACGACTTTGCGACCATGGCGGTGGCGAACGGCGCGGCCCTTCTGGTCGTGGCGGAAGGCAAGCTGCCGGCCATGGGCCGCGTCACCGTTCCGATGATCGTCGTGGAAGATGTGCTGGTGGCGCTGGGGCGCCTTGCCGTTGCCTCCCGCCAGCGCTCGCGGGCGAAGATCGTTGCCGTCACGGGGTCTGTCGGCAAGACCACGACGAAGGAGATGCTGCGCAACCTGCTGGCGCCATCCGGCAAGGTGCATTGCGCCGTCGCTTCGTTCAACAATCACTGGGGCGTGCCGCTGACGCTTGCCCGCATGCCGGCGGATACCCAGTTCGGCGTGTTCGAGATCGGCATGAACCATCCGAACGAGATCCGTCCGCTGGTGAAGATGGTGCGTCCGCACGTGGCGATGATTACCACGATCGCGCCCGCGCATCTCGGCAATTTCAAGAACCTGGAAGAGATCGCCGCCGCCAAGGCGGAAATCTTCGAGGGTGTCGAGGCGGGTGGCGCGGTCATCCTCAACCGCGACAACAAGCAGTTCGGTTTTCTTGAAAGCCGCGCCCAGGAGGTCGGCATCCAGAACATTCTGACCTTCGGTCAGCACGCCAAGGCGGATTTCCGGCTGGCGGATTTCGAAGGCGGCGCGGAAGGCTCCACCATCTGGGCCGTGGTGAACGGCGAGACGATGGAGGTGCATATCGGTGCGCCCGGTCGCCACATTGCTGAAAATGCCATGGCGGCCCTTGGCGTGGTGGCGCTGTTCGGGGCGGATCTCGAGGCGGCGAAACAGGCGCTGGCCGGTCTGCGGGCCGTCAAGGGACGCGGCGAGCGCCACCGGTTGGGGATCGGCGAGGGCCACCTGACCCTGATCGACGAAAGCTACAATGCCAATCCGGCCTCCATGCGCGCGGCGATCGCGCTTTTGGCCGCAACCCCTCCGGAAGTCACCGGCCGCCGCATCGCAGTGCTCGGCGACATGCTGGAAATGGGGGCCTTTGCCGCCAAGGTGCATGAGGAACTCGCAGGTCCGCTGCTGGCCGCCGGCATCGAACATGTCTGGCTCGCCGGGACGGAAATGGCGGCATTGCGCGACGCGTTGCCCGATAGCGTGGCCGTCGAATACCGCCCGACGACCGCCGAACTTGTCGATCATGTCGTCAAGAACGTCAGGCCGGGCGATGTGCTGATGGTGAAGTCCTCGCTCGGCATCGGCTTCGGCAAGATCATCAGTGCCCTTATTGACAACTATCCGGCCTTGCCCGACAGGGAGCGCCACCTTTGACCCGTCTGAAGAAAGACCAATCATGCTGATCTGGCTTGTCGAGCTGGCAAATAGCTTTCAGATTTTCAACCTGTTTCGCTACATTACCTTTCGAACGGGCGCTGCCCTCTTTACCTCCGCGCTGATCGTCTTCCTCTTCGGGCCGCGCATGATCGCCTCGCTGCGCATCCGCCAGGGCAAGGGCCAGCCGATCCGTGCCGATGGGCCGCAGACCCATTTCAAGAAGGCCGGCACGCCGACCATGGGTGGCCTGATGATCCTCACCGGCATCGTCGGCGGATCGCTGCTGTGGGCGGATCTTTCCAACGTCTATGTGGTGGCGACCCTGCTGGTGACGCTCGGTTTCGGCGCCATCGGTTTTTATGACGATTACCTCAAGGTGACGAAGCAGACGGAGAAGGGATTTTCCGGCAAGGCGCGTCTTGCGATCGAATTCGTCATCGCCGGTATTGCCGTCTATTTCATGATGCGGGTCTCGGTCGCCAACAGCCCGGCGGGCTCGACGCTTGGCACTTCAGTTGCCTTCCCCTTCTTCAAGGACCTGCTGCTCAACCTCGGCATCTTCTTCATCCTGTTCGGTGGCTTCGTCATCGTCGCGGCCGGCAATGCGGTCAACCTGACGGACGGTCTCGACGGCCTTGCCATCGTGCCGGTGATGATTGCCGCCGCCTCCTTCGGCGTGATCGCCTATCTGTCGGGCAATGCGGTCTTTGCCGGTTATCTGCAGATCAACTTCGTGCCCGGAACGGGCGAACTTGCCGTGATCCTCGGCGCCGTCATCGGCGCCGGTCTCGGCTTCCTGTGGTTCAACGCCCCGCCGGCGGCGATTTTCATGGGGGATACCGGTTCGCTGGCACTCGGTGGCCTGATCGGTTCGGTTGCCGTTGCCACCAAGCACGAGATCGTCATGGCGATCATCGGTGGCCTCTTCGTCATGGAGACGCTGTCTGTCATCATCCAGGTCGGCTTCTTCAAGATGACCGGGCGGCGCGTGTTCCTGATGGCGCCGATCCATCACCACTTCGAAAAGCTCGGCTGGACGGAAAGCCAGGTGGTCATCCGCTTCTGGATCATCGCCGTTGGCCTTGCCATGCTCGGCCTGTCCACCCTGAAGCTTCGGTGAGACCATGATCCCGGTTTCGACGTTTTCCGGCAAGAAGGTCGCGCTCTTCGGTCTCGGCGGCTCCGGCCTTGCGACCGCGCGCGCGCTCGTGGCCGGTGGTGCCGAGGTGACGGCCTGGGACGACAATCCGGACAGCGTGGCGAAGGCTGCCGCCGCCGGGATCGTCACGGCGGACCTGCATGGCATCGACTGGCCGGCGCAGGCTGCCTTCATGCTGTCGCCGGGCGTTCCGCTGACGCATCCGAAACCGCATTGGACGGTGGATCTTGCCCGCGCGAGCAGTGTCGAGATCATCGGCGATGTGGAGCTTTTCGTGCGCGAGCGTCGGGCGCATGCACCCGATTGCCCGTTCATCGCGATCACCGGCACCAATGGCAAGTCGACCACGACGGCGCTCATTGCACATATCCTGCGTAGAAGCGGTCGCGACACGCAGCTTGGCGGCAATATCGGCACGGCGGTGCTGACGCTCGATCCACCGCAGGACGGCCGCTTCTACGTGGTCGAGTGCTCTTCCTACCAGATCGACCTCGCGCCGACGATCAATCCAACCGCCGGCATCCTGCTCAACCTGACGCCGGATCATCTCGACCGGCATGGCACCATGCAGCATTACGCTGACGTGAAGGAACGGCTGGTCGCCGGAAGCCAGGTGGCGATTGTCGGCGTGGATGACAGCCATTCGACGCTGATCGCGGATCGTCTGGCGGGTGTGCGGAATGATCGATCTGCCTTCGGTGCCGGCGAGACAGAGGGGGGTAACGCATCCCGCAGGGTCATTCGCGTTTCGCAGGCGAAGCCTCTCTCGAACGGTCTCTACAACAGGGACCACCGCATTTTTTACGGCGAGACCCTGATTGCCGATCTCAACGGCATCGATACGCTGAAGGGCAGCCACAATGCGCAGAATGCAGCGGCGGCGGTCGCCGCCTGCCTGTCTGTCGGTGTGTCTGAGGAGGAGATCCGTACGGGTCTTGCGAGTTTCCCCGGCCTCAAGCACCGCATGCAGCCGGTGGGGCGGATCGGCCAGGTCACCTTCGTCAACGATTCCAAGGCCACCAACGCGGATGCCGCGGCACCGGCGCTGTCCAGCTACGAGCAGATCTTCTGGATCGCGGGGGGATTGCCGAAGGCCGGCGGCATCGCAAGCCTCGCGCCACTCTTCCCGCGTATCAAGAAGGCCTATCTGATCGGAGAGGCGGCGCCCGAGTTTGCCGCGACGCTCGGCGAGGCGGTCCCTTATGAAATCTCCGGCACGCTGGACAGGGCGGTTGCCCAGGCGGCGGCCGATGCCTCTTCGGTTGAAGGGGGTGGGGTTGTCATGTTGTCGCCGGCCTGTGCCAGCTTCGACCAGTTCAGGAACTTCGAGGTCAGGGGCGATTCCTTCGTCTCGCTCGTCGCAGATCTCGAGGGCGTGACCATGCTCGTCGAGCCGGAAAAGGGGAAATGACATGGTAAGCCGTGCGGATCGTGGAGCGCTTGCGGACTGGTTCTGGACGATCGATCGTTTCTTCCTGGCGACGTTCATCCTCTTGATGGGCCTCGGCTTCATGCTGTCCTTTGCGGCCTCGCCGCCGGTCGCCGAACGCATCGGCCTGCCGAGCTTCTATTTCGTCGAAAAACACGCGATGTTCTTGGCGCCGTCGATCGTGGTGATGATCGGGCTGTCCTTCCTCAGTCCCCGGCAGGTGCGCCGGGCTGCGGTCATCATCCTGGTCGCTTCGATCATGATGATGGTTCTGGCGCTGTTCTTCGGCGTCGAAATCAAGGGATCGCGCCGCTGGTTCAACATCGGCAGCTTCGGCCTGCAGCCGTCGGAATTCATGAAGCCGGCCTTTGTGGTGGTGTGCGCCTGGCTGTTTGCCGAACATGCGCGGCAGCCGGAAATTCCGGGCAACCTCTTCGCGATCATCCTGTTCGGCATTGTCGGCGCGCTTCTGGTCGCCCAGCCTGACCTTGGCCAGACGATCCTGACCAGTGCCGTCTGGGGATCGATGTTCTTCATGGCCGGAATGCCGTGGCTCTGGATCATCCTGCTCGGCAGCCTCGGTGTCGGCGGCCTTGTGTCCGCCTATTACGTCTTTCCGCACGTGGCCGGCCGCATCGACCGCTTCATGACGGGCGAGGGCGATACCTTTCAGGTCGATACGGCGCGCGAGGCAATCATCCGCGGCGACTGGTTCGGCCAGGGGCCGGGCGAGGGGATCGTCAAGCGTATCCTTCCCGATAGCCATACCGACTTCATCTTCTCCGTGGCGGCGGAAGAATTCGGCATCGTCTTCTGCATGGTGCTGGTGGCGATCTTCGCCTTCATCGTGATCCGGGGTCTCAGCCTTGCCTATCGTGAGCGCAACGACTTCAACCGCTTTGCGGTTGCCGGCCTCGTTCTGCAGATCGGCATCCAGTCGATGATCAATGTCGGCGTGAACCTCGAACTGATGCCCGCCAAGGGCATGACGCTGCCGCTGATTTCCTATGGTGGTTCCTCGATGATCGCCATCTGCATCACGGCCGGCTTCATCCTGGCGCTGACGCGTCACCGTCCGGAAAAGCGCGCCCAGGAGCGCAGCCTCTTCCGCATCGGCCACGGCATTCCCGCGGAGTAGTTCCTCATCATGAGCAAGGGCCTGATCATGCTTGCCGCCGGCGGGACCGGCGGCCATCTTTTTCCAGCCGAAGCGCTGGGCCATGAACTGACGAAACGCGGCTTTACCGTGCATCTGGTGACGGACAAACGGGCCGAGCGCTTTGCCGGACGCTTCCCGGCGGAAGAGATCCATGTGGTGCCGTCCGCCACCTTCGGCTCGAAGAACCCTGTCGCGGTGGCACGGGCGCTCTGGACGCTCTGGACCGGGCTTCGCAGCGCCCGCCGTCTGATGAGCCGGCTGAAGCCGCAGGCGGTCGTCGGTTTCGGCGGTTATCCCACCGTTCCGCCGCTGCTGGCTGCGACGGGGCTTGGCATTCCGAGCATGATCCATGAACAGAATGCGGTGATGGGGCGTGCCAACAAGGCGCTCGCCTCCCGCGTTCAGGCGATTGCCGGTGGCTTTTTGCCGGATGAAAGCGGCGCCTTCGCGCAGAAGACGGTGGCGACCGGCAATCCGGTGCGTCCGGCTGTGCTTGCGGCGGCGGGTCTGCCTTACCAGCCGTCGCGCGGAGACGATCCCTTCCGCCTTGTTGTCTTCGGCGGCAGCCAGGGCGCGCAGTTCTTTTCGCGCGCCGTTCCGGCAGCGCTTGCCCTTCTGCCGGAGCCGGACAGACGCAGGCTGCACCTCACCCTTCAGGCAAGGCCGGAGGATAGGGAGCATGTCGATGCCGCGCTTGCGGCCCTGGGCATGACCGCAGATGTGGCTCCCTTCTTCGGTGACATGGCCGAGCGGCTGGGGGCCGCCCATCTCGTCTTGTGCCGGTCGGGTGCATCGACCGTCTCCGAGATTGCAGTCATCGGGCGCCCCGCAATCCTCGTGCCCTATCCTTACGCGCTCGACCATGACCAGGCGGCCAATGCGGCGGCCCTGGTGAAGGTTGGGGGTGGCGAGGTGGTGGTGCAGGCGGAGCTTTCGCCGGAGCGGCTTTCGGCCATGATCCTTTCGGCCCTTCGCGAGCCCGACCGGCTTTCGCGGATGGCGGAGGCGGCCAGAGGTGTCGGACGCCCCAACGCTGCGGCCTTGCTCGCCGATCTGGTTGCCGCTATTGCCGACAAGAAGACTGTTTCGACGTTTAAAGGAGTTGCACCATGAAAATGCCGAAGGCCATCGGCCTCGTCCATTTCATCGGGATCGGCGGCATCGGCATGAGCGGCATTGCCGAAGTGCTGCACAATCTCGGCCACCGGGTGCAGGGATCGGACCAGGCGGATGGCGCCAACGTGCAGCGCCTGCGCGACAAGGGCATTCCGGTCTTCGTTGGTCACCAGGCGGACAATCTCGGCGATGCCGAGGTGGTGGTCGTCTCGACGGCTATCAAGAAGAACAACCCGGAGCTCATGGCGGCGCGCGAAAAATCGCTGCCGATCGTTCGCCGCGCCGAAATGCTGGCCGAACTGATGCGCTTCCGTAATGCGATCGCCATCGGCGGAACGCATGGCAAGACGACGACGACATCGATGGTCGCGACGCTTCTGGAAGCCGGCGGGCTCGATCCGACCGTTATCAATGGCGGCATCATCAATGCCTACGGCACCAATGCCCGCATGGGCGAGGGCGAGTGGATGGTTGTGGAGGCCGACGAATCGGACGGCACCTTCCTGAAGCTTCCCGCCGACGTGGCGGTCGTCACCAATATCGATCCGGAACACCTCGATCATTACGGCAATTTCGACGCGGTGCGGGCAGCCTTCCGCCAGTTCGTCGAGAACGTGCCCTTCTACGGGTTTGGCGTGCTGTGTATCGACCATCCGGAAGTGCAGTCGCTGGTCGGCAAGATCGAGGACCGCAAGATCGTTACCTATGGGGAGAACCCGCAGGCGGATGCGCGCTTCTCGAATGTGCGCATGGAAGGCACGCGGTCGATCTTCGACGTTGAGATCCGCCGCCGCCGCACGGGCCGCGTCTTTACCTTCAAGGATCTCAGCCTGCCGATGCCGGGCCGCCACAATATTTCCAACGCGACGGCGGCGATTGCGGTCGCCAACCGGCTGGGCATTTCGGAAGACGGTATCCGCAAGGGGCTCGCCTCCTTCGGCGGAGTGAAGCGCCGCTTCACGCTGACGGGCACCTGGAACGGTGTGTCGGTGTTCGATGATTACGGACACCACCCGGTGGAGATCAAGGCCGTGCTGAAGGCTGCGCGCGAAAGCTGCCAGGGCCGCGTGATCGCGGTGCATCAGCCGCATCGCTATTCGCGACTGTCCAGCCTGTTTGAGGATTTCGTAACCTGCTTCAACGATGCCGACAGCATTATTCTGGCGCCGGTCTATGCTGCAGGCGAGGAGCCGATCGAGGGGGCGACGTCAGAGATCCTGGTGTCGCGGATCAAGGCCGGCGGGCATCGGGACGCCCGTTACATGGAAACGCCTGCGGAACTCGCCGGCATCATCGCCGGCATTGCAAAGCCGGGTGATTTCGTGGTTCTCCTTGGGGCTGGCAATATCACGCAATGGGCAGCGTCTTTGCCCAAGGATTTGGAAAGCGTATCGGGACGGAATTCATGAAGCAGGTGAATGGGGAAAAACTGCTGGCCTCTCTTGGGCCGCAGGTCAGCGAATTGCGGGGCCGCTTGACGCCGGATGCCCCCATGGATCGAGTCACCTGGTTCCAGGCCGGCGGTCTGGCCGAACTGATGTTCCAGCCGCATGACATTGATGATCTGGTGACCTTCCTGAAGCTTCTGCCGGAAGAGGTGCCGCTGACGGTTGTCGGCGTTGGCTCCAATCTTCTCGTGCGCGACGGCGGCATTCCGGGTGTCGTGCTGCGCCTGTCGGCCAAGGGCTTCGGGCAGCTGGAACTGGCGGGGGAAAATCGCATCCTGGCGGGCGCGATCTGCCCGGACAAATACATTGCCGCGATGGCAATGGACAACGGTATCGGCGGTTTCGCCTTCTATTACGGTATTCCCGGTTCGATCGGCGGGGCACTCCGCATGAATGCCGGCGCCAATGGCGGAGAGACGTCGGCACGTGTCGTGGAAGTGCATGCCGTGGATCGCAAGGGCGAGAAGCATGTGCTGACCAATGAGCAGATGGGCTACAGCTATCGTCATTCTGCGGTCCCCGCAGGCCTCATCTTCACGCATGCCGTTTTCGAAGGCTATGCCGACGACCGCGCCAAGATCCGCACGGAAATGGACGCCGTGCGCCATCATCGCGAGACGGTCCAGCCGGTCAAGGAAAAGACCGGCGGCTCCACCTTCAAGAACCCGCCCGGTCATTCCGCCTGGGAATTGATCGACGAAGCGGGCTGCCGTGGCCTGATGAACGGCGGCGCGCAGATGTCGTCGCTGCATTGCAATTTCATGATCAATATCGGCCATGCCACCGGCTACGATCTCGAATATCTCGGCGAACTCGTTCGCCAGCGCGTGTTCGAGACGTCCGGCGTGAAGCTCGAATGGGAAATCAAACGGCTCGGCATCTTCATGCCGGGACGTGAGGTGCGGCCGTTCCAGGGCGTGACCACGGAGTAGCGACGGGGGGGCGATGGATCCGCGTAAGCGTGTTCTTGTTCAGAACGAGCGAGCAAAGCTGAGTGCTGCCGCGATTGATCGCCTCTCGACCGCCTGTGTTGCGGTCGGTTTCATCACGCCGCTTGTTTCCCTCTCTGGCAGCACGATCGTGCCGAGTTGGTCCCTGGAGCTGGTTTTCTCGACCGTGACTTGGCTTGTTGCCGCTTTCATCCTACATTTGATGGCACGCCATGTGTTGAGAAGGCTCGAGCCATGACTGCCATCACGGTTTTCTATCTGTACGGACTTCCCGTTCTTCTGGTTGCGGCTGTCGGCGCTTTAATCGGCGTGCAGATGTTGCGGGATCGCCACAAATCAAACCTGCACCCCGGCGAGTGAGTTTTCTTCCCAATGCCGATCAGCCCGCAGTCTCAACGACTTGGCGGGCTTTTTTATTGCTCTGAATCCGATTCAAGGCCTTGGCGTGATGCGTGAGGCGATGCCGCCATCCTGCTTTCGGAACGTCGTCTCTGTCGTCTCCGGTTAACGAAAGTAAACGATTCATTAACCATGTTCGGTCTCTAATGAACCTGCGCAAGAATCAGTTTCGCGCAAGCGCGGTCCCGTATCGCGTGACGTTTTCAAGGAGCGTTTGATGAGTGGCAAGCATGTGGCTGTTTTGATGGGTGGGATCTCGTCCGAGCGTCTGGTCAGCCTGTCGTCCGGCAATGCCTGCGCCGATGCTCTTGAAGGCGAAGGATTTCGCGTCTCCCGTATTGATGTCGATCGCAACGTCGCGGCGGTCCTCGCTGATCTGCGGCCCGATGTGGCCTTCAATGCGCTGCATGGGCCTTACGGCGAAGATGGTGCCATCCAGGGCATCCTTGAATATCTCCAGATCCCGTACACCCATTCCGGCGTGTTGGCGTCCGCGCTTGCCATGGACAAGGGGCGGGCAAAGTCTGTCGCCGCCGCCGCCGGCATTCCGGTGGCGGACGGCCGTGTCATGGATCGCCACGAGATCGGCGCTCAGCATCCGATGCAGCCACCCTATGTGGTGAAGCCGGTCAGCGAGGGTTCCTCCTTCGGTGTCGTCATCGTCCGCGAAGGTCAGTCGCATCCGCCGCAGGTGCTCGGCTCCTCCGACTGGCGGTATGGCGACCGGGTGATGGTCGAGCGCTACGTGGCGGGTCGCGAGTTGACGTGTGGCGTGATGGACGGCGAGGCGCTTGGCGTCACGGAAATCGTGCCGCTGTCCGGCGCCTTTTACGACTATGACGCCAAGTATGCGGCCGGTGGCTCGAAGCATGTCATTCCGGCAGAAATTTCACCAAATATTTACCAAAAGATTCAAAGACTGGCGGTTAAGGCGCACCAGGCGATGGGGTGTCGTGGTGTGAGTCGCTCCGATTTCCGCTTCGATGACACCGCATCGGGCGAGGGCGAGCTTGTCTGGCTGGAAATCAACACCCAGCCCGGCATGACCCCGACCTCCCTGGTGCCTGAAATGGCCGCACATGCCGGCCGTTCCTTTGGTGAACTCGTCCGCTGGATGGTGGAGGATGCCTCGTGTTCTCGCTGATTGGTAAAAGAGGCGGTCCGCATCGCGGACAAGGCGCCGCATCTGCCGCGATGGCGGATGATCGCGTCGTGCTGCCGCGGCCGATGCGGCGTGTCGTTCGTTTCTGCGTCAGCCTTGCAACGGGACGCATCCATATTCCGGCCCATGCCGGGACCGTTTCCGTGTTCGCTCTTTTTGGTGTTGTCGGCTTGTGCGGCATGTCGCTGGGTGGGCATTCGCAGGTGGTCGCGCAGGCGACGACCTCGGCGGCCGGTTTTGCCATCGAGAAGGTGCAGGTCTCCGGCAATGCCCAGACCTCCGAGATCGAGATCCTGCAGCTGCTTGGCCTTGACGGCACCACGTCGCTGGTCTCGCTCGATGTCGATGCGGCGCGCCGCAAGCTGGTCGAGCTTCCCTGGGTCGAGAGCGCAGAAGTGCGCAAGATCTATCCCGAGACGATTGCCGTGACGCTCAAGGAGCGCAAGGCGTTTGCCATCTGGCAGCACGGCTCGGAACTGTCGCTGATCGAGCAGAACGGCAGCGTGATTGCGCCGCTGCGCGACAACAAGTTTGCCTCGCTACCGCTCTTCGTCGGTCGTGATGCGGAAAAGGCAGCTGCCGAATTCCTGCAGGAAATGGCGAAATGGCCGGAGATCGAAAGCCGCGTCCAGGCCTATGTGCGGGTTGCGAGCCGTCGCTGGGATCTGCACCTTGGCAACGGGGTCGTGATCCACTTGCCGGAAGACAATGTCGACCAATCCTTGAAGATGCTGTCTGCCTATGAAGCGAAGGAAGGTGTTCTGGAGCGCGATATCGCTTCGGTCGATCTTCGGCTTTCCGACCGCACGACGATCCGTTTGACCGAAGGTGCCGCCGAGCGCCGTGCGCAGGCGCTTGCCGCGCGTGACAAGGCGCTCAAGAAGCAGGGAGGCCAGACGTGAGCCTGTTCGGATCCTCCCATTTCGGCCTTCCGCGCCTGAAACCTTTGTCGTCCAAACGTCAGCACGTCGTGTCCGTGCTGGATATCGGCTCGAGCAAGATCGTCTGCATGATCGGTCGTCTGACGCCGCGCAAGGAAAGCCAGATCCTGCCGAACCGCACGCACAATGTCGAGGTGATCGGCATCGGGCACCAGCGCTCGCGCGGGGTGAAGTCCGGTGTGATCGCCGATCTCGATGCCGTCGAAAGCGTCGTGCGGCTCGCCGTCGATGCAGCCGAGCGCATGGCCGGCCTGACGGTCGATAGCCTGATCGTCAACGTATCCGCCGGGCGCCTCACCAGCGACGTTTATACCGCGAGCATCGATCTTGGCGGCCAGGAGGTCGTGGCGTCCGATCTGCGCAAGGTGCTGATGGCGGCAAGCCAGCAGTCGCTGCGCCAGGACCGCGCCGTGCTGCATTCGCTGCCGACGGGTTTTTCGCTGGATGGCGAGCAGGGTATCCGCGATCCGCTGGCGATGTATGGCGATCTTCTCGGCGTCGATATGCATGTCGTGACCGCTGAGCGCGCATCGTTGAAAAACATCGAGCTTTGCGTCAATCGCGCGCATCTTTCCGTCGAAGGCATGGTGGCAACCCCCTATGCGAGCGGCCTTGCCGCCCTCGTCGATGACGAGGTCGAGCTCGGCTGTGCCGCGATCGACATGGGTGGCGGCACCACGACCATCTCCGTTTTTGCCGAAGGCAAGCTCGTTCATACCGATGCGATCGGTATCGGTGGCCATCACGTGACGACCGATCTCGCCCGCGGGCTTTCGACCCGTATCGAGGATGCCGAGCGCATGAAGGTGGTGCATGGCTCTGCCATCGCGACGGCTGCCGACGAGCGCGACCTGATCTCCGTCCCGCCGATCGGCGAAGACGACCGTGATCTGCCGACGCAGGTGCCGCGCGCGCTGGTGACCCGCATCGTTCGTGCCCGCCTGGAGGAGACGCTGGAGCTGATCCGCGATCGCATCCAGAAGTCGGGTTTCAGCCCGATCGTCGGCAAGCGCGTCGTGCTGACCGGCGGTGCCAGCCAGTTGACGGGCCTGCCGGAAACGGCGCGCCGGATTCTCGCCCGCAATGTCCGTATCGGACGGCCGATGGGCGTGTCCGGTCTGCCGACGGCGGCGAAGGGGCCTGCATTTTCCACGGCGGTGGGTCTGATGATCTACCCGCAGGTGGCCGAGATGGAAACGCATGCCGGGCAGGGCGGCCTTCTGGCCGGGCTCGGCGGTGGCAATGGCCGGATTGCCCGGGTTGGGCAGTGGCTGAAGGAAAGTTTCTGACCCTCTAGTTTCAGGCAAGGGTGTCAGCTTAGGTTTGAGAATTGGCTCGCTTGGCGAGGCGGCCAGGAAAAGAAGGAACGGTAACCATGACCATCAATCTGCGAAAGCCGGATATTACCGAGCTGAAGCCTCGGATCACCGTCTTCGGCGTGGGCGGCGGCGGCGGCAATGCCGTGAACAACATGATCACCGCCGGCCTCGAAGGCGTCGACTTCGTCGTTGCCAATACCGATGCCCAGGCGCTGACGATGTCGAAGGCCGAACGCATCATCCAGATGGGTGTTCAGGTCACCGAAGGCCTTGGCGCCGGCTCGCAGCCGGAAGTCGGCCGCGCGGCTGCCGAAGAATGCCTTGATGAGATCATGGACCACTTGTCCAGCACGCATATGTGCTTCGTCACCGCCGGCATGGGCGGCGGCACGGGCACGGGTGCCGCGCCGGTCGTCGCTCAGGCAGCCCGCAGCAAGGGCATCCTGACCGTCGGCGTCGTTACCAAGCCGTTCCACTTCGAAGGCGGTCGCCGCATGCGGCTTGCCGAACAGGGTATCCAGGAACTGCAGAAGACGGTCGATACGCTGATCGTCATCCCGAACCAGAACCTGTTCCGTATCGCCAACGACAAGACGACCTTCGCCGATGCCTTCGCAATGGCGGATCAGGTTCTCTATTCCGGCGTTGCCTGCATCACCGACCTGATGGTGAAGGAAGGTCTCATCAACCTCGACTTCGCCGACGTGCGTTCGGTCATGCGCGAAATGGGCCGCGCGATGATGGGAACCGGCGAGGCTTCCGGCCAGGGCCGCGCCATGCAGGCTGCGGAAGCCGCGATTGCCAACCCGCTGCTCGACGAAACCTCGATGAAGGGTGCGCAGGGGCTGTTGATCTCGATCACCGGCGGTCGCGACCTCACGCTGTTCGAAGTCGACGAAGCGGCAACGCGCATTCGCGAGGAAGTCGATCCGGATGCCAACATCATTCTGGGTGCCACCTTCGACGAAGCTCTGGAAGGCGTTATCCGCGTGTCCGTCGTTGCCACCGGCATCGACCGCGCCATGGCGGAGAACGACCTGCGTGCAGCGGAAATGCGCGCCGCGCAGAAGCCGATTGTCCGTCCCTCGGCGGCCGTTGCCTCGGCACCGGCCGCAGCTCAGCCTGCCATGACGCAGGCACCCCGCACGGCACCGGTTGATCCGATTGCCGAAACCATCCGTCAGGCAGAAGCCGCGATGGAACGTGAACTGTCGATCCCGGCACCGCAGGCCGCCGCTCCGGTCATTCAGCCGGCCGCTCCGCAGCCGGCACCGGCACCGCAGCCGATGATGAATCGTCCGGCTCCGGCTGAGGAGGAGTTCCGTCCGCAGAGCCGCCTCTTCCAGGCCACCACGCCTGCACCGGCCGCTCCCGTCGAGCCGTTCCTGTCGCGTGCGCCGATCGCTCCGGTCGTCGCACCCGCACCCGCACCGGCCCCGGCTCTGTCGATGGCGCCTCAGCCTGCTCCGAGCTTCATGGCACAGGCTCCGCAGCCTGTTGCTGCTGCCCCGCAGCCGGCACCCCGTGTCGCCCCGGCTCCGATCGAGCCGGCCGCTCCGGTGATTCGTCATCAGGCCGAGCAGGTCCGCATGCCGCGCGTCGAAGATTTCCCGCCGGTCGTGAAGGCCGAGATGGAAAGCCGCTCGCAGCCCGCCCAGGCGGCTGCCGAAGAGCGGGGTCCGATGGGGCTTCTGAAGCGAATCACGAGTTCGCTTGGTCGCCGCGAGGAAGAAGAAAACGTCGCGTCCGACATGACGGCTGCCCCGGCCGCCGCTTCGCAGCAGCGTCGCGCCCTGTCCCCGGAGGCAAGCCTCTATGCGCCGCGCCGCGGAAGCCTGGACGATCACGGCCGGTCCGTGCCGCAGGCATCCCACCACGACGACGACCAGCTGGAAATCCCGGCCTTCCTGCGCCGCCAGTCCACCTGATCGTTACATAAAAAGTAACCGTGAAAGCCCGGGTTCAACGCCCGGGCTTTTGATTTTTATCAATCGCTTAGTCTAAAGTGTTGGAGTGGGTGAAATCGTCACGATCGTAACAATCCGAAAGAAACAGTGATTTGGATTGGAACGGGGCTCGCCGTATGTACGAGCTAGGAAAAGCGGCTGGAGTCGAACAACAGGTTCGCCGCGACAAGCAAACCGGCTCGGTCCTCTAGGGCCGGACGGCAAGACAAAGGCAAAAAGAATGACGATCGGACTTCTGGGCTTTCAAACGACCATCGCTGCACCGGTGACGCTTTCGGGCATCGGCGTGCATTCCGGTAGCCCGGTTTCGATCACGTTCCAGCCGGCGGAAGCTGGCACGGGCATCATCTTCAGCCGTTCCTTTGCCGATGGTTCGGTCGCCGAATATCGCGCCGTCTCCTCCAATGTCGGCAATACCGATCTCTGCACCGTTCTCGGGACCTCGCTTGCTCGCTCGGTTGCCACCATCGAACACGTCATGGCAGCGCTCTACGCGCTTGGCATCGACAACCTGATGGTTGAGGTCGATGGCGCCGAAATGCCGATCATGGATGGTTCATCCTTCCCGTTCATCGAGGCGATCGAACAGGCAGGCGTGGTGAACCTCGGCGCCAAGCGCCGTTACATTCGCGTGGTCAAGCCGATCCGCATCGATTCGGGTTCGTCCTGGGCGGAGTTCCGCCCCTATGACGGCACGCGCTTCGAGGTGGAGATCGATTTCGAATCGCCGCTGATCGGCCGCCAGTCCTGGAAGGGCGACCTGACGGCGCAGGTGTTCCGTGACGAGCTGTCGCGGGCCCGCACATTCGGTTTCATGCGCGATGTGGAGCGCCTCTGGGCGGCCGGTTTCGCGCTCGGCTCATCGCTCGAAAACTCGGTCGTCATTTCCGATGACGATACTGTCGTCAACGTCGAAGGCCTGCGCTACACGGACGAGTTCGTGCGTCACAAGACGCTGGATGCCGTGGGCGACCTGGCGATTGCCGGTGCCCAGTTCATCGGTTGCTACCGCTCCTATCGCGGTGGTCACAAGCTGAATGCCAACGCGCTGAAGGCGCTGCTTTCCGACCGCACCGCTTACGAGGTGGTCGAGGCACCGGTTCGCAGCCAGCGTGTACGTGCCCGGGAATTCGTCGCGGTCAACGCGCCGGAATTCGCCTCCTGGGTTGGTTGAAGATTTGCAGTCCAGTCCAACTCGGCCGTCTCCTGGAGGCGGCCTTTTCTTTTTGTAAATCAGGTCTTGCCTCGCCATAAATTTGCGTCAAACCGCCATCATTGCGTTGCTCTGTCGCTTCCTTTATGGCTACAACGCCAACTCGGGCGGACGATGTAACATCGCGTGACAATCGGGAACTGTCGAATGACTGAGACGAAGTCTGTTGCAATGAGGAAAGCGGCGCGGATTGCAGCCGTCTCCTTGCTTTTGGTCGGTACCGGCGTTCTGGTATCCGCCTGCCAGTCGGATCCGGACATCGACATCACCAAACTTGGTCTTGCCACCGATCCGCCGGAGCAGCTCTATAATCAGGGCCTTGCCAACATGAAGGCAGGCAACCTGTCGGAAGCCAGCAAGAAGTTCGACGCCATCGACAAGCAGAACCCGTTCACCGAATGGGGCCGCAAAGCGCTCGTCATGAGCACCTTCACCAAATATCGGCTTGGCCGCAATGACGAAGCCGTCGCGACCGGCAACCGCTATCTGAAGCAGTATCCGAACTCCGACGACAGCGCCTATGTGCAGTATCTGGTCGGTCTTTCCTATTCCAAGCAGATCGCCGACGTGACGCAGGACCAGAAGGCGGCCCGCAGCACGATCGATGCCATGCAGAAGGTTGTCGATAACTATCCGAAGTCGGAATATGTTGAGGACGCGCAGGCGAAGATCCGCTTTGCCCGCGACCAGCTGGCCGGCAAGGAAATGCAGATCGGCCGCTATTATCTCGAACGCAAGGAATATCTGGCGGCGATCTCCCGCTTCCGCACCGTCGTCGAGCAGTTCGGCACGACCAACCAGGTGGAAGAGGCGCTCGCCCGTCTGACGGAATCCTATTACGCCATGGGTGTGATGGAAGAAGCACAGACCGCCGCGGCCGTGCTCGGCCACAACTACCCGGACAGCCAGTGGTATGCCGATTCCTTCAAG
Source organism: Allorhizobium pseudoryzae (assembly GCF_011046245.1). NCBI lineage: Bacteria > Pseudomonadati > Pseudomonadota > Alphaproteobacteria > Hyphomicrobiales > Rhizobiaceae > Affinirhizobium > Affinirhizobium pseudoryzae. The sequence continues at coordinate 2,522,870 of NZ_CP049241.1, forward strand.
CTGCTGAAGAGCGGCGGTTTGGAGCCGCGTGAAAATCGTGGATCCTGGATTTCGCGCGCCGGGGCCAAGCTGATCGGCGCCTGATAGGAAGACCATGCTTATCCAGTTGTCGATCCGCGATATCGTCCTGATCGAGCGGCTGGACCTCAGCTTCGAAAGCGGCCTGTCGGTGCTGACGGGCGAAACCGGAGCGGGGAAATCCATTCTGCTCGACAGTCTGTCGCTGGCGCTTGGCGGGCGCGGCGATGGCGGCCTCGTGCGTCATGGCCTCGACAAGGGGCAGGTAACCGCGGTCTTCGATGTCGGCGGCGCCCATCCGGCCCGTGTTCTGCTGCGCGAGAACGGTCTGGATGACGACGGGGACCTGATCTTCCGCCGCACACAATCCGCCGACGGCCGTACCAAGGCCTCCATCAACGACCAGCCGGTCAGCGTGCAGCTGATGCGCCAGGCTGGCCAGTTGCTGGTCGAAATCCACGGCCAGCATGACGACCGGGCGCTGGTGGATATCGATGCCCACCGCACGCTTCTCGATGCCTTCACGGGGCTCACCGAGGAGGTCGGCCAGGTCTCGGTCCTGTACCGTGCGTGGCGCGATGCCGAACGGGCGTTGAAGACGCACAAGGCCAAGGTGGAGGCGGCGGCCCGCGAGGCCGATTACCTGCGCGCCTCCGTCGAGGAACTTGAAGGCCTGAGCCCGCGTGACGGGGAAGAGGACGAGCTTGCCGAACAGCGGGCGCGGATGCAGAAATCCGAACGCATTGCCGGCGATATTTCCGAAGCCTGCGAATTCCTGAACGGCAATGCCTCTCCCGTGCCGCTGATTGCTTCCCTGGTGCGCCGGCTGGAGCGCAAGAGCGCGGAAGCACCCGGCCTTCTGGAAGACACCGTGCAGCTGCTCGATGCGGCGCTCGACAATCTTTCCAACGCCCAGATGGAGGCGGAAGCCGCCCTTCGCCGCACGGAGTTCGATCCGCGCGAGCTGGAGCGGGTCGAGGAACGGCTGTTTGCGCTTCGTGCCGCCAGCCGCAAATATGCGGTCGCTGTGGCCGATCTGCCGGCGCTTGCGGAAAAGATGGTGGCGGACCTCGCCGATCTCGATGCCGGAGAGGAGCGTCTCGGCCAGCTGGAAAAGGCGGCCGGGGCGGCTAAGCTTGCCTATGACCATGCCGCCCGCGCACTCTCCGACAAGCGCCAGAACGGCGCGTCGGCGCTGGCCGATGCGGTGATGGCAGAGCTGCCGGCGCTGAAGCTGGAGCGGGCGCGCTTCATGGTGAATGTGACGCCGGACCCGGAGAATGCGGCGGCAGAGGGCATCGATACGGTCGAATTCCACGTGCAGACCAATCCCGGCACACGTCCCGGGCCGATCATGAAGGTCGCCTCCGGCGGTGAACTGTCGCGGTTCCTGCTGGCACTGAAGGTGGCGCTGGCCGATCGCGGCTCCGCGCCGACGCTGGTCTTCGACGAAATCGATACCGGCGTCGGTGGGGCTGTGGCGGATGCCATCGGCCAGCGGCTGAAGCGGCTCTCCGACAAGGTGCAGGTGCTCTCGGTCACCCATGCGCCGCAGGTGGCGGCACGGGCGGCGACGCATCTTCTGATCTCCAAGGGCCCGGCGGGCGATGGCTCCGACAAGATTGCGACGCGGGTGGCGACCATGTCGCCGGACCACCGCGCCGAGGAAATCGCCCGCATGCTGTCCGGCGCCTCGGTCACCGACGAGGCGCGCGCGGCGGCGGCCAGTCTTCTGGCTGGAAACGGCTGAACCGTTCCGGGTCCGCAGCCGGTGATCGCATATTCGCCAAGCGTTGGGGACTCTTCCGCCGATGTGGATGAAGCGCGGGCGAGACGCTTTGGCATTTTGCACGGGATCGGTTTCGTCTAAAACGCGTTCATGCCCGCGGATGGAGAGACGAAGACCATGGCCGATGATCGCAAAGCCGTCGAACTGCTGAGCGCCGAGGACGCGCAGGCGGAATTGGCCTGGCTGTCTGCCGAGATTGCCCGCCACGACCTTCTCTACCACCAGGGCGACCAGCCGGAAATTTCCGATGCCGATTACGATGCCCTGAAGCGCCGCAACGATGCCATCGAGGCGCGGTTCCCGCAGTTGGTGCGCGAGGACAGCCCTTCGCAGCGTGTCGGCGCGGCGCCGGCGTCCGCCTTCCAGCAGATCACCCATTCCCGGCCGATGCTGTCGCTCGACAACACGTTTTCCGACGCGGACGTGGCTGACTTCGTGGGTTCGGTCTACCGTTTCCTCGGGCGTCTGCCGGGCGGGTCGATTGCCTTCACCGCCGAGCCGAAGATCGACGGGCTGTCGATGTCGATCCGCTACGAGAACGGTCGCATGGTGAGTGCGGCGACGCGCGGCGACGGAACGACGGGCGAAAACGTCACCGCCAATATCCGCACCATCCGGGAGATCCCGCAGCAGCTTCCGCCGGGTGTGCCTGCCGTGGTGGAGGTGCGCGGCGAGGTCTATATGGCGAAAAGCGATTTCCTGGCGCTGAACGCGCAGATGGAGGCCGACGGCAAGCAGACCTATGTCAATCCGCGCAACACCGCGTCCGGTTCGCTGCGCCAGCTTGATCCAAAGGTGACCGCCAGCCGCAAGCTGCGCTTCTTCGCCTATGCCTGGGGCGAGATGTCGGAGATGCCGGCTGCGACCCAGATGGGCATGGTGGAATGTTTCGAGCGCTGGGGCTTTCCCGTCAATCCGCTGATGAAGCGACTCTCCTCGGTGGAGGAGATCCTCGCGCATTACCATGAGATCGGTTTGCTGCGCCCGGATCTCGACTACGATATCGACGGCGTCGTCTACAAGGTGGACGAACTGGCGCTGCAGGAGCGGCTCGGCTTCCGCTCGCGCTCGCCGCGCTGGGCGACTGCGCACAAGTTCCCGGCCGAGCAGGCCTTTACCACGGTGGAGGCGATCGACATCCAGGTGGGGCGCACCGGCGCTCTGACGCCCGTTGCCCGCCTGACGCCGATCACCGTCGGTGGCGTGGTGGTGACAAATGCCACGCTGCACAACGAGGATTACATCAAGGGCATCGGTAATTCCGGCGACCGTATCCGCCCCGAGGATCACGACATCCGTGTGGGGGATACTGTCATCGTGCAGCGCGCCGGGGACGTCATTCCCCAGGTGCTCGACGTGGTGCTGGAGAAGCGCCCGGCGGAGGCGCTGGCTTACGAGTTTCCAAAGAAATGCCCGGTATGCGGCAGCCACGCGGTGCGTGAGCGCAACGAGAAGACCGGGCGGCTCGATTCCGTCACGCGATGCACCGGCGGCTTCGTCTGTCGGGCGCAGGCGGTGGAGCACCTGAAGCACTTCGTCTCGCGCAATGCCTATGACATCGAAGGTCTGGGCTCGAAGCAGATCGACTTCTTCTTCGAAGCCGAGGATCCGTCGCTGCAGATCCGCACGGCACCCGACATTTTTACGCTGAAGAAGCGCCAGGAGGCATCGACGCTCACCAAGCTCGAGAATATCGAGGGGTTTGGCAAGGTCAGCGTCAAAAAGCTCTTCGACGCGATCGACAATCGCCGTGAGATCGCGCTGAACCGTTTCATCTTCGCGCTTGGCATCCGTCATGTGGGCGAAACGACGGCCAAGCTTCTGGCGCGGGCTTATGGCACCTATGAGGCCTTCGAGAGCGCCATGCAGCAGGCGGCCTCCTTCTCTGGCGAGGCCTGGGAGGAGCTGAACGCCATAGAGGGGATTGGCGAGATCATGGCGCGTGCCATCGTCGAATTCTTCAAGGAGCCGCGCAATGTCGAGGTGATCTCGCGGCTGCTCCAGGAAGTCACACCGCAGGCGATGGAACAAATCGCCGCCAGCGGCAGCCCGGTGGCCGGCAAGACGGTCGTCTTCACCGGTTCGCTCGAAAAATTCACCCGCGACGAGGCGAAGGCCCGGGCCGAGAGTCTTGGCGCCAAGGTTTCGGGTTCGGTGTCGAAGAAGACCGATATCCTGGTCGCCGGTCCCGGCGCCGGTTCGAAGCTCGACAAGGCGCGCGAGCTGGGCATCCAGACGCTGGACGAGGACGAGTGGCTGGCGCTGATCGGCGGGTGAGACGTAGGCAGTAGGCAGTAGGGTTTCCCTCATCCGCCCTTCGTGCCCCTTCTCCCCGTGGGGAGAAGGGGGTCTCCGCAGCGTCTCAGGCTCCTCTTATTGGCAGCGGGAGAAGGAAGGGGTTTGGCACCCGCTTCCGCCCAAGCGCGCTTTCCGCAACTGTACCGTCTTGTGGGATTGGCCAAACGTGCCGCGCAACCCTCTTCTCCCCCTGGGGAGAAGGTGGCCCGAAGGGCCGGATGAGGGGACTTTTAGGGCGCGCCATCGGCTTACCCTCGCCCCGCTTGCGGGGAGAGGGCCAGGGTGAGGGGCTTTTCGATAGCGCGCCTCACGCCCTCAGCCGCGCCATCGTCAGCGCATCCACGAAAGCGCCGTCGCGGAAGGCGAAGTGGCGCAGCGTGCCCTCCACCTCGAAGCCGAATTTGCGGTAGAGGGCGAGGGCTGCGTCATTGTCGGCATAGACGGTCATCTCCAGCCGTTTGAGATTGTACCAGTTGTCGGCCATCGCGACGACTTCGCCGAGCAGTGCTGCGCCGATGCCGCGGCCGCGAAAGGCGTCGTGCACGCCCATGCCGAAACTGCCGCTGTGCGCCCGGCGTCCGGCATGGCGCGTCAGCCCGATATCGCCGACCACCTGATCCTCAAGGACCGCGACCAGGGCCGTCACCGTGGCCGGCTGGTTCTCGATGCCTTTGCGGATCTCGTCTGCGCTGTGATAGGGCGTGCGCAGCGTGCCGAAGCGGAAGCCGGGCAGATTGTGCAGGGCGGCGATGCCGACCGCATCGGCGGGCGTGCGGGCGCGGATGCTGAGGCCGTCCGGCCATCGGGCGTCTCGATTGATGGGGATTATGGTCGTCATGGCGTCTGTCCTTCGGGATGGCCGAGGCAGAGCGGATGAAACCGAAACCCTGCCAGGTCGGCAGGGCGTGCGGGGAATGATCAGATCAGGGTGTCAGAACCCGCATGCCGATCGTCCACGCGCCCTGCAGGGCGAATGGTCATCACGAGATGCATATGGGTTTCCGTTCTGATCATGGTGCGCAGAAGGCCGCAAAACCGGCATCCCGTCAAGGACTGTTTGTCCGCGGGATCTCCCATCTTGCCTCTCGCATACTGCCTCGATTGCCGCTAAGACACGCAAAACCGAACCAGGTAAGGGAGACGACGCGTGAGCAAGGACTGGAACAAGGGCGTCACGCTGGCACTCGAAGGCCCCGGCCAGTTCCGGACGATCGAGACGGTGCAGGAGGCGTCCTGGGTGCTGATCGAGGACTGGCCGCTGGAGGACGGTCCGGAGCTCGACAAGGCGCTCGTGGTGTTCGAGGCGGTGCTGAAGGGCAAGAAGTCTCCGGAAGCGGCGCGGCTTGCCTTTATCGCCGCGGCGATGGAAGCCGGGATCGAGGTGAAGGCCTGACCCCTCCGCCGATCGCCAACCCCAGCCATTCTTGACGGACAAAAACCTTGAAGACCATCGCCATCGATTTCGAGACCGCCAACGAGCAACGCGGCAGCGCCTGTTCGGTCGGCCTTGCCTGGATCGAGGACGGGAAGGTGGTCCGGGTGGAGGAGCGGCTGATCCGGCCAAAGGACATGCGGTTCTCCTCTTTCAACATCGCCGTCCACGGCATTCGCCCCGAACAGGTGGAGGATGCGGGCGAGTTTCCCGAGGTGATGGACGAGTTCATTGACGATTTCGCGGATGCGACGATGATTGCCCACAATGCCGCCTTCGATTTCAGCGTCTGGCGGGCCTCGCTCGATCTTTACCGCCAGTCCTATCCGGCGCTCTCTTACCTCTGCAGCGTCAAGATGGCCAAATCCGTCTGGCCGCAGCTCTCTTCGCACCGGCTGAACGTGCTGGCGGCGCATCTGGGGCTGACCTTTGCCCATCACCGGGCGGGAGAGGATGCGCTGATCTGCGCGGAGGCGACACTGGCGATCGCAAGGGCTGTCGGCGCGATCCATCCCCGCGAGATTGCCGGCCGGATCGGCATGACGGAGGGGCGGCTGTTTGCCGGCGGTTATACCCCCTGCACGCTTCGCAAGCGCTGACGCCGGAAGTTCCGGATGCGTGCGTATTGTAAACGCGTCCGCCGATCTTATCTCCGGATCACGATCTGTTGATGGAGTATCCCATGCGTGCCTTTGCCTGCCTTGCCCTTGCCGCCTCGCTTGTCGGTGCAAGCCTTCCCGTCTCCGCCCGGGCCGAAGTGGTCGGCAAGGTCGGCGTCGACTGGATGGGCAACGACATCATCGTGGATGCGCTGACCGATCCCAAGGTCAAGGGCGTCACCTGCCACGTGACCTATTTCGATCGCGGCATGCTGGATCGCCTCAAGAACGGCAACTGGTTCGAGGACCCCTCGAACAACTCGATCGCCTGCCGTCAGACCGGCCCGATCGAGATCGGCGACATCGATCTCTCCAAGGAAGGCGAAGAGGTCTTCAAGCAGGGCATGTCGCTGATCTGGAAGAAGCTCGTCGTCAACCGGATCTATGACAAGGCCAACAACACGCTGATCTATCTGGTCCATTCGCGCCAGATCGCCGATGGATCGGCGAAGATGGCGATTTCCACGGTGCCGCTCTTCAACCAGGCCGTGACCTGGAAGAACGGCCAGCCGAACTAGGCCGACAAACGCCCAAAACCCCGGTCGCAATGACCGGGGCCGGAGCATCCAGCAGCAATGTTTCGGCCGATCAGGCGGCCTGGGCGAGCTCGTCGGCGATGACCGTGTCGAGGTTCAGGAAGCAGACCATCGTCTTTTCCAGCGCCACGATGCCACGGCAGAAGGCGCGCTGGGCTTCCGGAATGATTTCCGGTGCCGGCTGCAGGTCTTCCGACTTGATCGTCATCATGTCCGACACCTGCTCGACGAGCAGGCCGACCAGCTTGCCGGCGATGTCGGTGACGATGATCGCCGCGCGTTCGGACGGTTCGGTCATCTTCATTCCGAGGCGGCAGGCCATGTCGATGACCGGGATCACCGCGCCGCGCAGGTTGATGAGACCCAGCACGTAAGGCGGTGTGTGCGGCATCGGGGTCACCGGGGCCCAGCCGCGGATTTCGCGGATGGCCATGATGTCGATGCAGAATTCCTGATCACCGAGATGGAAGGAGACGATTTCGAGATAGGCGCCGGACTGCTTGATTGCATTGCTCATGGTTAGAACTCTTCCCATTTCTCATTGGTTGCCGTCGCAAGTGCCCTTGCGGCGGGGGTGCTGCTGGTGATGGCGCTCGCAACCCTGTTCATCAGGTTGCGGGCGGGAGAGGGGCGGGACGGGGCGGCAGGCGCCGCCGCTTCTACGGCGCGAGGCCTCGCGGCCTCGACCCGGAACTGACTCATCAGACGGCTCAGATTATCCGCATCGCCCGCCAGTGCGTGGCTTGCGGCATTGGTTTCTTCCACCATGGCCGCATTCTGTTGCGTCGTCTGATCCATCTGGCCGATGGCGGTGTTGATTTCCGAGAGGCCGGTCGACTGCTCTCGGGCGGAGGTTGCGATCATGCTGACGTCGTCATTGATCTTCAGCACGTCATCGCCGATGCGGTGGAGTGCCTCACCGGTCGCCTTGACGAGATCGACGCCGGTCTGAACCTCGGCGCTGGAGCGGGTGACGAGCGCCTTGATGTCCTTTGCGGCACCGGCCGCGCGGCCGGCAAGCTCGCGCACTTCCTGCGCCACGACGGCAAAGCCCTTGCCAGCCTCGCCGGCACGGGCGGCCTCGACACCGGCGTTCAGTGCCAGAAGATTGGTCTGGAAGGCGATCTCGTCGATGACGTTGATGATCTTGCCGATCTCACCCGTCGCATCCTCGATCCGCTGCATCGCCGACATGGCGTCGCCGACAACGGCGGAGGAGGATTCGGCGAAATCCTTGGCATTGCTCACGCGGTGACGTGCCGCTTCCGCCCGTTCGGTCGCAGTGCGCACGGTCCGCGTGATCTGTTCGAGCGCCGCGGAGGTTTCCTCCAGCGAGGCGGCCTGCTGTTCGGTCCGCTTGGCGAGATCGTCGGCGGCGGAGCGCATCTGCTGCGCGTTGGCATGAATGGAGCCGGCGCTGCCGTTGATTTCGCGGATGGTCAGCTGGAGCTTGGAGGTCAGGCGGTTGAAATCGATGCGAACCGGCTCGAGTTCGGTAGGGAAGGGGGTGTCCAGCACCACGTTGAGGTCGCCATCGGAAAGACGTGTCAGCGCCTGGGCCAGTTCCTCGGTCGCCTTGCGGATTTTCTCGGAGGCGGTGCGCTCCACGTCGAGGCGCCGCCGCTCCTCGTCATCGTAACGCCGGCGCTCGCTCGCCGATTGCTGCTCCAGGCGGATCTTGTCCAGGCTTGAGACACGCAGAGATTCGGTTGCACGCGCCATATCGGCAATTTCATCGCTGCCTTCGGTGCCTGGCACGGCCGCGTCACAGTCACCATCGGCAATGCGTCTGAGGCTGTGCTTGATACCGCTGATGCTGTGGCGGATGGCTGATCCCTGCACATATTGCAGAAGGCCGACCAGGAGCAGGGCCGCAGCGCCGGCAATCAGCTGCATCGACAGGGACTGGTCCAACTTGTCTTTCGTCGCCTGGATCGTCGCCTCGTTGCGGGCCGTTGCCAGTTCGGCCAGCTGAGCCAGCCGATCACTGATCTTCTCGCTGTTGCTGTCGATTGCGTCGTCGATCGCGTCGAACTTGTCGTCGGATGCGCCGGCTTCGACAAGGCCCTTGAGGTCGGTCAGCATCAGTTTGTTGGCAGTCTCGATAGCCTGTGGCAGACCTTCGGCCAAATCCGGCCGTCCGACGATGGTGGCAAGCGTGGTGGCCGAGGCCAGCTCCTTCTTTATGTAAGAGCTGCCCTCCTGAAAGGACTTCAGCCGCTCGGGTTGAACTGCGCGTTCGTCCTTGTCGACGAGCGTGTCCATGGCCGTCAGCGTCAATTCGAGGTTGGCTGCTTTCAAGGCGTTGATGGTTTCCACCAAGCTTGAGATGTCACTCACCTGCTGCAGCGCCGCATTGATCTTTGTCTGCTGATACCAGCCGAGCCCGACGATCACGCCAACGCCTGCAAAGGCTGTGACCCCGAGGGTCATCAGCCGCTGGCCGATCGACATCGATTTTCTGCCGTTGTTGCTCGCCATTGTCTTCGTCGGTTCCGTTGAAGTGCTGCAAATGGTGACATGTCATGGGCCGATGGGATCGACCTTCAAAGCCGCGGCATCATGCCAGCGGCGCATTGCATCACGTCAGCGAAATGTCTCAGACAGGTGTTAAACATTCGCTAATCCTGTAATACATTGTATCCCATGTATTTAACGGGGAAACGCTAGAATTTTCCCCATTCTCGCAGTAGACTGTTGCTATGCGGTTACCTGTTGAACCTCGAATGTTGCCTGTCTGGTGCGCCGCCGTCGTTTTGATGGCGGGGTTGTTCGGCGTGGCAACCTATGGCTGGATGCTGCATGGAGCCGATATTTTCCTGGCGATGTCCGACAGTCTCGCCGCCTGGTGCATGTAGGCCTTAATCGTTGAAACGGGCAGGGTGGGGCAAAACCGCACGTCTGCGTGACAATCTGGGATCTGCGATTGCAGCCGGAGACGGGGCGGCGTATCCATGGGCGCGAATTGAAGCGCAGTGGGAGCCGTCGTTTTCATGAAGACCGTCCGGATCATTCTGTGGGCAGCCGTCGTCGTCATGGCGGGCGTTCTCGGCTGGCTGACGCTGGAGGTGACCCGCAGCAAGGACCAGATCGCCGAAGGGCCATTCGGGGTGCCGTTCCAGCTCGTGGCGCAGGATGGCAAGCCGATCACCGAGGCCGCTTTCCAGCAGAAGCCGACGGCGGTCTTTTTCGGTTTCACCCATTGCCCGGAAGTCTGCCCGACAACGCTCTTCGAAATGAACGGCTGGCTGCACAAGGTCGATCCCGACGGCACCAAGCTGAACGCCTATTTCGTCACGGTCGATCCGGAGCGGGATTCACCGGAGATCCTGGGGCGGTACGTCTCCAACGTCACCGATCGCGTCATCGGCATTTCGGGGCCTGCCGACAAGGTGGCCGAGATGGTCAAGGGCTTCCGTGTCTATGCCCGCAAGGTGCCGGTGGACGACAAGAACCCCAACGGCGATTACACGATGGATCACACGGCCTCGGTTTTCCTGCTCGACAAGAGTGGGCGGTTTGTCGGCACGATTGCCTATGGCGAGGCGACGGAAACGGCCGAAAAGAAACTTCAGAACCTGATCAAGGGTTGAGCGCCGCGCTTCACCATCAAGCCGGTTGAAGGCGGGGCCTCTTCTGTGGCATTGCAGCGGCACAGTCATCAGCCGGAAAGAACAGAACCTTGAGCGAACTGCGCCTCTACGTCACCGTGACCGAACGGCAGGCCGAAGATATCCTGGACAGGTTGTCCTTCACCTTTGGCGAGGAGGACTATGCGATCGGCACCACCGAGGTGGACGAAAAGGCCGATCGCTGGGAAGCCTCCGTCTACATGCTGTTCGACGATGAGGACGAGGTTCGTCCGCGTTTCGAAGAGACGATCGCCGAGGCCTATCCGGATCTTCCGATCGAGCGCGAGGTTCTGCCGGAGATCGACTGGATCGCCAAGTCGCTGGAAGGCTTGAAGCCGGTCCGGGCGGGGCGCTTCCTGGTCCACGGGTCCCACGATCGCGACAAGGTGCGCATGGGGGATCTCGCCATCGAGATCGATGCAGGCCAGGCATTCGGCACTGGACATCATGGAACCACCGCGGGCTGCCTCGAGATGATCGAAAGCGTCGTGCGCGCGCATCCGCCGCGCAACGCGCTCGATCTTGGCACCGGCAGCGGTGTCCTGGCGATTGCCGTTGCGAAACTGAAGAAGATCCCGGTGCTGGCAACCGATATCGATCCGGTGGCGGTTCGTGTGGCTGCGGACAATGCGAAGCTGAACGGGATCGTCGGCGGCATGGCGCTGGAGACTGCGCCGGGGTTCCATTCGTCCGCCTTCCGCAAGCATGGCCCTTTCGATCTCATCATCGCCAATATCCTGGCGCGGCCGCTGATCAAGATGGCGCCGCAGCTTGCCACGCATCTGTCACCCGGCGGCGATGTGATCCTGTCCGGCATTCTGGCCGCGCAGCGCTGGAAGGTGATCGCCGCCTATAATGGCGCCGGGCTTGCGCATGTGCGCACCATCTGGCGCAATGGCTGGGTGACCATCCATCTGCGGCACGGCGGCTGATTGATGCATTGCAGCATTGCGCTTTCTGCATACCCTTGTTCTGCAGGCCGATAAGAAACAAAAAAGGGCGACACCCGAAGATGTCGCCCCTGGATCGTGCCGGGAGAGGGCAGATCCGATCCCGCGAGCTTTGGAGGAGGAGACGCTCGAGCGGGTTATGCCGTGTTCTATCGGGGTCGTCGGCTTGGGAGGAGGAGAGCCTTCGACCCGTCCAATCAGAACACGTAGCGGGTTGCACCCTTGCGATTCAGTTCTTCGCGGGAGGTGCCGAGAGCCTTGAGGCTGTCGTCGTCGAGATACATCAGCGCGCCGTTGACGTAACGGTTTGCCTGGCGCTCGCGTGCGGCGACAACGCGATCGAATGCATTGCGGAAGAACGAGTTTGCCATGTCCGTGGTCCTTGATCGTGGGGCGAAGCGTGCTTGCTTGCCGATGCTTGGAATATAACCCTCGCTTCTCTGCTTAGTCAGTGGGCTCGCTTCAATGGTGTTATGCGCTGATTGCATGGGTTGGCGCGTTTTATCCCGCCGTGCCTGTGCAGTTGCACAAAACGCGGGCTTCGCCGCAAGGTGCTGGCCTCGGCGCGGATTTTCGCTAACATCCGCGCGCTTCCCGGAATCGCGTTTGAAAGCAGATCCATGTTCCAGTCCTTTGATACCACCTCGTCTCCCGCCTTCGGCCCTGCCCGCGTGGAGGGGCTTCGCTCCCGCTTCGATGATCTTGGCATTGACGGTTTCCTCGTGCCGCGGGCGGATGAATTCCAGGGCGAATACGTGCCGGCCTCAGCCGAGCGGCTATCCTGGCTGACGGGCTTTACCGGTTCGGCCGGCGTGGCGCTGATCACACGCGGGCAGGCGATCGTGTTTGTCGATGGTCGTTATACGACGCAGGTTGCGCAGCAGGTGGATGCGGCGACCTTCACGCCCGGGGATCTCGTGGGCGAGCCGCCGCACAAATGGCTGGCCGCCCATGCGCCGACCGGCTTCCGTCTCGGCATCGATCCGTGGCTTCACAGCGGCGCCGAGGTGGCACGTCTTGCGGCGGCGCTGACCGCAAAGGGCGGTTCGCTGGTCTTCATCGATGCCAATCCGGTGGATCTCCTGTGGAGCGACCGTCCGGCACCGCCGATGGGCGCCGTCGTCGTGCAGCAGGAGAGCCATGCGGGCAAGCCAGCTGCGGAGAAGATCAGGGAGATCGCCGAAGGCGTTGCGACCAAAGGGGCCGCCGGCGTGCTGATCTCCGATCCGTCCTCGGTTGCCTGGATCTTCAACATCCGCGGTTCCGACGTGCCGCACACGCCGCATCCCTTGGCGCGCGCCATCATCACCGCCGCCGGCAGGGCGGAACTCTTCATCGAGGCGGGCAAGGTCACCGGCGAGGCGCAGCATCACCTCGATGCGCTCTGCACACGCTTTGCGCCCGCCGAGCTGACGACGCGGCTTGCAACACTCGCGGAGGGCGGGGCCAAGGTTCTTGTGGATGCCGACACCACCTCGATTGCGCTGTCGAAGGCGATCGAATCGGTCGGCGGCGTGGTCGTCGAGGCGATGGACCCGGCGCGTCTGCCGCGGGCGGTGAAGAACGCCGTCGAGCTTCGTGGTTCGGCGGACGCGCATGTGCAGGATGGCGTGGCCATGGTGCGCTTCCTCTCCTGGCTGGATGGCCAGCAGCCCGGGACTGTCAGCGAGATTTCCGCCGTCAAGGCCCTGGAGGCCTGCCGCGCGCGGGTTGGCGAGAGCCTGCAGAACCCGCTGAAGGACATTTCCTTCGACACGATTTCCGGTGCCGGAGAGCATGGCGCCATCATGCATTACCGGGTGACGACCGAGACCGATCGCATGCTGTTGCCGGGCGAACTGTTCCTGATCGATTCCGGCGCGCAATACGTCAACGGAACGACGGACATCACCCGCACGGTTGCCATCGGCAGCGTCCCGGAGGAGCAGAAGCGTTTCTTCACGCTGGTGCTGAAGGGCATGATCGCGATCTCCGTCGCCCGCTTCCCGAAGGGCACGCGCGGCTGCGACCTCGATCCGCTGGCGCGCATTGCGCTCTGGAAGGCGGGCGCGGATTTCGCCCATGGCACGGGCCACGGCGTCGGCTCCTACCTCTCGGTTCATGAGGGGCCGCAGCGGATCGCGCGCCTATCGACGCAGGAATTCCTGCCCGGCATGATCCTCTCCAACGAACCCGGCTATTATCGCCCCGGCTCCTTCGGCATCCGCATCGAGAACCTCGTCTACGTGACCGAGCTTGCGATGATCGAGGGCGGTGACCTGCCGATGATGGGCTTCGAGACGCTGACCTGGTGCCCGCTCGACCGCCGGCTGATCGTGAAGGATCTTCTGACCGCCGAGGAACTGGCCTGGGTCGATGCCTATCATGCGACGGTCTTCAAGAAGCTCTCGCCGCTGATCTCCGAACCCGATGTACAAGGCTGGCTGGAGCGGGCGACGCAGCCGCTCTGAGGCGGTTTCAGGCGAAAGGCAGGTGGCGCAGCAGCAGGGCTGCGCCCCAACCGGCTGCGATCAACAGCAGGCCGGGATGCTTGAGCCCGACCAGAAGGGCAACGATCATCGCGACCTTGACGTCCCAGCCGCCATCGAAGAAGGCGGGTGCGACGAGCGTGGTCAGGACGGCCGCCGGCACGGCGTTGAGCGCCGTTTCCATCCGCGGCGGAATGCGCGACATGCGGGTGACGAGCACGTAACCGGCAATACGGGTGACGTAGGTCGCAAGCCCCGCGGCAAAGATGATGAGCGTGGTGTGCAGATCCATCATGGCTGATCCTCGCTCCTTACCGCATTGGTCGGCGTGTCGCGGTGGAAGAGGATCGCCGCCAGCACGCCCGCCAGCGCGCCGATGCTGACATGCCAGGGCGAGCCGACGGTGTGGGCGGCGAGGATCGAGGCGGCGGCACTGACCGGCACGACCAGCAGGAAGAGCGGCCGTTTGCGGAAACCGAGCACCAGGCCGAGGAAATAGACCGGCAGCAGCACATCCATGCCAAGCGCCGTCGGATCGCCGATCAGGCTGCCGAAAGCCGCGCCCAGCGCCGACGCGGCGACCCAGATGACATAGATGGTGAGCGCCATGCCGAGGTAGAAGCGCGGCTCCAGTTCTCCCTGCTGGTCCACCCGGCGTGCGGATTCGGCAAACTGCGGATCGGTGAGGAAAAACAGGCTGACATAGCGGGTGATCGGCGAGAAATGCCGGATATGCGGGGCAAGGGCTGCCGAATAGAGGATGTGGCGGAAGTTGACGGCAAAGACCGACAGGATGATCAGCCAGGCGGGCACATGGCTGCCGAACATCTGCACGCCGACCAATTGGCTGGCGCCGGCAAAGATGATGCCGCTCATCAGGGTGGCATGAAGGGGTGTCACGCCTCCATCCACAGCCACGGCCCCGAACAGGAGGCCGAACGGGCTGGTCGAAAGGCCGATCACGAGCCCCTTGCGGGCGCCCTTCCAGGATATGGTGTCCAGCATGGGCTGTCCTTGTTCGGTGAACCCGGCTCGTAACGCCGCAGAGATGCGACCACAAGTCAGCAAAGCTGATGGAACGATGAGGGAAATTGAAACGGGCTCTGTCAGTCCGCCAGAATCTCGTCGCTATGGACAATCGCAACGCCTGCCTGACGCATCTCGGCGATCGCCGCCTTCACGCCGTCGGCCGCAATGCCGCGGCTGGCATCCTCGATGAATCGGACTTTTACGTCCGGCAGCATGGCGCGGGCATCCAGCGCCGAAAACTTGACGCAGTAATCGGTGGCAAGGCCGCAGACATCCAGTTCCGTCACCTGCTGGGCGCGCAGATAACCGGCAAGACCGGTGATGGCCGCCTGGTCGTTGTCGCGGAAAGCGGAATAGCTGTCGACGGCGGGGTTCTCGCCCTTCTGCTGGATATAGTCGAAGGCGTTCGTGTTGAGATCGGCGTGGAAGTCTGCGTCCGGCGTGCCCTGCACACAATGATCCGGCCACATCACCTGCGGCTGGCCGGAGAGCGTGCCCATGTCGAAGGGTTTGGCGCCGGCATGCTGCGAGGCGAAGCTGCCGTGATTGGCCGGGTGCCAGTCCTGCGAGGCGGTGATCAGGTCATAGGCGCCGTCCTCGATCAGCCGGTTGATGATCGTCACGATCGTGTCCCCCTCCGGCACCGGCAGGTTGCCGCCCGGGCAAAAACCGTTCTGGACATCGATGATCAGCAGGGCCTTCATGGTTGTCTCCAATTCTCCACTTGAGCACCATGCCAAGCAGGACGCGCGCAATCAAGCCGCCGTTGCCGCTGCGCGTCATCCTCCTCGCATCAGGCAAACTATTCCGGCAATCGCCGGTAACATTGGTAAGGCATGCTTCGAAGTGGAGGGCATGGCGACCTATCTTCGGCTCAGTCCTTTCAGGAGATTTCATCATGGCTTTTGCACAGACTTCGCCCGCCGGGCGGGCGTCGAACCTTCCGCCACTCGGTGCGCCCGGCCTGGTCGCGCTGGTGGTGCTGGTCGTCGGCACACTTTGGCTTGGCGCTGCGTATGGAACCGCGCAAGGCGCGCTCTTCCTCATCGGCGGCGGTCTCGGGATTGCGCTTTATCACGCCGCCTTCGGTTTCACCTCCGCCTGGCGGGTGTTCATCGCCGAGGGCAGGGGGCGCGGCCTGCGCGTCCAGATGCTGCTGCTCGCGCTCGCGGTCATCCTGTTTTTCCCCGCGCTCTCCAGTGGAACGCTGTTCGGCCATGAGGTGCGCGGCAATATCTCTCCGGCCGGTATTGGCGTGATTGCCGGCGCCTTCATGTTCGGCATCGGCATGCAGCTTGGTGGCGGTTGCGCGTCTGGCACGCTGTTTACCGCCGGCGGCGGCAATGCGCGCATGCTGGTGACGCTGTTCTTTTTCATCGTCGGGTCGCTCTTCGGCACGATCCACTTCGACTGGTGGGCAAGCCTGCCATCGCTCAAGCCCGTCTCGCTCTACCAGCCGTTCGGTGCGCTCGGCGGCATTGCGGTCTCGCTCCTCATCTTCGCCGCTATCGCCGCGCTGACCATCTATGTCGAACGCCGCCGGCATGGCAGCCTTGAGCAGGAGGCGCCATCACCCCGTCAGGGCCTGCAGCGCTACCTGCGTGGCCCCTGGCCGCTGGTGGCGGGTGCCATTGCGCTCGTCACCCTCAACTTTCTGACGCTCGCCATTGCCGGCCGCCCCTGGGGTATCACTTCGGCCTTCGCGCTCTGGGGGGCGAAGGGCGCGCAACTCATCGGCATCGACCCGACGCAGTGGGCCTACTGGCAGACGCTGGGCAATGCCAAGGCGCTGGCGGCCAGCGTGTTCGCCGACATCACCTCCGTCATGGATTTCGGCATCATTGCCGGGGCCATGCTGGCGGCGGCGCTGGCGGGGCGGTTCGCACCCTCCTTCGACATTCCGCTACGCTCGGTGCTGGCGGCGGTCGCGGGCGGCCTGCTCCTTGGTTATGGCGCCCGTATTGCCTATGGCTGCAACATCGGCGCCTATTTCTCCGGCATCGCCTCGGGGAGCCTGCACGGTTATCTCTGGGCGGTCGCGGCCTTTGCCGGCAACGTCATCGGCGTGCGTCTGAGGCCCTGGTTCTTCTTCGAACGCAGCGTGCCGCGCCGGGCGGATGGCTGAAAAAGCCCTCAAATTGACAAAAGTGAAGCGAAGCTGCGGCATTTTCGACATCCTGCCGCGGCTTTGCCGCATTCACATTAAAGTTTAGCCCCATCGAACATATATCGCGTGAAAGGGACACACAGGGGCGCTTGTAAACACATTGGTTACCATAATCCGTCATTGTTTCAGCTTGTCAGCACACGAAGCTCGCTCTGTTCAGCGGGCGGTGAAGTGGTGCCGACAGCAGAGTTCCGGTCCGTTCGTGCCGGGTGTTTGTATGACGGGTAAAGGGTAACGCGTATCATGGCATTGGCTTTTGCAGCGGCGCAGGCCGCATCTCCATCCCGCCGCCCATCCGTTTCCCGATCGAAACCCCCGTTGCAGTCCGGGCTCCTCAAGGCGACCGCTGCGCTCGGGTTGACCCTTGCCGTTGGTGGCTGGATGATCGGCGCCCTTGCCACCGTGCAGAGTGTCGCCTCGGTCAAGCCGCACGGATTTTCCTACGACCTGCGTGCATCGCTCGATCTGAAGCCGATCCTGGCACCGATGTCCGCTGAACAGCGGGCGCTGAAGATCGCCAAGTTCTCCCGCCTCTCGACACTGGCCGCGCCGAAGGGCGCGCGCCTGGAGGGGGCACATCTCGCGCATCTCGAAGCCCAGCGCCCGTCGGAAAGCACCGTCAAGGATACGCTGTCGCTCGCCTTCGCCCGTGAGCAGGCGGAAAAGCAATTTGCGGCACTCGCCGAAAAGCGGCCGGCGGATTCCGAAGTGAAGGGCGTGCTGGCCGCCGCCCTGCAGGATACGGTTCTGGTGGCGCCGCCGAGCGAGACCGCCTGGGACGCCAATCCGCCCGGCAATGCCGATGATGGCCAGGTGGAGGTTGCCGACCTGCAGAGCCCGGCGGAACTGGCCGTGGCCGAAGCAACCGGACCCATCGAAGACAACAGCCTGCCCATGGCCGGGCCGCTTCCGGTCGGACGTCCGCCGGCAAACGCACTGGCCATGGCAATCGCCCCGTCTGCCGCAAAACCGGCAGCCCGTGCGCCGGTCGTCGCAGCGGACGAAGACGAGGAAGAGGCGCCGAAGGCGCTCGCCTTCGCCAAGCCGGAAAACCCGATGAAGAGCACGGCACGCTCCGTTCCGTGGCCGGATCAGGGCACCAAGATCGCCGTCTACGACATCACGGCGGGCAAGGTCTACATGCCGAGCGGTGCCGTCCTGGAAGCCCATTCCGGCATCGGCCCGATGCGCGACAACCCGAAATTCACCCATGTGAAGATGCGCGGACCGACACCGCCCGGCACCTATAAGCTGTCGATGCGCGAAAAGCCGTTTCACGGGGTTGCCGCCATCCGCCTGACGCCGACCGATGGCATTGCGCCCCTCGGCCGCACAGGGCTTCTGGCGCATACCTACCTGCTGCGCAGCGCGCCCGGCGATTCGCACGGCTGCGTCGCGTTTGCCCAGTACGACAAGTTCCTGAAGGCCTATCAGCGCGGTGAAGTCACCCACATGATCATCGTGCCGCGGCATGACGGATCGATCCCGATGGCGGCGCTGCGCAAGATCAACCCGCGCGCCAGCACGTCGTCCAACGTCGCGGCAACGCCGGTTTCGTCGGACGGCGACAACCGCCGTACGCTGATGGATTATCTGAAGAACGACGGCTGAGGTGCTGCCTCAGCCGAGCAGGTCCTCGGCGATCCGCAGGAAGATGCGCGAACCGATCTCAATCAGCGCATCCGGGAAGTCATAATCGGGATTGTGCAGGGCCGGGTGGTTTTCGCCGGAGCCTAAAAAGAACATCGCGGATTTCGAGACCGTGCCGAATCGGCCGAAATCCTCCGAGGCGCGAAACGCCTTGCCGTCCTCGAACGGCAATTCTTCCGCCGCGATCGCCCGGCGGATCATGGCGGCGGCCTCCGCATCATTGCGGCAATGGCCGAACTCATCGTGATAACGGAACGTGACGCCGAGGCCATGCGCCTCCGCCGCCTCGCGCGCCAAGCCCTCGGCCTTCTCCTTGAGTGCCGCCATCTGATCGTCGGACACGGTGCGCAAGGTCACCCAGATCTCGCCGTCGCCCGGTGCAATCCCGAAGGCCGCTTCGCCGATCGTGACATGGGTGACGGTCGCGAGCGTCAGGTCGCCGTCGTCGAGTGTACCCTTTGCCAGTGTGGCAAAGGCTGGAATGAGGGCGGCAATCGCGGGGCCGGGCGAAATCCCGGTCTCCGGCATCGAGGCATGCGCCGTCTTGCCGGTCAGACGGATCATCAAGCCGGAGGAGGCACAGTTCGCCGGTCCGTCCTTGATCCAGCTTCTGCCGAGCGCAATGCCCGGCATGTTGTGCCACGCAAAGGAAAAATCCGGCGTCAGCGGCTTGAACTTGGCATCCGCGAGCACGGCCGCCGCGCCCGCGCCGTTTTCCTCCGCCGGCTGGAACAGCAGCACCACGCGGCCGCGTGCCGGACGTTTGCGCTGGAAGGCGAGGGCGAGGGCGCCGAGCGTTGCCATATGCCCGTCATGGCCGCACATATGCCCCTTGCCCGCGATCCGCGACCGATAGGGCAGGTCGGAGATTTCGGCGATGGGCAGCCCATCGAGTTCGGCGCGGAACATGACGGTCGGACCCGGCGCGTGGCCGCTGAACACCGCCGCAACCCCGGTGCCGCCAAGGCCGGTGACGATCATATCCGGCTCTGTCGTCTCCAGGAAACGCACGACCTCCGCCGCCGTCTGATGCTCCTCGCCGGAGACCTCCGGCATCGTGTGGAGATGGCGGCGCCAGGAGGTGAGGTCGGCGAGATCGGAGGCGGTGAGGGTCATCCGACTTTCTCCACAAACCCGTCCAGCACGCGTTTTTGCCCCGCGCGGTCGAAATCGATGGTCAGCTTGTTGCCTTCCACGGTCACCACATTGCCATTGCCGAACTTGATGTGGAACACGCGGTCGCCGACCGCGAACTTCGACGGCTGGTCGGCGACGGACTTGGCGATGAGTTCTCCCTCGATCGTCTTCGTGCGCGGTCCGCTTTCGCCGTAGCCGATGCGCTCCACCGCGTGGCCGGAGCGGCTGCCCCAGTTGTCGCGCGTCGCATCGCTTTTGTTGGCCTGGGCGCGTTTCCAGCCGGGCGTCGAATAGGAATTGGCAAAGGGATCGGCCTTGTCGAAGCGCGATTGGCCGTAACCGCCGCGGCCATAGCCGCCATATCCGCTGTCGGCTTCTGCCACATCGACATGGGCCGGCGGCAGTTCGTCGAGGAAGCGCGAGGGCATGGTGGATTGCCAGAGGCCGTGGATGCGCCGGTTGGAGACGAACCAGATATGGCAGCGGCGTTTGGCGCGTGTGAGGCCGACATAGGCGAGGCGGCGTTCTTCCTCCAGCCCGGAGCGGCCACCTTCGTCGAGCGCCCGCTGGTGCGGAAACAGGCCTTCCTCCCAGCCGGGCAGGAAGACGGTATCGAACTCCAGCCCCTTGGCCGAATGCAGCGTCATGATTGAGACGGCATCCATCTCCTCGTTCTGCTCGGCATCCATGACCAGCGAGACGTGTTCGAGGAAGCCGCGCAGGCTCTCGAAGGCCTCCATCGAGCGGATGAGTTCCTTCAGGTTTTCGAGCCTTCCCGGTGCTTCCGCCGACTTGTCGTTCTTCCACATGTCGGTGTAACCCGACTCGTCGAGGATCTGCTCGGCCAGCTCCGTATGGGGCGTTGTTTCAAGCAGTTCCGACCAGCGCTTGAAACTTTGAATCACGTCGAACAGCGCCTTGCGCGCTTTCGGTTTCAGTTCGTCGGTCTCGATCATGTCGCTGGCAGCCGCCAGCATCGGAATGTCGCGGGCGCGGGCGTAATCATGCAGCGCGCGCACCGTCGTGTCGCCCAGGCCACGCTTCGGCGTGTTGACGATCCGCTCGAAGGCAAGATCGTCCGCCGGCTGGCAGACCATGCGGAAATAGGCCATCGCATCGCGGATTTCGAGTCGCTCGTAGAAGCGCGGGCCGCCGATGACGCGGTAATTCAGGCCAAGCGTGACGAACCGGTCTTCGAATTCGCGCATCTGGAAGGAAGCACGCACCAGGATCGCCATGTCGTTCAGATTGTGCTTCTTGCCGGAGGCATCGCCGCGCTGCAGCTGCTCGATCGTTTCACCGACGGCGCGCGCCTCTTCTTCCGAGTCCCAGGCGGCGTGCACCACCACCTTTTCGTCGTCCGGTTCGGAGCGTTCGGTGAACAGCGTCTTGCCGAGCCGTCCTTCGTTATGGGCGATCAGATGGCCGGCGGCGCCGAGGATGTGTTCGGTGGAGCGGTAGTTGCGCTCCAGCCGGATGACCTTGGCGCCCGGAAAATCCTTTTCGAAGCGCAGGATGTTGTCGACTTCCGCGCCGCGCCAGCCATAGATCGACTGGTCGTCGTCGCCGACGCAGCAGACGTTCTGGGCGACATCCTTCGGCCGCTGGGCAAGCAGCCTCAGCCACATATATTGAGCGGTGTTGGTGTCCTGGTACTCGTCCACCAGGATATAACGGAAGCGCTGGTGGTATTCCTTCAGGATATCCGGGTTGCGGCGGAAAAGATCGATCGGATGCAGCAAAAGGTCGCCGAAATCGCAGGCGTTCAGCGTCTTCAGCCGCGCCTGGTAGGCGGCGTAGAGCTCGCGGCCTTTGCCATTGCCGAAGGCGCGGGCATCGCCCTCCGGAATGTCCTTCGGTGTCAGGCCCTTGTTCTTCCAGCCGTCGATCATGCCGGCAAACTGGCGGGCCGGCCAGCGTTTGTCGTCGAGGCCTTCCGCCTGGATCAGCTGCTTGACGAGGCGGATGACGTCGTCGGTGTCGAGAATGGTGAAATCGGAGCGCAGGCCGGCCAGTTCCGCATGCCGGCGCAGCAGTTTCACGCCGATCGAGTGGAAGGTGCCGAGCCAGGGCATGCCTTCGACCGCACCGCCGACGAGGACGCCGATGCGCTCCTTCATCTCGCGCGCCGCCTTGTTGGTGAAGGTCACGGCCAGGATCTGGCTCGGGAAGGCGCGGCCGGTGGCGAGGATATGGGCGATGCGGGTGGTCAGAACCCGTGTCTTGCCGGTGCCGGCGCCGGCGAGCACCAGAACGGGACCGTCAAGGCTTTCCACCGCTTCGCGCTGTTCCGGGTTGAGGCCGGAGAGATAGTCCGGTGCCCGGTTCTGGTCGCGGGCGGCCATGGCGCGCGCGGCAATGCCAAGGCCGCCGGTGGCCGGCGGTTGCGGGGCAGGGGACTGGCCGGGCTTGTGGCGCGGGGCGTGATCCGGCTCTTCATCGAAGAACGGAATGTCATCGAAACTGTTCGTCATCAGGCCAATCTAATGATTCCGGAAGAACATGGCCATAGAGCATGTTCTGGTTTTATTCCAGCATGCGTCCGCAAGAGGCGCAAAATACGGCAGAACCAGCCGATCAAGCGGCAGGATTAAGGCCGCTAACGATGATTTCACGCCAGCGTGATGGTTTTCAGATTACAATTCGGCAAGGTTGCTCATCCAAGCATTGCCGAACAACCGTAGAGACATGATACTTCGCCCGAAAATTGTTCTCCCCTCGGAGTTGTGAATGCGAATCTGGAAGCAAGTGCTCCTCAGTCTTGCCGTGCTGTTTGCCGGTCTCTGTCTCTGGCTGTTCGTTCGGCCTGATGCGGCATCCACGCTTGTCAGGGTCGGGGTGCCGCAGTCGCTCATTTCGATGATCCAGCCTGGCGCAGGGGAGAGTGCCGGCAATAACCGTTCTGCGCAAAGCGGTGCGGGTCAGGGGGCACAGGGTGCCGGGCAAGGGAACGGCCCGCGGGCCGGTCAGGGAACGGGCCCCGGCAGCGGTGCACCGCGTGGCGCGCTTGTGGTGGTCGAGGCGGCCGATATGGGAACGGTCAACGACCGGCTGGCGGCGATCGGCGACGGCCGGGCGATCCAGACGGTTGTTGTCATGCCGCAGGTCAGCGGTACCATCACCGAAATCAACGTGTCCTCCGGCCAGCGGGTCAAGAAGGGCGACGTGCTGGCCCGGCTCGACAATGACGAGCAACTGATCGAGCGCGACAAGGCGCAGGTGGCATTGCGCAGCGCCCAGGAGAAATCGCAGTCCTACAAGAACCTGCAGAGCGTCCCGCGCCTTGACGTGCTGGACGCGCAGATTGCCGAGGAATCGGCGAAGCTTGCGCTCTCCACTGCTGAACTCAACCTGCGCCGGCGCGATATCGTGGCGCCGATCGATGGTGTCGCCGGCATCGTGGCCGTCAATGTGGGCGACAATGTCACCACGCAGACGAGCGTCGTGACGCTGGATGACCGCTCGAAGATCCTGGTGGACTTCTGGGCGCCGGAGCGGTTCGTTGCGCAGTTGCAGCCCGGCCAGCCGGTTGAGGCGCATGCGGTCAGCCGTCCCGGCGATTCCTGCAACGGCGAGATCGAATCGATCGACAACCGCGTCGATTCGGCCAGCCGCACCATTCGTGTGCGGGCGAAGATCGACAATGCCAAGGACCTGTTACGCGCGGGCATGTCCTTCAACGTTACCATGCGGTTTTCCGGTGAACCCTATCCGGCGGTCGATCCGCTTGCCGTCCAGTGGGACGCGGAAGGCGCCTATGTCTGGAAGGTGGCGAACGAAAAGGCCGAGAAGGTGCGCGTGCGCATCATCCAGCGGAATTCCGACCGGGTCCTCGTCGATGCCGCGCTGAACGCGGACGACATGATCGTGATCGAGGGCCTGCAACGGGTACGCCAGGGCCAGCCGGTGCGGATCCAGGGGGCGCCTGCGCCGAAGGTGGCGGAGGCGGCGCGCACATGAGCGAGAACACCGAGATTTCCACCGACAAAGCCAAGAGCACGTTCACCGCGCTGTTCGTCCGCCGACCGATCCTCGCCGCCGTCATCAACACGCTGCTGGTGGTTGCCGGCCTTGCCGCCTTCGTGGGTGTGGAGGTGCGCGAACTGCCGGATGTGGACCAGCCGGTCATCACCGTGCGCACCACCTATGACGGCGCCTCGCCGCAGACGATCGACCAGGAACTGACGCAGGTCATCGAAGGTGCAGTTGCCCGCGTCAGCGGCCTGAAGGCGCTCTCGTCGGAATCGCAGTTCGGCTCCAGCCGGGTCACGATGGAATTCTCCGACAATGTCGATCTCGCGGAAGCGGCGAACGATGTGCGTGATGCGATCGGCCGTGTGACCGGCCAGCTGCCGGACGATGCCGACGACCCGCGCATCGTCAAGGCGGATTCCGATTCGCAGCCAATCATGCGTGTCGCCGTGACCTCGCAGACCATGTCCATGGACGACCTGACGCAGCTGGTCGATAACGAGATCGTCGACCGGCTGGCGGCCGTCGAAGGGGTGGCGGATGTCGAAACTTACGGCGACCAGGAAAAGATCTTCCGGGTCGATATCAATCAGGCGGCGCTGGCGAGCCGCGGCCTGACGATCGCGGACGTCTCCAGCGCGCTGGCAACGGCAGCGCTGGACGTTCCGGCTGGTTCTCTCACCAGCCGCACGCAGGATATCGTGGTGCGGGCGACGGCAAATTTGTCCACGCCGGAGGATTTCGGCAATGTGCTGGTGAAGGACAATATTCGCCTGCGCGACGTGGCGAACGTCCTGCTTGGCGCCGATGACGGCACGACGACGCTGCGCTCCAACGGCGTCCAGGGCATCGGGCTCGGTATCATCCGCCAGGCGCAGTCGAACACGCTCAACATCTCCACGGGCGTGAAGGCGGTCGTGGATGAGTTGCAGAAGGCGATGCCGGAAGGCACACGCGTCTTCGTCACCAGCGATGACGCCGTCTTCATCCGGGGCGCCCTGCACGAGGTGGAACTGGCACTCGGCCTCTCGGCGCTTATCGTCGTTGTAGTGCTTTATCTCTTCCTGCGCGATTGGCGCGCCACCCTCATTCCGGCGCTCACCATGCCAGTGGCGCTGATCGGCACGCTGACCGCGATCTATCTCGTCGGTTTTTCGATCAATATCCTGACGCTTCTCGCCATCGTGCTGGCGACCGGCCTCGTCGTCGATGATGCCATCGTTGTGCTGGAAAATATCGTGCGGCGGCGCACGGAAGGCATGGGGCCACGGGCGGCGGCGGTGCTTGGCACGCAGGAAGTCTTCTTCGCGGTGCTGGCGACCACGGCGACGCTGGCTGCGGTCTTCATTCCGCTCTCCTTCCTGCCGGGTCAGCTGGGTGGCCTGTTCCGCGAATTCGGCTTCGTGCTGGCCTTCGCGGTGGCGCTCTCCTCGATCACCGCGCTCACGCTCTGCCCGATGCTCGCTTCCCGCATGCTGACGCGGCCGATGAGTGAGCCGAAGGGCCTGCTGCCGTCCTTCGGTGCCCTGTTTGCGCACGTCTATGCCTCCAGCCTGCGCTTTTGCCTGAACGCGCCGCTGGTGGTGATTGCCGGCTCGCTGCTGTTTGCCTTTGCCGCCTTCGTCACCTTCGGCACGATCAAGAGCGAGTTGACGCCGCAGGAAGATCGCTCCGCGGTGCTTTTGCGGTTGAGCGCGCCAGAAGGCGTCAGCCTGGCCTACACGCAGGACCAGTTGAAGCGCATCGAGGAAAATCTGCAGCCGCTCGTGCAGTCCGGTGAGATCCGCAACGTCTTTTCGATCTCCGGCATGGGGGGCTCCACCAATAGCGGCTTCATGGTGCTGACGCTGGCGCCGTGGGAAGAGCGCAGCCGCAGCCAGAATGCCATCGCGAGCGACGTGAATGCAGCGGCTGCCCGTGTGCCGGCGCTGCGCGGTTTTGCGATCCAGACCAACAGTCTGCGCATCCGCGGTGCCGGCAGTGGCCTCCAGGTGGCGCTCGTCGGGGCCGATCACACCCGTCTGACGGATGCCGCGATCAAGCTCGTGCAGGCCATGGAGCAGAGCCCGTCCTTCGAGACGCCGCGTCTCGACAATGAGCCGACGCAGGTGCAGCTGTCAGTGTCGATCGACCGCGAGCGGGCCTCCGATCTGGGGATCGACATCACCGGCCTCTCCACCGCCATGCAGGCGCTTCTCGAAGGCCGCTCGATCGTCGATGTCTTCGTCGATGGCGAGGCGATCCCGGTGAAGCTCACCTCCAGCATGCAGCCGGTCGATGATCCCACGGATCTCGAAAACATCTTCCTGCGCACCGGCGACGGGCGCGTGGTGCCGATGTCGACGATCGCGACGCTGAAGGAAGGGGCTGTTGCGCCGGAACTCAACCGCGAACAGCAGCTGGCCGCCGTGTCGCTCTCCTCCGGCTTGAAAAATGGTGTTCCGCTCGGTCAGGCGCTCGAGGAGGTGATCAAGCTGGCAGAGCCTCTGCTGCCGGAAGGCGCCCGCGTGATGCCGCTCGCGGAAGCAAAGACGCTCGGCGAAAATTCGAACGCCATGGCGATCACCTTCGGTTTTGCGATTGCCATCATCTTCCTCGTTCTCGCCGCCCAGTTCGAAAGCGTGCTGTCCTCGATCATCATCATGACGACGGTGCCGCTCGGCCTTGCCTGCGCCGTCTTCGCCCTGGTGCTGACCGGCTCGACGCTCAACGTCTACAGCCAGATCGGCCTCGTGCTGCTCGTCGGCGTCATGGCGAAGAACGGCATCCTGATCGTCGAATTCGCCAACCAGCTCCGCGACCAGGGGGCAGGGGTGCGTGAGGCAATCGAGCGGGCGTGCCGCCTGCGTCTGAGGCCCGTGATGATGACGATGATCGCCACCATTCTCGGTGGTGTACCGCTGGTTCTCGCCCAGGGTGCCGGCGCGGAAGCCCGTATCGCCCTCGGCTGGGTCATCGTCGGCGGCCTGGGGCTTGCGACGCTGGTGACGCTGTTCATCACACCGGTCGCCTATCTGCTGCTCGCCCGCTTTGCCAAGCCGAACGCGCATGAGGAGCAGCGGCTGCATGACGAGCTGGAACGGGCGCAGAACCGCGCCGCCAACGAGGAGAAGAAGGCGCCGCTCTTGGCGGCGGAGTGAGCGGGTGCCTGGGGCATTGACGGTCAGCTTCACGGTCGTCACTGTCTTTCAAGGCTGAACGCCGGGAGAACAGCATGGGATTGGTCACAATCGGAGTTCCGGAAGAGACGGCTGCGGAGCTTGAGGAGCTATCAAAACGCCTTGAGCGGACGCAGCCGGAAATCATTGCCCTTGCTGTCGCGGAACTGATGGCGCGGGAGCGATCGGATCTGGCGGAAATCGAAGCAGCACTTGCGGAGGCGGACGCCGGCGAATTCGCCAGCGAGGAGGACGTCAGGGCCTTGCTGGCCAAGTATCGCGAACCTCTTTGATGGCGAGCGGCAGGCGCGGTCTTCGCTGGACGAAACGGGCCTTGCGTCGGATTGACGACATCGGCCAGACGATCGCCATCGAGAATCCGTCTGCGTCAGCTATAGTGGTGCAACGCATCATCTCCGTCGTTTACGGGTTGGAAGAGCATCCATTCCGAGGAAGACCGGGCCGAGTGGTTGGAACGCGTGAACTCGTCGTCCCAGGTCTGCCCTACATCATTGCCTATCGGGTCACGGATCAACACATCTCCATTCTCACGGTGCTGCACGCAGCCCGCCGCTGGCCTCGCAGGCTGTAAGCTCCACCCATTCGCGTATGGACAAGCTCCGGCGTCTCGCTTACCAAACGTTGCAGAGACTGTCGGCCCTGGCGGGCCGGATCTGGAGATAGCATTATGGTTATGAGAGACGTGCAACCCGGCCCGCGCAACGAGGAGGGGATTGCCACCGTCCTCGCGATCTTGAAACAGCAGCTGGGAGAGCGTCTGCAGACCGGCCAGGCGTTTCGCGAACAGCATGCCCATACCACCACCTATCTGCCGCGCCAGATTCCGGATGGCGTCGTGTTTGCCGAAAGCGTCGAGGATGTGAAGGCCGTCGTGAAGGCCTGTGCGGCGCATCGGGTGCCCGTCATTCCCTTTGGCACAGGCTCGTCGCTCGAAGGCCAGGTGAACGCGCCATCGGGTGGAATTTCCATCGATTTTTCGCGCATGGACAAGGTGCTCCGGGTCTCGCCGGAGGATCTCGACGTGACGGTTCAGCCGGGTGTGACGCGCGAGGCGCTCAACACCTATCTGCGCGATACCGGCCTGTTCTTCCCGATCGATCCCGGCGCCAATGCCTCGATCGGCGGCATGACGGCAACCCGGGCGTCCGGTACCAATGCCGTGCGCTATGGAACGATGAAGGACAATGTGCTGTCGCTGACGGTGGTGACGGCGGATGGCGAGGAAATCACCACCGGCACGCGGGCGAAAAAATCCTCCGCCGGCTACGATCTCACCCGGCTTTTCGTCGGTTCCGAAGGCACGCTTGGCGTGATCACTTCGATCACCCTCAAGTTGCAGGGCATTCCGGAAAAGATCGGCGGTGGCGTCTGCGCCTTTCCCAGCGTCAAGGCGGCCTGCGACGCGGTGATCATGACCATCCAGATGGGGATCCCCGTCGCCCGCATCGAACTGCTCGATGCCGTGCAGATGAAGGCCTGCAATGCCTATTCCGGCCTTGCCTATGCGGAGAAGCCGACGCTCTTCCTCGAGTTCCACGGTACCGAGGATACGGTGCGCATGCAGTCGGAGCAGTTCGCGATGATCGCGGCCGAATGCGGCGGCGAGGAGTTCCAGTGGACGGGCGATGCCGCCTCGCGCGCAAAACTGTGGAAGGCGCGCCATGACGCCTATTGGGCCGCCCGGGCGCTTGCCCCGCATCTCGGTGCGCTTTCGACGGATGTCTGCGTGCCGATTTCCAGGCTCGCCGATTGCGTGGCCGAAACCCAGGCGGATATCGTCGAAAACAACTTTCTCGCCCCGATCGTCGGCCATGCCGGCGATGGCAACTTCCACCTGCTTTTGCTGTTCGACGAGAAGGACCCGGCGGATATTGCGCGAACGGAAGCCTTCGTGGAGCGTCTCAACCGGCGCGCCCTCTCCATGGATGGCACCTGCACCGGCGAACACGGGATCGGACAGGGCAAGATGAGCTTCCTGGAACAGGAAGCGGGCGGGGCGCTTAGCCTGATGGCGACCATCAAACAGGCGCTCGATCCGCACAATATCTTCAATCCGGGCAAGATCTTGCGCCCGAAGCATGATGGTGTGTGATAGGATCTTGCCGCAGGGAGAGGTCGCATTGAACTCCTCGCCCTGACCCAAGGAGAATGGTGCGGTGCTCGGACGGATATTGCTGGTGATCAGCGGCCTGGTGGTCGTCGCCTTGTTCACGGCCCTGTTGGCGCCCTTTTTCGTGGACTGGTCGAGCTTCCGTCGCGATTTCGAAACCCAGGCGAGCCGTATCCTTGGCAAGAAAGTCACCGTCAACGGCACGGTCGATGCGCGGCTCCTGCCGTTCCCGTCGGTGACGATGACCGATGTACGGGTGGGGCAGGATACAGACGGCACGCCGATTGTGCAGGTCGCCGCCTTTTCCATGGACATGGAACTGGCGCCTTTCCTCTCCGGCGAAGCCCGCATCTTCGACATGCGCCTCGATCGGCCCAAGGCGCGCATCCGTGTGCTGAAGGACGGCAAGCTGGACTGGATGCGCGGCAGCCGGCCCGAACTTCCGGCGCGCAATGTTGTGCTCGAAGACGTGCATGTCACGGGCGCCGAGATCGAATTCATCGACGAAGCCACGGGTCGCACACGCCGGGTGACCGGGCTGACGGCTGAAATGTCGGCGACCTCGCTCGCCGGTCCCTGGCGCGCCGAGGGCAACGCGACGCTGGACGGGTATGAGGCGAAATTTTCGCTGGCGAGCGGCGAGCCCGAAGCCGCAACGGCCAGTGTTCCGCTGCGCATGAAGGTCTGGCCCGATGTCCAGCCGGTCGAAGTGCAACTGGATGGTGCGCTTGCTCTCACCGAGGCAAGGCCCGAATATAAAGGCGACTTCAGCCTTTCCTTCCTCGACCAGCCGATCAACCCGGTCTTGCCGCAGACGACGGAAAAGCCGGTGCCGCCACCGCGCACCAAGGGCAAGTTCGAACTCACCAATGACCGTATCCGCATTGCCGAATACCGGACCGAAATCGGCGGGCTGGACAATCCATACGTGGTGACCGGCGAGGCGACGCTCGATACCGGCGACAAGCCGGAATTCCTGCTGACCGCCGAGGGTCAGCAGGTGGATGTGAATCGGCTGACCGCGGATCTGGTGAAGGGCAAGACGGCGCGCAATCCGCATGTCTCCGGCCAGCAACGGCTGAATGCGCTGATCGCGATCGCCGCGCGCGTTCCCATTCCGCAGGTGCCGGGCAAGGCGACGATCCGCCTGCCCGCGATCGTGGCGGACGGCACGACGATCCGCGACGTGCGGCTGGACATGCGCCCGGCCGGCAAGGGGTGGAAGGTCGAGAATGCCGTGGCGACGCTGCCGGGCCGCACGCAGGTGGAGGTGCAAGGCGCACTGAGGCTGGATGGTGCGGCCTCGTTCACCGGCCGCATGCTGCTTGCTTCCAACCAGCCCTCCGGCCTGTCCGACTGGCTGACCGGCAAGGTGGATCCCGCCATCCGACAATTGAAGGCGGCGGGTTTTTCCGCCACCGTCAACCTCACGCCGACGCTGCAGCGGTTCGACAATCTGGAACTGGCTGTCGGGGCGGCGACCCTGAAGGGCCGGGTGGAACGCGAATCGCCCGCCGAGGCGACGCCGACGCTTTCGATCAATCTGACCGGCGACGAGGTGGATCTCGATGCCTTGCGGGCGCTCGCCTCGCTGATGACCGGCGACGATGCCGGCGAAGACGTGCTCGACCACCGTCTGGCCGCCCAGATCAAGGCCGGCCGTCTCACCGCCTTCGGGATCGCTGCCGAGAAGGTCGAGACGGTGCTGGAACTCGGGGCCGGCAAGCTGTCGCTGCAGAAGCTGACGATCGGCAATGTGGCCGGCGCCAGCATTACGGCCAAGGGCACGGCGGAGGGGTCGTTCCTCTCCTATTCCGGCAGCGGTTCGCTGACTTTCAACGCCTTTGATCCGACGCCGTTCATCACCATGCTGCACCAGAAGCTGCCGCGCCATCCGCTGCTCGACAGGCTGGTGCGCAATGCCGCCTGGTATGCCGATACGAATCTCTCCGCCAATGTCACGCTGCAGGATGGGGCTCTGGCTGCCAGGATCGGTGGCCGCAGCAATGGCAGCGAGGTGAGCGCCGACCTCGACCTGCCGAACCTCTTCGATATCACCGCCGACACGAAGCTGGACCTGACGGCCAAGCTTGCCAACCCGCAGGCGGGCACGCTGCTTGGCCAGATGGGGCTCGATTCGCTGCCCTTTGACGGCGACAGCGACGCGTCGCTCTCGCTCGACCTGCATCAGGATGGCAGCAAGCCGGCACGTCTCAATGTCGCCTATGCGACCGACCGCACCCGTCTCTCTGCGGATGGCACGGCAAACCTGTCGGCCGATGCCTTCGGCCAGGGGCAGTTCGACATGACGTTGAAAAGCGAGGATCTGGAACCGACGCTGCTGACGGCCGGCATCGGCCTGCCGCAGTTCGGGCTCGGCCTGCCGGTGGATCTGTCCGCTTCGCTTGTCCTACAGCCACAGGCGGCGCGCTTCGACGCGATCCGCGGCGCGATCGGCGGCAATGGCGTCAGCGGTCAGGTGACCCTGGATCGGACGGCAAGCCTGACCAAGGCGAGCGGCGAGGTGACGCTTGATCTCGTTGATCTGGGCTGGCTGGGCGAGGCGGTCTACGGACCTCTGACGGACGGAGAAACGGGAGACCTCTCGGACAAATCCTTCGCCCTGCCAATGTTTGCTGGCACCGATCTGGCCTTCACCCTGCATGCCCGCAGCCTGAAGGGTTTCGGCCTTCCGCCGGCGGAGGAGGTTTCCGCGCGACTCATCAGCCGGGCCGGTGGCGTAACGATCGAGGAGGCGAAGGGCCGCTGGCTGGGCGGTCAGATTGCCGGGCGTGTTGCCCTGTCGAACAGCGAGGGAGTCGGCCTGTTCCAGACCCGGCTCAGCGTCGAGAATGCCGATCTGGCGTCGCTTGTCTGGCAATCGCAGGGCAAGCCGGTGGCGACCGGCCGAACCTCCTTCGCATTGGCCGCCGAGGCAACCGCCAAGACACCGGCAGGCCTGCTGGCGGCTGCGAGCGGATCCGGTGCCGTCCACCTGACGGATCTGACGCTCACCCGCCTCAACCCGGACCTGTTGCCGTCGCTGCTGCCGCAGGCCGATGGCATTCAGGGCGAGGTGACCGAGGCGAAGGTTGATCCCCTGCTGGAAGCGCTTGTGCACGAAGGCTCCGCCACGCTCGGCCGCGTCGATATCCCCTTCACCATGACCGGCGGGCAGGTGCGCGCGCAAAACATCACGGCGAAGGCTGGGGAGACGAATCTCGGGGCAGATCTCAGGATCGATCTCGTCGAGGATGCGCTGGAGGCTTCCCTGCAGGTCTCCTATGCGCCTGGCGAGGAAGCGGTTGCCGGTGGTGATGCGGCCTTCAAGCTTCTCTATTCCGGCGCCCTGTCAGCGCCGTCCGAGACGCTGGATGCCGGCGCGATCACCAACTATCTGTCGCTGCGGGCCTTCGAGCGGGAACGGCGGCGTGTCGAGACGCTGCAGGCGAGCGTGCTGGAGAAACAGCGCCTGCGCCGTGAGGTGGCGCTCTACAATTTCGAGGACAATCGGCGCCGCATCCTGCGCGAGAAGGCGGAAGCCGAAGCGAAGGTGAGGGCGGCGGAGGAAGCACGCCTTGCGGCGGAAGCCGAGGCGCGGGCTCGTGCTGCCGAGGAACAGCGCCGTCGCGAGGCGGACAGCATCCCGCAATTGACGGTTCCGCCGACGGGTGACGTGTTCCGCCAGAACGGTTTTGCGCCGGGCGCTGCGCGAGATTGAGCGGTCTGTCCAGCCCTCGTCAGGTCGTGGGCGCCTGCTGCTTCAGCCAAGCAAGAACATACAGCCTCAGCGCCGAGGAGAGGTTGCTGTCTGCCGGGCGGGCGTCGTCGATTTCGGCAATCAGCGCGGCGATGCTCAGCCTGCGGGCGCTGGCGATGGTCTTCAACTCGTCCCAGAAGGCATCTTCGAGCGAAAAGCTCGTGCGATGTCCGTGCAGCGTGGTGGAGTGTTTGCGGATCATCACGGGGCCTGCGACCTGACCAGTGGATATGATCGTTTGAAGTGCCGGCCGGCCGACGGCAGACCTAGCGGTCTGTCTCGTCGGAGGGGCCGGTCCGTTCGAGCCGGCCCTGATCCAGTTGTTTTTCTGCCTTGTCGTTCAGCGCTTTCGTCAGCGTCTTTTCCTGCTTCGTCCGGCCGAAGGTAATGCGGTTCTGCTCCGCCTGACGCTCCTTGTCGGACCGTGCCTTGGCTTTGCGGGCCAGTCGAAGATTGACGATCTCGGCGCTCATCGGAGCCTCGTGTCAGTGCTTCTTGCGGAAGGAATCGAGCGAGACGACGGACCCCGCCTTCTTTTCCTCGTCGGACTTTTCCTCATCCTCGGCGCTGGCTGGCTTGGCGGCGGCGACGGCTTCCACCGGATAGGCGGTGATTTCCGCCGACTGATCGTCTTCCTCGATAAGCGGCACTTCGAATTCGAGTTCGAAATTGACCGATGGGTCATAGAAGCCGCGAATCGCGTTGAACGGGATCGAGAGCCGCTCCGGTGTGTCGGAGAAGGACAGGCCCACTTCGAAATGCGTGTCGTGGATCTTCAGGTCCCAGAACTGGTGCTGGATGACGATCGTCATCTGTTCGGCATATTTCGACTTCAGGTGCGGCGAAATGCGAACACCCGGAGCGCCGGTGAGGAATGTGATGAAGAAATGATGATCACCCGGAAGACGGCCGGTTGCTGCCACTTCGGACAGAACCTTGCGGATAACGCCGCGCAGAGCGTCCTGCGCCAAGATATCGTAACGGATGTGATCCTGCCCCATAGGTGCTTTCTTCCAATCAATTTGCGTGTGTCACAGGCGATTTGTCCGCCCGTTATACGGCAGGTCCCGTCCTCGCGGAAGACCTTGACATATCATCAGGCCATCATAACCAAAATCCGATGAAGGGAGAAGGTGAAGGCTTCTGTTGCCAGGTGCCTTCGGACCCCGCCTCAAGGGGCTAACCAAGAGGACTTAGAGCGGAATTCCCGCACCGCCATTAGGCAGCGAGAGCGTATTCCTTAGCGTTGTTGTCGTTTGCAACTACACTTGTGACCCGATAACGGCGGTATCATGCCGAGCAAAAGTTCGATCTTTACGCCCTTGTCGATCCTATTTCGCCCCCATCAAAAGCCGGTCTGACCCTTTGCAGGAAGACCGACCGGTTTTTGGTGGAGGCGCCGGGTACCGCCCCCGGGTCCAATAGGTTTATTACACCGACCGTTTATTGCCATAGCCGGAGCAAGCCCCGGCACGAGTGATATAAGTCTTTCGCAGGCCGATGAAAAGGGGCAAGCGATGAGATGTTCGGCATTCCGTTTCGGGAGCGGGTTTGGCGCGGCGTCACTGTCTGCGGTCAGAGCCGCTTGCCCGTTGCAATCCCTTGCAGGCTTTTATGGCACGCGCGGGATATGCTGAGGCGGTCGGCCCTGGTGCGGCCTGATCAGAGGGAGACCTCTCCGGAAATGACGCTGCGGCAGTGCCCGCCGAGCCAGATGTCGGCGTCATGCCGGGTGATGAAGAGGCGGGCCGACCGGCCGATCATGGTTCCCTGAGCAGCGACGTAGCGGTGCGGCGCATGGCCAGCTTCGGTCAGCCAGAGGGCAAGCCCGGCGTTCAGGCTGCCGGTCGCGGCGTCCTCGAAGCCGGCGGCGGTAAAGCCGCGCACCTCGAAATCGCAGTCCGTGTCCTCGCCCTTCTCCGATGGCCCGATGATCCCGACCCGCATGCCCTTGAGGCGGGCAAAATCGGGCTTGATGGCCAGCACCTGCGCTCTCGATCGCAGCAGAAATCCCATCCAGCCCGGACCGTTGTCGACCCAGGCCGAATCGACCACATCCGCCGGCGTGAGGCCGGTCCCGGCGAGCGCCTTTGCCCGTAAATCCGGCTCGATCGCCCCGGAGCGGACCAGCGGGGGCCCCTTGAAGGCGAGCCGCTCGCCTTCGCGGCGTACCTCGATCAGGCCGGCGGCACATTGCTGCACCACCCGCTCGCCTGCCGCCTGTCCGCCAGCTTCCAGCCAGGCATGGCACGAGCCGAGCGTCGGGTGGCCGGCAAAGGGCAGTTCCTGCAGCGGCGTGAAGATCCGCACCCGGTAGTCGGCCCCCTCCAGCGTCGGTTTCAGCAGGAAAGTCGTTTCGCTGAGATTCGTCCAGCGGGCAAAAGCGGCCATCTGCTCGTCCGTCAGGCGATCCGCGTCATGCACGACGGCAAGCGCATTGCCGCGCGTCGGACAGGCCGAAAAGACATCGACCTGGGTGAAACGGGTGGACATGGCATTTCCTTCATCTGTCGGCGCGTGGCCCGGCCGCAACCAAGCGGCATCGATTGCATGGGGACGGGGAATTGGAGAGGCTGTCGTTTCCGGGCGCACGCGCCTATATTACGCGGCGAGCAGAATCGGCAGGACCCAATGAAACAGTATCATGATCTTCTTCGCCACGTGATGGAGACTGGCAGCGACCGCGGTGACCGCACGGGTACCGGTACGCGCTCCGTCTTCGGCTATCAGATGCGCTTTGATCTGGCCGAGGGTTTTCCGGTTCTGACGACGAAGAAGCTGCACCTTCGCTCGATCATCCATGAACTCCTTTGGTTCCTGAAGGGCGAAACGAACATCGCCTACCTCAAGGACAACGGCGTTTCGATCTGGGACGAGTGGGCCGACGAAAAGGGCGAACTCGGTCCCGTCTACGGTTACCAGTGGCGCTCCTGGCCGAAGCCGGACGGCGGTCATGTCGACCAGATCGCCAATTTGATCGAGAGCCTGAAGACCAATCCCAATTCGCGCCGGCATATCGTCTCGGCCTGGAACCCGGCGCAGGTGGATGACATGGCGCTGCCGCCCTGCCACTGCCTGTTCCAGTTCTATGTCTCGGACGGAAAGCTCTCCTGCCAGCTCTACCAGCGCTCGGCGGACATCTTTCTCGGCGTACCCTTCAACATCGCCTCCTATGCGCTGTTGACGATGATGGTGGCGCAGGTGACGGGCCTGAAGCCCGGCGATTTCGTCCACACGCTGGGCGATGCGCATATCTATGCCAACCACTTCGAACAGGCCGAACTGCTTCTGACGCGCACGCCAAAAAAGCTGCCGGTGATGGAGATCAATCCCAAGGTCAAGGATATCTTCGGCTTCACCTTCGAGGATTTCTCGCTCGTCGGCTACGAGGCAGACCCGCATATCAAGGCGCCGGTGGCGGTATGAGTTCGGTTCACGTTCCGGTCGTCCTGATTTCCGCCGTGTCGGAGAACAACGTGATCGGCCGCGATGGCGACATGCCGTGGAAGCTCTCGACCGATCTCAAGCGCTTCAAGCAGATGACGCTCGGCAAGCCGGTGATCGTCGGGCGCAAAACGCTCGACAGTTTCGGCGGCAAGCCGCTGCCCGGTCGTCCGCATGTGGTGGTGACGCGTGATCCGTCTCGTGTCGTCGAAGGTTGCCGGATGGCGGCTTCGGTCGATGAGGCCTTGGAGATCGCCCGGCAGATCGCATCGGAGAGCGGGGCGCCCGAGATCTGCGTGATCGGCGGCGGCGAGATCTATGCCCAGGCGATCGGCGGCGCGGATGCGCTCTTGATCACCCATGTCGAGACCGTCATCGACGATGGCGATACCTTCTTCCCTGTGATCGATCCGGACGTCTTCGAGACGGTGGAGGAGGTTGCGGTGCCGGCGGGCGAAAAGGACAGTTTTCCCACCCGTTTCACCAGCTATCGACGCCGGACTGCGGCAAACTGAAACATTTCGTTACCTAACACCGGGAAGTGACGCCATCGCGCGTTGAAAGCGGCCGTGCGCATACCTATAACGGGGCATGACCCGATTGCCGCAGTCGTGACGCGGCGCGTCGAGGGGTGGGAGTAGCTCGAACAAAGAGGTTTTGATGCCCTGGAGCAATCAGAATGGCGGCGGCCCCTGGGGGGGCGGCGGCAATAATCAGGGGCCATGGGGCCAAGGGCCGAATCGCCCGCGCGGTGGCGGTGGCGGCAATGGCGGTGGTGGCAACGGAGGGCCGCCGGATCTCGAGGACATCATTCGCCGCAGCCAGGACCGGCTGCGCGGCGTGGTGCCCGGCGGATTCAACGGCGGCGTCTTCGCGATCATCCTGGTCGTGATCGCCGCATTTTTCGTCTTCCAGTCGATCTACACCGTCCAGCCGGACGAGCGCGGTGTCGAGTTGCGCTTCGGAAAGCCCAAGGACGAGATTTCCGGCCCGGGCCTTCACTTCCATTTCTGGCCGTTTGAAACGGTCGAGATCGTCAAGGTCACGGAACAGCAGATCAACATCGGTGCGCGCGGCAACGCCAATTCCACCGAAGGCCTGATGCTCTCGGGCGACCAGAACATCGTCAACGTGCAGTTCTCGCTTCTGTTCACCGTGACGGATCCACGCGCCTATCTGTTCAACCTCGAAACGCCGAACGCCACGCTGCAGCAGGTCGCCGAAAGCGCCATGCGCGAAGTGGTCGGTCGCCGTCCGGCGCAGGATGTCTTCCGCGACAACCGCGAAGGCATTTCGACCCAGGTGCGCGACATCATCCAGGGCACGATGGATACCTATGGTGCCGGCGTTGCCATCAATGCCGTGCCGATCGAGGATGCAGCGCCGCCGCGTGAAGTGGCCGATGCCTTCGAAGAAGTGCAGCGCGCCGAGCAGGACGAAGACCGCTTCGTCGAGGAAGCCAACCAGTACGCCAACCAGAAGCTCGGTCAGGCCCGTGGTCAGGCGGCCCAGGTTCGCGAAGAAGCCTCCGCTTACAAGGATCGCGTCGTCAATGAGGCGACCGGTGAGGCACAGCGCTTCGTCTCCATCTACGATGCCTACAAGGTCGCGCCCGACGTGACGCGTGAGCGCATCTTCCTGGAAACCATGGAGCAGGTCCTGAAGAATTCCAACAAGATCATCCTTGATGACAAGCAGCAGGGGGTCGTTCCCTACCTGCCGCTCAACGAGATGCTGCGTCAGAACCCTGCGCAGTCCGGTGCGGCAGCGAACCGGGGAGGCAATCCATGAACTCGAACCGTCTCCCCGTTCTCCTGATCGGCCTCGGCCTCGTTCTCTTTCTTGTTTATTCCTCGGTTTTCGTGGTGAACGAGAAGCAGCAGGCGATCGTTCTTCGCTTCGGCCAGATCCAGGACGTCAAGACCGAGCCCGGCCTCTACTTCAAGCTGCCCTTCGCCTTCATGGATGCCGACCGCGTCCAGTATGTCGAAGACCGGGCCCTGCGCCTCGACCTCGACAACATCCGTGTCCAGGTCCGTGGCGGCGCCTTCTATGAAGTCGATGCCTTCGTCGTCTATTCGATCACCGATGCCCGCCGGTTCCGCGAAACGGTCTCGGGTGACCAGGATTCGGCCGAAAGCCGCTTGCGCACCCGTCTCGATGCGGCGCTTCGCCGGGTCTACGGTCTGCGCGATTTCAGCGCAGCACTTTCCGACGAACGGTCCTCGATGATGCAGGAGGTCCGCAACGACCTGCAGGCGGCGGCCGAATCGCTCGGCCTCACCGTTCGTGACGTGCGCATCCGCAGAACCGATCTCACGCGCGAGGTCTCGCAACAGACCTACCAGCGCATGAAGGCGGAACGTCTGGCGGAAGCGGAACTGATCCGCGCCCGCGGTAACGAAGAGGGCCAGCGTCGCCGGGCGATCGCCGACCGCCAGGTGGTCGAGATTGTCTCGGAAGCCCAGCGCGATTCGGAAATCCTGCGAGGCGAGGGCGATGCCGAGCGCAACCGCATCTTCGGCGAGGCCTTCTCGCGCGATCCGGGCTTCTTCGAGTTCTACCGCTCGATGCGGGCCTATGTCGCGGCCCTGTCCAACACGGGAACCACCATGGTTCTGAGCCCCGATTCGCAGTTCTTCCGTTACTTCAACCAGAGTGCGGGTTCGAACGCTGCCGGGGCGACGGCGCCCGCGACACCCGCGGCACCCGCAGCACCGGCGGCCCCCGCCGCGGCGCCCCAGGCAACACAGCCCTGAGGCGACAGAGAACACGGGTGAGGGCGGCGAAAGCCGCCCTTTTCCATTGGAGGCCCCGAAGCTTCGCCTGCGATCTTCTGGGGGTCTCACGAAAAGGTAATTTCCACCGTCTTCATTCCGCCTTATGCTTGTCAAAAGGTGCCGTCTTTTCAACCGAGGATGCCTGATGGTGAACTCCCTTCGATTGTCGTATCGACATTCCCTGGCAACCGTGATGGCGCTGACGCTGCTCGGAAGCACTGCCGCTCCCGCCTTCTCCCAGGGCGCCAAGCCTGCGCCTGCGCCCATTCCTTCAGCGCCATCCTCCATGTCGTCCGGACCGGCGTCCGTGGCCGATCTGGCGGAGGGGCTGCTCGATGCGGTCGTCAACATCTCGACCTCGCAGAGCGTCAAGTCGAATGGCAGCGGGCCAAAGCCCGTGGTTCCGGAAGGGGCGCCCTTCCAGGAATTTTTTGACGATTTCTTCGACGGCGACAACAATCAGCAGGGCAACCGCAAGGTCAATTCGCTGGGCTCCGGCTTCGTCATCGATCCGTCCGGTTACGTGGTGACGAACAACCACGTCATCGAAGGCGCCGATGACATCGAGGTGATCTTCCCGAACGGCAACAAGCTGAAGGCAAAGCTCGTCGGTACCGACACGAAGACTGACCTTTCAGTGCTGAAGGTCGAGCCGAAGGCGCCGCTGAAGGCCGTCAAGTTCGGCGATTCGAAGATCATGCGCATCGGCGACTGGGTCATGGCGATCGGCAACCCGTTCGGGCTTGGCGGTTCAGTGACGGTCGGCATCATTTCGGCGCGCGGCCGTAACATCAATGCCGGACCCTATGACAACTTCATCCAGACGGATGCGGCGATCAACAAGGGCAATTCCGGCGGTCCGCTCTTCAACATGAAGGGCGAGGTGATCGGCATCAACACGGCGATCATCTCGCCGAGCGGTGGTTCGATCGGTATCGGCTTTTCGGTCCCGACGGAGCTTGCGCAGAACATCGTCCAGCAGCTGATCGAGTTCGGCGAAACCCGCCGCGGCTGGCTCGGCGTACGCATCCAGCCGGTCACCGATGATATCTCCGCCAGCCTCGGCATGACGACGGCGCGCGGCGCGCTCGTCTCCGGCGTCATCAAGGGCGGTCCCGTCGATAACGGCGTCATCAAGTCCGGCGACGTGATCCTGACCTTCGACGGCAAGCCGGTGAAGGAAATGCGCGACCTGCCGCTGGCCGTTGCCGAAAGCCCGGTCGGCAAGGAAGTCGATGTCGTCATTCTGCGTGACGGCAAGGAGCAGACCGTCAAGGTAACGCTCGGCCGGCTGGAAGACAGCGCCGATGCGGCGACCGAAGGCGAGGACCCGGCGCTGGCCGAAGGCGATCAGCAGAAGGACCAGACCGAGCAGGATCAGGCCAAGGCCGAAGCACCGGCGGAAACCTTCGGCATGAAGGTGGAAATGCTGAGTGACGAAAAGCACAAGAGCCTCGGCATCGCCGACAGCGTCGAAGGCGTCGTCATCACCGCCGTCACCCCCGGTTCACCCGCCGCAGACAAGGGCCTGAAGGCTGGCGAGGTGATTGTCGAGATCGGCCAGGACTTCATGGAAACGCCCGGCGACGTCGTGGCGCGTTTCGAAGAGCTGAAGGGCGAGGGCCGCCGCAACGCGCATATCATGGTGGCGAACCCGGCAGGCGAATTGCGTTTCGTTGCGCTGCCGCTGGAATAGGCGTCGGATCACTCTCGAAGAGCGGGCCGCTCAGGCCTGCTCTTCGGCCACCTTCGGGTTGACGATGGCATAGGTCACATGCCGTTTCAGGTGCGGATGGGTGTCCGGCACCTTGGGGCTGTCGAAATCCATGTCCGGGCAGGCGAACATGCCG
Source organism: Allorhizobium pseudoryzae (assembly GCF_011046245.1). Classification (NCBI taxonomy): domain Bacteria; kingdom Pseudomonadati; phylum Pseudomonadota; class Alphaproteobacteria; order Hyphomicrobiales; family Rhizobiaceae; genus Affinirhizobium; species Affinirhizobium pseudoryzae. The sequence goes on from NZ_CP049241.1 coordinate 2,563,730, forward strand.
ATCCGTTTCATCACGGCAGTCGAGCGATGGTTGGTCTCGACCGCAAATGAGACGACGGCGTCGAGCTTCAGGTCGTTAAATGCATAGGCGAGCAGCGCGTTCGCCGCTTCCGTGACGTAGCCATGACCCCAGAAGCGGGTCGCCAGCCGCCAGCCGATCTCGATCGTTTCCGGCGGGAAGATCCCCGGCATGTTGGCGGGAGCCAGTCCGCAAAAGCCGACGGCCTCACCGAGCGCCTTCACCTCGACGGCATAGAAGCCGAGGCCATCTTCGCGGATCATCGCATTGACGCGATCAAACAGCAGATCCGCCTCTGCGTAGGTGCGGCGGAACGGAAAGAACTCCATCACCTTCGGATCGGCGTTGATCTCGCGAAACAGGTTGCGGTCGGCTTCCGTCCAGCTGCGCAGCCTGAGCCGGTCCGTTTCGAGGATGATGCGGGGTTCCGGCTGTTCGGTCACGGTGTCACGATATCCGTCTTGCGATAGCCCTGGATATAGAGAAGGGCGGTCAGATCGCCATGGTCGATGCGCATTTTTGCCTGTGCCGCCACCGTCGGCTTGGCATGCAGCGCGACACCCGATCCGGCAAGCCCGATCATGCCGAGATCATTGGCGCCGTCGCCGACCGCCATCGCGTCGTCGGGCTGAATGCCGAGGCCGGCTGCAATCTCCTCCAGCGCATCCACCTTGGCCTGCTTGCCGAGGATTGGCTCGGCCACTTCGCCGGTCAGGATGCCGTCCTTTTCGATCAGGATATTGGCGCGGTTCTCATGGAAGCCCAGCATGTCGGCAATCCGGCTGGTGAAGACCGTGAAGCCGCCGGACACGAGAGCGGTGTGAAATCCCTTGGCGCGCATGGTGGCGATCAGCGCCGGGCCGCCGGAGGTCAGCGTGATGCGCTTGGCGATCACTTCGTCGACCACGGTGATCGGCAGACCCTTCAGAAGCGCCACGCGTTCCCGCAGCGCCGGTTCGAAGGCGATCTCGCCGTTCATGGCGCGTGCGGTGATGGCGGAGACCTTCTCCTTCAGACCCACCACGTCGGCCAGTTCATCGATGCATTCCTGGCCGATCATGGTGGAATCCATGTCGGCGATCAAAAGCTTCTTGCGTCGCGTGTCGGCGTCCTGCACCACGAGATCGATCGGCAGGCTGCCGATGACGGCGCGCAGCGTGTCCTCGACGGTCTTCGCATCGGTGCCGTCGCGCAGCGCGATGTCGCAGGCAACGCCATCCGCCAGCCAGTAGAGGCCGGCTGCCCTTGCGGCGTCTGCCGCCTTTTCTCCCAGCTTTCCATCGAGCACGGGGTTTGACGGATGGGCGATGAGCGTGGCAACCAGAGCCATGATGAAAAACCTTCGGACACATTGCGAGGCCATCCTGATAACCGGGCCAACGGCAAGCGGCAAGTCGGCGCTTGCGCTGGAGCTTGCGGATCGGCACGGCGGCGTGGTGGTGAATGCCGACAGCATGCAGGTTTATGACACGCTGCGGGTGCTGACGGCCCGCCCGTCCGACGCGGAGATGGCCGGCATCCCGCACCGGCTCTATGGCCATGTGCCGGCCACCACGTCCTATTCCACCGGGGACTGGCTGCGCGATGTAGCCTTGCTCCTCGGCGAGCTTCGACAGGACGGGCGCCTGCCGGTCTTCGTCGGCGGCACCGGGCTCTACTTCAAGGCGCTCACCGGTGGTTTGTCCGACATGCCGGCGATCCCGGAGGACATTCGCGAGCGTCTGCGCCAGCGATTGATCGAGGAGGGGCCGGCGCTTCTCTATCGCGACCTTGCCGTCCGCGATCCGACGGCCGCCCAGCGCCTGCAGCCCAGTGACGGGCAACGGATCGTACGGGCCCTCGAAGTCATGGAGGCGACCGGCCAATCCATCCTCACCTTCCAGGAACGGCGCGGCCCCATGCTGATCGATCCGGAGCGGGCGGAGAAGATCGTCGTCCTGCCGGACCGGGCGCGTCTGCATCAGCGGATCGACCGACGTTTCGAGATCATGCTGGAGACGGGCGCGATCGCGGAGGTGGCGGCGCTTCAGGCACTTTCACCCGCACCGGAGATGCCGGTGATGAAGGCGATCGGGGTGGCCGAGATTTCTGCGCTTCTGCAGGGCGAGATGAGCCGCGACCAGGTGATCGAGCGGGGTTCGGCGTTGACGCGGCAATATGCCAAGCGGCAGATGACCTGGTTTCGCAACCAGATGGACGAGACCTGGCAGCGCCACGATCCGTTTGCGACGGTGTGACGGGGAGTTCGTCCGTGACGGGTCACTCGACTGGGCCCTGCCTGTCATCCCTCAGTCCTTGTCGTAGAGGCTGCTGAGCGGCTTTTTCAACAGGCTTTCGCGCAACGATCCCCCACGCCGCAAGGACAGTCCGCGGGCAGCTCCGGCCTCATCATGGGACAGGCCCGCCGAGTGAGACGGATCGCGGCGAATGATGCGGCTTTCCGATGGCGGCTGGTAAGGATCCGGCCGTGCGCCCGGCAACATGTCGGGGCGGTAGGGCTCCAGCGCCGGCTCGGCTGCCGCCGCGGCTGGGGGGCGCGCGGTCTCGCCCGTCAGTTCACGCCGCCAGCGCTCGAATTCCACGTCGCCTGCCGGCGCATCGGGCGCCAGGCGCGGCGGCAGGTCACTGCTCGACACGCTCTTCTGGAAGGCCGATATGTCCGGGCCTGACACGGCGCGCATGCGGGCAATGACGGTGCGCAGATCGACATTGTCCGGGGTGATCTCGCTGCCCTTGTCGGACACGCCGTTCGCCTTCGGCAGCAGATCGTCCTCGACGCGGGAGAACTTCATGCGCATCGGCACGCTGATCGCCTCGCCGAAGGCGATTGCCTCGCCATTGCCGATCGACGACAGGAAGCTGATCGTCGACAGCGACGAGTTCGGGATGGCCGAACGGATGATGTCCTGGTCGCTGTCATTGGCAAGCCGCATGGCAAAGACCGTCGAGCATTGCGAGAGAATGGTCTGGTCGAGTTCGCCCGGGCGCTGGGTGATGACGCCGAGCGAGACGCCGTATTTGCGGCCTTCCTTGGCGATGCGGGAGATTGCCTGGCGGGTCGGGAAAAATCCGAGCTCCCGGTCTGCCGGCACATAGCGGTGCGCTTCCTCGCACACCACCAGCATGTGAATTGCGCCCTCGCTCCACAGTGCCAGTTCGAAGGACATGCGGCAGAGGATGGAGGCGACCGAGTTCACCACTTCGGACGGGATTCCCGCCAGCTGGAAGGTGGAGATGGGCCTGTCGCCGCCCGGAATGCGGAAGATATGCGCGATCGTCTCCATGATCGTGTCGTTGATCGTGTTGTTGGAGAACATGAAGTGATAGCGCGGGTCGTTGATCGCCGATGTGATGCGCACCTTGAGGGCGCGCAGCGCCGGCTTTTCCGCGCGCCCTTCCAGGCGTCCGATGCGCTCATCGATGAGCGCCAGCAGATCGGCCATGCGATAGGGAACCGGCGTATCGGCGGTGACGGAGCTTTTTTCGCTGCTGCGCCGCATCAACCCATTGTCGTTGCCGCGGAAGGCGCGCTTGGCCTCGGGGATCACGTCGCGCAGCACGTCGAGTTCTTCGGCAACCGGCGGGCGGCCGCGGAACAGGACTTCGGCAAATTCCTCCAGTCGCATCAGCCAGAAGGGCAGGTCGAGCGTATCGGTATCGATCACGACGGCCTTGTCCGGAAAGGCGGCGGCAAATTCGTTGTGCGGATCCAGAATGAGGACGCGCAGCTTGGGATCGGACTCGATCGCCTTGTGCAGGAGGAGCGAAACGGCGGTGGACTTGCCGACACCGGTCGAACCGACAATGGCAAAATGCTTCGACAGCATGGACGGGATGTGGATCGTCGCGTCGATCGAATCGTCCTGCGTCAGTTTGCCGATAACGCAGGTATCGGATTTTCCCGTGTCGTAGATCCGCATGAGGTCGGCGGAGCGGATGCGGTGGGCAATCGCGCCGAGATGCGGATAGTTGGAGATGCCGCGGGAAAATTCCTCGCGACCGTCCGGCCCGACATGCACTTCGCCGAGCAGTTCGACCTCGATCCGGAATTCGTTGTCGTGGCCTTCCAGCCACTCCTGCGAGCCGGTCGACATGGAGCAGGTCAGCGCCACGACACGGTTGCGTCCGACGCTGATGGAGATCAGCCGGCCGACCGACCAGAGTTCGGTGAGATCCGTTGTGCCGCTTTCCGCGACGGCCGCGATCGTTGCCCGTGCGCCGCCGCAGGCCACCACGCGGCCCAGCATGCGGTTGCGCGGGTGCATGGCATCACGCCGATCCTGCTCGCCGGCCGATAGGGAGTGGTGCAACTCGTGATTACGCAAACTGTCGCCCCTGTCATCGGGCTGGAACTAAAGCACTCAAACGTAACCGAAATTTTTCGATAACGGAGGGACCATAAAGGGTGCGACTTAATAACTTCTTTCCGAGCCACGCTCAGAACGTCCGGTTTTGCGACAGTGCCTGCGGGTATGTCTGCCGAAAGATACGGCACAGCGTGACGTTTTGTTGCGCACTTGCATTGACGTTTCGTAATTTTATGGCTAACAGTTCCCGCCATGATCGTATCGAACGCACTTATCGTGGTGGGAAGGCGCATGGGCAGGACGGAGTAACCGTCCGGCGATAGCCACCCATGCGCAAACCGAAGGCTCCTCAAGGGGCCTTTTTTTATGCCTTCAATCTGGCTACGGCCTCGTGACAATCAGAGCAGACGGACTTTTTGACATGACGGGTACAGACAATCGGATGACTGGGGCGGAAATCGTCCTGAAGGCCCTGAAGGACAACGGGGTCGAGCACATTTTCGGCTATCCGGGCGGCGCCGTGCTGCCGATCTATGACGAGATCTTCCAGCAGGACGACATCCAGCACATTCTCGTCCGTCACGAGCAGGGCGCCGGCCATGCGGCCGAGGGTTATGCCCGCTCCACCGGCAAGGTCGGCGTCATGCTGGTCACCTCCGGACCGGGAGCGACGAATGCCGTCACCCCGCTGCAGGATGCGCTGATGGATTCGATCCCGCTCGTCTGCCTGACCGGTCAGGTTCCGACCTCGCTGATCGGCTCGGATGCCTTCCAGGAATGCGATACCGTCGGCATTACCCGCCCCTGCACCAAGCACAACTGGCTGGTGAAGGACGTCAACGAACTGGCCGCCACCATCCACGAAGCCTTCCGCATCGCGCAGTCGGGCCGTCCGGGCCCGGTCGTTGTCGATATCCCGAAGGACATCCAGTTTGCGACCGGCACCTATACGCCGAAGGCCGATCACGTGGCCCAGAAGAGCTACAAGCCGAAGGTCGAGGGTGACCTGAACGCGGTTCGTGCTGCCGTCGAACTGATGGCCTCGGCACGGCGTCCGGTCCTTTATACCGGCGGCGGCGTCATCAATTCCGGCCCGGAAGCCACGAAGCTCCTGCGCGAACTGGTCGAGCTCACCGATTTCCCGATCACGTCTACGCTGATGGGCCTCGGTGCCTATCCGGCTTCGGGGAAGAACTGGCTCGGCATGCTCGGCATGCACGGTTCCTACGAGGCCAACATGGCGATGCATGACTGCGACGTCATGGTCTGCATCGGCGCGCGCTTCGATGACCGCATCACCGGGCGCCTCAACGCGTTTTCGCCGAATTCGCGCAAGATCCACGTCGATATCGATCCGTCCTCGATCAACAAGAATGTCCGTGTCGATATCCCGATCGTCGGCGATGTCGGCCGGGTTCTGGAGGACATGGTTCGCCTGTGGCGGGCGCTGCCGAAGAAGCCGGAAAAGGCGCAGACGGCGGAATGGCACCAGCAGGTCGATCGCTGGCGGGCGCGCAATTCGTTCGCCTACAAGAACTCCCATGATGTCATCATGCCGCAATATGCGATCCAGCGGCTTTACGAGGCCTCCAAGGGGCGCGAGACCTATGTGACGACCGAAGTCGGCCAGCACCAGATGTGGGCGGCACAGTTCTTCGGCTTCGAGGCCCCGAACCGCTGGCTGACCTCCGGCGGCCTCGGCACCATGGGGTACGGCCTGCCGGCGGCGATCGGCGTGCAGGTCGCCCATCCGGAAGCGCTGGTCATCGACATTGCCGGCGACGCCTCCATCCAGATGTGCATCCAGGAAATGTCCTGCGCCATCCAGTACGGCCTGCCGGTCAAGATCTTCATCCTCAACAACCAGTACATGGGCATGGTGCGCCAGTGGCAGCAGCTGCTGCATGGCAACCGCCTGTCGAACTCCTATACCGAAGCGATGCCGGACTTCGTCAAATTGGCGGAAGCCTATGGCGCAGTCGGCATGTATTGCGACGATCCGAAGGAACTGGACGACAAGATCGCCGAGATGATCGCCGTCAACCGGCCGGTGATCTTCGATTGCCGGGTCGCCAATCTCGCCAACTGCTTCCCGATGATCCCGTCGGGCAAGGCCCACAACGAAATGCTGTTGCCCGACGAGGCGACCGACGAGGTCGTGGCGTCGGCCATCGACGCCAAGGGTCGGCAGCTCGTTTGATCGACGGCAGGGGACAGGGTACGGTGATCCTGTCCCTTGTCCGGTGGAGGTTGGTGCCATGGCCAGAGCAAGAATGAGCGAAGACGGCGCGGTGGTGATCCCGAAGTCGATGCGCGATGCGCACGGCTTGAGACCGGGCAGCGAGTTCGAGCTGATCGACGGCGGGGAAACGATCACCTTGCGTCCGCTGGAGACGGACTGGCTGGCCCCTCCCAATGGGCAGACGCTGACGATGGCGGAGTTTTTGGCGTCCATCCCTAAGTATGACGGTCCGCCGGTCGATCTGTCACCGGAAGCCATTCGTCACGCAATCGATCAGGCCGTCATCGAGGACTGGCAGAGGCTGGAGCGCCAGTGGGATGACGACAAGAACGGTTGATACCAATATCCTTGTGCGCCTGCTGGTGCGTGACGACAGCGAGCAGTGGGCCGCCACGGCAAGGCTTGTGGCGGACCATCGTATCGTTGTCCTGCCAACCGTCCTTCTGGAAACGGCATGGGTCCTTCGAAGCCGGTTCCAGTTTGCGCGTGAGCAGATGGTGGCGCTGTTTCGTCAGATGGCGAGCACGCAGGCCGTTATTCTCGTCGAGCGGGAGAGCGTGCTGAAGGCCCTAGACGCATTTTCAAACGGCATGGACTTTGCCGATGCCATGCATCTCTACCTGATGAACACCGGCGACACCTTCATCACATTCGATCGTGATCTGGTGCGGTTCGCCAACACACATCTCAATTCCGTCAGCGTCGAGCTGGCGCGCTGAACAAGACCATCAGAGGAAACGGACAGACCCATGAATGCACAGCTTCAACCCACCGGTTCGGCCTATTTCATCTCGCCGGAAACCGCGCGCCAGGAACGGCATACGCTCTCGGTTCTGGTGACCAACGAGCCGGGCGTGCTGGCTCGCGTCATCGGCCTGTTTTCCGGCCGCGGCTACAATATCGAAAGCCTGACCGTTTCGGAAACCGAGCATGAGGCGCATCTGTCGCGCATCACGATCGTGACGACCGGAACGCCCACGGTTTTGGAGCAGATCAAGGCGCAGCTCGATCGCATCGTGCCGGTTCACCGGGTCGTGGATCTGACGGTGCGCGCCAACCAGCTCGGCCAGGAACGGCCGATCGAGCGCGAAGTGGCCCTGGTCAAGGTGGCCGGATCGGGCGAAGGCCGTGCCGAGACCCTGCGTCTCGCCGATGCTTTCCATGCGAAAGTGGTGGATGCGACGGTTTCGCATTTCATCTTCGAGATCACCGGCAAGTCGTCGAAGATCGACCAGTTCGTCGCCGTCATGCAGCCGCTCGGGCTGATCGAGGTCTGCCGCACCGGGATTGCCGCGATGAACCGCGGCCCGCAGGGCATGTGATCGCTAATCTGTGATGAACCTTCAGGGGCGGCCGTCGAGCCGCCCTTGTGCGGTCTGATGGTTCAAGGCCGTCTCACAACATCTCCAGCGGCTGCTTGCGTGTCGGCGGCGGGAAGGCGGCGTCGAGGGCTGCCCAGTCCTCATCGCTGATATCGAGATCGATCGCGCCGTGGTTCTCCGTGACCCGTGCCACGCTCGCCGTTTTGGGGATCGCCACCACACCGTCGCGGTCCAGCACGAAGGCCAGCGCCAGCTGCGCCGGCGTCGCCTGATAGGCCTTGGCGATGCGGATAAGCTCGGGATGGCGCAAAATCCGTCCCTGTTCGATCGGGGAATAGGCCATCACGGCCATCCGGCGCGCCTGGCACCACGGCAGGAGATCGAACTCGATGCCGCGGCGCGACAGGTTGAACAGCACCTGGTTGGCGACACAGTGGTCTCCGCCCGGCACCGCCATCAGTTCCTCCATGTCATCGATGTCGAAATTGGAAACGCCCCAGGCGCCGATCTTGCCGGCCCGTTTCAGGTCTTCCATGGCGGCAACCGTGTCTTTCAGCGGGTGCTCGCCGCGCCAGTGCAGGAGATAAAGATCGAGGCGATCGGTGCCGAGCCGCTTCAGGCTTGCCTCGCAGGCCTCCATCGTACCCTGCCGGCTGGCATTCCAAGGATAGACCTTGCTGACCAGGAACACCTCATCCCGCCGCCCGGCGATCGCTTCGCCGGCCACGTCTTCGGAGGCACCGTCGCCGTACATCTCCGCCGTATCGATCAGTGTCATGCCCTGGTCGATCGCCGCCCTCAGCGCGGCCACTTCGTCGCTTCGGCGGGAAGGATCTTCGCCCATCTTCCAGGTGCCGATGCCGAGGGCCGGGATTTCCGGCCCGGAGGTGAGGGTGATGGTAGGCATGTCGTCATGCATGAGATGTCTTTCTCCTCTGGCAGCCATAGACCGAAGATGTGACTTTGCCCGGGATGTGCAAGGCCCGCCGGCGTTCTGCTGCCGATTTGGCTCCGTTTGACCTCAGGACTTTTCCGCCGGTCCCTTGGCCCGCATCTGCGTTTCGTTGATCTTTTTGTACAGCCGGCGCACGCCTTCCTGATCCATGCCCAGCAGCGTCGAGCATTCGCTGGCGCTGCATCCGTGACCGAAATAATTGAGAGCGTTGAGGATAGCGGTGATGTCGGCATCGGTGACTTGCAGGGTGTTTGATCGTGTCATTGTGGCTCCTTGTCGAAAGGGAAGCCGCCCGCGGCGGGGCGGGCGGCAGGGGGTAGATCACTTCAGATCGTCAAAATAGGTCTTGCCGTCATCGGGCCGGAACGCGGTTCCGCAATCCTCCGGCAACGGATTGTAGATGATCACGGTTCCTGTCCGAGCATCCCAGTGCGCGGTGCGGCTGTTGGAAAGACCCCGTGAGACCGTCGGATTGTCAAGGATCTTGGTGAGGAACCCTGCAAAATCATCGGCACTCTCGAGCGTCGGGTCGGGGAAGGCCAACCCGTTGATGATGACGCCGTGGACGAACTCGTCCGAGTGTTTCGTGAAGGCGTGGCCGTGGGCGATCTTCGCGGCGACGTCCGCATGGACGGCTGTATTGGCCGTGCAGGCGTTTTTTGCGTGCACCAGAGCGGGGCTCGCCGCGATCAAGGCAAGTCCGATCAGCCAGCTGGCTGCCAATTGCCGGACCAGTCGGACAAGGTTAAGGGTGATCGTCGTCATGATGTCTGTCTCCTTTGGAGGGTGGGTGAAAACCCCGCGATGCGGGGCAGGACACCGGCACCGCCCTTGCCGGATCAGGATCAGGCCGTTACGGCCATCGGGTCTCTTCGCGCGTGCGGATGATGTTGTCTGGCCCCAGCACGACGGACAGGCTGGGCCGTGCGGCGCTGAATTCGATGCTGTGGCAATGGTCGAGATGGGCGCTGTTCAGCGCCTCTCCCGCCTCATAGTCACCGAAATGGATGCGATACCGATGCAGGGAGATCACGAACGCGGTGCTGACATTGGCGTGGAACGGGGCCGCCATCAGGGCATTGCCGCCGAGCGCGATGCCGTGCTGGACGGGATGATCGAAGCGCGCATTCATTTGACGAATGGTGAGGCTGTCTGATGGCTGGCCAGCACGGGCCGGTCCGAATTTGGGTGCGCCGAACTCGTCGCTCCTGAGGTCGATGGCGTTGTCGCGATCCATATCGGCAGGGACATCCTCGCAAATGGTGAAGCGATGGCGTCCATTGAGTTCGGTCTGCTCGCCCCAGACAAAGCTCGTCGCCCGTTGCCAGCAGAAGGTAACGCGCGTTCCGGGGGCTGCCGCCCGGGTGCGCCAGGCAAGGCTGCGGATCTGCGCGGAGCCTTCGCTTCGGCCGGGGAACTGAAACAGGATGAAATTGCCGTGCATGTGCGAGTGATTGGTGCAGGTCAGGCGGTAGTCCATCATACGATCCTCCGCGGTCTGCCGGCGGTCGGTGGCCGCGCGCTTTGGCGCGGCCACCTTTGCCGGTCAGGAAACCGTGATCATGTTGTCGAGGTTGAGGACGGCATTGCGCGAGGTGCGGGCGCCGCCATAGGTGACTTCCACCGCGTTCGTGACGTCTTCCACGTCCATCACGTCACCGGTCTCGAAATTGCCGAAGATCACCCAGTAGTTCGGATGGGGGGTGAAGACGGCCGTCATGTTCGGCTGGGCCTGGACCGCGAAGGTGCCGGAACCGGCCATGCCGATGCCAACCGACGTTTCGTTCGGCTTGACGTTCGAGAGCTGCTTGATCGTCAGCGAACCGAGCGAGCCGCCGGCGCTGAGGCCGGAGAAGGTCGTCGCGCCGTAATCGTCCTTCTTCAGTTCGATCTGGTTCAGCGCGTTCGGGTCGGCCGGAATGACCTGCGAAGCGGCAAAATTGATGCCGGGTTTCAGGATGCCGGTTTCCGACCAGGTGAAGCTGTAGTCCAGCCCCCAGGTGAAGGTCACCCGCGTGTTGGGCGCCGTCGGACGGGCAAACCAGGCGAGCGAGAAGACATTGCCCGGCATGGTGGAGGGCAGCGGCTTCTGGAAGACGGCGAAGCTGCCGGACAGCTGGGATTCGTTGACGCAGGTGAGCGAATAGGTGGTCATGAGTTTAACCTTTCTGTTGCGGTGGGTCCGCCCTGAGCGCGGTGGGGAGCCGGCGCCTTGCCGGGGGAGGCAAACGGCGCCGGCTCATCCGTCTCCGGCTGGTCGCGGGCGGTGGTTCCAGCGGAGAAGGATCTGCATGCGCGCCGAAAGCTGTCCGGCGCGGAATTCTGGTCGGGCGGCGCGTCTCCGCCGCATGTGGCTGTGTGGTCTTTTGTCTTTTGGAGTGCGCGGCTCTTGCCGAACCGCTGCATCTCGTCTGGACTGGTGTGGAGACTAGCCATGCCGCCCGGCAGCGTCGGCGGACGTGCGTTCCAAAAACTTGCACCAGCGTCCCAAACCGCCCATTCGTTAGGTGTCGCGCAACTGCTCCAGCCAGGTGAGGAGACGGTCCGCCGGGGGAGGCGCGCCTGCACCGCTCTGTCCGCGAGCGGCTGGCCCTTTCGTGCCGGCGCCCTTGCGAAAGGCGCGCGGCGTCGTGCCGTAAGTGGTCTTGAACATCCGGCTGAAATGGGCTTCGTCGGCAAAGCCGGCTGCATAGGCAATCTCGCCGATGCTCCGGTTCAACAGGGTGGGGTCCGAAAGATCGACGAGGGTGCGGCGCAAGCGCCGGCGGCGGATATAGGTCTCCACGCCGCCGGCACTGTCGAACTGGCGAAACAACTGGCTGCGCGACAGCCCAAAGCGCGTCGCGATCTTGGCCGGGACGAGATCCGGGTCGTCGAGATGGTCCTCGATGAAGCGGCGGACGTCGCGGCCGCGCCGCTGCGTATCGCGTCCGGTGGGTTCACCGTCCGCCGCGGCCAGGCAGAAGGCGAGCGGCGTGCGCAGGACTGCCGCCAGAGCGGAGGCTTCCGCGCGGTTGGCATAGGCCGGCATGCGGATCAGCATCTGTGCGAGGTCGATCAGAAAGCGCGCCGCGAGCTTTTCGCCGCGCAGCAGGCGAAGCGTCGATACAGCGGGCGGCGCGACGGAGGCGGGCAGAAACATGCGCGGCAGGATCAGATGGATGGCCTCACCCGGTTCCATGCTGAAGGCGAGTTCCGTGCGCAGGTCGATGATTGCGACATCGCCCGGCCGCAGCAGCCGCGGCTGTGGCCCGCGAAATCCAATCGATCCCTGCAAAGGGATCGTCACCACCAGGTGATCGAGATCATCGAGGTTCAGCCGGATCGGGGTTCGCCGGAACCGGCCCACTAGGCCGGTGGCATGACAGACGAGGAAAAAGCCGAAATGGTGAACGGTGAGGGTGTCTCCCTCCGTCCGGGGAGGGTGAAAGGGATGCGGGCGCCAGTCGAACAGTGTGGAGACGAGCGACTGCCAACCCGCTGCATCTCTGGTGTCCGCACGGGCTCCCACGTCGCCCGCGGCAATCCGGTCCATCGGCTCGGACGCAACAACAGACGCGGTGCTGGTCGGACCGTGTGATCCCACAGATGTCCCCGGAAGAGAAACTTGTGGAGGAATATAATCTTAATAATTTCCGATTGTATAGGATTAAATGCAATCAACCTATGGTGATGTGGGGCGGGGTCGAGGGGAGAAGCATTCCATCTCTCTCGGGCGTGGCTGCAGCTTGACCGGTTGGCCGTTCAGTGCTGTCTAGGTGTGAACAACCGGAGGATTGCGATGAGCGGCCACCACGCCCACGACCATGAGCATGACCACGCGCATGACAACCACTATTCCGACATGCAGGCCCGCGTGCGGGCGCTCGAAACGCTGCTGACCGAAAAGGGGCTGGTGGACCCGGCGGCAATCGATGCGATTGTCGAGACCTATGAAACCAAGGTCGGCCCGCGCAACGGCGCCCGCGTCGTGGCGACTGCCTGGAGCGATCCGGATTTTGCCGACTGGCTGACGCGTGATGCGACCGCGGCGATTGGAAGCCTCGGTTACACCGGCCGCCAGGGCGAGCATATGCGGGCGGTGTTCAATACCCCGGAAACCCACCATCTCGTGGTCTGCACGCTGTGCTCCTGCTATCCCTGGTCCGTGCTGGGCCTGCCGCCGGTCTGGTACAAGGCGCCGGCTTACCGTTCGCGGGCCGTTCTCGATCCGCGCGGCGTGCTCGCGGAGTTCAACCTCTCTCTGCCGGAAACGACGAAGATCCGCGTGTGGGATTCCACCGCAGAACTCCGTTATCTCGTGGTGCCCATGCGCCCGTCGGGGACCGAGGGCTGGACGGTCGAGCAACTGGCCGACCTCGTTACCCGCGACAGCATGATCGGCACCGGTCTTGCCCTTCAGCCGGAGGCAGCGCGATGAACGGTCCGCATGATCTCGGTGGACAGATGGGCTTCGGGCCGGTCGCGCCGGAGCCGCACGAGCCCTATTTCCATGCCGAATGGGAAAAGCGGGCGCTGGGGCTGACCCTCTCCTGCGGTGCCTTCGGGGCCTGGACGATCGATGAAAGCCGGCATGCCCGGGAAAATATTCCGCCTGCGGCTTATCTTTCGGCCAGTTACTACGAGATCTGGATCCGGGCGCTGGAAACGCTGTTGGCCCGCCACGGTTTCGTCACGCCTGATGAACTGAAGACAGGCCGTCTTGAGACGCCGGGCGCTCCACCAAAGCGGGTACTCACGGCGGAAATGGTGGCGGGTGTGCTTTCGCGTGGCGGTCCCTGCGACCGACCAGCCGAGGCGGCGCCAGGCTTCGTGGTGGGCCAGACGGTGCGGACGAAGAACCTCAACCCCGCCACCCATACCCGCCTGCCGCGGTATGCGCGGGCCAAGACGGGGATGATCGAAGCGGTGCAGGGCTCCTTCGTCTTTCCCGACGATAATGCGCATGGTCGCGGCGAAAACCCGCAATGGGTCTATACCGTCGTGTTCGACGGCCCGGAAATATGGGGCGAGGGGAGCGACCCGACGCTCTCGGTCTCGATCGATGCCTGGGAGAGTTATCTTGAGCCAGTGTGACACATCGCCGTCGCTGATCCAGTCGCCCGGCCTTCCACGCTCCGCGGACGGTGCGCCGGTGTTTGCGGAACCCTGGCAGGCGCAGGCGTTTGGCCTGACCGTACATCTGCATGAACAGGGCCTGTTTTCCTGGGGCGAATGGGCGGCGCACCTGTCGCACGAGGTGCACCGGACGGAGCGCGCCGCCGATGGATCGGATTATTTCGAGGCCTGGGTTGCGGCACTCTCCCATCTTCTTGCAGAAAAGGGCGTTGCGGACGAGGCGAGCGTTCTTGCCCTGCAGGAAAGCTGGCAGCGCGCCGCGGAGGCCACGCCGCACGGCCAGCCGATCGAACTGGCCAACGATCCGATGCGCCGGGCCTCACAGCAATCCGGCTGAGAAAAGACCCTCAGGCGAGAGCCTCAGGCAGGAAACTGCCGGTAGGTTTCCTCCGCAACCTGCCGCAACAGGTCACGTGACACTTCGCCGGTGACGGCATAACCGAAGCCGTTGTCGATCCAGTAGAAGGTGTCGACGGGTCCGTTGCCGGCGAACCGGAAACTCGTCTCGCGGTTGGAGTCGTTGCGTCCCACCAGCAGGGTCAGGCGCTGCCCCTTCTGGTCTTCGTACATGAAGAGTGCGCCGGCCTGGCCTTCGACGGGAACCAGTCGGCCACCGACGAGATGGAAGCCGAGGCCGGTCAGGTCCGGCACCTTCAGGTTGGCGCGCGACAGTCGTTTTCCGAGCCAGGCGGCGAGGTGAGCCTCGTCGGCGGCCGCAACTTCGACCGGGTGGCGGACTTCGCTGGCATAAATCAGGTAGGCGGCATGCGCTTCGTTTGGCAGGTCCATCTGCTCGGCCACCAGTTGCAGCTCGGATTGACCGGCAAGCGGCAGATAATGCCCGGCGGCCGTGCCGGCGGCAAACAGGGCAAGACCGGCCGCCACGTTTTTCCAGGAGGGCAGGGCGCTGTTCCGGCGGGTGCCAAGCAGGCGTGCGTCCGCTCCCGTCGTTCTTGCGTAGCCGGCAAAGGTGGCGCGGATGGCCGCACTCTGCGCCTGCCATTCCTCCACACGCGCCTGATCGTCTGGATGAGTGGCCAGCCAGTGATCGACCGCCTCCCTTTGCTGCGGGGAAAGCTGTCCGTCGGCATAGGCGTGCAGGTCGTCTTCGCTCGGTCGGTCGGCGTGCACGGTCATTTCGGTCTCCTCAGCGGAACGATGTTTTCCGCTTTCATGTAGTCGCTCACCTTCTGCCTGGCGCGTGCCAGCCTGGACATTACCGTACCGATCGGCAGGTCGAGAAGCGTTGCTGTTTCGGCATAGGAGCAGCCTTCGACGACCACCAGCATCAGCACGGCGCGCTGTTCGTCCGGAAGGCTGTTGAGAGCGGCTTCCAGCCGCGTCCGCTCCAGGGGATCGGATACCGGATCCTGGGCGGCGACATCCTTGGCCTCCTCGATGTCCACGTTCGGGTGGCGGGTCCTTGAGCGCAGGCCGTTGCGGTGGCGATTGCAGATGATGGTGAGCAGCCAGCTGCGCAGGTTGAGGCCGCGCCATTGGCCACGGCGGCTCAGCGCCGCTTCGATACTGTCCTGCAACAGGTCCTCGCCATCGGCATCCGAGCGGGCAAGGCTGCGCGCAAAGCGCCTGAGCGCCGGAAGGAGGGCCAGCATCTGGCCCTCAAAGCTCTGGTCGTCCGGAAGGTTCATGGCGCGCAGCCTAGCAGAGATTGCGGTGATCGGCCTCAAGGCTTCGCAAGATCCCAGACGCCGTTCACGCCGTCGCCCGTCACGTCGCCGGCCTTGGTGTCCTTGATCCAGAAATAGAGCGGCATGCCATCCTTGGCCCATTGTTTGGAGCCATCCTTGCGGGTGATGACGGAATAGCCGCCTTCCTCCTTGGCGCCTGCGGCCGCCATCAGCGGCGGCCAGTTGGCGGCGCACTTGTCCTCACAGTTGGAAACGCCCTTCATGTCCTTCCTGAAGGTGTAGAGCGTCATGCCGTTGTCCCCGGCCAGCACCTTGCCCTTGGCGGTATCGACGCTTTTGACCGGCGCGCCGGCGGCGAGGGCAGCGGTCGCGGATGCGCAGAGCACGGCCATTGCCGCAAGCCTACGAAGTGATGTCATGTCTTGTCCTCCTGGTTCCTGTCCAAGGCCGTCATGCCCGGACATGGGATAAGACACCGCGTCCCACCGTTTTATTCCGTTGTTTATCGGTTTTTCTGGTTGCCTCTCCGGTTCGAATCCTGCCAAGTCCGCCCATGCAATTTGCTCCACAACAGGATGAGGCCCTCAAGGCCGTTTCGAACTGGCTGAAGGAAGGCCGCACCCCGGTCTTCCGGCTGTTCGGTTATGCCGGAACCGGCAAGACGACGCTTGCCCGGCATTTTGCCGAAAATGTCGATGGCGACGTGCTGTTTGCCGCCTTCACCGGCAAGGCGGCGCAGGTGCTGCGCTCGCGCGGGGCCTCCAATGCCAAGACCATCCATTCGCTGATCTACCGCCCGCGCGGCGAAGAGGCGGTGGAGGACGAAGAGACGGGCAAGACATCCGTCGCGCCGATGTTCTCCATCAACCGGCAGAGCCCGGTCGCCAAGGCGGCGCTGATCGTCATCGACGAGTGCTCGATGGTGGATGAGCAACTCGGCCGCGACCTGATGAGTTTCGGCACGCCGATTCTGGTGCTCGGCGATCCCGGCCAGTTGCCGCCCGTGTCCGGCGGCGGTTTCTTCACCGAACAGGAGCCGGATTACCTGCTGACGGACATCCACCGCCAGGCGCGCGACAATCCGATCATCCAGCTCGCCATGCATGTGCGCGAGGGCAAGGAGATCATGCACGGTGACTACGGGACTGCGCAGGTGATTTCCCGCAACGAGGTCAACCAGTCGCTGGTGCTGGAGGCGGACCAGGTGCTCGTCGGCACCAACAAGACGCGGCGGCGCTACAATCAGCGCCTGCGCGAGCTGAAAGGCTTTTCGCTGCCCTATCCGCAATCGGGCGACAAGCTGGTCTGCCTGCGCAATGATCCGGCCAAGGGTCTGCTCAATGGTTCGCTCTGGCAGGTGATGAGCTCGTCGCGCGAAACCGTCAAACCCGGCATCAACCTGATGATCCGTCCGGAAGATGACGACATGGATCGGGGTGCGGCGAAGATCAAGCTTCTGAAGCAGGCCTTCGAGGAGGAGGGGGAAATCCCCTGGACCACCAAGAAGCGCTATGACGATTTCGACTTCGGTTACGCGCTCACCGTGCACAAGGCGCAAGGCTCGCAGTGGAACAAGGTCGTGCTGTTCGATGAAAGCTGGGCGTTTCGCGACACCCGCGAGCGCTGGCTCTATACCGCCATCACCCGCGCGGCGGAGACGATCACCATCGTCCGGTGACTGGTTCCGCTACCGGCGGAGCGAGGCGACCTGGGTGATCAAGTCACGGTCGCTCTTGCCCGAGGATTGCGCGATGTCGCCCATCGACCGATCCGCGGCGGCTGCCGCAAACCCCTTCTCCTTTAGGACAGTGATCACCTCTTCCTCGGTCCGGCCGACCAGGCTTGCGATCTGCGCGGGTTTGGCGGCCGAAATCAGCTGCAGGATGGCGACCTGCGGCGGAGCGCCCTTCTGGCCGCTGCCGGATCCCAGCGGGATGAAAAAGGCGAGCGACGCCAGAAGCGACAGTCCGAGCGCGATCGCCATCGGCGCGCGCTTGAAATAGGCGGTCATTGGCCGCCAGTTCTTCCATAGGTGCAGCACGAACGGCAGGATCAGCACCATGCTCAGCCATTCGTGGATGCCGTGGAAGGCGCCGGGCCCCCAGTGAAAGAAGAGAGCCACGCCGGAGATCAGCGAGACGAGGAAAAGACCGGTGATCAGCGGTGTCGCGTAGCGGAGAAAGAGGCTTGCCATGAGGTTCTGACTTCAGATTAGAATTGTTCTGAAGAAAACTTACGAGAGCAAAGCTCCGCCGTCACGTTACAAAACGGCAATCGTAGTCTTGCCATAATTCAAGTTTGCCGGACTGTCGCGCTATGATCAGTGGGGCAGAATGCCGATCATCACCGCCTTGGCGGCTGCCTGGAACCGGTTGCTGGCGCCGAGCTTTTCCATCAGGTCGTCTTCCAGCCGCGCCAGCGCCTCCATGTCCATACCGAGCCGTTCGGCGAGGTCCCGTCCGCCGAAACCCTCCGTCATCAGGATGAGGCAACGCCGTTCGAGATCGGAGATGGAGGGGCGATGTTCGACCGGGACGCCCGCCAACACGTCAGTGCGCTCGATCAGGGTGCGGATCTGCTGAATCTGACGGTTGATCGAGGAGAGATCGGCGGTGATTTCCCGTTTGCGGGCCTCCAGCGCCCGTTGAAACAGGCTGTCGGCCTCGTCCTGGGTTCTGACGTCGCTCAGTTCCTCCATCAGGTCCTGGATGGCGGCAAGCGAAATGCCGATTTCGCGGCAGGCGCAGATCACCGCCATGCGGCGGATGTTTTCCGCGTCGTAGACTCGCATGGTGCCGAGCCGCTCCGCCCGGATCAGCCGCTTCTCCTCATAAAAATGCAGCGTGCGATGGGTGACGCCGAAGAGATCGGCCATGTCTGCGATGGGCAGGGGCGCATGGCGCGCCGCATCCGCCCGGGCAAATCGGGGCAGGAACACCATCGCCTCCTGCCGGCTGTCCCATGTGTCGCTGTTTTTGCCGTGAAAGAAATCCGATTGCATCTGCACCTCTCCCCGCATCGTCACCGGATCCAGTTTCCGGTCTTCTCTAGGTGTCCCTCCCTGGGACTGGCGTGATAGCCTTATACTTGTTCTAACGTTAGCAACTTTTAATATAATTGAAACTGCGATTCTATCACCACAAGAATTCATAGAGGCTTCAGCATTTTGCATGCGTCGCGGTGCCGCGTGCCGTTGCCGCACCCTGCCGGTTTGTTCTAGACATTCACGTCATCTGCCGAAGGAACACCGCGATGCCCGCCAAGCTTTCCGTCAATCTGAATGCCGTCGCCATGCTGCGCAATCGCCGCGATCTGCCGTGGCCGAGTGTTGCGCATCTCGGCCGGATCGCGCTTCAAGCGGGCGCCTATGGCCTGACGGTGCATCCGCGCCCCGACCAGCGGCATATCCGGTTTTCCGATCTTCCGGTGCTGCGGGCGCTGATCGACGATGCGTTTCCGCACGCCGAGTTCAACATCGAGGGGTATCCGAGCGAGGATTTCCTGGCGCTGTGCGAACGCACCGAACCGGAACAGGTGACGCTGGTGCCGGACGACCCGTCCCAGGCCACATCGGACCACGGGTTTGATTTTCGCACCCAGGGGGAGATGCTGAAGCCGATCGTGGCGAGGCTGAAGGCGAAGGGCATGCGGGTTTCGCTGTTTGCCGATGGCGATGGCGACGAGGAGGCGGTCAAGCTTGCGAAGGCCACCGGCGCCGACCGCATCGAACTCTATACGGGCCCCTATGGCGGCTGCTTCGATCAGCCGGACAAGGCGAAGGACATACTGGAGCTTTTGGGGCGGACCGCCGATGCGGCAAAGGCCGAAGGCCTTGGCGTCAACGCCGGTCATGATCTGACGGTCGCCAACCTGCCGGCATTGGCCCAGCGCATCCCGCATCTCGCCGAAGTGTCGATCGGGCATGGGCTGACGGCGGATGCGCTGGAATACGGCATGGCCGAGACGGTGCGCCGTTTCCGCCGCGCCTGCGGCGAGACGATCTGACCGGTGGCAACCAAGACGTTCGCCACCGGCCTCTCTTGGCCGATCAGGCGGAGATCAGCCGAGTGCTGATTTGTGCGCGGTGAAGAAGTCCGACACCGACTGCGGTCTGCGGCCGGTCAGCGCCTCGAAATCGCCGGTCACCAGGTTGAAATTGCCGGCGCGGATATTGGCCTCGGTCGAGACAACCAACTTCACGACAAAATCCGGCAGGCCGGCGGAAGAGGCGCCAGCCGCCAATTGCTCGTCATTAATCTGAACGACGGCCAGCGGCTTGCCGGCCGCTGTGGCGATGGCGGATGCGATCTGATCGGCGTTCAGGGCTTCCGGACCCGTCAGCGTCAGCGTGACATCGCCGGCCGGCGGATGAGCAAGGGCGGCGGCTGCCGCTGCGGCGCAATCGTCCCGGGAAATATGTCCCGTCCGTCCGTCGCCGCGGGAGGTAAACCACTGGCCCGTTTCCAGGTTGTGCTTCATGCTCATGAAGTAGTTGTCAAAATACCAGGAATTGCGCAGGATCGTATAAGCAAGACCGCTCGCCTTGATGGCCTCCTCGGTGCCCAGGTGATCCGGAGCAAAGCTGACGAGGGATTTGTCCGGGTTCGGCATGGATGTGTAGAGGATATGCTTGACGCCGGCCTTGACGGCTGCCGCAACGGCAGCCTTGTGCTGAGACAGCCGCTTGCCGGGTACCGCCAGTTCGTCCGTTGAAATCAGGAGCAGGCGGTCGATGCCGGCAAAGGCCTTTTCCAGGCTCGCCGGATCGTCGAAATCGGCGCTGCGCGTCTCGACACCCTTGTCGGCGAGGTCTGTCAGCTTGGCGGGATTGCGGCTGGCGGCGACGATCTGGTCAGCCGCGCCCTTGGAGGCGAGAAGGTTGGCCAGCACGGCGCGGCCCAACTGGCCAGAGGCGCCCGTCACGAGAAGTTTCGTCATCAGTCATGTCCTTCACTGGAGGCTGTCGAACGCAGCCTGGAAACCTGCTCTCAATTTGAGAGTAGCGCTAAATTAAGAATTGACCGGGGGCTGTAAAGAAGGCAGTTTTGCGGGAGATCGTTACCTCAAGGGAACTGCCATGGACCAGCGCACGCCTCCCGAACTGTTGAATGTCGCCTCCTGCGAAAAACAGGACTGGAATGCCGACAATTGCCCGGTGCGCGACGTCATGATCCATATTGCCGGCAAGTGGGCAACGCTTCTGCTTCTCGCGCTGTCGGAAAAGCCCTATCGTTTCGGAGAACTGCGCCGGCTCGTGCCGGACATTTCGCAGCGCATGCTGACGCAGACGTTGCGTGACCTGCAGCGCGACGGTTATGTGGAGCGGACGGTGTTCCCGACCAAGCCACCGAGCGTCGAATACAAGATGACGCCGCTGGGTCATTCGCTGTATGCGCGCCTGGAAGGCGTGATGAAGTGGGCCGCCGCCCACCACCCAGACATCAAGGCGGCGCGCGAAAAATTCGATGCGTCGGAACTCGCCGCCTGACCTGTCGGCTGCTGCTCAGCCCTCGGGTTTCGGCAGCGTCCTGTCGTTCTTGCACTTTGACAGCGGAAGTTGCTTGACCGAGCGGATTTCGGTGATGCGCATCTCCGCCGCATCGGTTTCGACCGACATGCAGGCACAGGCATACCCGTAATATCCATTGGTCTGCACGAACTGTCCGGCCGAAAAATCCGGCATGTTGTCGATGCCGTCGGGTTCGAGGTCCGATCCTTGCGTGAGGATCGTCCAGGAGCCATCCCGATCATCCAGCCAGTAATTGCCCGGCGTCGGGTTTTGCACCCAGCCGCATCGGTTCTCCGCCATGGCGGGGGCTGCCAGAAGCCCGGTGCCGACTGCCACAGCCAGCGCAAGAAATTTCAACTGCATGATGGCCTCCGCCTCCGTTTCTTTCGTCTTCAATAAGATGTTGTTCCGATTCTTTCCAGAACTTCCAATTCCCCTCTTGACGTCTTCAAGCGGCCCGCTTAAACGGATGGAACCGTACCGTACGGTACGCAATACTGGCGTGCGCTGGAGCGCATGGACATGAGTATTGCGGCGATCATGTCCGGTGCCAAGAGGGAGGGTTTTCAACGTGTCCGCCGAACTGTCCGAAATGCCGGAGTTTTCGCCACGCCAGAACGAGGTTCTGGAGCAGGCGCTCAAGCTTCTGGTGGATGGCGGCGAAAAAGCGCTGACGACCTCCGGCCTGGCACGGGCCGCCAATTGTTCGAAGGAAAGCCTCTACAAGTGGTTCGGGGATCGCGACGGTCTGCTGGCCGCCATGATCGCGCATCAGGCGAGCAAGGTGCGCACCTTCGAGCGCGGTTCCGCGCGGCTGACGCCGGATCTCTTGCGCGAGCATCTCGAAACCTTTGGTCGCGATCTTCTGGAGGTGCTGTCGGGCGAGGTCTCGCTGGCGCTCAACCGGCTGGCGGTCGGCCAGGCAAGCCGTGAAGGCTCCAAGCTTGGCCGTCTGCTGATCGAGCACGGCCGGCGCCAGATCGACCGCCGTGCCATCGGCCTGATGGAGGCCGGTCGGCGTGCGGGCCTGTTGCGGTTCCAGGATGCCGATAGCGCCTACCACACACTTTACGGCCTCATCGTCTCGGATCTGCATGTGCGCATGCTGCTGGGCGAGCCGGGGCTGAAGGACAATCAACGCCAGGCGGCGAGGGCGGTCGAAGCCTTCCTCAAGCTGCATGGCGTTTCAACCGATACCGGGGGCGCCCAGCGGGCGTCTGCGGGCAGATAAACCAGACTTATAACAACGCATAGGGAAGGACGAAGTCACATGCGCGTCTATTACGATCAGGATGCCGATCTCAACCTCATCAAGTCGAAGAACGTGGTCATCGTCGGCTACGGTTCCCAGGGCCGCGCACACGCGCTGAACCTGAAGGATTCCGGCGCAAAGAACGTCGCGATCGCGCTGAAGGCCGGTTCGCCGACCATCAAGAAGGCCGAAGCCGATGGCTTCAAGGTCATGACCGTTGCCGAAGCCGCTGCCTGGGCCGACCTTTTGATGATGGCGACCCCGGACGAACTGCAGGCCGACATCTACAAGGCCGATATTGCCGGCAACATCCGCGACGGTGCCGCCATCGCGTTTGCCCACGGCCTCAACGTGCATTTCGGCCTCATCGAGCCGAAGTCGACGGTTGACGTCGTCATGATCGCGCCGAAGGGCCCGGGCCACACCGTGCGCGGCGAATACCAGAAGGGCGGCGGCGTGCCGTGCCTGGTTGCCGTCCACCACAATGCTTCCGGCAACGCGCTGGATCTGGCGCTCTCCTACGCCTGCGGCGTCGGCGGCGGCCGTTCGGGCATCATCGAGACCAACTTCAAGGAAGAGTGCGAAACCGACCTTTTCGGCGAACAGGTCGTTCTGTGCGGCGGTCTCGTCGAGCTGATCCGCGCCGGCTTCGAAACGCTGGTCGAAGGCGGTTACGCACCGGAAATGGCCTATTTCGAGTGCCTGCACGAAGTGAAGCTGATCGTCGACCTGATCTATGAAGGCGGCATCGCCAACATGAACTACTCGATCTCGAACACGGCCGAGTGGGGCGAATACGTGACCGGTCCGCGCATCATCACCGCGGAAACCAAGGCTGAGATGAAGCGCGTTCTGCACGACATCCAGACCGGCAAGTTCACCTCGGACTGGATGCAGGAATACCGTTCGGGTGCAGCCCGCTTCAAGGGCATCCGCCGCATGAACGACAGCCACCAGATCGAGGAAGTCGGCACGAAGCTGCGCGCCATGATGCCCTGGATCGGCAAGAACAAGCTGGTCGACAAGGCCGTCAACTAACGGCCGGTTACGATCCGGGCATGTTTTGCCAGCACGCCTTCGATGGCGTGGGATCGGCGACCGCCGACGGATCGACGAGACAAGGATCAGGAAACGGCGGGGCTTCGGCTCCGCCGTTTCAGTTGTCAGGCACGAGTTTCATCACCGTGAACTGCTGCCGGATTTCGAAGCCAAGACGTTTATAGACCCGGATCGCCCCCATATTGCTGGCATAGGTATGCAGGAGGGGGCGCTCGCCGTGCTTCGACCCTCAATCTGCAACGGATCTCAGAGGGGATGGCCGTTATGCCGGTTTTGCCAGAAAGCCTGGAGAATTTTGATGGTGACCCGCGAGATGAGATCGGCTCGGGTGTCGTCTTCACGCCTCAATGGTCGTGGCGGCTGCGTCTTCCTGCTCGACCCGGTTCCGTCCGAGCTGTTTGGCCCGGTAAAGGGCGGTATCGGCTCGTCTCACCAGGCGCAACGGGGTGTCCGTCGACCCTGGGCCAAGGCTTGAGACGCCGAGGCTGACGGTGATACGGGCGCTCGCTTCCGGCACGGGGATTTCAAGCGTCGACAGCTTTTCCCGGATGGTCTCCGCGAGCGTCAGGGCAGCAGTCGCGTCGGTGCGCGGCAGGATCATGACAAATTCCTCTCCGCCATACCGTGCCACCATATGCCCGGGCGGTAACGGCATGGCACGAAGTGCCGCGCCAATCGCCGCAAGACAGGCATCCCCCGCCTGATGACCATAGGTATCGTTGAACGGCTTGAAATGATCGACGTCGAAGAGGATCACAGAATAGGGCAGCAGTTCGGCGTTCTGCCGCGGGTCATTGGCTTCCATGTACCGGTCGAGTGCGCGACGGTTGAAAAGACCCGTCAGAACATCGGTGAGGGCCGTTTTTTGGAGCCTCTCGTTGGCGAGGCGCAGTTCTTCATTGGTGCGCGCGATTTCCTGCAGGAGGGCGTCCTTTTCCGCTTCGACTTGCAGCTGTCGCAAACGGAAGCGGATCAGGCTTCGCATATGCCCCAACTGGAAGCCGGCAAACAGGATGGCTGCCGGTGCGATGATCCAGTCGCCATGATAAAGACTGACGCCTACTATCTGAACGATCAGAATGCAGGTCTGGCCGATCAGTGGCAAAGGCGCCATAAAAGCGCGGGCCGTGGCAGACTGAATGATGACGCAGGCAATCGTCAGGATCAGGTATCGGTCGCTCGGTGACGTGCCGCGCAAAAGAAGCGTGATCGAGGCGCCCCAGGCGGTGCCGGAGGTGAGGGCCGAGATGATGAAAAAATTCATCCAGAAGGTCGGGTTCTGCCGCTTGGCGCGCCGGTAATACCATTGCCCGCCGGCCCATCGGAACAGAAGGTGAGCATAAGCAACCGTGACGGCCGGTGCGGCATAGCTGCCGCCGCCATTCCAGATCGTAAATGCTGCCGTCAGACAAATGCCCGCCATGGCGATGACGTGCGGCCATATCGAGAAAAGTTCGTCCAGCATCTGCCATTTGAGAGGCCCGGACGCTTCTCCCTTAAAGACGGTCGTCCTCAGTAGGTCAGACCATAATAACTGCATGATTTTTCTGGCGCTTTCCTAGTATGTCGTCAGCTTATACCGCAAGGCTGAATAAAGTCCTAGACAAGGAATCACGAAAGCTTCGGCTTCCCATCGCTCCCGCCGTTCTGCTAAATCGGGCGATGGTCACATGGCATAAAATCTCAATAGGTCAGTATTGCTGACCTGTCGGTGTTTGTGCTAAGGATTCTGCCATAAGATTGAAATAAGAGGAAACACCGGTGCTCGATTGGGATCATATATTTGCGACGCGCTCCTCGCGCATGCGCGCTTCCGAAATCCGCGAACTGCTCAAGCTCCTGGAGCGTCCGGACATCATTTCCTTCGCCGGCGGTATTCCGGACCCCGCGCTGTTTCCGGATGTGGCCTTCAAGGATGCCTATTCCGAGATCTTTTCGGGTTCTCAGGTCAACGCGGCGCTGCAGTATTCGGTCAGTGAAGGGTACAAACCCTTGCGCGAATGGCTGGTTGGCGAAATGGCGAAGATCGGCATTGACTGCAGCGTCGACAACGTCTTCATCACCTCCGGTTCGCAGCAGGCGCTGGATTATCTCGGCAAGCTCTTCCTGTCGCCGAAGGATACCGCGCTCGTCACCTGGCCGACCTATCTCGGCGCGCTGCAGGCCTTCAACGCCTACGAGCCGAACTACGACCAGTTGACACCGAACGGCAATCGCACGCCCGACGCTTACCGCGAAACGGCGGCGAAGAACGGCGGCGCGGTCAAATTCGCCTATCTGTCGGCCGACTTCTGCAACCCGACCGGCGAGACCGTGGACCGCCAGGGCCGTGAGAAGGTGCTGGATCTGGCCGACGAACTCGACATCGCCGTCATCGAGGACGGCGCCTACCAGTCGCTGCGTTACAATGGCGAGCCGATCCCGCCGTTGCTGGCGCTGGAGATCGCCCGAAAGGGCGGCATCGAGAACACCCGCACCATCTATTCCGGCAGCTTCTCCAAGACGTTGGCGCCGGGTCTTCGCGTCGGTTTCGTCGTTGCCAACATGTCGGTCATCCGCAAGCTGGTTCTGATGAAACAGGCCACCGACCTGCATTCCTCGACGATCAACCAGATCGCCATCGCAACGGTGGCCGAGCGGATCTTCGATGCGCAGGTGGCGAAGATCAAGGCCGCCTACAGCGCGCGGCGCGATGCCATGCTTGCGGCCTTGGCAAAGTACATGCCGGCCAGCACCAGCTGGACGAAGCCGGAAGGCGGAATGTTCATCTGGGTGACGCTGCCGGCCGGTCTCGATGGCGCGGAGCTTCTTGCCCGCTCGATCGAAACGGAAAAGGTGGCCTTCGTTCCGGGCCAGGCCTTCTTTGCCGATCGTTCCGGCGCCAACACGCTGCGGCTCTCCTTCTCCTGTGCCAACGAGGCAATGATCGAGGAAGGCATCCAGCGTCTCGGTCGCCTGATCCGCAATGCGGAGGTGAAGGCCGCCTGAGGTCTCACCACTGAGCAGATGGCTTGCCATCGCCAATCTCTTCGCTTTCCCGGCGGGGCTGTGCCATAACAGAGGCATAGCCCCGCCGGCGCTTTCGCCATCCGGTGCGAAGGCAGGAGAACGATCTGATGCAGGGCCTTTCCGACGATACACGCCGCGTGCTGGGTGACATTGCCCGTCAATACGGGGTCAGCGAGGACGCGGCCCTTGCCATGCTGCTTGCAGTTCAGCGCGGGCAGGGCACCATGGCGCAGTTCAATATCGGCGAACTCGGCGGCAGCGGCCAGTGGATGCTGGGCGGCATGACCATGGTCGGCGACATGTTCAATTACGGGCTGAAGAACACGGTGGACGGGCTCTGCAATGCCCTGTCGCAGGCTTTGTCGTCGGGGCGCATCCATCTGCCGAGCGTGGGCGGTGCCGCTTCGGCCTGGTGGCCGCAATGGCTGGGCTCTCCCTCCAGCACCGGCGCGCAAAACGACAGCGCCTATGCGGTGTTTCCGAGCCACCGGCGCCTTGCCATCAAGGACGGCGGCGGCGTGCATCTTTACGACACCGGCGATCATTTCATCTCCGGCGTCGGCCAGCAGCAGGGCTCCAATACCGGGCTCACCTTTTCCAGCCAGTACGGATCGTTCTCGGTGAGCAGCCTGCGACACGTCGATGACGGGGCACCGTCTCCGACACCGGTGGCCGAAGTCGAGGCCGGCGGTTTCCGCAGTGACGGGTCACTTGCGGCAAGTCCGCAACCGGAGATGGCCGACACCGTTTCGATCGAGCCGACGGCCATCCCCGCCATTCAACCCCCGGCCTCTCCCACAGCACCGCCGGCAACTGCGGCGCCGATGGCCGACAGCACGGCAATCCTCGCCCTGATCGAAAAGCTCGCGGCACTGCGCGAGGCCGGCATTCTGACGGATGCGGAGTTTACGGCGAAGAAGACGGAGCTTCTTTCCCGCCTCTGACGCGTGGTGGGAGGGGTTTCTGCTATTCCTGCATTCCAAGATCGACTTTGTCACATCTCTGTTAGGCGGCCATGATTTAGCGGGGGCAACGTTCACGAGGAGTTTGCCCCATGAAGACGCTTCTTTCCGCCCTGACCGCTGTTGTCGCCCTTGGTGCCCTGGCAACGTCTGCCACCGCTGCCGATCTCGTCATCTATACCAGCCAGCCGAACGAGGATGCGCAGGCGACCGTCGATGGTTTCAAGGCCGCCCATCCGGGCATCGATGTCGAGTGGGTGCGTGACGGAACGACGAAGATCATGGCCAAGCTGATGGCCGAGATCGAGGCCGGCAATCCGGTCGCCGACGTGCTCTTGATCGCCGATACCGTGACGCTCGAGCGCCTGAAGCAGGACAAGCGCCTGCTGTCCTACACGTCGCCGGAAGCCAAGGCCTATGACGCCTCGCTCTTCGATGCGGACGGCTATTATTATTCGACCAAGCTGATCACCACCGGCATCATGGTCAACACCCAGGCTTCGATGAAGCCCACCAGCTGGAAGGATCTGGCAAAGCCGGAGGCCAAGGGTCTCGTGACCATGCCGAGCCCGCTGACCTCGGGTGCCGCCCTCATCCATGCCCAGACGCTCACCGCCGATCCGGCGCTCGGCTGGGATTACTACCGGGCGCTCAAGGAGAACGGTGCGACTGCCTCCGGCGGCAACGGTGCGGTGCTGAAGTCGGTCGCCTCGGGCGAAAAGGCCTATGGCGTCGTCGTCGATTACATGCCGATCCGCGAAAAGGCGAAGGGTGCGCCGGTGGAATTCGTCTTCCCGTCGGAAGGTGTCTCCGCCGTCACCGAACCCGTCGCCATCATGGCCGGCACCAAGCACCAGGATGCGGCCAAAAAGTTCGTTGATTACGTGCTCTCCGAAAAGGGCCAGGAGGGTTTCCTGAGGCTCGGTTACATCCCGGCCCGTAACGGCATGCCGGTTCCGGCCGGCTTCCCGGCCCGCGACACGATCAAGCTGATGCCGTTCAATGCCTCGGACGCGCTGAAGAACACCGAGAAGGATCTGAAGACCTTCTCCGAGATCTTCGGTGGCAACGGCTGATTTTTCGCGCGCCATGTCCCGTATTCTGACCTTGGGAAACAGCCAGCCGCGCTGGCTGTTTCCTTTTGTGCTCATTGTCCTGTTCCTCCTCAGCGTGCTGCCGCTTGGCCGGCTGGCCGCAACGGGCATCCTGTCGCTGATGCGCGGCGGCGGAGACGGGCTGCTGTCCGATCCCAGCCTCTGGGCGGCACTGTGGAACACGCTCGCCACCTCGTTTTACGGCATGCTGGTCTCGGTCCTGATCGGCGGAGCCTTCGCGCTGCTGCTGACGTTGTTCGACATCCGCGGCAAATGGATGCTCGGCTTTCTCTTCATGCTGCCGATGATGATCCCGCCGCAGGTGACGGCGCTCTCCTGGGTCGGGCTGACGGGACCCTCCAGCACGCTACTGAAAGCGATTGGAATGGCGCCGCCGCTCGGCAGCCCGCAGCCGCTTTATTCCATTGGCGGGATTGCGCTTCTGCTCGGCGTGCAGAATGCGCCGCTTGTCTACCTGGCGCTCCGGGCCGGGCTTCTGGCGCTGCCACGCGACGGCATCGAGGCGGCCCGCCTCTCCGGCGCCTCGGCGCTGCAGGTGCTCATGCACATCATCCTGCCGCTCGCACTCCCCGGTTTTGCCGCCGGTGCCGCCATGGCCTTCGTCTCGAATGTCGGCAATTTCGGCATTCCGGCGATCCTCGGCATCCCCGCCTCGATCTACACGCTGCCGACGCTGATCTATGCGAAATTCGCCAGTTTCGGCCCCAACACATTCGCGGACATCTCGTTGCTGTCTGGCCTGATCGCGCTCCTCTCCGTCGCCGGGCTTCTGGTGGAGGAGCGGGTGCTGCGCGGCCGCGATTACCGCATCATCGGGCTCTCCGGCCGCACCGCCGTGTTTCAGCTGAAAAGTTGGCGGCTGTTCTGCGAACTCTCCCTTTGGCTTGTGCTGCTGCTGATCCTCGTCCTGCCCTTTGCAGCGCTGGTCGCCAGTTCGCTGGCACCCGCCTATGGCGTGCCGCTCAGCCTGAAGACGGCGACCATCCATGCCTACGAAGAGGTGCTGCTGCGCCAGGCGGTGACGCAGACAGCGTTCCGCAACTCGATTGGGCTGTCGCTTGCCACCGCCTTTGGCCTGCTGCTGGTGACGGTGCTGATGGGCTATCTCGTTGCCCGCAGCGGGCGGCGGCTGGCAGCGCTGATCGGCGCGCTTGCGGATATTCCCTACGCGCTGCCGGGCATCGTGCTGGCGGTCGCCTGCATCCTCCTGTTTGCAGCACCTTTGCCGGTGTTCGGCGTGTCGATCTACGGCACGATCTGGATTCTGCTGTTTGCCTATTGTTCCAGTTTCCTCGCCGTCAGCCTCCGGCCGATCGCCAGCGCCTTCCGCCAGCTCGATCCGTCTCTGGAAGAGGCTGCGCGGCTCTCTGGCGCCGGCTTTTTCCGGCGCATGCGGGACATCCTCTCGCCGCTGATTGCCCCGGCGGCGGGTGCGGCGGTGATCCTCGTCTTTCTCATTGCCTGCAACGAACTGACGGTCTCGGCGCTGCTCTGGTCGGCGGGCACGCAGACGCTTGGCGTTGCGATCTACAATCTCGATGACAGCGGCAGCTTCAACCTCGCTTCCGCGCTTTCGGTGCTGGTGGTGGGGATGGTGGTCGTCATGATGTTTCTTCTGGAACTCCTGGCGAACCGGCTGCCCAAAGGAGTGGTGCCGTGGCGCAGTTGATCCTCAACCACCTGTCGAAGGATTTCGGCACGGGCAAACCGGCCGTCACCGGCGTATCGCTGAAAATCCGCGAGGGTGGCTTTCTGGCGCTGCTCGGCCCGTCCGGCTGCGGCAAGACGACGGTGCTGCGCATGATCGCCGGCTTCGAGCAGCCGAGCGATGGCGAGATCTTTCTTGGCGAATGGCGGCTCGCGGATGTGAATGCCATGGTGCCGCCGGAAAAGCGCAACATGGCGATGGTGTTCCAATCCTATGCGCTCTGGCCGCATATGTCGGTGGCGGAAAACGTCGGCTATCCCTTGAAGGTCCGCGGGCTGTCCCGCGATGCCCGCGACACCAAGATCCGCGCGGCGCTCGAGGCGGTGCGGCTGGACGCCTTTGCCGATCGCCGACCGGCCGATCTCTCCGGCGGACAACGCCAGCGCGTGGCGCTCGCCCGCTGCCTCGTCACCGATCCGGACGTGGTGCTGCTCGACGAGCCGCTCGCCAATCTCGACCGGCATCTGCGCCAGGAAATGGAAGAGACGTTTCGCGAGTTTCACGTCCGCTCGCGTGCCACGATGATCTATGTGACGCATGACCAGGCGGAGGCCATGGCGCTGGCGACTGATGTGGCGGTGATGGCGGAAGGTAAACTTCTGCAGGTCGCCCCGCCGCAGGAGATCTATGCACGACCGGAAGGCCGCATCGTCGGCGGCTTGATCGGGCAGGGGGCGATTCTGTCTCTCCCTTGGCCGGATCAGGCCGGGCGTGAGGCGGACTGGTCGGTGATCCGCGAGATGGTTTCGCCGCAGGCGCTGTTCACCCAGTCTTTTGCCGATGTGCTGGTGCGGCCGCAGGATGTCATCCTTTCCGATGAAGGTCTGGATGCGGCGGTCGAATCCGCCGTCTTCGAGGGCGAACGGTATGCACTGCGTTTGCGACTGGACAACGGCCAGCGGCTGCGCGCCTTCAGTCGGCGTCCGCATGCCGTGGGCGACCGGGTGCGGGCGGTCATTCGCTCTGCTTGGCGGTTGTAAGACGGGATGGGAGCGCTATGCTTCCCCTCCCGACGCCTTGAAAGTCTGCCATGCCGCTTCGCCTCGCCACCTTCAACATCGAAAACCTGATGGCCCGTTTCGATTTCTCCGGCTTCCGCAAGCAATGGCGGCAGGATCGCGTCGTCAAGATGTTCGGCGTCGAGGACCAGGAGCTTTACCGCGATCTCGAACAGGCGCGGCTGATTTCCGAGACGGATGATACACGCCAGCTGTCCGCGCTCGCCATCGCCGAAACGGCAGCCGATATCCTCTGCCTGCAGGAGGTGGACGACATGGCCGCCCTTCAGGCCTTCGAGGAAAACTATCTCTATCGCATGCTGGGCTACGGCTATCGGCAAAAGATCCTCGTGGAAGGTAATGACAGCCGCGGCATCGATGTGGCGGTGATGATGCGCGACCGGACACGCGACGGTTTGCCCATCGAACTCGTCGATGTGCGCAGCCATGCGACGCTGACGTACCAGGATCTCGATCTCTTCACGCCGCAGATCGCGCTCACCAACCAGCCGCAGGACCGGATCTTTCGCCGTGACTGCCTGGAAGTGGATGTGAAGATCGGCGGCAGGCCGCTGACGCTCTACGTCGTGCATTTCAAGTCGATGACCGGCTCGCGCGAGGAGGGTGACGCCCGCATGGCGACCATGCCGGTGCGCGAGGCCGAAGCGCGTGCCGTCCGCCACATCATCGAGCAGCGTTTCGACCGCAACCTGGCGAACCGAAACTTCGTTATCTGCGGCGACATGAACGATTACCAGGAGCGGGTGAAGGTGATCGGTGACCGTCTCGACGGCTACCGGTTCGAGCCCGCGCGCGAAGAGGTGAGTGCGCTCGACATCTTCAGCCGCGACGGTTTTGCCGAGAACATCGTGCGCCGCCGCCCGGAGATGGACCGTTGGACGCTCTATCATGCCCGCGGGCCGCAGGAGCAGCATTTGTGCCAGCTCGATTATCTCTGGCTGTCGCCAGCGCTGTCGCGCGCCAATCCGGACGCGGTGCCGCAGATCATTCGCAACGGCCAGCCCTATCGCACCGTGTTTCCGCCGGACCAGGCGGTCGAGCGGTTTCCCCGCATCGGCTGGGACAGGCCAAAGGCGTCCGACCATTGCCCCGTGGTCGTCTCTCTGGAGATCCAATGATGGAACGACACGCGACCCAGCCGGTGGATAGCAAGGTCTTCGCCATTTCCGGCATCGACATGCGCGTTGAGCCAGGCCGGCATTCCTTCGAGATTGCCGAGGAGGCGGCGATTGCGGAAAACTGGCAGCGGGAACTCGCCGCCAATCCGGCGCTCTACAACGGCGAGATCGTGCTGCAGGAGGAGATAAAGCTGCACGGCGGCGTGGTCGAGGCGCGGGCGAGGATGAGCAATTTCGCGACGCTGTTGTGGTGGCGCAAACAGCCGCAGCCGACAAGCGGGCGGATGCTGGTGGCGAGCGCCGTGCCGATATCCTCCGACGGTGCGGCGATTGTCATTCGGATGGCACCGCACACCGCCAATCCCGGCATGGTCTATTTTGCCGCCGGCTCGCTCGATGGCTCCGATCTCAGGCTTGACGGCACGGTCGATGTTCTGGGCAGCATGGGACGGGAGCTTTTAGAGGAAACCGGCCTGCGTGTGGACGATGCGAGCGCCGATCCCGTTCTCTATGCGGTCTCGGCCGGCGCCCGGTTCTACCTCTTCCGCTTCTACCGCTTTCCTTGGACGGCTGCCGAGATGTGCCGTCGCGTGGAGGCGCATATGGCGGTCGATCCAGACCCGGAAATCAATGCCGTCTATCCGCTGACCAGCGCCGACCTTTCGCTCCATCGGTATGACCGTCTTGCCCGGATCATCCTGCCCTTCTTTTTCGGGGACGAGACGAACAAGGCGGGTTGATGCACGGACCTGTCTCGGGCAGGTTGTCGCGCACGTCTGGGACAGCTGTGCGGAATGCCGCGGCGGGAGGTTTTGTTGGTTCTGCGTTACATGATCTACGATGTCTTTACCGACACCCGGCTTGCCGGCAATCCGCTCGCCGTCGTCTTCGGCGCGGATGCGCTTTCCGATGAGACCATGCAGGCGCTGGCCGGCGAGATGAACCTGTCGGAAACCGTGTTTATCCGGACGGCGCAGAACCCGGCCCATGCGGCGCGCCTCAGGATTTTTACGCCGGCCCGCGAGCTTCCCTTTGCCGGCCATCCGACGGTGGGGGCGGCCATCGCGATTTCCGAACTCAACCACGCGGATCAGCATCCGGATTTCGATATCGTCTGCGTGCTCGAAGAAAATGTCGGCCCGGTCCGCTGCGCGGTCAAGCTGTCGGATACGGGTGCCAGCTTTGCGGAGTTCGACCTGCCGCGCAATCCCGTGCGCACCGATCTCAACCTCGACCGGCAAGGCCTTGCCGATGCGCTCGGCGTCAAGCTGTCCGATCTCGGCTTTGAAAACCATGTGCCGGCCATCTGGAGCGCCGGCGTGCCGTTTCTGATGCTGCCGCTGCACAACCTGGCTGCCGTCGAAGGCGTCGAGTTCGACGTGACCTTGTGGGAAAAGGCGGCGCCGCTGGTCGAGGGCCGGCTTGCCTCCGCCTATGTCTATTGCCGGGGCGGCGTGCACCATGCGGCGAAATTCCATGCCCGGATGTTTTCCCCCGACATGGGGATTGCCGAGGATCCGGCAACGGGGGGAGCGGCTGCAGCACTTGCCGGCGCCATCCACCAGTTCGACGCATTGCCCGACGGGCTCACCCCGATCCTCATCGAACAGGGCGTCGAAATGGGCCGTCCATCCTTCATTCATCTTCACATCGATGTGAAGGATGGAGCGATTTCCAAGGCGCGGATCGGTGGGCAGGCGGTCAAGCTGGCGAGCGGCGAACTCCACCTCTGAAATTTCTGTGATGAGAGGGAACCGGATTTCTGCTCCCCCGTTATAGGGCGCGAGCGGGAGAAGGACGATGCAGCCCATTATCGAGACGAGACGCCGAGTGGTCGGCCAGCCCTGCTGTCTGCGGTCAAAGCCGCTGTCCGCAGTGGTCACGACACGGGATCGATCTTGATGTCGTAGTCCTCAGACGACCGGCGGCCGCATTGAGGGCCGATGCCAGGCCTGCCAGAGCGGGCCTTCGACCATGCCGCCGCACCGGTCAGATCGCCATTCCGTATCACCAGATTGTCGCCGTCTTGTTGGGGCCTATGGCCCGGCCGAATCCGCCGTAGAGGTGATTCGCAAGATGCATTTCATGCAGGAGTACCCACATGATCAGGAGTGAGAAGAGACCGAGCGAGGAGCCGTTGAACTCGGAGGATCTGGCGCGTTGCCAGCAGGTCTTCGAACGGCTCAAGGCCGATATCTGCCTCGACGAGGACCATGAGGAGATCAACCGCCTCGCCGCCATCACCATCGAGCTCTATCGCCAGGGCGTGCGGCGGGAAGACCAGTTGCGCGAGATGGTGGCGGCCGCCCGCGGTCACTAAAGAGTAGCTGCAGCTTTAAGCGAACGCAGGCGCGGCCTTTTTCCGAGGTCGCGCCTTTTTGATTCCCCGATGAAGGTGCGGCAGCGGTAAGACTTGCCGTTTACGTAAACTGCGGTTTATAACGAAGCCCACGAGGCTAGGCGCTTCTCGCGGGCGCCGATCATCATCCTGGGGAGGATTTCATGCCGTTGCCGTCCAGCTTTTCTAACCTGCGCCTGCCCGCCGTTGCCGCGCCGATGTTTCTGGCATCGGGCCCGGATCTGGTGGTCGAGACCTGCCGGTCCGGCCTTGTCGGCACCTTTCCGGCACTGAACCAGCGCACGACCCAGGGCTTTGTCGATTGGCTGGCGGAAATCCGCGATCGGCTCGCCGGCCATGCCAATGCGGCGCCCTACGGGGTCAACCTCATCGTGCACCGTTCCAATCCGCGGATCGAGGCGGATCTGAAGGCGGTGGTGGACAACAAGGTGCCGCTCGTCATTACCTCGCTCGGCGCCGTGCCGGATGTGGTCAACGCGGTGCATTCCTATGGCGGCCTGGTGTTCCACGACGTCATCAGCCGTCGCCATGCGGAAAAAGCGGCCGAGGCGGGTGTCGATGGCATCATCGCGGTCTGCGCCGGCGCCGGCGGCCATGCCGGCACGCTCAGCCCCTTTGCCCTCATTCCGGAAATCCGCTCCTTCTTCGGCGGCACGATCCTGCTGTCCGGCGCGATGAGCACCGGCGCGCAGATTGCCGCGGCCCGGATGATGGGCGCTGATCTCGCCTATCTCGGCACCCGTTTCCTCGTCACGAAGGAAGCGATGGTGAGCGACGACCAGAAGCGCATGACCATGGAGGCGAAGGCCGGTGACATCATCTACACCGATGCGATTTCTGGCGTGAACGCCAATTTCCTGCGCCAGAGCATTGTCGCGGCCGGGCTCAATCCCGCCAATCTCGTCTCGCATGGCCCGATGGACATGGCGAACGAGGCGAAGGCCTGGAAAAATGTCTGGTCGGCCGGGCAGGGCGTTTCGGCGATCGACGACATTCCGGCCGCAGCGGACCTATGCGAGCGGCTGATCGCCGAATACCGGGCCGCGATGAGCCAGGCTCTCTCGGATCCCTTCACGCATTGACCGCACCGGTCTTTCGCCGGCGGTTTTCGCAGTCGCGGAAAAGTGAGGATCAATCTGTCCAGCGGGCCGTTGATGCGCCTTTTTCCGCTGCCCATATCCTTCTTCATGGCAGCAGGAACAGTGGCCGCTCGGCGGTTCGATCTTTTCGGGATCGGCCGCAGCCCGGTTGTCTCGGATGGTCCGCCTGCTGCCCGCCTGTCGAGAAGGAGTTTCTCAGATGAAACGGATTGTTGCTCTTGCCGCTGTGGCTCTTCTGGGTGCCGGAACCATTGCCTTTGCCACCGATCTCTCGCATGCCAGCGAAGGCCGACTGAGTATCCACTCGGTGGGCGATACCGTATCGCAGGTGGATCTGGTGCATGGCGAGCGCGTGGCGGAAACCTATCGTGTTCAGCCGGACCATACGCTGACGCTTGTGGCGCGGACGCCGATCAACGGCTGATGCCGAACGATGCCGATGATTGACTGCGATGATGAGCCCGCCGTTCCGGCGGGTTTGTTGTTTCTGGGAGCAGGGATGATCGGCTTCACGGAAAAGCGGACAGCAAAAAGCCCCCGAAGACGACGCCTGGGGGCTGCATGCCGACTATTTCTGTGCTTCCGGCCCTCATCCGCAAATGGGGGAGCCGTTCTGCGATCCTTAGCGGAAGGAGCGCGACGCGATGTTACGGATGTCGTAACGGGTCAGGCCGATGTCGCTGAGGGCCTGGTTGGAGAGGCTGCTCAGCTCGTTCATCGTGCGGCGATAGCTGATCCAGCTCTTTGCGAGACGAATCGGGTTCATGGGGTGTTTCCTTGGATGTGTTGGCCAACCGATGTCTGATCGGTTGTGATGCGCTCTTATACAGCGTTGCATCCACTGTGTGCACTGCAAAAGGCAGATCGCTGCTATGCAAATGTGCAATGTGATGCCGAAAAAAACATCTATGGCGATAAACTGGGCGTCGCCCGGGGAGGCATCCGAAAAGCGTGCATAAAAAAACGCCCCCCGGCTGGGAGGCGTTTTTGGCCGGGCGACCCGAAGGCCGCGGCAGGTCTGCGTTGGC
The DNA here is from genome assembly GCF_011046245.1 of Allorhizobium pseudoryzae. Classification (NCBI taxonomy): domain Bacteria; kingdom Pseudomonadati; phylum Pseudomonadota; class Alphaproteobacteria; order Hyphomicrobiales; family Rhizobiaceae; genus Affinirhizobium; species Affinirhizobium pseudoryzae. The sequence goes on from NZ_CP049241.1 coordinate 2,600,579, forward strand.
TCAGAAACCAACGGCCGTGCGGGCAACGCGACGGATGTCACCGCGGCCGATGCCGAGGTCGGTCAGTTCGCGGTCCGACATGCGGCCGAGTTCAGTAACGGTCTGACGATACTTGCGCCAGTTGTTGAGCGAGCGTGCGATGTTCATGGTCGTCTTCCTCTTTGGTGTCTGTCGGAGCGGTCGTTTCCGTCTCTCGATCTCTTGAGGCTCAATATATGTTGCACCGCGCAAATGAACAGCGCCTATCCCGTATGTCACCCATGCGCACAACGCATCGCTGGTTGATGGGTGTTAACCGGTATGGCGAAAAAATGAGCGGCAAGCCTGCGGCGGCGAGGAGAGCGTCGCCGGAGTGTCGAACCATGGGGTGGAGATGAGAGGGCCGTAAAAACAATAACGCTCACCGGGGGAGGAGGTCCGGTGAGCGTCATTTGTGATGACTGGCGATTGGGAGGAGGAGGGTCGCCAGTCTGATCGAGGTCCGCTGGGAGGAGGAGATGCGGTGCCTCGAATATGTGAAGCAGACTTTTCGTCCGCTGTTGTCCCCATCATACATGCGACCGCGAAATTGTGCAGTGCAATGAATTCATGTGAGCCATACGTTACGCGCATGGCTCATCTGTCATGGTTAAAGCCTAGCTGAAGTTTATTAGAAAGTGGTAAATAGCGGCAACTTCCGGCATTCTGTCTGTCGCGCTCTGGAAAACCGTAAAAAGCCGGTGTGTGGAGGCGGAACGGGGCTGAAACTGTCATTTTTTCTTTGCGTGCGGAAAAAACGGTTGTTATAGAGACGCGCGCTCCGGGAGGCCTCTGCGCGAGGTGTTTTTCGACGCGGCTTTGGGGCGCGGGTATGGTGAAATTGGTAGACACGCCAGATTTAGGTTCTGGTGCCGCAAGGCGTGGGAGTTCAAGTCTCTCTACCCGCACCAGTTCCGCGGCAGCTTCTGCCGCAGGTCTGATCCGGCTGGCGGCCTCTCGCCCCAGCGCAAACGAGATTGCATCGAAGCCACGACCGGCGACAGGTTCCGGCGTCGTGCTCATGGAAACCACGGCTGTCTGAGCACCGCCGCATGATATGAAGGTATGACAATGCAGGTTATCGAAACGCTCGCTGAAGGGCTGAAGCGCGAAATCAAGGTCGTAATCCCGGCCAAGGACATGGAACAGCGCATGAACGAGCGCCTGGCGGAAGCCAAGGACAAGGTGCGCATCAATGGTTTCCGTCCGGGCAAGGTGCCGGTTGGTCATCTGAAGAAGATGTACGGCAAGTCGATCATGGCGGAACTCGTCAATGAGATCGTCCGCGACCGTCCGAGCGCGATCCTGTCCGAGCGTGGCGAAAAGTCGGCGACCCAGCCGTCGATCTCGATGACCGAAGACGAAGCCGAAGCGGAAAAGATCCTGTCCGCAGAAGCTGATTTCGAGTTCACGCTGTCCTACGAAGTCATTCCGCCGATCGAGCTGCAGCCGACCTCCGGCATCAAGGTGACGCGCGAAGTTGTTGACGTCTCGGAAGACGAAGTCAACGAACAGATCCTCAAGATCGCCGAAAGCGCCCGCGCCTACGACGCCAAGGACGGCGCTGCCGAAACCGGCGACCGCGTGACGATGAACTACCTCGGCAAGGTCGATGGGGTGGCCTTCGATGGCGGCGCTGCCGAAGATGCCGATCTCGTCATCGGTTCGAACCGCTTCATCCCGGGCTTCGAAGACCAGCTCGTTGGCGTCAAGGCTGGCGACGAAAAGACCATAACGGTCACCTTCCCGTCGGAATATCCGGCTGCGAATCTCGCCGGCAAGGAAGCCACCTTCGACATCACCGTCAAGGAAGTGGCTGCCCCGACCGAGACCGAACTCAACGACGAACTGGCTTCCAAGCTCGGTATCGAATCGCTCGACAAGCTGAAGGAAATCGTTCGCGGCCAGATTCAGGGCCAGTACGGCAACGTTACCCGCCAGAAGGTCAAGCGTCAGATCCTCGACCAGCTGGACGAGATGTACAAGTTCGAAACCCCGGCCGGTCTGGTTGACGCCGAGTTCGACAACATCTGGCGCCAGATCAACACCGACCTGCAGCAGTCGGGCAAGACTTTTGCCGACGAAGACACGACGGAAGAGGAAGCCCGCGAAGAATATCGCAAGCTGGCCGAACGTCGCGTGCGTCTCGGCCTCGTTCTCTCCGAAATCGGCGAGAAGGGCGGCGTGGAAGTGACCGAAGAGGAAATGCAGCGCGCGCTTTACGCCCAGCTGCAGCAGTTCCCGGGTCAGCAGAAGGAAATCCTGGATTTCTTCCGCAACACGCCGGGTGCCGCCGCTTCGCTGCGCGCGCCGATCTTCGAAGAAAAGGTTATCGACAAGCTGCTCTCCGAAATCGACGTGACGGACAAGACCGTCTCGAAGGAAGAGCTGATGGCTGACGACGAAGAGGGTGCCGAAGGCGCCGCCAAGTCGGAAAAGAAGAAGGCCGCCCCGAAGAAGAAGGCTGCCAAGGCTGAGACCGCCGAGGCTGCTGAAGGCGAAGAAGCCGCAGCCCCGAAGAAGAAGGCTGCTCCGAAGAAGAAGGCCGCCGAAGGCGACGCCGAATAATCTTTGGTTGACGAGATTGCGGAAACCCCTGGCAGAAATGCCGGGGGTTTTTGCGTTGCGGAGGTTGAGTGGCAGCGCGTCCGACGTCAACAGCGCGCTGTGTCCGTCGCCCTGCTTCCGATACGCACGCACGCGGGACCTTGGAGTGGGGCCTTCCCGGACGCTCAGAGCACGATAAGGGACGGTTGCGCGGCAACCGTGGAGCGGCCAACCAAAAGCCGCTCTTGACGACGTCTGCGGGATGATATGGCTCGCTATTCGCTATTCGCTATTCGCTATTCGCTATTCGCTATTCGCTATTCGCTATTCGCTATTCGCTCCGGAGAGGAGCTATGCGACCCGGCCTTGCCGGTGGCGGAGCTTGGCGTCCGTTTCGCTGGGCGCCAGTCCTGGAATCGAACGTTCTGTTCCGCGGCCGTCCCGAAGGATTGAGACGGGGCTCACCAACTCTTGCGAGTAGGGGGTCCGCGAGCCCCTAACCGGCATCATGCCGGCTGCGCACAACTATCTCGCGCTCTTGCGCTTCCTCAAGTCCGAGGTGCGCTGAGGCCCGCCAAAGCTGCCTCCACCCTTAAGAAACCGTAAATGCCCGTATCGATCCGGCGCACTGTGTCTTCCATTTCCCAGCCGAAGGCCCAGGCCTCGTAGAGAACGTTACGTTCGTCCTCATGGCGACCCTCGACGTCCGAATCGGCATAGGGGTTGTCCGCGGCTGAAAGGCCAAGGATCCGGGCATTTGACCCACGTTCCTGGCTGTTCAGGAGAGACTCGAAATTCATGCACTTCACCTTCCAAGAGGAGGGCGTAATAAGTGTCCACCTGTCAGGTTACAAGTGTTCAAATGCGGGACGAACGGCTTTTCTCACACCGTCCGCAAGCTGACAAAAGCGAGATGAATCAAATTCTTCCTGCGTTAACGGGAAATGAAAGGAGGCAATGCCGCAGGACGCGCTGCAAAGGTTGGTCCACCCTGGGGTGCCGACGAGGGCCGTGGCTCCAGAACGCACGGAACAATTGCCGTTAAAGGTGAGTTTCTATCGGAAATCAGGATCTTGGCATGCCCCTTTATCATTTCAGCCTGGGCAGCGATGCCGTGGCGACGACCGATGTGGCAGTCGTTGAACTGTCGTCCCCACAGGCCGTTGTGGAGGAAGCGGGACGCATTCTCGCAGATATGGCGCGCGACGAGCTTCGCGGACGCGACCGCGCGTCCGTCTTTCTCATCGTGAAGGACGCTGAAGGGCATCCTGTTTTTGTCTCTAGCTTCTCGTTTGCCTCCGTCTGGCCTGACCCGGCCTCGGAGCCTACCACACGACCGGGCCCGCATCGGAAGGCCGGCGGGCCAGACGTCAGTTCTTCGCGTCGGGACGGTTAAAGGCTCCTGGCCCCACCGGCAGGGCGGGGGCAGGAGCCTTTTTCAGATTTCCGCAAAAGACCAGCTTAACGGCGAGCAGGTTTATTCCGCGTCAAAACGCAGATAGATCGTCGAAAGCGGCGGAAGCGTCAGGATGATCGACTGGTCGCGGCCATGGGCCGGATGCGCCTCGCTCCATGCCTCCACGTTGCCGAGGTTCGATCCGCCATAGACGCCGGCATCGGTGTTGAGGATTTCCCGCCAGCGGCCGGCTTTCGGCACACCGACCCGGTAACCTGGGCGAGGGACGGGCGTCAGGTTGCTGATCGCGAGAATCAGACCCTCGCCATCGGCGGATTTGCGCAGCATGCCGAACACGGAATTGGCGGCATCATCGCCAACCACCCATTCGAAGCCTTCGGGGTGCAGGTCGCCGTACTGGAGCGCGGGTTCCGCGGCATAAAGGCGGTTGAGGTCCGCGATCAGGCGTTGAAGCCCGGCGTGGTCGGGGCGGTCGAGCAGGTCCCAGTGCACGGAGCCATCATGGTTCCATTCCGTGAGCTGACCGATCTCGCCGCCCATGAACATCAGCTTTTTGCCGGGATGGGCCCACATGAAGCCGAAATAGGCACGCAGGTTTGCCATCTTCTGCCAGTGGTCGCCCGGCATCTTGCCGATCAGCGAGCCTTTGCCGTGCACCACCTCGTCGTGGCTGAGCGGCAGCATGAAGCGTTCGGAATAGGCATAGACCATGCCGAAGGTCATCATGCCGTGGTGGTATTGCCGGAACACCGGCTCCTTTTCCATGTAGTGGAGCGTGTCGTGCATCCAGCCCATGTTCCACTTGAAATCGAAACCGAGGCCGCCTTCCTCGACGGGCTTGGTGACACCCGGCCAGGCGGTGGATTCCTCCGCCACCGTGAACGCATGCGGGCAGCGCTGGTGGATGATGCTGTTCAGGTGCTTGAAGAACTCCACCGATTCGAGGTTTTCGCGCCCGCCATACTGGTTGGGAATCCACTCGTCGGCATTGCGGGAATAGTCGCGGTAGAGCATCGAGGCCACCGCATCAACGCGCAAGGCATCGATATGGAAATGCTCCAGCCATTCGAGCGCCGAGGCCAGCAGAAAGCCTTTCACCTCGTTGCGGCCAAGATTGTAGATCAGCGTATTCCAGTCCTTGTGGAAGCCCTCGCGCGGGTCCTCGTGCTCGTAGAGCGCCGTGCCATCGAAGCGGGCGAGACCCCAGACATCCGTCGGGAAGTGTGCCGGCACCCAGTCGAGGATGACGCCGATGCCCGCTGCATGGCAGCGGTCGATGAAATAGGCAAAATCCTCCGGCGTGCCGTAACGGCCGGTCGGCGCAAACAGGCCGAGCGGCTGGTAACCCCAGGAGCCACCGAAGGGGTGCTCCATGATCGGCAGCAGTTCGATGTGGGTAAAGCCAAGTGTCTGCGCATAGGGCACCAGGCGCTGGCTGAGCTCCACCCAGTCGAGCGAGCGGTTGTTCTCCTCGGCGATCCGAAGCCAGGAGCCGAGATGCACCTCGTAGACGGAGATCGCCGCTTCACCGGATCGCCGGTCAGCGCCGCTTCGCATCCATTCGTCATCCGTCCAACGAAACGGCTGGCTGGAGGCAACGATGGAGGCGGTGGCAGGTGCGGCCTCGCTGGCGCGCGCCACCGGATCGGCCTTCTGCGGCAGAACCGTGCCGTTGCGGTCGAGGATCTCGAACTTGTATCGGTCGCCGGGTCCGAGCCGCGGCACGAAAAGTTCCCAGACGCCGGAGGATTGGCGAAGCCGCATGGGGTGGCGCCGTCCGTCCCAGGCATCGAAATCGCCGACGACGGACACGCGTCGCGCATTCGGTGCCCAGACGGAAAACCGCACGCCCGAGACGCCGTCGATCTCCATGGCGCGCGCACCCAGGGTGCGGCCAAGATCATAATGGGTGCCCTGGCCGATCAGATGCAGGTCGAGGTCGCCGAGCAGCGGGCCGAAGGAATAGGGATCCTCCGTCTCCTGCACCGCCTCCGGCCACTGGATGCGCAGACGGTAGCGGCTGCCGCTTTCGACAGCGGCGGCAAACACGCCGCCCGGGTGGATGGCGTGCATCTTGGTATCCACCCGACCCGTGTCGCGGTTGACGATCTCTACCCCCTCGGCTCCGGGCAGGAAGGTGCGGATGATCGTTGCACCCTGCACCGGGTGCGGGCCGAGGATTGAGAACGGGTCGCCGTGGCGGCCTTCGACCAGCGCGTTCAACGCCTCGCGGTCGATGCCGGTGGTCAGTTCGGAGCGTTCGATGTTCATGCGGTCTTCTCCGTCAGCCGGTCCACGATGGCGGCAAAGCCGCCGAGAGGGATGGGTAGCCATTTCGGGCGGTTGCGGGCCTCGTAGCCGATCTCGTAGGCGGCCTTTTCGAGGAGGTAGAGGTCGAGCATGCGGCGGCGGCGGTCCGGATCGACGGCAAGCGTCTCCGATTGATCGACCGCAACGAGATAGCTCTCCAGGAAGGCCCGTTCCGCCTGTTCGGTAAAGCGGCGGATCAGGGTGGTGCGGTCCGGATTTTCCGTTTCCGTCACCGCTTCGTTTTCCAGATCCGCGGTTGCTGCCAGATAGCTCAGCGAGCGGAGGAGGCCGGCCACGTCGCGCAGAGGAATGGTCTTGGCGCGACGTTCCGACAGATCGCGGGCGGGCTCGCCCTCGAAGTCGATGATGAAGGCGTCCGCTTCCGCAACCAGGATCTGGCCAAGGTGGAAGTCGCCGTGATTGCGGATCATCATTGCGCCTTCTGCGGACGTTGCGAGTTCGGCGGCAAGGTCCAACAATTCTTCGCGACGGGCAATGAGCGGCTCGGCCAGTGCGGCCGTCTCCGGATCGAACTCTCCGTTGGCATCGGCCAGGATCGACAGGGCCTTCTCGATCTGGCCGACGGCGCTCAACCGCCATAGTTCGACATTCTCGGCCTTTGCCGGCAGCGGGCGGAAATCCTCGTCGTCGGTGTCCTCCGCCAGCGCCGCGTGCAGTTCGCCCAGCCGTGTACCGATCGTGCCGGCCATAGTGACGAGCGGACGCAGCATGTCGTCGACGGCCTCGTCCTCCGGCTGGGTCAGGCCGATATCGTCCAGTACCCGGCGCAGATTGGTGAGCATCCAGTTCCAGGCGTCGCCCTGGTTGCGGATGGCGCCCTGCACGAGGATGAGGGTGAAGCGCGAACCGTCGGGGGCAATGCGTGCCACCTCGCCCAAGAGCGGGGCGGTGTTCTTGTAACCCACCTTGGTCAGGTAACGGGTCATCTCCACTTCGGGATGCACGCCGGGGAAGATATGACGGATCAGCTTCACCATCGCCAGATCACCGATGATCAGCGAGCTGTTCGACTGTTCTGCGGATAGCCAGCGGACCTCCATGTCGTCGCTCAGCGTCATGCAGTCCAGGTGATCGGAGCCGAGGAATTCGAGGGTGCCGGCGCGGCCGGAAATGACGGAACGTTCGCAAAGCCCGCGGATGACGCCTCGTGCCAGCCCCTCGATGGCAAACCCGTCCGTCAGGAAGCCCACCCGGCGACCCTGACGGATGCGGGCAAGCGCCAGCTGCTGGGCAAGGGCTGAGGGCTGTTGTTCATCCCAGACATGCGTGAGGGGCAGGAGATAGGTCTCGGTATGCCCCTCCAGTTCCGCCTCGAGTTCGCCCAGCATGATGTTGTGGGTAAAGCCCATCGGCGTTGCCGCGACCAGTTTTGCGCTCTTCAGCCGCTCCCCCTTGGAGCCGAACCAGCGGCGTTTGCCGAGATAGGCGGGCAGAACCTCGCGCGACAGCGTGACGGAGAGCCGCGGTTCGTCCACCAGTTCCGTCAGGTCGCGCCGGAAGACGAGCGTGGTGAGGTCCGGCAACTGTTCCGGCGGCTCGGTGCGCCAGGCCGGGCCGTCGGCCTCTGCGACCAGCTGGAACCAATAGAAGGAGAAAGGCGGCAGCGTCAGCAGATAGGTCAGCTGGCCAATCGGCGGGAATGGCGACATGCCGGTCAGCTCGATCGGCACACGACCCTGGAATTCGGACAGATCCAGCTCGACCGCCTGCGGCAGGCGGGAGAGGTTCGCGACACACAAAATGGTGTCGCCCTCATATTCGCGCAGATAGGCAAGGATCTTGCGGTTGCCGGGGGTGAGGAAACGCAGCGACCCGCGACCGAAAGCCGGGTGACGCCCACGCAAGGCCAGCATGCGGCGGGTCCAGTTCAGCAGCGAATGCTGGTCGACGCTCTGCGCCTCGACATTCAGCGCCTCGTAGCCGTAGAGCGGGTCCATCACCGGCGGCAGCACGAGACGGGCAGGGTCGGCGCGCGAAAAGCCGCCATTGCGGTCCGGCGACCATTGCATCGGCGTGCGCACACCGTCGCGGTCGCCGAGATAGATGTTGTCGCCCATGCCGATCTCGTCGCCATAATAGAGGACGGGCGTGCCCGGCATCGAAAGCAGCAGGCCGTTCATCAGTTCGACGCGGCGGCGGTCACGCTCCATCAGTGGCGCGAGGCGCCGGCGGATGCCGAGGTTGATGCGGGCACGGCGGTCGGCGGCGTAGATGTTCCAGAGGTAGTCGCGCTCCTCGTCCGTCACCATTTCCAGCGTCAGTTCGTCGTGGTTGCGCAGAAAAATCGCCCACTGGCAGTTGTCCGGAATTTCCGGCGTCTGGCGCATGATGTCGGTGATCGGAAAGCGGTCTTCCTTGGCGATCGCCATGTACATGCGCGGCATCAGCGGGAAGTGGAAGGCCATGTTGCATTCGTCGCCGTCGCCGAAATATTCGGATGTGTCCTCCGGCCACTGGTTGGCTTCGGCCAGAAGCACCTTGCCCGGGTGGGTCGCATCCAGCGCGGCGCGGATCTTCTTCAGGATGTCGTGCGTCTCGGGCAGGTTCTCGTTGATGGTCCCCTCGCGCTCGACCAGATAGGGGATCGCATCAAGGCGGAAGCCGTCGATGCCGGTCTCTAGCCAGAAGCGCATGACGTTCAGGAGTTCGTCCAGCACCTGCGGATTATCGAAGTTCAGGTCCGGCTGGTGCGAATAGAAGCGGTGCCAGTAATAGGCGCCGGCGACGGGATCCCAGGTCCAGTTCGATTTCTCCGTATCGAGGAAGATGATGCGCGTTTCGGGGAATTTCTGGTCCGTATCCGACCAGACGTAAAAATCCCGCTCCGGCGAGCCGGCCGGCGCATTGCGGGCCCGCTGGAACCAGGGGTGCTGGTCGGAGGTGTGGTTGATGACGAGTTCGATGATCACCCGGATGCCGCGGGCATGGGCGGCGTCCACGAAGGCGCGAAACTCGTCCATCGTGCCGTAGTCCGGGCTGACATTGCCGTAATCGGCAATGTCGTAGCCATCGTCCCGGCGCGGCGAAGGGAAAAACGGCAGCAGCCAGATCGCGGTGGCACCCAGCGAGGCGATGTGATCGATCTTTTCCGTCAGACCGGCAAAGTCGCCAATCCCGTCGCCATTGCTGTCATAGAAGGATTTGACATGCAGCTGATAGATGATCGAATCCTTGTACCAGAGCAGGTTCTGGTCGGTCTGTTGCGTCTGCGCGCTCTGCATCATGTCCATGGTCATCTCCTCCCGTTACCGTACGCGCCAGATGGAAAAGGGCAGGTGCGGCTGAAGCCTCAGCCTCTGCCACTTGCCCGTCGCCACGAAAGTCTGGCCCGTGACGAGGTCTTCCAGGTTAAGCGCGCCATGGTCCGGGAGGTTCCATGACCAGAGCGGTATCTCGACATCGGCCTCCTGCACATGGTGCGGATCGAGGCTGACACCGACGAGCAGGACGTTCTCCCGCCCGGGGCTCGCCTTCTCGTAGAACATGATGTTGTCGTTCCAGGCGATCAGCTGCTTCAGGCCGAGATGCGAATGCAATGCCGGGTTTTCGCGGCGGATGCGGTTCAGCATCGCGATCTCGCCCTTGATGTGGCCGGGGCGGTCATAATCCCAGGCGCGGATCTCGTACTTCTCCGAATCCGCATATTCCTTGCGCTTGGCGTCCGGCCGTCCTTCGCAGAGTTCAAAGCCGTTATAGACGCCCCAGAGGCCGGAGAGGGTGGCGGCGAGTGCTGCCCGGATCAGATAGGCGGAACGCGGGGCGTTCTGCAGGAAATCCGGGTTGATATCGTGCGTGTTGACGAAGAAGTGTGGGCGGAAGAACTCCTTCGGTGCTTCCGTGGTGATCTCGCGCATATAGGTTTCCAGCTCCCACTTCGTGTTGCGCCAGGTGAAGTAGGTGTAGGACTGCGAGAAGCCGACCTTGGCGAGACGGTACATCACCTTCGGCCGCGTAAAGGCTTCCGAGAGGAAGACGACCTCGGGATGGCGGTTGCGGATGTCGGCGATCAGCCATTCCCAGAAGGGCAGGGGTTTTGTGTGCGGATTGTCGACGCGGAAGAGCTTTACTCCGTTATCGACCCACTTCTGCACCACGTCGCGCAGTTCCACCCAGAGCGACGGCACCGCATCCTTGGCGTAGAAATCGACGTTGACGATGTCCTCGTATTTCTTCGGCGGGTTTTCGGCGTAGCGCACCGTGCCATCCGGCCGCCAGTCGAACCAGCCGGGATGATCCTTCAGCCAGGGATGGTCAGGCGAGGCCTGGATGGCGAGATCGAGGGCAATCTCCAGCCCATGCTCTTCGGCTGCTGCGACCAGCCGGCGAAAGTCCTCGAAGGTCCCGAGTTCCGGGTGGATCGCGTCATGGCCGCCATCCTCCGAGCCGATGCCATAGGGGCTGCCCGGATCATTGGGACCCGCGGTCAGCGAATTGTTGCGGCCCTTGCGGTTCGTTTTGCCGATCGGATGGATCGGCGGGAAATAGAGGACGTCGAAGCCCATCTCGCGAATGGCGGGGAGCCGTTGGATCACGTCGTCGAAGGTGCCGTGGCGGTTCGGATCACCGCTCTGCGAGCGGGGGAAGATCTGGTACCAGCTGGCAAAACCCGCCTCCCGCCGCTCGGCATCGAGCGGGATTGCTTGCGAGCGGACGCGGTGTGGGCGTCGGTCGGCCTTTGCCATCAGAGCAAAGGTCTCCGGCGCCAGAAGCATGACAACGCGCTCGCTCTCTGCTGCCTGGTCAAGTTGCGTCAGAAGATCCTGCAGCGCCTCAGCCGTGTAGCCTGACGCGGAGTCAAGGCTTGCGCGGATGAGGTTTACGCCTTCCTGCAATTCGAGCTTAAGGTCGAGCCGCGCCTCGTGCTTCTTCGACAATTCGTAGCGGAAGATCTGGAAGGGATTGCGCCAGGTTTCGACGGCAAACTCGTAGCGCCCCATGCGGCGCGGGGTGAACTCCCCCCGCCAGCGGTCGTTCTCGATCAAGCGCATCGGCACTTCGGTCCAGTCCGCCTCGTCAGCGGCCCGGAAGACCAGGGCGGCGGAGATCGGATCGTGGCCGTCACCGAACACATCGGCTTCGACGGTTACCGTCTCGCCGACGATCCGCTTGACCGGAAAGCGCCCGTCATCGACCGCGGGCGTAATCGCCTCAATGGCAAGCCGGGGGGAGGCAGCCGCCTCCATCACGTCCTCTGCCGGAACCGCGTCGCGGATGGCGGGCGAAGCCGTGCCTTCCAGCAGGCGCAGTTCTCCCGGTTGCAGGCGCAGGGCTGCGGGAATGGTGTCGGACTGCGGCTGGTCTGCTGGCTTCAGCGGCAGAAAGGCGGAAGCTGCCTCGCGCAACGCATTGAGCGGCGCCGGCGCGCTGCGACGCAGGTCGCGGTTGACGACGACAAGGCGCACGCTGCGGGCCCTGCGTCGATCCTCGCTATCGGCCTGCATGAGCGCGAGGGCCGGGCTCTGGGTGCTGGCAATCAGCTGCAGCGGCTTTTGGGAAAACGCGTCAGCGGTGCCTTGCAGCCGCCCATTGGTGGCGCGGATTTCGGCCGACAGGTCAAAGGTCTGGCGTTCGGCAAGGCCGCGCAATCCTTCGCCATCTCCGAAGGTCGGATCCAATGGTGCGGTCGCACCATATTCGAAGCCGATCGGGATCATCAGGCCCTGGCCGAGCGTCGCGGAGAGATGCAATGCCTGACGGGCGCGGCGCATGCGGATCTCGGTGCTGTCCATGCCGTGCGCCAGGCGCCGCGCAAACGGCGCCTCGGGAAAGGTGATCTGAAAGGCGAAACGGCGCTGGATCTCGTATTCCTCCATAAACCAGCGGCTTTCCAGATCCCACCAGGCGAGCGAGGAAAAGCAGCCATGGAAGCCAAGATCGGGCAGGCGACGGCGGAGGTCGAAACTCGTGCCCGGGGTCCAGGCGAGGAAAACGCACGTCGGATTTCGGTCGGTCGCGATCTTGATCAGCTGACGCCAGGTCTCTTCCGGCACCCGATCAAGCCCGAGGCAGCGGAAACCGGCCACTCCGGCCTCGACCATCCGCTCCAGCCGCGGACCCCAGGCTGCCAGCATCCGGTCGGCGGTACCGGCATCTTCGGCCATGACCTGTCGGCTGGATCGGTCGTTGGGGGAGAGACGAGGATCGGCCAGCACGGAAGACGGCGCATCCTCATCGACGGCCTCCCGGTCGAGGACGAGATCGACCATCAGCCGCAGACCGTGCGCCTTTGCCATCTCGCAGAGCCTGCGGAGCCCCGCGTCCACATCTTCGCCCAGGCCATAGGCCGGGTCGAGCCGGTCGGCGTCGCGGGCCACAAACACGCTGCCCCCTGTTGGTCGGGCGACAAGCGGCGCGGTCAAAACCGTATCGAAGCCGAGATCGCTTGCGTGCCGGAACATGCCTTCCCAGGCCGTACCGTCGCCCAGCATCAGCGGGTGGACGTAATAGAGCCTCGGCGCAGGAGACGGGGTCGTGATCCGGGACGGCAGCGGTTCGGCGACATTCATGGGGGATCTTCCTCCTTGACGGGTGTGCCTTGGCCTAACGCCAAGGGGAGGGGCAGGTTCCCGCAGAAGGCCCTGGCGATCGGGGGCGGCCGTCGAAACCTGGCTCAAAGAGGACGATCGACAGCGCCCGTCGGACGCCGCTGCGACGCGGCGGACGGCGGCCTGCGACCTCGTTCAGATGTCGGCGGGCTTCAGTGCAGCTGTGCCTCGTCCACGGCATCCTTGAAGCTGGTGCGGGCATCGTCCGCCGGCTGGCGGCCGTCGAGGGCTGCAAGGCAGGTGCGGTGAGCCTGGGCAAAACTCATCGTCTTGCGCGCCGGCCATTCCCGGTCCATGAAACGGATCGCCTCCAGCGGATTGCGGATCGCACGTCCGCCCGCGCGGACCGGCTTTTGCCATTGTGCCTCGTGCATGTCTTCCTCCCGATCGTGTGCCTGATGATGCAGGCAACTGCCGGGCGACGATAAAGTTCCAGAGCAGGCGCTTGGAGGCGATCTCGGAAAGGCGCGTCTTAGACGTTTACGACCTTGCCGGCATCCGTATCGTCATTGGTCCCATCGTCGCTCTGCACGCGGTTGCGGCCTGAACCCTTGGCACGGTAAAGGGCCGCGTCGGCGGCATTGAACAGCATGTGGGCGGTATCGGGCGTGATCTCGTCCGTGCCGGTGGTCGCCGTACCGATGCTGATGGTGGCGTATCCCCACGGAAGGTTGCGCTCGTGCGGATACCGCAGCGAAGCGATGGTGCGACGGATCTTTTCGGCGGTTGCCCGCGCGGCATCGGCATCGGCCCGTTCGAGGAGGACGGCGAATTCTTCTCCCCCGTAGCGGGCGACGAAATCATCGCGGCGCACGGCGGAACGCGTGGCCGTCGCGACGGCTTTCAGGCAATCGTCCCCGCTCGCATGGCCGTAGGTGTCGTTATAGAGCTTGAAGCGATCCACGTCGATGATGAGGAGCGAGAGAGGTGTGGCGTTGTCGCGCGCCGCCTGCAGGCGCGTCGTCAATGCCGTGTCAAAGGCGCGGCGGTTGGCAAGGCCGGTCAGCGTGTCGGTATTGGCAAGCGCGTCCAGTTCGTCGTGGCGCAACTTGCGCCGCGTCACGTCTCTTGTGATCGCGACGAAGCCGCGCAGTATTCCATGCGCCTCGAGCCGGGTCAGCGTCGTCTCCAGCCAGGCCTCGCTGCCATCCGGTCGAAGGTAGCGGGAGACGACCCGGTTGATCTCGGAGCCGTCACGCTTGAAGTCGACGAATTTTTCGGTGGTCGTAAGGCGGTCCTCGCGCGCGAGGTGATCGAAGACGCGTGTGCCAACCAGATCGACCGGGCGACAGCCCAACACATCGACGGCGGCGGCCGAGACATATTCGCGGACACCGTCAACGCTGAGGCGTTCGATGAGATCGCCGGAGGCATCGGCGAGCAGTTGCAGTTCCTGTTCACGTTGGCGCAACGTCGTCATGCTCGCATGATGGAGTTTTGCCTGCCGGTACCAGCGCAGGCTGGGCGCTACGGCTGCCACCATCAGGGCGATGCCGATGAACCAGCGGTCGCGGCTGTCATACGCCCATTCTTGTGCGATACTGTCCTGCAAAATGCCGAGCGTGATCGAGACCGGTGGGTGGCTCGACGCGAAACTTGCCGTGCGGCGCGATCTGTCATCGAGCGACCAGGCTCGGGTCGTCACAGGGGTGGAAAGCTGGTCCTGCAGATCTGCCTGGACAGGTGGCAAGCTGACCTTTTCCCCGATCCGGTTCGCAAACTCGCTTGTCGCCGCCAGAAGCGTCCCGTCTGTGTGCACCACAACGGCGCTCGCACTGCCGAAGGCGCTCATGTAACGTTCCAACAGCGTATTGAACCGGTCGATCGCGAGATGTGCGACGACCACACCGGCAAACGCTCCGGACGGATCGTTGAGCCGCTTGGTGATGGTGACGATATGTTCGCCGCTCAGGCGACTGACGATCGGCGATCCCAGCAGAGGTTCATCGGATGCAGTGGTCGCGTGATACTGGAAGTAGGCGCGATCGGCAAATGTCCGGTGCATGTCGGCATTGGTGACCGTCGTCGCAATCAGATGTCCATCCTTGCCAATCACGTGGATGTTGCGCAGGTCGGGCGCGTGCTTCGACAATTCCGCGATGATGTGATCGAGCCGCGTGCCCACCTGATCCACACCGCCATAGGCCTTGATTTCACCCGTCAGCCCGAGAAGAACGATATCGGCCATCTCGATGCTATCCACGACATCGTTGCCGATCGAAAGGGCCGCGTGGCGCAGGCCGTTGTCGAGACCCTGCAGATGCGCCGATTTGTTGCTGCTTTCTGCCCACAGCGCAAGCGCCGCCACGGCCAGAATGCCCGCCAGCATGACGAGCAGGGTCGTGAAGGGATTTTTCGGCTCGTTCATTCCTCGGTGGTTCCAGCCTGGCGTGAGGATCGCGAGCGTATCGTGATTGCGTTAGCAACTGCTGAATTTGGGCCTGTTGTTGCCCGGCCAGGCGCCGGGCTGCAATATCACGATAAACGGGCCGTTAAAAACAACTCCGAAAACCCTTTGGCAACCTCCTCGTCCGATGATGCGCTGCATCAGGATGGGACGGTCATGGCACAGGCAACGGCAAGCAAGGGACGGCGCCCGCGGCGCAAGGCAGGACGCAGTCGACAGGCGAGCGGGAAAGGTCGCACCTGGCCCTGGCTATTGGCACTGGTCGCAACGGCGGGCGCAATCGCGGCTTTCGAGCACAAGCAGGAGGTCATGCGCTGGCTTCCAACGGGGGTGCTGCCCTTATCGAAAAGTCAGGCGACAGCGGACAATAGCGCGGCGTCAGCCCGGTCGGACAGTGCCCATACGCTGCCGGTTCATCCGGTCCAGCCTGTGGCGCGTCCAGCGGCCGTTCCGGCAAAACCGGAGCCGGGCGAGATGACCGGCAAGGGCTTTACCGGCACGTTTTATTTCTGCGGCACCTCCGGTCTCGATAACTGCGTCCAGAGCGGAGATCTGTTCTGGTTCCGCAAGCAGGCCATCAACCTTGCCGACGTCGTGGCGCCGGAAACTGAAAAGGCCCGGTGCCAGGCGGAACGCGACAAGGGCTTTGCCGCCAAGGTCAGGCTGCGCGATCTCCTGAATGCCGGCGCCTTCGAGCTCGTCGATTGGCCCAACAGCGACGAAGATCCGCGCGGGCGCAAGCTGCGTGTAGTGATGCGCAACGGCCAGTCGATCGGTGCGCAGTTGATCCGCGAAGGCCTCGTTCACGGCGTGTCGGACATGGGCAAGGGATGGTGCTGAGCAGGGGTGCCGGGTGTCTCGCGCGGGGAATCAACTCGAAGTCTCTGAACCTTGTTTAGAATTTGGGAACCACTTCAGGCGATTGTTGCGAGGAGTTCAGTGATTCGAAGATGTGTGTATCAGGAGAGAGTATGACGCTTGCACATTTCCCAGCCGACAGACGGACGGCAGATATTCGGCGGTGTGCGCAGGCGCTCCTTTCCCTTCACGGAGAAGAGGCAAACCTCTTCTGGCGCCAGGAAATGGCCGGTTTTGCCCGCACGCTGAGCGCCCAGGGCGCTGAGCCTGCCGAAATCTCCCACCAGGCGGCACTGTTCATGAATGCCGTGCAGATGGAACTGCAGCAGCTGTTTGCGGAAGACGATCCGGAAGCGCTGGACGCCTGGGCCTGACAGGCTCAACCACACGCATTTTGCACCACGCGAGCCGTCGCCGAAAGCGACGGCTTTTTCATGCCGTGAAGGCTGATTCGGTCAGGCGGCGAAATCGGGCGGACGGAGGGGGATCTGCTCGGGAAAGAAGGCGGCAACCGCTATCGAAGTTCTGGTAGCCTGAGTATATCTCAGGCTTATCAGCGCCTTGCGATTGTTCTTTTGAGTCACCGGTTAAGTGGTGGGTGATGTAGGGCTCGAACCTACGACCCGCTGATTAAGAGTCAGCTGCTCTACCAACTGAGCTAATCACCCGTCCGTTTGGCTTCCGTTTGTCTCGGCGCCGCCGGTGTGATGGGGCGTATAAAGGGGAAGTTTCGGCTTGTCTAGCGTCCGGACAAAAAAACTTTCGACTGTTTTCGCCGCTCTGCATTGCCGCGCTGCGGAAACCCCTGGAATTAAGGCTTTTGCGGTGCAAAACGGCCTGACAAAAAAATGCGAGACCGGTCGCACCTTTACAGTCTGACCGGCGGCAGCCATCTAGTGACAGCTATTTTTGTCGGGAGGATGAAGGCCGTGAGCATCGAAAGCGATATCGTGCGGATTGGCGAACAGGAAAAGGCCCTCCGCTTCGAGCGGTTTGATCTGGGGGCAGCCTGGTCGGTGGGGCAGCATATCCACGGCGTCGCTGCCGCCGCCGGGCATATCTTGTCGATCGATGTGCAGATCAACGGAATGCAGGCGTTCTTTGCCGCCATGCCTGGCGCGCGGCCTGATTTCGAGCACTGGATTCGCCGCAAGCGGAACATCGCCTTGCGGTTTTTGCGTTCCAGCTACGGTGTCGGCTTGGAGCTTGCCCAGCAGAAGACGACGCTTGAGGAGAAATGGGGGCTGCCCACTGCCGATTACGCCTCGCATGGCGGCAGCGTTCCAATCCTGGTCGAAGGCGTCGGCTGTATCGGTGCGGTCACCGTGTCCGGCCTTCCGCAGAGGGACGACCATAATCTCGTCATCGAGTCACTGGCGGTGCACCGCGGACTCGATCCGCAGAGGCTGAGGCACCCTTAAATCATCCTGCGGCATCGGTTACATGCAAAAAGGGCCGCCGATGGGCAGCCCTTTCCGGTCATTTGTCTGGCGATCCTTTACCGCCTGATCATGCGGGCGACGGCGATGAGGATACAGGCCCCGATAAAGCCGGCAATCAGATAGCCAATCCAGCCGCCAAGCACGATGCCGAAGATACCGAGGATGGCGTTGGCGATGATGGCGCCGACGATGCCGAGGATGACATTCATCAGAATGCCCATGTTGCTTTTCATGAACTGCTCAGCGAGCCAGCCGGCAATACCGCCGATGATGATTGCTGCAATCCAGCCGATACCTGCACTTTCCATAACCTTACTCCCTCTGTTCCAATGTCGGCCAGTCAACGGGTAAAGGGCGGCATTGTTCCCATCGTTGAACCACCGTCATAGTTCTGCCCGGAGTTTTGCGTTGATGAGCCGCCCGGCTGACCGAGGGTTGTCCGGCTTTTCTTTCTCACCGCTTGTCGGTATCTGGTGATGTTCCTCTCGAAGGTCTCTCGTTGTGCGGATCCTATCGTTGCGCTCCTTTCCTGCCGCTGTTGCCGGCCTGCTTCTGCTCTTCATTTCGTCCGTTGCCGTGCCGGGGGTCGGGGCGAGCCTCATCCCATCCGCCAAAGCGCAAACGACACCGGTCGCGCAGCCTGCCAATCCGGAATCTCTCACTGCCCGTGCGAGGGTGCTGGCGGCGGAGGCGCGCAAGAAGCTTGACCTCCTGACGGCGCGGGCCGGGGCGAATAATGTCGAGGATATCCAGCTTGCGGAGGTGAAGGCGGAAGCCGACGATCTGGTCGCCCAGATTTCCAGCTTTCTGAGCGAGACCAAGCAGCGACAGGATCAGATTCAGGCGCGCCTGAAGGAACTCGGCGAGCCGCCAAAGGACGGCCAGCCGGCAGAAGCCGCCGTGGTGACGGAGGAACGAAACCGCCTGACCGCCGAGCGGACGGAAATCACCGCGATCAGCAGCGAGATGGGGCAATTGGCAAGCACTGCCCGTGGCCTGTCCGACAAGATCACCGAGCAGCGCCGCCGACTGTTCTCCGCCACCATCCTGAAACACACCGACCTCTCGCCTGCCGTCTTTTCCGATGCCGCGTCGGCCTTCCTCTCGGAAATCAAAGCTTTCGGCGATACGATGGCGAGCTGGCTGAGCTTTGCCTGGAAGTTCAAGAAGCTGTCTTTGCTCGGCGCGGTCATCCTGTCGATGGGGGCGGCCCTGCTGTTTCTCGCCGGCGGTTACCGCCTGTTCGGCAAGATGGTGACGCGTGACCTCGCGATGGAAAATCCGCCCTACATCACGCGGCTCTCCTTTGCCTTCTGGTCCCTCATCATCCAGACGATGTCGCTGTCGGCCTTCCTGCTTTCCACGTTTTTCTTCCTTGCTAGCTTCAACGTGCTGAGACCGGATATCGCGCCGATCGTCGCCTCCTTCCTCGGCACGATCTGGGTGGTCTTCTTCGTGGCGAGGCTCGCGGGGCTGATCTTTTCGCCGGCCCATCCGCACTGGCGCCTGATCCGGCTGTCGAACCGCGGCGCGCGCCGCCTCTACCGGCTGACGATGCTGATGGCGGTCATCAACAGTCTGGACTACTGGCTGTCGGAAATCAGCGAGGCACTGAATTCACCGGTCGCGCTGACCATCACCAGAAGCGTCGTCGCCACGGTGTTGATCGGGGTGATCCTCATCCTGATGTCGTTCATGAAGCCGGTTCTTGCCGAGGATAAGGACCCGCATGCGCAAGGCAGGCCCTGGCCCAGGGGTTTTCCGTTGTTGCTGCGGCTGGCCGGTGGCGTGCTGATCCTGGCCGTTCTGTCGGGTTATGTGGGGCTTGCTCGTTTCGTCGCCATGCAGATCGTGCTGACAGGCGCCATCGTCGTTACGATGTATATCGGCGTTCTCTCCGGCCGGGCCGTCGGCAAGCAGGGGGCGTTCACCAAGACCGCCGTCGGGCGCTATCTCGCCGGGCGCTACAGGCTCAGCGAGATCGCTCTCGACCAGATCGGCCTTGGGGCCGGCCTCGGCATCTACGCCGTGGCGCTTCTCTTCGGACTTCCACTGATCCTGCTGACCTGGGGCTTCCAGATCCAGGACATCCAGGCCGGGGCTGTCCGGCTGTTCACGCAGATCTCGATCGGCAGCATTTCCATCTCCCTGATCGGCATTCTCGTGGGCATCCTGCTGTTCGTGGCCGGTTACTTCGTCACCCGTTTCGTCCAGAGCTGGATCGATCGAAACGTCATGGCCCGCGGTCATGTCGATACGGGCGTGCGCAACTCCGTCAAGACCGGGATCGGTTACATCGGGGTGGCGGTCGCCGTGATCATCGGCGTATCGGCCGCCGGCATCGACCTGTCCAGCCTGGCGCTCGTGGCAAGCGCGCTCTCGGTCGGCATCGGTTTCGGCCTGCAGAACATCGTCTCGAACTTTGTGTCCGGTCTCATCCTGCTCGTCGAGCGCCCCTTCAAGGTGGGCGACCATGTCGTGACGGGCACGACGGAAGGCATCGTCAAGCGCATCTCGGTGCGCGCGACCGAGATCGAGACGTTCCGCAAGCAGACGATCATCGTGCCGAATTCCGACCTCATCAATGCCTCGGTCGGCAACTGGACGCACAAGAACCGCATGCAGCGGTCGGAAATTCCGGTTGGCGTGAGCTATGGCTCGGATGCGCGAAAGGTCATGGCGATCCTGCTCGATATCGCCATGACGACACCGAATGTGCTGCACAATCCCGAACCGCATGTGGATTTCATTGGCTTCGGCGGCTCGTCGCTCGATTTCGAACTGCGGTTCCACCTGGCCGATATCAGCGAGGGGATTGCGACACGTGCGGCCGTCCGCGTCGAGATCCTGCGCCGCTTTGAGGAAGAGGGCATCGAAATTCCCTATCCGCATCAGGACGTCAATATCACCGGAACCGTGTTTACCGTGCCGGCAAGGGAAAAGGCGCGTGCACCCGTGGAGAACGCCACAAACACCGCCGAGGGAGAGATGAACGCCTGACGTTCGAGGCTGGGTGATGTGCTGCCAAAGTCCGGCGCAAAATCGGCTCCGTCGCGGCAAAGCTTCGCCCATGTCGTAAACAGGCGTTTGGACACTCGACGGGAATTGCATAGTCCGCTCGAATAGAATGTCACCGCCCCGGCACAGGTCTTGGCAGGCGGGTCGTACCAGAGGGGTCGAGAGCGATGAAGACACAGGCGCGGGCAGTGGTGATCGGAGGCGGCGTCGTCGGCGTATCGACGCTCTATCACCTGGCGAAAAAGGGCTGGAGCGATGTCGTCCTGATCGAACGCAAGGAGCTGACCTCCGGTTCGACCTGGCATGCGGCGGGCCTGCTGCCACTGTTCAACCTCTCTTATTCCGTCGGTCAGCTGCACAAGTATTCGGTCCGCTTCTACGAGGAACTGCAGCAAGAGACCGGCATGAATGTCGGTTTCTCGAAAGTCTCCAACATCCGTCTCGCCCGCACCAAGGACCGCTGGGACGAGTACATGTATTATGCGGGTATTGCCGAGACGATCGGCGTCAAGGTCAACATCCTGACGCCGGATGAGGTGAAGGAGATCTGGCCGCTCTGTGAGACGGATGGCCTGCTCGGCGCGATCCAGCATCCGGACGATGGCTACATCCAGCCCGCCGATTTGACCCAGGCGCTCGCCAAGGGTGCGCGCGACCGCGGCGCCACGATCTACCGCAACACCACCGTGACCGGCATCGAGCAACGCGCCGATGGCCAGTGGAAGGTGACGACCGACAAGGGCGAGATCATCGCCGAGCACATCATTTCCTGCACCGGTTCCTTTGCCCGCAAGACCGGCGAGATGGTCGGCATCAATATCCCGGTCATCCCGGTCGAGCACCAGTACATCGTCACCGAGCCGCATCCGGCGATCCAGGAGCGTCGAAAACAGGGCCTGCCGGAAATGGGCGTGCTGCGGGAATCGGATTCGGCCTGGTACATGCGCGAGGAGGCCGGCGGCCTGATCCTTGGCCCTTACGAAGTCGGTGCACCGGTCTGTTATGTCGATGGCCCGTCCGACGAGAGCGAATACGAACTCTTTCAGGAAGAACTCGACCGCCTGATGCCGCATATCGAAACGGCGATCGCCCGCGTGCCGGCCTTCGGAGAAGTCGGCATCAAGAAGGTCTATAACGGCGCGATCGCCTATACGCCGGATGGCAATCCGATCGTCGGTCCGGCGCCGGGGCTTAAAAATTTCTGGCTGAACGAAGGCCATTCCTTCGGCATCACCGCCGCGGGCGGTGCCGGCTGGCAGCTTGCCGAATGGATCGTCGATGGCGAGCCGACCGTCGATCTGATGGGCGTTGATCCGCGGCGCTTCGGCCCCTATGCGACGGAAGGCTACCTCATCGCCAAGAATGAGGAGGCCTATGCCAACGTCTTCACCATGCATTATCCGGATGAGGAGCGGGCCGCGGCGCGTCCGCTGAAGACGACGCCGGTGTATGACCGTCTGAAAAAGCTCGGCGGCGTCTTCGGTTCGGTCTACGGCTGGGAGCGCGCCAACTGGTATGCGCCGGCAGGCTACGAACTGCCGGAGAGCGAAAAGGGCGTCGGCGCCGACGTCATCACCAACCACAATTATGCACCGCCGCTCGAAGACGGGCGCTATGTCGAAAAGTGGTCGTTCCGCCGCTCGAATTACTGGGAGCATGTCGGCAACGAGGTGAAGAACGTCACGGAGAATGTCGGCGTGCTCGACATGTCGCCGTTCGCCAAGATGGAAGTCTCTGGTCCCGGTGCGCGCGAGTGGCTGGAATCGATCTTTGCCAATGCCATCCCGAAGAAGCGCGGCCGCATCGCGCTTGCCCACATCCTGACACCGGCCGGCGGCGTGCGGGCGGAATTCACGATCTACGAATGGGCGCCCGGTCGCTTCTACATGGTCTCGGCCGGTGGTCTCGAGGCACATGACCACGACCTTCTCTGGCGTCTCGCGCCGAAGGACGGCTCCGTCGTGCTGCAGCCGATCACCCAGAAGTATGGCGTGCTGGTTCTGGCCGGGCCGAAGTCCCGCGCGGTGCTGAAGAAGCTCACGCGCACCAGCCTGGAGAACAAGGATTTCCCCTGGCTGACGGGCAAGCAGATCTCGGTCGGCGTCGCCTCCGCCCATGCGCTGCGCGTCAACTTCGTCGGCGAACTGGGCTGGGAATTGCATCACCCGATCGAAATGCAGGCCTATATCTTCGACCAGCTGATGGAGGCCGGCACCGAGTTCGGGATCAAGCCGTTCGGCATCCGGGCCATGGTCTCTATGGCGGTCGAGAAATCCTACCGCAACATGGGCCGCGAATTGTCGATCGAATACAATGCCTACGAGTCCGGTCTCGACCGCTTCGTCAAACCGGAGAAGCCGTTCATTGGCCGTGATGGTCTCGTCGCCTACAAGAACAACGGCCTCAAATGGATCTTCTCAACGCTTGAGGTCAAGGGCACGACAGAGGTCGATGCACGCGGCTCCGAAGCGATCTATGATGCCGGCGGTGCACTGGTCGGCCGGGTCACGAGCGGCGGCTACGGCTGGCGTGTGGGCAAGTCGCTGGCGCTTGCCATGCTGAAGCCTGAGCATGCGGCGATCAGCACAGCGCTGAAGGTGAAGATCCTCGGCACGCTCTATGAGGCGGAAGTCGTCGGTGAGAGCCCGTTCGATCCGGACAATGCGGTGCTCAGAGCCTAAGCAATACTTTATTGACCACGCGATGAAAGCGGTCCGTTTCGGGCCGCTTTTTTCTTGCCAATCCCGATTTCGAACAATTGCGCTTAATGTTTCAGCAAGTCGTGATGTCTAGATTGTGTCGCCAGAGATCACACAAAAGGTTGACCATGACTTATCTGGGCGTATCTGGAATGCAGTATTCTGGCGAACAGTTTCCGGAGGCCCGCATTATTGTCGCGGAAGACTCGAACGTCTTCACGTCGATGATCCGCCAGCGTTTGAAGGAGATCTTCGGGATCGAAGCCGAGATCTGCCGGACCTACGAAGATCTGATGATGGCCAATGAACTGTCGGAGGAGCCGGTGACACTGGCGATCTCCAACATCAACCTTCCCGGTGCCGAAAACGGCGAGGCGCTGGAATATCTGCTCGATCTCAACATCCCGACCGTCGTATTCACCGGCACCTTCCAGGAACACACCCGCGAAAAGCTGCTCGCCAAGGACATCGTCGACTACATCCTCAAGGACAACGTCTTTGCCGTCGAAATGCTGGTCGAATCGGTCTGCCGCTTCCTCACCAACCACCGTCACCACGTGCTGATCGTCGATGACAGCCCGACGGCGCGTGCACTTCTGTCCACCCGTCTCAAGCGCTACAATTTCCGCGTCAGCGTTGCTGAAAGCGGGGCCAAGGCGATCGAGCTTCTGAAGAAGAATGCCGATATCGGCCTCGTCGTGACCGACTACAACATGCCGGACATCGATGGTTTCGAACTCACCCGCCGTATCCGCTCGGTGCGCGGTTCGCACGAACTGCGTGTCATCGGCGTTTCCTCCTCGACGGACCGTCTGCTGTCGGCGCGCTTCCTGAAGGCCGGCGGCAATGACTTCATGCTGCGACCTTTCATTGACGAAGAGTTCTATTGCCGCGTTAACCAGAACCTAGACACTCTGGTGCAGATTAAGTCCATGCAGGCCGCCAACGAGCGTCGTCCTGTTGGAAAGGCCGCGGTGCCGGCGTAAGCGTAGGAAGGAACCGGCATGCCGTATGTTCAGCAGATCGTTGCACCAAAGCGCGATCGAAAGGACGGACCGGTTCTTCTCGTCGAAGATTCCCGCACCTTCGCGTCCATCCTCTCCTATCGCTTTCGGGAGGAAATCGGCCGCAGTGTCGTGCATTGTGCTTCGATGCCGCAGCTTGAAGAGACGCTGAAGCGCGGTGAACAGAATTACCCGATTGCCGTCGTTGACCTGAACCTTCCCGGCTCTCCGCATGGGGAGGTCCTCGACCTCGTCATCCGCTATGGCATTCCGGTTGTCGTCTTTACCGGCAGCTTCGATCTTGGCGCCCGCGAGCGCATCCTGGATCGGCATGTCGTTGATTATGTCATCAAGGACAACGAGCGCGCGTGCGACATGATTGTCGAATCGGTGCGCCGCGCGCTGGCCAATCGTGACGTCCGCGTGCTTCTGGTGCACGAGCCTGGAGAGGCGCGCGATCAGCTTGCCGCGCTGTTGCGGGCACAGCTTCTCACCGTTGTCGAGGTGGCGACAGGCGAGCAGGGCCGTACGCTCATCGAGATCAATCCCGATATCGAACTCGTGCTGATCGGTCAGCATCTGCCGGACATGGATGGTCTGCAGTTCTGCCGGCGCATCCGCCGCAAGCATGGCGACGATCGCCTGCGTGTCATCGGCATCCTGCCGACCGCAGACCGGTTCCTGTCCGTCGGCTTCATCAAGGCGGGCGCCAACGATGTGATCTATCAGCCGTTGCTGGTCGAAGAGGTGCAGTGCCGTGTGGCGCACACCATCGATACGCTGTCGCAGATGAAGCAATTGCGCATCGCCGCAGCGAGCGACTACCTGACCGGCCTGTTCAATCGGCGCTATTTCTACATGATGGGGCCGGACCTTATCGAGAAATGCCTGCAGACCGGCGTTTCCTGTTCCATGGCGCTGATCGACATTGATCATTTCCGCCGCGTCAACGACACCTATGGCAACGATCTCGGCGATGCCATCCTGACCGGGCTTGCGACACGCATGCAGCAGCTGGTGGACATGGACCAGAATCTTGTCGCACGGCTCGGTGGGGAGGAGTTTGCCCTTCTTCTGCACGGCATGGACGGCGCGCGTGCCTCGATCTTCTGCGAGATGCTGCGCCAGGAGCTCGCCAAGCTCCGCTTCGTCGCTGGCGCGCAGGAGGTGTCCGTGACCGTCTCGATCGGCGTGGCCGAGATCGAGGCGCGCGAGACATTCGACAATTATCTCAACGCTGCCGACCAGTTCCTGTTCATGGCGAAGCAGAGCGGCCGCGACCGCGTCTTCTCCGACCACTGGATGCGCGTCATGGGAGAGGCCGGACAATCCCGCCGCCCGCAGCCTTTCGAAACGGGCGGCGACGTTCTTTACCTCACCTGAGCCGTTACACCACGACGCCGGTGCGCGACGGGTTCATCGTCAGTTTCCGTTCCGCGCGTTCCTGCTGCGGCGAGCGGTTATAGACCTCGCGATAGCACTTGGAAAAATGCGAAGCGGAGACGAAGCCGCAGGCGACCGCCACTTCCACCACCGGCATGGAGGATTGCACCAGCAGGTGTCGCGCCCGGTCGAGCCGGATTTCCAGATAGTAGCGTGCCGGGGAGCGGCCCATTTCCTGGCGGAACAGCCGCTCGATCTGGCGCCGCGACAGGCCGACCGCATCGGCAATCTCGACCAGCGATAGCGGCTCGGCCAGGTGGCCTTCCATCAGTTCGATGATCGACAGCACCTTGCCGTTCTGCACACCAAGGCGCGCCCGCAGCGGCAGGCGCTGGCGGTCGTGCGGGTTGCGCACCCGGTCCGTCAACTGCTGCTCGCAGACGCGGTTGACCAGCGTCTCGCCAAAATCCTGGCCGATCAGGTTCAGCATCATGTCGAGCGAGGCGGTGCCGCCGGCGCAGGTGTAGAGATTGGCATCCACCTCGTAGAGATCGGCATAGACCTCCACCTGCGGGAAGGCCTCCGCAAAACCGGGCAGGTTTTCCCAGTGGATCGCGCAGCGCTTGCCGTTCAGCAGTCCTGCCTGGGCCAGCACATGCGCGCCCGTACAGAGGCTGCCGACCGCGACGCCGCGGTTATAGGTCTCGCGCAGGAAGGCATTGACCGACTTGTTGTTGAACTCCTCGACATAGACGCCCGAACAGACCAGCACCATGTTGGGGCGATGTTCGCCACCCAGGTTGCGGCGTTCGTCGGCGAGCGACGAATTGACTTCAATGGCAATGCCGCTCGACGAATAGACCTTTTCGCCATCCGCCGATGCCAGCCGCCAGTCATAGGCGGGGTAACCCAGCATGCGATTAGCGATCCTCAGGGTTTCGACGGCGGCTGCAAACGGCAGCATGGTGAAATGCGGAACGAGAAAAAAGACGAGCGTACGCTTCTTGGCAGGGGGCTTGTTCATCGAGGGTCGGGCTCCGTGGCGGCTCGATATTCCTCGCGTGGAATTGCGGTTTCTCAATGTCCTGTCTGCGACATTTAAGTCGGGATCTGCGCCTGCATACGGAAAGGGATGGGTTTCATTGTCCCCTGTGCGACAACCCGCGCCGCATATTTGCGCATATGACCGGAAGTCGTGCGCCGCTGGGTGCAAAAATAAGGCACGGCATGAAAAAGGCCCCTGTCTCCCTCAGGCGAGACAAGGGCCCATCAGGACACGGTGCCGGCATATCAGTGGAGCTCGCGTGCCGTGGTGTTGCGGGCAGGCCAGCCAATGTCCTTGCGGACATCGAAGGGCAGGCTGGCAATTTCCCGCGCCGTGCGGCGGGAGGCATACTCCCTGCGATGCCTTGCAACGGCCTCGCTTGCCCGGCTCAACTGGGCTTCCAGCCAGATCAGGGCACGGTGGGTGCGTGAGGGGGATCGATGATCGATGATCAGGGTCATTGCGGTTCCTTTCTCTGCTGGTGACCTAAACCAGGATTGCGCCGATCCAGATGATCAATCAAACGAATGGATTTTATATCATCCATCAGACTTGGTGACGTGTCTGGAGGCCCTGAGAAGATGGTTCCTGGTTGACGATCAATCAAACGAAATGATATGGTTCTTATGTTCATTTATTTTGAAAGAGAGCCCGATGAACGCACCCTTCCGCCATGCGCTTCCGTTGCTCGACAACGACGTCCTGAAGACTTTCGTCGCCATTGCCGACACCGGGAACTTTTCGACGGCGGCGGAGGCTGTGCTGCGGACGCCGTCTGCGGTCTCCATGCAGATCAAGAAACTGGAGGACCAGCTGCGCACGACGCTCTTCCTGCGGGATGCCCGCTCGGTGACATTGACGCCGCATGGCGAGATGCTGCTATCCTATGCGCGCCGCATGATCGCACTCTCCAACGAGGCGGTGTCGCGCTTTGTGATGCCGGAATTATCCGGTGTGGTGCGGTTGGGCGCCGCGGACGATATCGCCGAGCGCCTGCTGCCCAGCATTCTTAAGGATTTTTCGGCCAAGTTTCCGGGCATCATGGTGGATGTGACCGTCGATATGAGCATGAAGCTTCGTCGGCGCATGGAGGAGCAGAGGCTCGATCTCGCCCTCGTGAACTATTCCTGTATGTCGCAACTGCCCGTGGGCGAGGTGGTCTATCAGGACCGGCTGGTCTGGGCGGGTGCCAAATGCGGCACGGCGCATCTGCGCGACCCTCTGCCGATCTCGATCTGGGAAGAGGGCTGCATCTGGCGCCAGGCGGCCGTCAACGGGCTCGAGCAGATGAAACGCGCCTACCGGATCGCCTATCTGAGCTCCAACACGATGGCGCAGCGCGCCGCGGTGGTCTCGGATCTGGCGATTGCGCCATTCCCGCGCTCCTACATCACCGATGACATGGTCGTTCTTGGATCGAAGGAAGGTTTGCCCGAACTGATGTCCTTCGATATCCGACTGCTGTCTGCGCCCCAATTGTCGGTGCCGGCGAAGGCGGTGGCCGAACGCATCCGGGATGCCTATGTGGATTACGAGAAGGCAGCCGCCTAAGCTTTCGCGGCTAAGGCGTCCTGCAGCCGGCCTGGCCTTGGGTCGGCTGCAGATCGGATGAACTCATACAACAGCCATCACCACGATGGCGAACAAGGCCGTTACGGATGTGACCACAAAGCCGAAGCGGACGAACATGCGACGGCGGTAATCACTCCCGGTCCAGTCATACTGCATATTGCGGCCTTTCCACCTGCCGCACCCGAGCTCGTCATGAACGGGCCGGTGGTTCCGGCGGACTGTGCATTCCGCCTCGTTTGCTAATATAGGCGGCAAAACCTGCGCGAGACTGGCGCCTGACGGGTTGCAAGTCTCCGTCCTTCGGGCGGATCACCAGATGTTGCGCGACAGGCCGTGGAAGAGATAGGTCCAGACCGGCGGCGGAAAGCGCAGCACGGAGCGGCCGGACGGGCTGTAGGGCTGCGCCGTTCTGTCCAGCACGTTTGACAGAACCTCCACCGTTGCTTGCGTACCTGCCGCCGTCAGCAGCAGCGGATAGGTGGAGATCGTGTCATCCGGCGCGGGCTTCACGCGGATCTCCGCCAGCGTCGCGCCGGTATCGGTGCCGGCATCGACGAGGTGCAGGGTCGCGCCGAAATTCTCCTCTTCGCGTTCCACGCGCGCCCAATAGCCGCCCATCTGGCCGCGATAGGCGGGATTGATCCCGGCATGGAAGTTGACGACGGGGCAGGGGATGGCGGCCAGCGTGGCACGGGTCAGCAGCCGGCAGGAGATCGTCAGGACGATGTCCGGCTGGAGTGCCGCAATCGCGGCATGGGCCTGCGCATCATTCAGGGAGGAGACGCGGGTGACCGGGATGGAGGGATTTTCCTCGCCCGATCCACCGTAGGACGCGAGGATTTCTAAGGTTCTGCGGTTCGCCACACGCTTGCCGAAGCGTGACACGATCATTGTCGCCAGTTGTCCGAGCGCCGTCAGCCAGCCGAGCCGGCGGGCACGCCTTTTCAGGAGTGTCGACTTTGATTCGTATCTTTCCTCGATCACGGCCATGTTGGGGAAATGTCGGGCAAGCGCGTTGATCATGACCTGCGGATTTTGTCCGCCCGCCGTCAGCACCACGAGTTTTGCGTTGGTGTTGTCCTGTCTCATCCGTCCTCGCCAGATCCGTGTGGCAAGTGTCGCCGGTCGCAGGCAATAAGTCGTTAACGAAGGGGAGGGTGTGTTCACATTCGCGTGGGCCGTCGCGTGAACTTTTTCGCTCCTCGAACGTTCCAGTGCCGGAAACATGATTTCCAAGCGGATCTGGCTCAATTCTTCTGGAGTTTACAACATGGTCAAGTCAATCTTCGTCGTCGCAGCGCTCGCCACCACCATGCTTTCGCTGACGTCCTGCGGCAACACGATCCGCGGCATGGGGCAGGACACCGCCAACACGGTGAATGCCACGCAGGATGCCGGCCGCCGTGTCGAGAAGGCCGCCCAGTAACCTTTTCCTCGATCCTGTCCCTGAGGATCATCCATGCCGCCTGCCGCCGCATCTTTGCGGTCGCGGGCGGCATTTCTGTTTGTTCAGACGGGGGCCTTCGGGTAGGCCCGTTCCATGCCGCCGGAGCGAACGAGGCCCTCGCGGAAGGCCTGATAGGCCGGATGCTGGCTTGATTTTGCGGCTTCCATCAGACGGATCTGGATGCGCCCCGGCGCGCTGTTGCCCACCCATTCGCCGGTCTTCTGCAGCTTCAGCGAATTGAGGAAGCGGCTTTCCGATGCGCGGTCGAGGAAGAGGTGCAGTCCGTCGAGCAGGGTATCGTCCGACTTCGGGTTTTCCATCATCAACTGAAGCCAGGACTTGTTGTCGTCGGAGAAACCGTTGAGGGCGTCTGCGACGGATTCGCGGGTTCCGATGGTGGCCATGCTGCTCATGTTCGTCTCGCGTCTTTCTGTCCGCGATCTCCCCGCCTCATATTGAAGCCCTGCCTCCTGCCGTCGCCGCTTTGCGCGAAAGGAGCTGGGTTTGGAGATCACGTGTTGCCATTCCCTGCACAAAGCGCCGCAAGCAGCGCTTCGTGCAGTTTCCAGCCTTTCTCAGATCCGCCTTGTGTCAGCCTTGCCCGGGGGCAAGGCGGCTCATTCTGCCGCGAGGCTTGCCACCTTGTCGTGGTCGGCGGGCGTCACCATCGCCCCGATCAGGCTCTGGAGATCGAGTTGCCCGACCGGCTTTCCCTCGCCGGTGACGATCTGGACGGTGGAAACGCCGGCGGCGGTCATGGCCTTTGCCGCCTCCTCCAGCGTCGTTCCGATAGGAATCGGCATGCCGATCTGGGCGCTCCCCGGCGACGCCGCCGCAAAGGCCGTCATCACCGTCTGGACCTGGATCACCCGGCCTCGATTGACCTCGCGCACGAAGGAGGCGATGTATTCGTCCGCCGGGCTCAGCACGATCTCCTGGCCGCTCCCCTGCTGGATCACCTCGCCATCGCGCAGGATGGCGATCTTGTCGCCGAGCCTCAGGGCTTCGTCGAGATCATGGGTGATGAAGACGACGGTCTTTTTCAGTTCCGCCTGCAGGTCGAGCAGAACCGTCTGCATATCGACGCGGATCAGCGGGTCGAGGGCCGAATAGGCCTCGTCCATCAGAAGGATGTCGGCATCGTTGCTCAGCGCACGGGCAAGCCCGACGCGCTGTTGCATGCCGCCGGACAACTGGTTCGGATAATGGTTCTCGTAGCCGGAGAGCCCCACGCGGTCGATCCAGTGCTGGCCCTTCTTCGTGCTCTCGCTGCGCGGCACGCCCTGGATGTCGAGGCCGTAGACGGTGTTTTCCAGTACGGTCCGGTGCGGCAAAAGCGCGAATTTCTGGAACACCATCGCTGTCTTGTGGCGGCGGAACTCCCGCAATTCCTTCATGCTCATGCGGCAGACGTCAGTGCCGTCATAAAGAACCTCGCCCACCGTCGGCTCGATCAACCGGTTGATGTGGCGGATGAGGGTGGATTTGCCGGAACCGGAGAGGCCCATGACGACGGTGATGCCGCCGGCGGGCATGGAAATGTTGATGTCCTTCAGGCCCAGCACGTGGGCGTGCTTTTCATTGAGTTCGGCCTTGGACATGCCGTCCTTGACCGATTGCACATGCCTTTGCCCGTCCGGCCCGAAAATCTTGTAGAGGCCGCGAATTTCGATGCCGTGGCTAGCCATGCACCACCTCCGTGTGTTTCTGCAGGCGACGGCCAAAGGTCTGGCTGGCGCGGTCGAAGATGATGGCGATCGCCACAAGCGCAAAGCCGTTCATGAAGCCGAAGGTGAAGAACTGGTTGTTGATGGCCTGCAGCGTGTTCTTGCCGAGCCCGCCGACGCCGACCATGGAGGCAACCACGACCATGGCAAGCGACATCATGATCGTCTGGTTGATGCCGGCCATGATGGTGGGGAGCGCCAGCGGCATCTGCACGTTCCACAGTTTCTGCCCCGGCGAGGATCCGAAGGCATCGGCCGCCTCCAGCACGTCGCGGTCCACGAGGCGGATGCCGAGATTGGTGAGCCGGATCATCGGCGGCACCGCATAGATCACCACTGCGATCAGGCCCGGCACCTTGCCGATGCCAAAGATGACGACAACAGGAATGAGATAGACGAAGCTCGGCAGCGTCTGCATCACGTCGAGGATCGGGTTGATCACACCTTGGACGCGGTCGGAGCGCGCCATCACGATGCCGATCGGAATGCCGATCAGGATCGCGATCAGGGTCGAGACCGTCACGATCGCGAGCGTCACCATCGTGTCTTCCCAGAGGCCGATGAGCCCGATCAGCGTCATGCCCAGCGCCGTGCCGATGGTGATCGCGACACTGCGGCTTGCCAGATAGACGATGACCAGCATGACGGCGAGCACGAGGATCCAGGGCGAATTGACGAAGAGACGCTCCAGTGCGTTGAGAAAGATCTGCAGCGGCTGCACCACGGCATCGATGAGGTGGGAATATTCCCGGACGAGGCCGCGAAAACCGTCGTCGATCGTCTTGCGCGCCAGGCGGATATAGGTGTCGCTGACGGCTGGAAAAT
This sequence comes from Allorhizobium pseudoryzae, assembly GCF_011046245.1. Taxonomy (NCBI): domain Bacteria; kingdom Pseudomonadati; phylum Pseudomonadota; class Alphaproteobacteria; order Hyphomicrobiales; family Rhizobiaceae; genus Affinirhizobium; species Affinirhizobium pseudoryzae. The sequence continues at coordinate 2,632,864 of NZ_CP049241.1, forward strand.
TGCACAGCGCGTCCGGCAGGATGGAACAGGAGGCCATCAAATTCCCCTTCTTGGTCTTGTCGTCGTGCCGGGTGTCGCCAGCACCGTCAATCGGCGATGCGCTGTTCTGTCAGCGTTCGGCGGTTGCGGTCATTGCGGCGGCAAACGGTGGTTCGGCCCCGCGCCGGGGAGGGCGGGGCCAACGGCGTCCAGGGGACGGATCAGAGCGCGGCCTTGATCTTGTCCGCGACATCCGGTGCAACCCACTTGGTCCACATGTCCGGATAGGTCTTGAGGAAGTGGCGTGCCCCATCCTCGTTCGTGCCCTGGTTGCCATCCATCCAGGCGAGCACCTTGCCGACCGTCTGGTTGTCCCACTGGCGTGTCTTGACATAGTCCATGGCGACGCCGGCCTTTTCGGAGAAGCTCTTTGTCACGACGGTGAAGACATCCGAGACCGGATAGGAATTGACCTTGGGCGAAGGGCAATCGGGGATCGCCGTGCACTTGTCCCATTCGGCCTTTTCGTGCGGTACGCCGAACGAGAGGCGCACCATGTCGTATTTGCCGAGGATCGCGGTCGGAGCCCAATAATAGCCCAGCCAGCCTTTCTTGTTTTCGAAGGCATTGGCGATCGAGCCATCAAGACCGGCGGCGGAGCCGGTATCGACCAGTTCAAAGCCCGCCTTCTTGGCATCGAGTGCGCGGTAGAGATTGGCCGTCGAGACCTGGCAGTTCCAGCCCGACGGGCAGTTGGTGACTGCGCCCTTGGACGCATCTTCGGGGGCAGGGAAAAGTTCCGGATGCTTCAGCGCGTCCTGCACCGTCTTGATGTCGGGATGCGCGTCGGCGAGGAACTTCGGGATCCACCAGCCTTCGACGCCGCCATCGGAGAGAAGCGGTGCGGCCTGGATCAGGCGGCCTTCGGAGATGGCCTGGTCGAGCGCGGTGCGGACCGCGTTGACCCACAGTTCCGGCGCCATGTCCGGCTGACTCTTTTCGTTCATCGAGGTGAAGGTCGGCATGGTGTCACCGGTGACCAGCGTCACATTGCAGCCGTATCCCTTCTCCAGAATGATCTTGTCGACATGGGCCGCCACACCGGCGGAGGCCCAGTTCATTTCGGCGATCGAAACATCACCACAGTCTGCCGCCTCAGCCGAGCCGGCCATGGCGTAAAGACCCGCAACGAGTGCGGTGGAAGCGAGGAGCTTTTTCATTGGTCTTAAGACCTCCCAGTCTTAACTTGACTTCATTTACATCGGGCACACCAGATTCACGAAACAACGAGCCCTGATAGTGTTCGTGCATGACGAACATTACCGGTTGACGGGCCGGTTGAGCCCGGACTCCGTCAAGACCTGTCCGCGTAATCGGCGTCTGCCGGACTTACGCTTTGGTTGTGACAGTGGTTAAAGCCTACGGGTTCCTTGCGGAAAATCAACCTTTTCAGGCGCTTCTTCTATTAGCAGTGCGTGAAGTCCCTTGCGTTTGAAGGGATTTTTTCCTGTGATCTTTTGAGCGTTTGCCCGAATTCTGGGCAAGCTGCGTCCGTGTTTGATGGAGAAGATCAAGCTCGCGTGACTTGTCACCGTCCACGTTTGACAAGCGCTGTTCGAAAAGCGGCGCGGTTGCGCCATCGCAGGCTTTGGCAGCACGCAAAAAAAAATTTGAGACAGGCGAAAAAAGATGCGGGAGCTAACGGCTCGGTAAGAAATGAGCGGGTATCAGTCGTGCGTGGCCAAGCCGCGAAGGCTCCGGATGGGTAGTGCGTCCCGGAGCCATTTTCCCTCTCCCGCTTCCTCGCTGGAGTGGCGCTTCAGAAGAGCTTGCGCGATGGCGCGCCGCGGCTCCTGTCTTTTCAACCGTGATTGCCGATCCGAATGAAACGTAGCCAGTGCCGGCGCGTGTCCAGCTGGCTGAGACGGCTTTCCGTCCGCGGTGCGGGTGCCTTGGAGCCCCAGGCGATGGTGATGCCGTCGCCTGACTTGAAAAGGTAGAGCATGGGTGTTCCTCGCGGCGTGCGTCTGGTCCTTCCAGCGCATCGTTGTTTGCGCCTCGGGGATACGCCTTTCCGGTTGTCTTTGTGCATGGAGACTGCGACGGCCTGCGTCGCAAATAGGATGATGCGATCTCCGTTGCCGTTTCGAACATTGACAGGACGCGGCTCTTCGCGCAGTTTTGACAGACGGGCAACCGGTCGCCATCCCTCTTTCGATGGCGGCAGCGGATAGCAGGGGCTGATAGCCGCATGGGGCGGCGGGTTCCTTACCCTTCGCTGAGCCGGGGCCTGCGTCAATGCGCCATGATCAGCCGGGCGGCGACCTCTTGATCTACGAATTCGCCGCTTTTCATGGACACGCTTTTGCGCAGGCCGGCCCCGCGTTTCCCTTCCCTTTGCAGGTTTCCCCATGACATCCAGTCCATCCGGCCCGTCCGCCCGCAGGATCAGCTTCGTGCTGGGCGGTGCGCGCTCCGGCAAGTCGCGCTTTTCCGAAGATCTGGCCGACAAAACCGGCCTGGAACGTCACTACGTCGCCACCTCGCAGATTTTTGACGAGGAGATGCGGGCTCGGATCGATCGGCATCGGGCGGATCGCGGCGAGGGCTGGGTGACGCATGAGGAACCGGTGCGGCTGGCGGAGGTCCTCGTCGAGGTCGCACAGCCCGACCGTATCGTGCTCGTCGATTGCCTGACGCTCTGGGTAACGAACCTGATGATGGCGGAGGCGGATGTGGACGCTGAGGGCCGGGCGCTTGTCGAGTCCCTCGCGCTGCTGTCCGGTCCGGTGATTTTCGTCTCCAACGAGGTCGGGCTCGGGATCGTGCCGGACAACCGCATGGCCCGCGCCTTCCGCGATCATGCCGGCCGCCTGCACCAGAATCTGGCGGCGGCGGCGGACGAGGTGTTTTTCATCGCCGCCGGACTGCCGCTGAAGATGAAGGGCTGAGGCTCAGAGACCCAGAAAGATCCGGATCGGATGCGCCGGATCCGACAGAAGCTTTGCCGCCATCGCGATGCAGGAGATCACCAGCAGCGGCTTGATGATCTTCGCGCCGCCGCGCATGGCGAGCCTCGAGCCGATCTGCGCCCCGATCAGCTGGCCGACGCCCATCATCAGGCCGAGCTTCCAGAAGATCGCGCCGTTGATGGCAAAGACGCAGAGCGAGCCGAGATTGGAGCCGAGGTTCAAAAGCTTCGTATGGGCGGTTGCCTTCAGCATGCCGAAGCCCGCCAGAAGCACGAAGCTCAGCATGTAGAAGGAGCCGGCGCCGGGGCCGAAGATGCCGTCGTACAGCGCCACCGCCGGCACGGCAAAGGCGGCGAACAGGCCGGTCGTTAGGCGCCGCGTGCGGTCCTCGTCGGAAAGGTTCGGCTTCAGCGCAAAGAACAGCGCGATGCCGACGAGCAGGAAGGGGATGGCGGCGCCGAGAAAGCGGCCCGGCACATGCGAGGCGATGAGCGCGCCGACACCGCCGCCGACAAAGGCGATCAACGCCATCGGCACCTGCTCCTTGAGGTTCACGTGCCCGCGTCTCGCATAGGCGATGGTGGCCGATGCCGCGCCGAAAGGACCCTGCACCTTGTTCGTGGCGAGCGATTCGAGGGGCGGACGACCGGCGAGCAGCAAAGCCGGGATGGTGATCAGTCCGCCGCCGCCGGCAATCGAATCGATGAAGCCGGCGAGGATCGCCACGAGGAACAGGAGCATCAGGATCTGGGGGGCAAGGTCGTGCACGGGGGGCTCGCATGTGGTGAGAAGCGCGCTCTTCTGGCACCGCTCGCCGTCGCTGACAAGCCGTGCGGCCACGACATTCCGCGTCTCTGGTCTAGCGTTACACTTGCGTCTTGGCCACGCGGCGTTATGGTGCGCCGCTTTCCAGATCCCGCAGGACACTTTCCCATGCACAAGGTCATATTCGACACCGATCCCGGCATTGACGATGCCATGGCGCTGCTTTTCCTGCACAAGCACCCGGACATCGATCTCATCGGCGTCACCACCGTCTTCGGCAATGCACCGATCGAGATCACCACGCGCAATGCGCTTTATCTCGGCGAGGCGTGGACTATTCCGGCACCGGTCGCCAAGGGCGCCGGCCAGACCTTTGATCCGGCGCGTGGCGGCAGCTACTGGCCGACCGCCATCCACGGCCATAACGGCATCGGCGACGTGCCGTTGCCGGATAAGGTCGCGCGTGAAGCCGACCTGAGACCGGCCTACCAGTTCATCATCGATACGGTGCGCGCCCATCCGGGCGAGGTGACGCTGATCGCGGTCGGCCGCATGACCAATCTGGCCCTCGTTCTAAAGCACGATCCGGATGTGGCGGCGCTCGTCAAGCAGGTCATCATCATGGGCGGGGCCTTTGACTTGAATGGCAATGTGTCGCCTGCGGCGGAAGCCAATATCCATGGCGATCCGGAAGCGGCGGATCTCGTGTTCACAGCCCCCTGGCGCGTCGTGGTCGTCGGTCTCGATGTGACGATGAAGACGGTGATGACCAGCGGCTATCTGGCCGACATGGTGGCAACGGGAGCGCCGGAAATCCAGCTGCTCTCCGACATCTCGCAGCTCTACATCGATTTCTACAAGACGCGGGTCGGTGACGGCATGGTGGTGCATGACAGCTGCGCCTGCGTCTATCTTGTCCGCCCCGACCTGTTTCAGACCCGCAGCGGCCCGATCCGTGTCGTCTGCGGCGGCATTGCCGATGGCCAGACGATTCAGAAACCGGATGGCCGCACCTTCCCGCCCGGTCCCTGGGACGGGCATCCGAGCCAGCTGATCACCACCGGCGTCGATCCGGACGGGGTTCTTGCCGTCATCCGCGCCGCCCTGGTGGAAGGCCGGGCTCTTTAAGCGGCTTGCCGCTTCCGATTGCCATTGGGCAACAGTAAAGGTGCAAAATTCCGCCCCCGGCGTCGCAGGCCATTGGCATCGAAGCCGGTTTTCCCTATGTGGAACATCAAACGATCAGAATTCAGAGGATTAGAGCGTGACCGCTACCTTCGACAAAGTCGCCGACATCATCGCGGAAACCAGCGAGATCGACCGCGAGACCATCACCCCCGAAAGCCACACGATCGACGATCTGGGCATCGACAGCCTCGACTTCCTCGACATCGTCTTTGCGATCGACAAGGAATTCGGCATCAAGATCCCGCTCGAGCAGTGGACGCAGGAAGTCAACGAAGGCAAGGTTTCGACCGAGGAATACTTCGTTCTGAAGAACCTCTGCGCCAAGATCGACGAGCTGAGGGCAGCCAAGGCCTGATTGGCCCGGCTGACGAAGCCCGATGCTTCTTGAATATTTTCAGATGATCGACCGCGTGGAAGCGGTCGATCTTCAGGCCCGGACACTGTCGGCTCGCTCTGTCGTGCCGTCGAAAAGTCCGGTCTTCGAAGGCCATTTTCCCGGCATGCCGCTGGTGCCCGGCGTTCTCCTCATCGAGACCATGGCGCAGGCGAGCGGCTTTCTGGTGCTCGGCGCGACGAACTTTGCCGCCATGCCCTTCCTGATGTCCGTCGATGGCGCCAAGATGCGCACCTTCGTCGAGCCCGATGCGGTGCTCGACATCGAGGCGTTTCTGGAGCATGAGGGATCGGGTTATGCTGTCACGAAGGCGAAGATCTCGTCGGCGGGCAAAAAGGTCTGTGATGCGCAGCTGAAGCTCCGGACCATGCCCTTCGATCAGGTCCCGCTTGCCGATATCGTTCGCAAGCGTGCCGCCGAAGTCGGCCTTTTGGATGCACTTGCCGCCCGCGCCTGATCGGCCAACGGGACGGGTGAGAAGGATGATCTCGAAATGAGCAGTTCAGACAAGGATGTCGTGATCACCGGAATTGGCATCGTCACGTGCCAGGGTGTCGGCAAGGAGCCGCATGTGGCGCTTCTGACGGGTGCCGCGTCGGCGCGTCCGCCGGTGGAGACGGATCGTTTCAAGCCCTATCCGGTGCACCCGATGCCGGAGATCGACTGGTCGCAGCAGATCGCCAAGCGCGGCGACCAGCGCCAGATGGAAAACTGGCAGCGCCTCGGCGTATTCGCGGCCGGCCTTGCGCTCGATGACGCGGGTCTGAAAGACAATATCGAAGCCTGCGGCACGATGGACATGATCGTTGCGGCCGGCGGCGGCGAGCGCGACATCAAGGTCGATTCGCTCATCGTTGATGAGGCGCTGAAGCGCAACGACCGCGAAATGCTTTTGAACGAAAAGCTGACGACGGAACTGCGCCCGACGCTCTTCCTCGCCCAGCTCTCCAACCTGCTCGCGGGAAACATTTCCATCGTCCACAAGGTCACCGGCTCCTCGCGCACCTTCATGGGCGAAGAGGCGGCGGGCATTTCCGCCGTCGAAACCGCCTATCACCGCATCAAGGCCGGCCAGTCCACCCATTCGCTGGTGGGTGGCGCCTTTGTGGCCGAACGGGCCGATATTATCCTGCTCGTCGAGGGCATCCGTGCCCATGCGACGGGTGACTGGCATCCGCTCTGGTCGCGCGCCATCGAAAACGGCGGCGGCATGATGATGGGCTCGGTCGGCGCCTTCCTCGTCATGGAAAGCCGCACGCATGCAGAGGCCCGCGGTGCGCATATCTATGCGGTGATCGACAAGATCGAAGGCGATCGCGGCAGTCGCGACGACCGTGGTCTCGAAAAGCGTCTCGGACGCCTCAGCGGCCTTGCCGACGATGCAACCCCCGGCGATCTCGTCGTGTTCTCCGGTTCGAGCGGCGTCGTTGATCTCGCAGCCCGCGAACGGGCAGCGCTCGAAGCGGAATTCCCCGGCGCGGCGATCCGCGGTTATGGCGGCATGACCGGCCATGCGATGGAAGCGCAGTTCCCGCTGGGGCTGGCGCTTGCGGCGCTGAGCCTCGACCAGGGCACGGAGGTGCCGGTCTTCGATGCGGATCACGAAAAGCCGATGAGCGGCGGCGCAACCCATGCCGTGGTCACCACCGTCGGTTACCTGCGCGGCGAAGGGCTTGCTGTCCTTTCGAAGAACGGCTGAGGATGACATCATGAGCAATGCTGCTTTCAAGGACCATCTGGGTCGCCCGATCATCGCCGTCACCGGCATGGGCGTCATCACCTCGCTCGGCCAGGGGCTTGCCGACAACTGGGCGGCGCTGACATCCGGCACGTCGGGCATCCACAAGATCACCCGTTTCCCGACAGAAGGCCTTTCCACGCGCATTTCCGGCACCGTGGATTTCATCGAGGTCCCGCATCCGAATTCCGTCGAGCGCTCGTTTGCCATGGCGCGGGAAACCACGACGGAAGCGCTGGCGCAGGCCGGGCTTTCCGGTGATTTCGCCGGTCCGCTGTTCCTGGCCGCTCCGCCGGTTGAGCCGGAATGGAGTGCGCGTTTTGAACTCGCCGACCGCGCACCGCCACCGCAGGCGGAAGCCGATGCCTATGACCGTTTCCTCGCCGCCATGCGCGAGCGCCCCGATCCGGTCTTCCTCGAAGCCGTGCAGTTCGGCTCGATCTCCGAGCGGCTGTCCGATCATTTCGGCACGCGCGGCCTGCCGGTGACGCTGTCGACCGCCTGTGCCTCTGGCGCGACCGCGATCCAGCTTGGCGTCGAAGCGATCCGCCAGGGCCGCACCGACCGGGCGCTGACGGTTGCGACCGACGGGTCCGTCAGCGCCGAAGCGCTCATCCGCTTCTCCCTGCTCTCGGCACTCTCCACCCAGAACGATCCGCCGGAAAAGGCCTCAAAACCCTTCAGCAAGGACCGCGACGGGTTCGTGATTGCCGAAGGCGCCGCCACGCTGGTGCTGGAATCGCTGGAATCGGCGATTGCCCGTGGTGCCAAGGTGCTCGGCATCCTGAAGGGCTGCGGCGAAAAGGCCGACCACTTCCACCGCACGCGCTCCTCGCCGGACGGCGGCCCGGCGATTGCGACGATCCGCGCCGCGCTTGAAGATGCCGGCATGGACGAAAGCGGCATCGGCTACATCAATGCCCACGGCACCTCGACGCCGGAAAACGACAAGATGGAATATGGCGCGATGCTGGCCGTCTTCGGCGACCGGCTGAAGAGCGAGATCCCGTGCTCCTCCAACAAGTCGATGATCGGCCATACGCTGACGGCGGCCGGTGCGGTGGAAGCGGTGTTTTCCATTCAGACCATGCTGACGGGCACGCTGCCGCCGACGATCAACCACGTCAATCCGGATCCTGCGATCGTTCTCGATGTCGTGCCGAACAAAAAGCGTGATCAGCAGGTGACGGCGGTTCTCTCGAACTCGTTCGGCTTCGGCGGACAAAATGCCAGCCTTGTCATGACGGCGGAGCCAGCTTAAACAGCGGCCCACTTCGGCTATTGTGCCCAAACACTCTTTGACGCCTCCGGGCGAAGGGATGAACTCATGCGCGCCTTGCAACTGATCGATGACCGCCGTCTTGAAGCGACCGACATTCCCGAACCGGACGCGCCGGCACCGGGCGAGGTGACGCTTCGGGTGAAGGCGGTCGCGCTCAACCACATCGACGTATGGGGCTGGCGCGGCATGGCGTTCGCCAAGCGCAAGATGCCGCTGACGATCGGCGCGGAAGCCTCCGGCGTGGTCGAGGCGATCGGCCCCGGCGTGTCGAACGTGCTGCCCGGCCAGCTCGTCTCCGTCTACGGCGCCCGCACCTGCGGCCTCTGCAAGCCCTGTCGGGAAGGTCGCGACAACCTGTGCGAACACGTGGCCGGCGTGCACGGTTTCCACCTCGACGGCTTTGCCCAGGAAAAGATCAATATCCCGGCGCGCCAGCTCGTTCCGGCCCCGCCCGGCGTCGATGCGGTCGCGGCTGCGCTCGCACCGGTCACCTTCGGTACCGTCGAGCACATGTTGTTCGACAATGCCAAGCTTGAGCCCGGCGAGACGATCCTGGTGCATGCCGGAGGCTCCGGCATCGGCTCGGCTGCCATCCAGCTCGCCAAGAAGATGGGCTGCACCGTCATCACCACCGTCGGCTCGGATGACAAGATCGAGAAGGCCAAGGCGCTCGGCGCCGATCACGTCATCAACTACCGCACCGACCGTTTCGAGGGCGTGGTGCGCAAGCTGACCAAGAAGAAGGGCGTCGATGTCGTCTTCGAACATGTCGGCAAGGACACCTGGGCCGGTTCGATGCTGTGCCTGAAGCGCGGCGGTCGCCTCGTCACCTGCGGCTCCACCTCCGGTGTTTCCACCGACATGAATCTGATGATGCTGTTCCAGCAGCAGTTGAAGCTGCTCGGCTCCTTCGGCTGCCGCATGGAAAACATGGCGAATGCCATGCAGAAGATGGCGCGCGGCATCGTGCATCCGGTCATCGATACGGAAGTCACCTTCGGCGAGATCGACAAGGCGCTGGAGCGGATGGAAAGCCGCCAGATCTTCGGCAAGATCGTGTTGAGGATGGATTGATCCGTTGAAGATGCTGATTACCCGGATCGTTCTGGCTCTGCGCCACTTCCAGCAATGGCTGGTGGCGCAGGCGGCGTTCGGTTTCCTCAATCTTCTGAAGATCCTGCCCGCCGATCCGGCGATCCGGTTTGCCGACTGGCTGGTGCGCCAGATCGGCCCCAGGACGAGCCGCCACCGGCTGATGCTCGTCAACCTCGCCAATGCCTATCCGGAGAAGAGTGAAGCGGAGCGCGAGGCGATTGCGCTTGCCTCCTGGGGGCATATGGGCCGGCTGGCGGCGGAATATGTCTTCCTCGACCAGTTGTTCGATTTCGACCCGGAATCCACCGAACCCGGTCGCATTGAGGTGGACGGCATTCCGATCTTCCTCGACCTGCGCGACAATCCGCGGCCCTTCATCGTCTTTACCGCCCATACCGGCAATTTCGAACTGCTGCCGGTGGCCGGCAATGCGTTCGGCCTGACGGTGACGGTGATGTTCCGCCCACCGAACAATCCCTACATTGCCGAAAAAGTCTTCTCCTTCCGTGCGGCGCGCATGGGCAAGCTCGTTCCCTCGCATGCCGGCTCCTCCTTCGCGCTGGCGCGCCAGCTGGAAGCGGGCAGGGGCATCGGCGTTCTCGTCGACCAGAAGTTCCAGAAGGGGCTCTCCACCGATTTCTTCGGCCGTCCGGTGCAGACCAATCCGCTGCTCGCCAAGCTGGTCCGCCAGTTCGATTGCGAGGTCTACCCGGCCCGCTGCATCCGCCTGCCGAACAATCGCTACCGGCTGGAGATCGAGCCGAAGATCGACATTCCGCGCAACGAGAAGGGCGCCGTGGACGTGCAGGCGACCGGCCAGCTGCTCAACGACAAGGTGGAAAGCTGGGTGCGCGAGCATCCCGAACAGTGGCTCTGGTACCACGACCGCTGGAACATCAAGCACAGCCTGAAGGGCTGACGAAAAGGCCGGCACATTCCGGGGCGCTGCTTGAGGCGAGAGGTTGCCGCAAGTCTTCTTCTCCCCGCATGCGGGGAGAAGGTGGCCGGCAGGCCGGATGAGGGGCCAACCCACCCATTTTTGCTGTCGTCGCCCCTCACCCCAACCCTCTCCCCGCCAGGCGGGGAGAGGGGGCACGTCGCGCCTGCCTCGGCTGCCTCGATCCTATTTCTGTGCCATTTCCGCTCCCTGCCTCAATCCTCCGCAGCTGCCCCTTCCTCCTCCAGAATCGCCTTCAGGCAGGCGAGGTCCTTGGCGACGTGCGCTGCATCCTGCTCGAACTGCGCCTCCGTCTGCTCGGGCAGGCGGGTGACGAGGAAGATGGCTTCGGCGCCATCGCCGTTCGGCACGATGCGGAAAGCATTGTGCACCTTGAGGCCGGACGGCATGTGCACGACATGGTCGATCACGCCAAAGTCATTGGCCGGGGTAAAGCGCACCCGCACCGTGCCGAGCGGCCCGCCATCGGCCAGCCAATCCTCGCCATCGCGGACGAGGCCGCTGCCGAGGCCGGAGGCCCAGCGGGTCATGTTGTCCGGTTTGGCGGCAAAGGCGTAGACGGCGCGCCAGTCCCGGTTGATCGATAGATGCACGGCTTTCGCCTCCATCGGCGGCATAGTGGTTCCTCCTCGAATGTTCACTGAACGTTCTTTATGGTGCAGACCGCTTGAAAGGCAAGGGTGGCTTGCCCGTCTTTGTCGAACCTCGCCTTCGCCGCCTGCATGGCGGCTATGCGCATGGCATATTTAAACCGTTTCGATTGGTGCTGACCTTGCCGTTCGTCAGTTTGAGTGCCAAAACAGCCACGCAACTGTATTGGAGGCATCCCCCGTGGAACAGGCAGAAATCGGCCTTATCGGTCTTGGCGTTATGGGTTCCAACCTGGCACTCAACATCGCGGAAAAAGGCAACAAGATTGCCGTCTTCAACCGCAGTCCCGAGGCGACACGAAAATTCTATGCCGAGGCCGGCAGCCTGCAGGGCCAGATCATTCCCTGCGAGACGCTGGAAGAATTTACCGCCGCCATCCGCCCGCCGCGACCGATCATCATCATGATCAAGGCCGGTGATCCGGTCGATCAGCAGATGGAACTGCTGAAGCCCCATCTGTCTGCCGGCGACATCATGATCGATGCCGGCAATGCGAATTTCCGCGACACCATGCGCCGCTTCGAGGCGCTGAAGGACAGCCCGCTCACCTTCATCGGCATGGGTGTGTCCGGCGGCGAAGAGGGCGCCCGCCATGGTCCCTCGATCATGGTCGGCGGGACGGAAGAGAGCTGGAAGCGCGTCGAGAAGGTTTTGACCTCGATCTCCGCCAAGTTCAACGGCGATCCTTGCGTCGCCTGGCTCGGCAATGACGGCGCCGGCCATTTCGTCAAGACGATCCACAACGGCATCGAATATGCCGACATGCAGATGATCGCCGAAATCTACGGCATCCTGCGCGACGGGCTGAAACTGTCGGCTGCTGAGATCTCCCAGGTCTTTGGTCGCTGGAACGAGGGGCGCCTCAACTCCTACCTGATCGAGATCACCGAAAAGGTTCTCGCCGCCACCGACCCGGTCACCGGCCAGCCGATGGTGGACGTCATTCTCGACGCCGCCGGCCAGAAGGGCACCGGCAAGTGGTCGGTCATTGAGGCGCAGAATCTGGGCGTTGCCGCAACCGGCATCGAGGCTGCCGTCGCCGGCCGTATCCTCTCGTCGCAGAAGACCGAGCGTGTTGCGGCGGAAAAGATCCTCGGCCTGCCGGACACGGTTGCCTTCCCGGCCACCGATGGCGTCTCCTTCCTGCATGATCTGGAAAACGCGCTGCTGGCCGCGAAGATCGGCGCTTATGCGCAGGGCTTTGCCGTCATGTCGGCCGCCTCCAAGGAATATGGCTGGAACCTGCCGATGCCGACGATCGCAAAAATCTGGCGCGCCGGCTGCATCATCCGCTCGCAGTTCCTCGACGAGATCACCTCGGCCTTCACCAAGGAACCGGATGTGGCGAACCTCATCGTGACGCCGGCCTTCTCGCAGTTCGTCAAGGACACCGATTCGTCGCTCCGCCGCGTCGTCTCGACCGCCGTCATGGCCGGCCTGCCAGTTCCGGCGCTTGCCTCGGCGCTGGCTTATTTCGACAGCTACCGCCGCGGGCGCGGCACGGCGAACCTCATCCAGGCGCAGCGCGATTTCTTCGGCGCCCACGGGTTCGACCGCGTCGATGGCCTCGACAAGCATCATGGCCCCTGGGGCAGCGGCCTCAACGCCTGATCCTAATGAAGTGGGGGCAGGGCGCGGATTCGCGTCCTGCCCTTTTCTTTCCGCTGCGCGCCCTGCTGATCCGCGTGCGGCCGCCGTTCCCTTACCGGGGACGTGCAACACCCAAAGACAATGATGGAGGAGACACACCATGGCCTGGAAACCGTCCGAAGACCGTTATTCCCGGATGAAATATAACCGCTGCGGCCGCTCCGGTTTGAGGCTGCCGGCGCTGTCGCTCGGCCTGTGGCACAATTTCGGCGATGACACCGAGCACCAGCGCAAGCGCGACATCTGCCGCACCGCCTTTGATCTCGGCATCACGCATTTCGACCTCGCGAACAATTACGGCCCGCTGCCGGGGAGCGCCGAAACCGCCTTCGGCGAGATCCTGAAGACCGATTTTGCCGGTTACCGTGACGAACTGATCATTTCGTCCAAGGCCGGCTACAACATGTGGCCGGGCCCTTACGGCGAATGGGGCAGCCGCAAATACCTGATCGCCTCCTGCGACCAGAGCCTGAAGCGCATGGGTCTCGACTATGTCGATATCTTCTATTCGCACCGCTTCGACCCGGATACGCCGCTGGAAGAGACCTGCGGTGCGCTCGACCATATCGTCCGTTCGGGCCGCGCGCTTTATGTCGGCATTTCCTCCTACAATTCGAAGCGCACGCGGGAAGCCGCCGCGATCCTCAAGGATCTCGGCACGCCCTGCCTGATCCACCAGCCGAGCTATTCGATCATCAACCGCTGGGTGGAAGACGATGGCCTCCTCGATACGCTGGACGATCTCGGTATCGGCTCGATCGTCTTCTCGCCGCTCGCCCAGGGCATGCTGACGTCGAAATACCTGGGTGGCATTCCGGAGGACAGCCGTGCTGCGCAGGGCAAGTCGTTACGACCGGCCTTCCTGAACGAGCGCAACATCGAGAACCTGCGGGGCCTGAATGCGATCGCCGAAAAGCGCGGCCAGACGCTGGCGCAGATGGCGATTGCCTGGGTGCTGCGCGGTGGTCGCGTGACCTCTGCCCTGATCGGCGCCAGCCGCCCGGAACAGGTGGTCGATTGCGTCAAGGCGCTGGAGAAGGCGGAGTTCACAGAGGCGGAACTCGCCGAAATCGCCGTCTTTGCCAAGGATGCCGACATCAACCTGTGGGCGGCGTCCGCCGAGCGGGAAGGTCCGTCGCGGTAACACGCTTCCTTTTCCATCTCTTCGGGAGCCCGGCCACGCGCCGGGCTCTTTGCCTCCCGTAAGGTTCAGATGTTCCGGAACTGCTTCAGATTGTCCGGCCAACGAGCTCACTTCATTGCGTATTTGTAATGTGCGGTTCATCTGACATTCAGTCGGAAAATCGCAAGGTTCGGGTGTCAAACACGAGGAGACATCCCGATGAAAGCTTTTCTTTCCCTCCTGACCGCCGCTACCATTCTTGCGGCTCCCATGGCCCAGGCGCAGGATTACCGTGCCCATGACCGCGACCGCCGTGCTCCTGTCGAGCGTAAGGTGGTGATCGAAAAGAAGAAGGTGGTGGTCCATAGAGGACACTGGAAAAAGGGCCAGAAGCTCAGCCGTGCCGAACGGGCACGTTATGCGGAAATCCGCGATTATCGCCGCTACCGCCTGTCCGCACCGCCGCGCGGCTACCACTGGGTGCGGGCCAATAACGAGTTCCTGCTGATCGGCGCCGCCAGCGGACTGATTGCCGGCATCATTGCCGGACGTTGACGGGCGCAAAGGAAGAGCGGGCCGCCGGATCGCTCCGGCGGCCCTTCCGTCTCAGGCAGCCTGTCTGTTCCAGCTCGCAAAGGGATCGGGCAAATCCCTCCAGCGGTCCGGATCAAAGCGGCTGTCTGGCAGGAGACAGATGTCGAGCTGGTTGCGGATCCAGTGTTCGTCCATCGGGTCTGCCCCGATGAAGACGATTTCCTGTCGCCGGTCGCCCCAGACCGGATCGAGATAACGGGCCAGCCCATCGCGGAAGCCGGCATCCTGCGGCCATTGTTCGCGCGGCACCGCATCCCACCAGAGGCCGAGCTTCTGGGTGCGAATGAGTGCGCCGGCCTGCGAGATCTCGCCCACATGGTAGGGCCGCGTCGCCAGCCAGAAGAAGCCTTTTGCGCGGATGACGCCTGGCCAGGACTGATTGATGAAGGTGTGCAGTTTCGCCGGATCGAAGGGACGGCGGGCGCGGTAGACAAACGAGCGAATCCCGTATTCTTCCGTCTCCGGCACATGCTCGTTGAAGCCGTGCAGTTCCTTGAACCACAGCGGATGGGTTTCGGCCTTGGCATGATCGAAAAGCCCGGTGCCCAGAAGATCGCGCGAGGCGACCTGACCGAAATCGGTCTCGATGATCCGTGCATCGGGATTGAGGCCCGCAACGATGGCCCGTGCGGCGGCCCGCTCGTCCGGGGTGGCGGTCGAGATCTTGTTGATGATCACCACATCGGCAAACTCGATCTGCTCCACCAGCAGATCGACGAGCGTGCGGTTGTCACCATCGCCGGCGGTCTCGCCGCGATCGGCCAGAAAGTCGGAGGAGCCATAATCTTTCAGCAGGTTCGCGGCATCCACCACCGTCACCATGGTATCGAGCCTTGCCACATCCGACAGGCTTTCGCCGTTCTCGTCGCGGAATTCGAAGGTGCCGGCGACGGGAAGGGGTTCGGCGATCCCGGTCGATTCGATGAGGAGATAATCGAACCGCTTCTGGTCGGCCAGCGCCCGCACCTCCTTCAACAGGTCGTCGCGCAGCGTGCAGCAGATGCAGCCATTGGTCATTTCCACCAACTGTTCCTGCGTGCGCGACAGTTCGGCCCCGCCATCGCGCACCAGGGCCGCGTCGATGTTCACCTCGCTCATGTCGTTGACGATGACGGCGACGCGCAGGCCGTCGCGATTGGTGAGAATATGGTTGAGAAGCGTGGTCTTGCCGGCCCCGAGGAAGCCGGACAGGACGGTGACGGGAAGTCGCCGATCCATGGGAATGCTCCTTTTGTTATAACATTACAATCTTCAATCCAGAAAAAGGCGGTCTTGGCCGCCTTCTTCGACACGATGGGTCTGTTTAGCTGTCGCGGCCAAGGCAATCCGACAGCGAGGCGGCAATACCGGTCATCAGATCGAAGTAGAGATCCGGGCCGGCCTTCAGTGTCGCGCCTTCCGGATCGAGCACGCCCGATTTTGCCTTGGTGCCTTCCGTTGCGACGTTGATCAGTTTTGGCGTGAACTGCGGTTCGGCGAACACGCAGGTTGCGCCAAGGCTGTTGATCTTCGCCTGGATCTCCTTCAGCCGTTCCGCGCCGGGCGCGGTTTCCGGGCTGACCGTGACCGAGCCGGCAACCGTCACGCCGTAATGATGCTCGAAATACTGATAGGCGTCGTGGAAAACGATGAAGGGCTTGTTTTTCACCGGAGCGATGGTCTTGGCAATGTCGTCGTTCATGGCGTCGATGCGCTTCAGAAGCGCCACGGTGTTCTTCGTGTAGACGGCAACATTCGCGGGATCGGCGGCGACCAACTGCGCCTCGATGGCTTTTGCCATCGCCTTGGCATTTTCCGGGTCAAGCCAGAGGTGGGCATCGAAGCCGCCATGGTCATGATCATGGTGGGCATCCGCTTCGGCGGCATGGTCATGACCTTTGTGGTCGTGATCGTGATCCGAATGGGCTTCCTGCTCCGCGGGTTTTTCCGCCCCGTGATCGTGCCCATGGTCCGCGTGCCCATGATCCGCGTGATCGTGATCATCATCACCATGGTCGTGCGCTTCGAAGGGGCCACCTTCGCGGAAGGGCAGGGTCTCGACGCCCGCCACGTCGCCGAGCGCCACGACGGTCGCTTTGCCGGCGAGCGCATCGAGCGGCTTGTCCAGGAAGGCCTCTAGGTTCGGGCCGATCCAGAACACCACGTCGGCGCCCTCGATGGTGCGCGCATTCGAGGGCTTCATCGTAAACGTGTGCGGGGAGGCGGCGCCGTCGACGATCAGCTTCGGTTCGCCGACGCCTTGCATCACGGCTGCGACCAGCGAATGGATCGGCTTGATCGAGACCACCACGTCCGGTGCGGCCGCGGCGGTTGTGGCTGCCATGGTGCCAGCAGCGAAAAAGGCGGCGGATGCGAAGAGGGCGGTTGCGGTTCGCGTCATGCGCTCGCTCCTTGAATGCTTGTGTTATGTTATTACATAGATTGCGTTACGCTATAACGCGTGTCATAGCAAGAGGGCAATGCCGCCTGAGGTTTTATGAATGTTGATGCATGTTGAACCGCGTGAGGGGCTGCTGGTCTCGCTGAGCCAGGCCGGCGTCATCCGGCAGGGCCGCTGGCTCGTGCGCGGGGTCGATCTGTCGATCGGCCGGGGCGAGATCGTGACCTTGATCGGTCCGAACGGGGCCGGCAAATCCACCACGGCCAAGATGGCGATCGGCGTTCTGGCCGCGGACGAGGGCAAGGTGGAGCGCGCCGCGCGCCTCGTCATCGGTTACGTGCCGCAGAAGCTGGCGATCGACCGCACCATGCCGCTTTCCGTCGAGCGCCTGATGCATTTGACCGGTCGCCTGCAACACACCAAGCTTGAGGCGTCGCTCGACGCTGCCGGCGTGCTTCATCTGCGCCATGCCGAAGTTCAGCATCTCTCGGGTGGCGAATTTCAGCGGGTGCTTCTGGCGCGCGCCATTGCCCGCGATCCCGATCTTCTCGTGCTGGATGAACCGGTGCAGGGCGTCGATTTCGCCGGAGAAAGCGCGCTCTACCAGCTGATCGGTGACATTCGCGACCGCACCGGCTGCGGCGTTTTGATGATCAGCCACGACCTGCACATGGTGATGGCCCGCACCGACACGGTGATCTGCCTCAACGGCCATGTCTGCTGCCGCGGAACGCCCGCTGCCGTCAGCCAGAGCCAGGACTACCAGCGCCTGTTCGGCCAGGCGCCCGCCGGGCTTGCATTTTACGACCATCGCCACGACCATACCCATCTGCCTGATGGTCGCGTGCTGCATTCCGATGGCAGCGTGACGGATCATTGCCATCCCGGTGACGGGCATCACCATGATCATGACGGGCATCCGCACGCCCATGACCATGATGATGGACATGGTGATGATCACGCCGATGGCCATTCGCATACCCACGCCGACGCCCATGCCCACGAGCACCATCACCATCATGAGGCGGAACGGCCGGAACGCGGGGAGGGGCGCCATGTTTGACGACTTCTTCGTCCGCGCCATGGTTGCCGGCGTCGGACTGGCGCTCACCACCGGCCCGCTCGGCTGCCTCGTCGTCTGGCGCCGCATGGCCTATTTCGGCGACACCATGGCGCATTCGGCACTGCTCGGTGTTGCCTTGTCCCTGTTCTTCGAGATCAATCTGCTGGTCAGCGTGTTTGCCGTGGCGGTCGGGGTTTCCCTGCTGCTTCTCCTTCTGCAGAAGCGCCAGGCGCTGTCGGCAGATTCGCTGCTCGGTATCCTGTCGCATTCGACGCTGGCGATCGGGCTTGTGCTCGTCGCCTTCATGTCCTGGGTGCGCATCGATCTCATTGCCTTCCTGTTCGGCGATATTCTCGCAGTCACCACGCAGGACATCCTGCTGATCTGGGGGGGCGGGGCTCTGGTGCTCACGTGCCTTGCCTTCCTCTGGCGCTCGCTGATTGCGTCCACCGTCAGCCATGAACTGGCCGAGGCAGAGGGCCTGAAGCCCGAGCGCGCCCGGCTGATCTTCATGCTCCTGATGGCGCTGGTGATTGCGATTGCCATGAAGATCGTCGGCATCATGCTGATTACCGCGCTGCTGATCATTCCGGCGGCAAGTGCCCGGCGTTTTTCCAGCAGCCCGGAGACGATGGCGGTTCTCTCCTCGCTGATCGGTGCGGTCGCTGTCGTCGGGGGACTGTTCGGCTCGCTCTACGGCGACACGCCCTCCGGTCCCTCGATCGTCGTTGCGGCGCTTGCCCTTTTTGTCGCCAGCCTGCTTGCTCCGGCCCGCCGGACCTTCGCAGGCAGCCCAGCCATTCCGGGAGACCGTCCATGAACACGCCTAACCTGACGAAGAACCAGGCCCTGGTGCTCGACGTGCTGTCGCGTGCGGAGCAGCCGATGAGCGCCTATACGATCCTCGACAAGCTGCGCGACAGCGGCTTCCGGGCGCCGCTGCAGGTCTACCGGGCGCTCGAAAAACTGCTCGACTTCGGCCTCGTGCACCGGCTGGAAAGCCTGAATTCCTTCGTCGCCTGTTCGCACACGCACGAAGCTTGCTGCCAGCATCACCACGGCACGGTTGCGTTTGCCATCTGCGAAAAATGCGGCCAGGTGAGCGAGTTTCACGATCACGCCATCGACGACCGTCTGCGCGGCTGGGCGCAGCAGAAGGGTTTCAAGGCGGAGAAGACGACGATCGAACTGCGCGGTCTGTGCAGCGCCTGCATGGGCGGGTGACGGCCGGATGGTGGTATGGTCGATCGCTCGTCTCAGGCTGCCGTTGCCGTGGTGATCGTGCGGTTTCGGCCACCGTTCTTGGCCTCATAAAGCGCCTTGTCGGCCGCTGCCATGATCGCATCGGCTGAGGGGGATCGCAGGATCGCAAGACCGATGCTGACGGTAACGGGGGCAAGCCCTTCCGGCCAGTCAGCGGCCAATGCCCGGTGGATGCGGTCGGCAACCTTCTGTGCAGCCGTTTCGGTGGCATCGCGCAGCAGGACGGCAAATTCCTCTCCGCCGATCCGGGCCGGCAGGTCGCGCTCGCGGCGCACCTGCAATGCGATCGTTTTCGCCACCTGCTTCAGGCAGGCATCGCCGACCAGATGGCCGTGGGTGTCGTTGTAGCGCTTGAAGTGATCGACGTCGATCAGCAGGAGCGCCAGCATTTCCCCCGTGTCGAGGGAACTCCCGCACGCGGTCCCGAACTGCCGGTCAAACAGGCGGCGATTGGCAATGCCGGTCAAAGGATCCGTCTGCGAAATCGCCGTCAGTTCTTCGTTCACCCGCTCCATGTCGCCCGTGCGAAGCGTCTCCCGCAGGATCATCAGGTACAGGTGGCGCAGCGTGCACTCCAGGCGATAGTTGGCAAGCAGGGTCAGAACGCCGGCCGCGGCCACGAACAGCAGCGCGAGACCGTCTGCCGGTGTCAGCGATGATTCGACGCGTATCCCGAGAAACGCCGTCGTGACGAGCATGATGACAAGCGAGGTGCTGGCTGCAACGGCCGTGCGGAGGTGGAAGACGACGTTCGCCACGACGATCAGCAGACCGATACCGAAGGCCAGTTGCACCGGGGGGGAGCCACGCATCTCGACGAGAATGTTCATGGACAGTCCGATCCAGATCAGCGCGGCGCCGGAGAGCCAGTCCCGGAGCGCGTACGTTGCCAGCCTGCGGCTGAACCAGACAAGATACAGACAGGGAAGCGAGGCGAAGACGACGCGGATCAGCAGAAACTCCCAGAGGTGATCCGGATGCGCGGTATAATCCATAATGATGCCGAGGTTGAAAACAACCAGGCTGATGGCGGTGGCCTTCAGGGACTGGCCTGATTTCAAGTCTGCGGCATACGCTTGATAAGACCGCTCCAAAGGCTGCGGAAAGCGGGAAACGTAACGTTTGGACGCAAGCGCCTGATCGACTTGCGGGGCAACTGCACGCGCAAAAGCAGAATGATCCTGCTGCAAATCAGTCATCAAAATAGACCTGTCCGAACAGAGCGGCAGCAAATGCTTAAATAGTATTGCCTACGAGATATGAATAATCACTTAGTACATCTTATAGGGCGCCGTAACGCAACAGTTTTTCAGATTTCGCGCAGACTGCCAGCGAACCGCTGCCAGTTCTTCACATAATTTTCGGCGGATTGGCGCAGTTTTGCGACACCGTCCTCGTCAATCGTGCGGATCGCCTTGGCCGGAGATCCGACGATCAGCGAATTGTCCGGAAACTCCTTGCCTTCCGTCACCAGGGCATTCGCACCGACGAGGCAGTTTTTGCCGATGCGGGCGCCGTTCAGCACGGTCGCGCCCATGCCGACCAGCGAATTGTCGCCGATGCTGCAGCCGTGGATGATCGCGCCATGGCCGATGGTGCAGCCTTCACCGATCGTCACCGGAAACCCCCAATCCGTGTGGATCACGGTGTTTTCCTGGATGTTGGTGCGCGCACCCAGCGTGATCCACTCGTTGTCGCCGCGGATCGTCACGCCGAACCAGATGCCGACATCCTCGCCGATCTCGACCCGGCCGATCACATGCGCACCCGGCGCCACCCAGAAACGTCCGGCTGCGGGTGTCTTCGGGGCCTGATCGTCGAGTGCATAGAGCGGCATGATGGTTTCCTCCTCGTTCGTCCCGTCAGATGATGGCGACGTCCAGGTCCGCGACGCCCTCGACGCCGCAGCGGATGTGGTCGCCGCGGACGATCGGCCCGACGCCGGCGGGCGTGCCGGTCATGATGATATCACCGGCGGCGAGCGTAAAGAGCTTTGACAGCTCGACCACGATTTCCGGCAGTTTCCAGATCATCTGGGCAAGATCGCCCGACTGCTTGCGTTGACCATTGACGTCGAGCCAGATGGCGCCTGCCTGCGGATGGCCGATCTCGTCTGCGGGACGAAGGGCGGAGACGGGGGCGGAAGCCTCGAAGGCCTTGGCCGCTTCCCAGGATCGACCGGCTTTCTTCAAGCCGTCCTGCAGGTCACGCCGGGTGAAATCGATCCCGACGCCGTAACCCCAGACGCAGTCGAGTGCATCGTCGAGCGCGATATCGCTGCCGCCGGCCTTCAGGGCCATTACCAGTTCCACCTCGAAATGCACATTGGCGGACAGCGGCGGATAGGGAAAACGGCCGTCCGTCACCAGGTTCTGCGGGTTCTTCTGGAAAAAGAAGGGCGGCTCGCGCGAGGGGTCGTGGCCCATCTCGATCGCATGGTCGGCATAATTGCGGCCGACGCAATAGACCCGGCGCACCGGAAACTGCGCATCCGAACCGGACACGGGCAAAAGGACGGGCTGGGGAAGCGGGATGACGGTGGTGGGCAAAGCGGTCACGGAAACCTCGTGCGGCAGGATGATGTGTCAGTCCCTCCTTTCCTATCGGAGGCGCCGGCATTTGTCTCGCCTTTCCTGGTCCGCGCGACGCTCTTGGGGCGGCTCGATTATCCCCGACCGGCAGGCCGGTTCAGGCGCGACTTCAACCCGCCGGCACCGATGATGGTACAGGCGGGTTGAAGTCCGAAGATGGGTGGCAAGGCCGTTCGTCGTGACGGCAGATCAGCCGAACGCGATGTCGCCGATGACGCGAACGCGCACGCGCCGCGCGCCGCCCGGCAGATAGGCGATCGGGATATCCTCGATCTCGAGCGTCTTCAGGCTGTCCTGCGCTGCACCGGAGGAAACGGCGGCATTGCGTGCACCGGTTTCCGCCGCCGCCAGCGCCTCGTCACGGCTCATGCCGGAAAAGACCTGGTCCACTTCGCCCGACACCTGCGCCATGGCCGCCCCCAGTGCATTGGCCACGCCTGCATTTTTTACCCGAACCACCTCGGAAGCGCCGGCAACCTTGTCCGGGATCAGGAAGGCGCCGCCGCCGACGGCAATCAGCGGGACGTCATCGGCCGAGGTTTTCATACGGTCGAAATTGTCCGCGACCATGTCGCCGATCCGGGCAAGGGTGGTGCGCACCAGATCCCGGTCGAGCCCCTTCACACGATCCCGGTCGCCCATCTCGACGATGCCTGCCGCAACCGCGATGTCGGAGGTGGTCAGCGTCGAGCCGCCAAACACCAGGGCCTCGGTGAGGATGCGATAGCCGGCGGACCGCGGGCCGATCTCACCGGTCTGCGGGTTGATGATGGTGCCCCCACCCAAGGCGATCGGCAGGAGATCCGGCATGCGGAACAGCGTCCTTACGCCGCCGATATGCACGATATTGTTCGCCTCGCGCGGGAAACCGCCGACCAGGCAGCCGATATCGGAGGTCGTGCCGCCGACATCCACGACCATGCCATTCTCCATGCCGGTCAGAAAGGCGGCGCCGCGCATGGAATTGGTGGGGCCGGAGGCAAAACTGTGAACCGGATTGGCCGCGGCGACATCCGCGAGCGCCACGGTGCCATCGTTCTGCGTGAGGTAGAAGGGGGCGCCAACGCCGATGTCCGAGAGAGCATCGGCAAAGGCCTGAACCGTGGTCCGGCCCAGCGATTGCAGCGCGGCGTTCAGGATTGCGACGTTTTCCCGCTCCAGAAGACCGATCCGGCCAAGTGTGTGGGAGAGCGTGATCCTGGCGTCCGGAATGACGGACCGCACGATCTCGGCGGCTTTCACCTCACATTCAGTCGTGAGCGGCGAGAAGATGGCCGAGATCGCGATCGAGGTGATGCCGGCATCGCGGATGCGCATCGCCGCGTTGCGGATTTCGTCTGCCTGCATGGGCACCAGCGGACTGCCGTCATATTCATGGCCGCCATGCACCATGAAGATCATCGGATCGACAGCTTCATAAAGGTCGCGCGGCCAGTCGCACATCGGCGGCAGCGAGCGGCCGGTCGGAAGTGCTACACGAATGGCGGCGACACGCTCCAGACGGGCGCGCTCCACCACCGCATTGGTGAAATGCGTCGTGCCGATCATCACCGCATCAACGGAAAGCCCGGTCGATGCCGGCGCGTTGATCACATGCGAAAGGGCAGCCTTGACCCCCGACAGCACATCCTGCGTGGTGGGAACCTTGATCGAGGCGACAATGCGCTCGCCATCCACCAGAACGGCATCCGTGTTCGTGCCGCCAACGTCAATACCGATGCGTTTCATGGAAATACCGATCTGAAGTCAATGTCATAGCCGAAGGCGCGGGGGCCGACGGCGGCAATGCCGGCAGGCGTGGTCAGCAGGCGGGGAGCGGGCAGCGCGACGACCGTCACACGCTGGCCGTACCGAACGGATTCCGTTCCGATCGCGCTGCCGGACACCGTATCGAGAAGGCAGAGCAGGTCGGGGGTCATCGCCACCGCTTCGCCGTCGCGGAAGGCAACGGCCCATTCGTTCTGGAAGGCAAGCTCCATACGTGCGCCGCGATCGCCGTCGATACCCTCAATGACTGTACGGCCGCGCAAAAAGCCGCCGGTCGTCTCCCGCGCCACATCGATCACCTTGCCGCGGAACAACAGCTTGCCGCCTTCGTGGTTGAGAATGGCCTCGACGGGATCGGCGTGCCGGCGGCGGGCATCGAGCACCGCCTTGCCGAGTTCGACCGCCTTGGTCACCGTGTCATGAATGCCCCATTCCTTGACTTCCCGGCCGGTGCGCGGTGCCTTGCAGGTGGCAGCGGTCGAGCCCACTTCCGTGCAGACCTTGCGCGAGATGCGCTCCATCCATTTCCACGAGGCCGCCCGCGTCACGATCACCTCGTTGTCGCGCACATCGACCAGCGACAACGGGAACATCGGCAGGTTGCCTATCGCAAACGAGGTCATCTGCGCTTCCGGATAGGCGCGCCCCATCGCATCGGCATTGACGACGGGACGATTGAGAACGGCGGCTGCCAGGAAGGAGGACAGCGCGTTCGATCCGCCGATCTCCACGCTCATGATGGCGCGGAAACGCTTGCCAAGATAGTCTTCCATGACTTCGACCGCACGGGCGAGATGCACGGGGTCGCCCAGGCGTTCCTGGCCGACCAGCGGTGCCCCCATCTTGGAGACGACGGCGACCATGTCGTCGTCGTCGAGCGCCATCGGATCCATCAGATCGACGCGGGTGCCCTCGGCATAGAGCCGGCGGAGGTTCAGCGTGGAGATGTAAGGATCGCCGCCACCGCCGGTGCCGAGAATCCAGGCGCCGATGGCAAGCGGTTCGATGTTTTCTTCTGCAAATTCCTGAAGCATGTCCGACCTTCGGCAAGGCAAGGAGGGGGTATGCCGGCCCCGGGGTCGGGGCCGGTTTGTCAGCTGGATGCGAAGGCTTAATTCGCCGTGCAATCCCAGGTGAAGTTGGAGAAGTTCAGATCCCAGCTCTGCATGGGAATGAACTTGTAGCCCTGCAGGCAGGCATTGGCCGCATAGCGCCGGTTCGGGGCAACCGCCCAGACATCCGGCTGCAGATCGGCGATCTTCGCCTGCAGGTCCTTGTAGACGGCATTCTGTTCGGCCACGTCGGTGGTGCCGCGCGACTTGTCGATCAGCGCGTCGATCTCCGGATTCTGCAGCCATTCCATGGACATCCAGGTGCCGGATGCCTTGGAGTGGTACTGGTTGTAGAACATCGAATCCGGCGAAGGATAGGTCGGCGAAATGTTGACCTGTGTCGAGGCGGGCGTCGTGTCCGGCTTGGAGGACAGTTCAACGATGCGGTTCCACGGCTCCGGCTTGATGTCGAGCGTGATGCCGATCTGCTCCAGATTGGCCTGCAGAAGCAGTGCCACTTCCGCCTCGAAGGCGAGCGAGGCGACGTAGCTGTTCACCAGCGTGATCTTCTGCCCCGCATATTTCGACTTCGCCAGTTCCTCCTTCGCCTTTTCAAGGTCGAAGGTGCCGGGCTTGATGTCGCCGTTATGCGCGTCCTTGAAGGCCGTCGACAGCGGGCCCTGCATGTCGGTGCCGGGGTAGATGATGTCCTGGATGGTCTTGTAGTCGGTGGCATAGGCGATGGCACGGCGCACATGCACGTCGTCGGTCGGATAGACCTTGGTGTTGAGCTTGATGACGAAGCCGCCGGACGTGCGCGTCTGGATCAGCTTGTAGCCCTTCATCTTGCCGATGGCTTCGTAGGTGTCGTTGCCGAGGCCGTGCGAGGAAAAACCAAGCTCTCCCTTTTCGGCCAGCGCCTTGACGGTCGCATCGTCGCTCGTCTGGACGAAGCGGACCTCGTCGATCGGCGTTCCCTTCGTCCAGCCGAGGAAATAATCGGCGTTGCGGGCGATCACCATGTCGGCGGAGCGGTTGTAGCTGACGAGCTTGTAGGGGCCGGAGCCTGCCGAATGTTCGCCGACATAGGCCTCGCCCCATGTGTCGTCCGGCTTGGCATTGGCGGTGATCAGCGTCTTGTTGAGCGCCATCATCAGCGGTGTCGCGGCGAGGAACGGCGAGAACTGCCGGTCGATCTTGAGGACGAGCGTCTTCTCATCCGGAGCGGTCACGTTTTCCGGCTTCAGCACGCCGACGATCAGGTTGGAGGGGCCCTTGTTGATGCCCAGCAGACGCTGGATGGACCAGACCATGTCGGCAGCCTTGACCGGGGTGCCGTCCTGGAACTTCGCGTCGTCGCGCAGATGGAAGGTGTAGGTCAGCCCGTCGTCCGACACCTCCCAGGACTTTGCCAGATGCGGAACGATCTCGCCGGAGGGGCTGACGGTTGTGAGACCGTCATACATGTTCACGATCGCCATGTAGCCGGTGTAATCCGTGACCTTCGCCGGATCGAGCGAGCTGAAGATCTGCTGGACATTGACGACGGTCGAGATCTTATCGGCGGCGGAGGCTGCCGGAAGACCTGCGCCAAGGGCAACAGCCGTGCCGAGCGCAAGCAAGGCCAGGCGCTTCGAAATCATGCTTCTCATGCTGGAGGTTCTCCTCTTTTATGCGGCGGGAACCGTCCCGCCGGTTGTTTGGGGTTGGGCTCGGAAGGGTCAGGCCGCCTTTGGCAGCGGCGAGAAGGCGATGTCCGGGTAACCGAAGGCGGCCGGCCCCACGACCTCGAGGGCCGCTGGTGAGCGCAGAAGGTCGTGGCAGGGGATGGCGATCACGGCGACGCGCTGGCCGTAACGCAGCATTTCGGTGGTGATCGGATAGCCAGTATCCACATCGAGCAGCACGATGAGATCGGGCACGGTGACCTCGACCACGCCATTGCGGCGGAAGAGGAGGAATTCGTTCTGGATTGCCACACTCGCGGTCTCGCCGGCCCAGCCGTCAAAGCCCGCGAGTTCCAGATCGCCGACCGCAAAGCCCCCGCGCAGATGGCGCTTCAGATCGGTGATCTTACCGTTGAAGATGCGCCGCCCGCCTTCGAGATCGCATACGGCCTGGATCGGATCATCCTGCATCCGGCGCGCGCGGATGACGGCCTCGCCAAGCGCGATCGCATTCGTATAGCTGCGCGGAATGGCGAACTGGTGGACGAAGTGTGCCTGCATGGGGGCCGTGGCCAGCATCGCCCCGCCGCCCTGGGCGACGACGCAGGCGCGTGCCATCCGTTCGTGCCAGACTTCCGAGACCGCATGGCTGAAGATCACCGCATTGCCGTGCAGGTCGCACATGACCGAGGGCGTGGAGCTGTGGCCGTAGATCGAGAAGGTGGTCATCTGCATTTCCGGGAAGGCGCGGCCCATGCCGTCGCAGTCCAGGATCGGCAAACCGCCGAGTGCGGCCGTCACCAGCGGGCTCATGGAATTGGCGCCACCAATCTCCTCGCAGACGATGGCATCGACCGGCATCCGGATCAGTTCTTCCATGGCGCGCAGGCAGCGAAGGCCTTCCCGGCCCTCCCGGATGCGTTCGACACCGACGACGGGCGCACCGATCCCGCCGATCGACATGCAGAGCGCGTCGGGCTCTATGGCATCGGTCGCCAGAAGCTTCATCTCGTGGCCGGCCTTCAGCGCCTCGAGCGCCAGAAGCTTGCCCTGATACGGATTGCCGCCGCCGCCGGTGCCCAGGATCCCGGCGCCAATCTCCAGCGCCTCCAGATCGTCGCGGGTCAGGGTGCGCAGGGCAGCCTCATCGTATTTCAGCTTGCGCGTTTCAGCCATGATAGGCTCCCATCTCTCCAACGACCTTGACGTGAATGCGGGTGGCGTTGCCCGGCAGGTATGCGAGGGGCGTATCCTCCCGCTCGATGACTTCCAGCGTGTCGGAAATGGCGCCGGCGGCGATCGCCTTGTCGCGTGCCTCCGCCTCCGCCTCGGCAAGCGCTGCTTCGCGGGTCCTGCCATCGACGAGGGAAAACACCCGATCCGTTTCTCCACTGACCTGGGCGATCGCGGCGCCCACGGCATTGGCGACCGCAAAATTCTCCGGCCGCACGACCTCAAGGTCGCCGATCCGGTCCGGCATCAGGATCGAGCCGCCGCCGACGGCAATGACCGGCACTGGGGTCGAGGAGATACGGCTGCGCTCCACGCAGGCTTCCAGCATGGCATCGATACGGGCAACCGCTGCCCCCACCAGCGCCGCATCGAGGGTACGGACCAGCGCTCTGTCACCCACGTCCGCTTTGCCGGCTGCAACTGCGATATCGGTTGCCGTGAGGGTCGAGCCACCAAAGCAGAGAGCCTCGCGGCGCACACGGTAGCCGACGGATTTCGGACCGATCGAGATGCCGTTCTCGCCCTTCACCACCAGCGAGCCGCCACCGAGGCCGATGGAAAAGACATCCGGCATGCGGAAGTTCGTCTTCACGCCGCCGATATCGACTGTGGTGGAAGCCTGGCGCGGGAACCCGTGCGAGAGCGAGCCGACGTCGGTGGTCGTGCCGCCGACATCGACCACCACCGCATCCTTGAGACCGGTCAGAAAGGCGGCGCCGCGCATCGAGTTCGTCGGGCCGGAGGCGAAGGTCAGCACCGGAAAGGCACGCACCACGTCTGCGGCCATCAGCGTGCCGTCGTTCTGGGTGATGTAGAAGGGGCAGGTGAGGCCGGCCTGCACCAGCGCCTTCTGGAACGCGGCGACTGTCCGGTCGGCGAGCGACAGCAGGCTGGCATTCATGATGGCGGCACTTTCGCGCGCCAGCAGACCATGGCGGCCGATATCCTTCGACATCACCACCGGCACGCCGGGGCAGTGACGGTGGAGGAGTTCGCGCGTGCGCAGCTCCATCGTGTCATTGATGCCGCTGAAGACGCAGGTGACGGCTGCTGCCTTCAGACCCTTGGCGCGGATTTCGCCGGCGATGCGGACGATCTCGTCCTCATCGAGCGGCGAGAGAATGCGACCATCGAACTCATAGCCGCCCTTCACCTGGTAGCCGTGATTGCCGACGATCTCGCGGATGTCGTCCGGCCAATCGACCATGGGCGGAAGACCGGCACCGGAGGGCAGGCCGAGCCGGATGGCGGCAACTTCATCCATATGGCGCCGCTCGATCACGGCATTGGTGAAATGCGTGGTGCCAATCATCACGGCGGCGATGGCCGTGCGGTCGATGCCGGAGGCGGCAATGACATTTTCCAGCGCCTCGATGACACCCGCCGTCACGTCTTCAGTGGTCGAGGCCTTTACACCGGCCAGAACCGTCTTGTCCTTCAATATGACGGCATCCGTATTGGTGCCGCCGACGTCGATCCCTACGCGATACACGTGAGGCTCCTCTTCCGTCAGTCTGTGGATTTGACGAGGAAGCGCATGCGTTCCTCTTGGGTCACGATGGGCTTCTCGCGCTCTTCCACATCGGAGACGACGGGAATGGCCGCGATGAGGGCCCGGGTATAGGGATGGGCGGGGGCGGCGAACACATCCCGTGTCGCCCCTTCCTCGACGATCTCGCCGCGCAGCATGACGGCGATGCGCGAGCAGAAATTGCGCATCAGCGACAGGTCGTGGCTGATCATCAGATAGGTGAGCCCGAGATCCTCGCGCAGTTGCACCAGAAGCTCGATGACGGTCTTCTGCACCGAGACATCCAGTGCGGCGGTCGGTTCGTCCAGGATCAGGATCTTCGGCTCGGCGGCAAGCGCACGGGCAATCGCCACACGCTGCTTTTGCCCGCCGGACAGTTCGTGCGGGTACTTGCCCAGATAGGACTGCGGCAGGCGCACGAGATCCATCAGTTCGGCCAGTCGTGCCTCACGCGCGCCGGCATCCATGCCGATCGATTTCAAGGGCAGCGTCAGCGTCTGGCGGACGGTGCGCTTCGGATTGAGCGAGGTGCCGGGATTCTGGTAGACGATCTGGGTCAGGCGCCGGCCCTTGGCGGGTGCCGGTGCGTCAATCGCAAGCTCGCCCGAGGTTGGCCGCAGAAGGCCCATGAGCATGCGGGCGACCGTCGTTTTGCCGGAACCGGATTCTCCGGCGAGCCCGAAGATCTCGCCTTCCCGCAGCGTGAGGTTCACATTGCGCACCGCGTGATAGCCGTTGCGGCGGCCATAGACCTTGTTGAGTTCTTGGACGCGGATGATAGGTGCGCGGTCGCTCTGCGGCATGTCGGTGACGCGTGGCCCGTAAAGGGCCGGCACCGCATCGAGGAGCGCGCGGGTGTAAGGCTGGGATGGCTCACTCAGGATCTCGTGGCAAGGGCCGGTCTCGACGATGTCGCCGTGATGCATGACCACCACCCGGTCTGATACCTTGCGCACAACGCCGAGATTGTGGGTGATCATCAGCAGCGCCATGTTTTCTTCGCGCACCAGCGTGTTGATGAGGTTGAGGATCTCGTCCTGCGTGGTGACGTCGAGCGCGGTTCCCGGTTCGTCGGCGATCAGAAGCTTCGGCTGGTGCAGAAGGGCAAGGCCGATCAGCACGCGCTGGCGCATGCCGCCCGAGAGTTCGAACGGATAGGCATTCATCACCCGCTCCGCATCGGCAAGCTGCACACGCCGCAGAACGGCGGCAATGCGGCTTCTCCGTTCGACGCGCGAGGTTGCGACGCCGTTGCGGCGGTCGGCGAAGCGCATCACGTCATCGAGATGCGTGCCCACCCGGAACACCGGATTGAAGGAGGAGAGCGGATCCTGCATGATCAGCGAGAAGGCCGTCCCCTTCAATGCCTCTCGCTCGGCACGCGGCAGGTCCAGCACGTTGCGGCCCTCCACGCGGATCTGGCCCGCTTGTATGTGCGCATTGCGCGGCAGCGTGCCGATGATCGCCTTGGCGGTGACCGACTTTCCCGAGCCGGTTTCCCCGATCAGGGCGACACGCTCGCCGGCGGCGACCGAGAAGCTGACATTGCGCAACACCTGGCGCGTGCGGCCATAGGAGGTGAAATCGACCGAGAGGTTTTCGATGCTGAGAAGGGGATTGTGCATGCTCAGCCCTCCACGTCGAACATGTCGCGCAGGCCGTCGCCCAGCAGGTTGAACCCAAGGGTCACGTAAAGCACCGCAGCACCCGGGCAGAGCACTTCCCACCAGAAATCCGGCATGAACTGCCGCCCGTCGGCCACCATCGAGCCCAGATCCGGTGTCGGGGGTTTCACGCCGAAGCCGAGGAAGCTCAGCGTCGCGCCGAACAGGATGACGAAGGCGGCGTCCAGCGTCGTCTTCACCGAGATGACTGCGACGCAATTGGGCAGGATCTCGCGAAAGAGGATATGCAAGGGACCGGCGCCGGCCAGCCGCGCTGCCTCGATGTAATCTTCGGATGCGATGGATTTCGACACCGAATAGATCAGCCGCGCATGCCAGGTCCACCACAGAAGCGTGATGGCGATCATCGCATTCGTCAGCGTCGGTTCGAGCAGGTTCGATACCGCAAGCGCCATGACGAGCGGCGGCATGGCCAGCATGACGTTGGTCAGTCCGCTGATCAGCCGTTCTGTCCAGCCGCCGAAATAGCCGGCCATCAGGCCAAGCACGGTGCCGACCGGCACGGAGATGCCGAGCACGCCGAGGACGAGCAGCAGCGAGACACGGAGACCGAAGACGGTGCGGGAAAAGATGTCGCGCCCGGCCTTGTCGGTGCCGAACCAGTGGCCGGCATCCGGCGGCAGATGGCGCGCCTTGAAATCGACGACGCTGCCGACATGCTTGGGATAGGGCGTCAGCCACGGTGCAAACACCGCGAGGATGATGACCGACAGCAGGATCAGCGAGCCGATCACGGCCGCCGGATTTCGGCTGAAGCGGTACCACATCATGTAGCCGGCGCTGAGGCCGCGATCGGCCGGGTCCAGGATCTTGATATCGGCCATCAGAGTGCCTCCTTCCGGCGCATGCGCGGATCGATGATCGAGATCAGGACATCGACAACGAGGTTCGCGACGATGAAGAACAGTCCCGCCACCAGCACCACGGCCGTCACCGCATTGAGGTCCTTCTGCAGGATGGCGTTGAGGCCATAGGAGGCGAAGCCGCCCCAGGCGAAGATCATCTCGATGACGAAGGCATTGCCGATCAGCGAGGCGAATTCGAGCCCCATGATCGTCAGCGGCGCGATGGAGGAAAGCTTCAGCAGGTAGCGAAAGATGATGACGCGCTCGGGCACGCCAAAGCTCTGCAGCGTCAGGACATGGTCCTTGCGCTGATTTTCGATCATCGAGGAGCGGGTGATGCGGGTGATCTGGCCGATGCCGGCCATGGACAGCGCAAAGGCGGGCAGCGCGATGTGCTGCAGGGCGCTGCCGACCACGTCGAACCTGCCGGCAAGAAGGCCGTCCAGCAGCAGGAAACCGGTCGGGCCGCCCGGCCAGCCGAGCCCGTGATCCAGACGACCGATGATCGGCCAGCCGCCGGGCATCCGTGCCGCCAGCAACTGCAGAGTGATCGCAAAAAGGAAGCTCGGGATGGTAACCCCCGTCAGCGACAGGATGCGCCCCCCATGGTCCAGCGCGCGGTCCCGGTAATGGGCGGTGATCACACCAAGCGGAATGGCGATGAGGAACATGAAGACGACGGAGACCAGAACAAGCTCCACCGTGGCCGGTACCGTCTGGGCAAGATCGGTCGTGACGGGGCGCTGCGACACCAGCGAGGTGCCGAGATCGCCGTGCAGCGCCTTGCGCACATAATCGAGATACTGCACCAGCACGGGCTGATCGAGCCCCATCTGCAGGCGCAGCGCCTGCACCTGCTCCGGTGTCGCCGCTGGTCCGAGCGCCATGCGGGCCGGGTCTCCCGGGACGACACGCGCCAGCGTGAAAATCATCAGGGACAGCGCGACCATGACCAGCAGGAAGCTGCCGAGCCGCGAGAGGATCGCCGTCAACGGGTGGTGCCGCATCGTCTCAAAAGATCCCTTCACCAGGAAACATCTGACCGTACTGTCTTCTGCAGGTCCGGTCGGGACAAGCGCGGGCTGGTATAGTTTTTTGATCGAGAGGTATAGGTTTCAAAACGAAGATCCCCTATTCCTCTCCCATGCACAGTCTTCTCGATCGGCCCCGTCTCAGTCGTCTTGCTCGCGGTCGCGGCCCGCGTATCCTGCTTCTGTCGTCGGCGGCGGGCGCGGGAAAAAGCGTATTGCTCCAGCAGATGGCGCAGGATGCGGGCGGCAGGGTCTGCACCTCGCTCCATCCCCAGCAGGCGGATCTCGAGGGCGGCTTCCTGTTCTGGGACTTGCCGCGCAAGGCCCGCACGCTGAGGCTGTCCGACGCCCTCATCGAGAGTGCCGACCGGATCGTCATCGCCTGCCGGCCTCAGCAGAAGGTCACGGGGCTGGCGCGGGCGCGTCTGCATGGCGGCTGCCTTGTCCTCTCCGCAGAAGACCTGTCCTTTCACCAGAACGATCTCGAAGCTCTGCCACCGGATGTCGCGAAGGCTGCCATCGAAACCTATGCCGGTTGGCCGGTCTTTCTGCGGCTCGCCGCCTGCGACGAGGATCCTAAGGAAAATCTGGTCGATTATTGCCGCGAAGCGCTGTTCGACCATCTGACGCCAGGCGACATGGCGGCCTTGTCTTTGTGGCTAAAGGCGCCGGACCAATCGGTTCCGGCTGCCGGTGCCGCGCTGCTGCCGCCGCGTCTCCTGGCGGAGCCGGGCCGCTACCCTTTGCTGGTCGAGGCTCTGCGTCGGGCAAGCAGCGAAAGCCTCGCGACCTATGGCAACCCGGCGGCCTTGAAAGACATTGCGTCCACGCTCGAACAGTCCGGGCAGGTGCTTGCTGCCATGAACCTGCTGCTCGATCATGGTCTGGAGGGGCAGGCTGCCGCCATTCTGGAGCGGGCGGATGGCCGCGATCTTATCTATCGCAGCAGCGTTGCGGAGTTTCAGGATACCATCGTGCGGTTTTCGCACGAGATGGTGGCGGAGAACGAGACGATCCTGTTTGCCATCTGCCGGGCGCTGATGAAACAGGGCGAGCTGCATCGCGTGCGCCATCTGCTGTCGAAACACCTGGGGCTCGACTACCTCGACCCCATGAAGGTGCTGGTCAAGGGATCGCGCTTTTCCTTTGCCGCGCGCACCTTCCGCCTCAACCTCATGATTTCGCAGGACCTGACGCCAAGCGATGCGATGTTCGAGCGGCTCGCGGAATTCATGGCGGACTACCCTCCCGGGGAGCACGGGAAATGGGCGTCCTATTACAATGCACTTCTGGAGTTCGAGATCCGCCGCCGGAATTTTCGCGAGGCCGAAGCCGCTGCTGCGCGCGCGTTGATCTATCTGAAAAAGATGGGCGGCCAGCCGCTGTTGGAGTTCTTCATTCATCTCCATCAGAGCGTGCTGCGTCTGATGGGAGGCGACGCGCTGCTGGCCCGCAAGGCGGCTGAGGACGCGCGCGCGCGTCTTGAACAGGTGCCGCATCCGGCAGCCGCGGAATTTCGCATGCTGCGCCTGGCCGAGGCCTGTCTTGACTACGAGGCGGGACGCCACCGGCCCTTGCTGGAATTCGTGCAGACCGAGTTCGAGGACTTCGCCGCCGCTGAAATCTGGCCGAGCCTGATGCAGTTTGCCCTGCATTATGCCTCGCAGGCCCTGATCGACCATTTTCCGATGGGCGTGCGCCCGGGCTTCCTGGACGGGCTCTGGATCCATCTTTCCGACGGTCTGCAGTTTCATGCCATGATGGAAATCCGCACCGCGATCGCCTACCAGAACGCCGGGCGCTGGCGGGAGGCGGCGGCCGCTCTCTCCGCCATCCGCATGCCGCTCGGCAAACACTGGATCGAAAGTGCCGTTGACGACCTGTCACGCCTCAACCGACGCGACGAGATTGCCTATGTCATGGCCTGGCTTCGCGAAGCGGTGCATCTCTGGTCACCTCGCCCTTATCTTGCGCGCCAGCTGGAAGCGCTGATGGCCAATCCGAAAGTCACCCATCGCGAGCGGGTCGCCCTGGCAATCTGGCTGAGCTATGCATCCCATCAGCGTCGCGAAACGGTCCTTGCTCGCAGCCACCTGCTGTCGGCGCTGGAAAGTGCCAATCGACTCGGCTGCCACGGGGTTCTGTCGGAAGAGCGGATGTTTCTCTCGCCGCTTCTGGAAAACAAGCTGCTGAGGGGGTTTGTCGAGAAATCCGTGAGTGTCCGGCGTTCGCTGTCCATCTTCAGCTCTTCGCTGAATTCGCCGCATGCACGCGCACTGAAGGGTGGGTTATCCCAACGGGAGGCGCAGATGCTGCAACTGGCCGCGGCCGGACTGTCCAACAAGCAGATTGCCGCGACGCTGCACATTTCCGAGGTCACCGTGAAATACCATCTCGGGAACCTCTATCGCAAACTTGGCTGCCGTCGCCGGTCGGAAGCCTTGAGCGCTGCAACGGCGCTTGGCTGGATCAGCTAGGCCGCCCATTGCGTGACCATGCGATACGGTCGTGCTGCAGGCAAACCCCATTGCAAAGCCGGCATCAAACTATTCCGTTTTTAGCATGTCGATCCGGCGTTGCCTGAAGTACCGTGTCAGCAACTTGGATCGAGAGTGAATTCAATGAAGCATGACGGTCGTGCGCGTGCGCGCGCTCTTGGTCTGTCCGTCGGACATCACGCAACCGGTGCGCTGAATGCGATCACCGATGTCGATGGTGTCGCCGTGGGTCATGTCACCTGCGCCGATGGCGACCGGACACGAACGGGCGCAACCGCCATCTTGGCCCATACCGGCAATCTGTTTCAGGACAAGGTGCCCGCCGCACTGGCTGTTTTCAACGGCTTCGGCAAGTTCGCCGGCTCGACGCAGATTGACGAGCTGGGCGAAATGGAAACGCCGATCCTGCTGACCAATACACTGGGCGTCGGTCGTGCGATCGAAGCCATCAATCGCCATACCCTGGCGCAGGCCGGCAATGAGCGCGTCGTCTCCGTCAACGCGGTTGTCGGAGAGACCAACGACTCGCGGCTCAATGATATTCGTGCGGCGCGTCCGACGGTGGATGAAATGCTCGACGTCTTGGCCGCCGCCCAACCGGGTCCGGTGGAGGAAGGCGCAGTCGGTGCCGGAACCGGCACGGTCGCTTTCGGCCTGAAAGGCGGTATCGGCACCAGTTCGCGGATCGTACCTGTGGCCGGGGTCCGTTACACGGTCGGCGTTCTCGTCCAATCGAATTACGGTGGCAGGCTGATCGTGGACGGCCGATCCTATGCGGCGGAAGGCCATGACAAGGATGGTTCGATCGTCATGATCGTTGCCACCGATGCACCGCTCTGCTCACGCAACCTCAAGCGGCTCGCGGAGCGTTGTTTTGGCGGTCTCGCGCGCACGGGCGCAGCGCTGAGCAACGGCTCGGGCGACTACGCGCTCACCTTTTCGACGGCCGAGGAGGTGCGTCGCACGCCGGAGCGCCGCAAGGCGGTGGCGCACTATCCGGTTTTATCCAACGACGTCGTCTCCCCGCTCTTTGAAGCGGTGATCGAGGCGAGCGAGGAGGCCATTCTCAATTCGCTGACCATGGCGACGACCACTCATGGCTACAATGCCGCAACCGGCAAGCCTTCCATCATTCAAGCCATTTCCCTCGACGCACTCAAGCGTCTCTGACTATGAGAACCGGAGTTCCCATGCCTGCCGCAACACGCCGCATCGTCTATCTCAATGGTGTCTTCCTGCCCGAGCACGAGGCCCACATCTCGATCTTCGATCGCGGTTTCCTCTTCGGCGATGGGATCTACGAGGTGACGGCGGTTCTTGATGGCAAGCTGATCGACAGTCCGCTGCACATGGCGCGTCTGGAGCGCAGCGTGCGGGAGATCGGCGGCACGCTGCCCATCTCGACCGACGAGATCGTCGCGATCGAAAAGCGGCTCGTCGCCGAAAACGCGCTGACCGAAGGCATGATCTACCTCCAATACACACGCGGGGCCGAGGATCGCAATTTCCTCTATTCGGAAGACCTCGCGCCCACACTTCTCCTCTTTACCCAGGCAAAGACGCTGGAACATGTGGCGGCTGTCGAAAAGGGCCTGAAGGTCAAGATCGTCCCGGACCAGCGGTGGGAGCGCCGCGACATCAAAACCGTCTGTCTTCTGCCGCAGGTTCTCGCAAAACGCATCGCCAAGGCAGAGGGCTGCGACGAGGCCTGGATGGTCGAGGATGGGTATGTGACCGAGGGGGCATCCTCGACGGCCTATATCATCACCCATGACGACAAGATCGTCACGCGCGCCAACAGTCACACGACGCTGCCCGGCTGCACGCGGCTTGCGGTTTTGGATCTTGCCCGCGAGCAGGGCCTGACGATCGAGGAGCGCCCGTTCTCGGTGGACGAAGCCATGTCGGCCCGGGAAGCCTGCCTCACCAGCGCCTCGAACTTCATCGTGCCGATCACCTCGATCGACGGCAAGCCCGTCGGCGACGGCAAGGTCGGCCCGATGTTCAAGCGTTTGCGGACACTCTACATGGAGAATGCCCGGCGCACCGCCGTTTGAGAAAACTTAGCCGGACGTCAGGACACTCCAGGTGCGCTTGACGATCGGTCGGCGGTTTTCCCGCGAACGATAGAGCCGGATCTCGACATTGATATCCCAGTCCGGCTCTGCAGCCCTCACCAGCCGGCCATCGGCGAGTTCGGCGGCAACCAGGCTTTCCGGTATCCAGGATAACCCCCAACCGGCCATCACCATGCCCTTCAGGCCGACCGACATGCTGCCGACGTGAACGCGGTTTTCCGCCGGCAGCCGATCGGCCATCGCGCCGGCAATCAACTGGCCGAAGAACGAGATCTTCTGATAGCTGACATGGGCGAAATCCGGCGCGATCCGGTGCAGGGGCTGCCCGCCTGCATCCGGGGCGCTGACCGGGATGATGGTTTCCGCGCCCAGCCGATGATGTTCGAACTGCGGCCCGAGCAGCATCGGCACATGCGGGTTCTGATAGGTCAGCAGAAAATCGGAATCGCCGTCGATGAGGGAGTTGAGATTTTCCTCCATGCTGCCGGAATCGGGTCGCATGTGCGAAACGATCGGCCCCAGCCTGGCATTGAGGTCGTTGAGCCAGTCCGGAAAGAAGGTGAAGGACAGCGTGTGGAGGGCCGTGAACGTAACGGTCCGGGCGTTATCGCCTTCCTCGTGCTGAAGATTGCGGCGCGCCTGATAAAGACCCTGCAGGGTCTGCTCGGCGATCGGCACGAAGCGTGCGCCGGCATCCGTCAGTCGCGACGGATAGGTCGCACGATCGATCAGGCTGGTGCCGACCCAGGCTTCCAGCTGCCGGATGCGGCGGCTGAAAGCCGACTGGGTGACATGCCGCTCCTCGGCAGCCTTGGAAAAGTTGAGCGTCTGGGCAAGCGCCAGGAAATCTTCAAGCCATTTGACTTCCACACCAAACCCCACTGAAAAACGGATAGACGTTTTCCCTTGGTCCGATTGGTCTTAAAATGCAATCAACCAGCGCGGCCATACTCGATCATTCGTGCACGCGACAGCACGAGTTCAAGGCGATTGTCCGACAGGAGATGCAGGCACACCCGCTTCGTCCAGGGGCCGTCCTTCAGCGTGAAGAGGAAGCGGCCGCCGCCGAGCGCTGTGAGCGGCATGCGGTGACGGACCGGACCGACACCCATGACCACGGCCCCGCCATCGATCTCGAAACACGCGCCTTCGTCCGATTGCCAGTGACCTTCCAGAGAAGCGGGTACGCCGGCATCGACAGCCGGCAGGAGGCGGCGCGCGGCGTGACCGATCTCGCCGACAATGGCAGGTCCGTCCATCGTCAGCCGCATGGGGGAGGAGGCGGAAAAGGTCGAAACGGCGTCGCCGTCCTCCTGATAGACGGTCTCGTCGGCATCGAGCCAGGTCACCGTGGAGCCCTTGACGTCCAGCCAGAAGGGTCCCGTCTCGGTGACATAGAGACCATCCCAGAGCGCCGCCGACGCGACGGGCAGGGACAGGTCGAGCAGCGCGGCCATGGCCTCCTGGGCGATCTTGTTGCCGTTGGTGTCTTCCCGGTTCGACACGATGACGAAACCGCTCCTGCTGACGCGATCAAGCAGGAAATAGCTCTTGTAGCCGGGATGCGAGCCGCCATGGCTGGTGAATTCGCGGCCGCCGAGGATCGTGCGGCGAAGCCCGAGACCATAGCCGCTTTCACGACCGTCGGCGAGCGCACGGGGTGCGGCGAGACGATCGAGCGTTCCGGCAAACGGGGGCGTGTCGGAGAGCAGCAGGCGCAGCCAGTTCGCAAGGCTCGTCGCGCTGCCGGTCATGCTGCCGGAGGCGGATATATGCAGGCCTGCGGCAGAGAGCTGCCATTTCTCACCGTCATGCCAGTATCCCGGCACGAGACCCGCAACGGCATCATTCCAGGCATCCGGCGCATCGAGGACGATCGTCTCGTCGCCGACAGAGCGGATGAAGTCGCGGAAAAACAGGCCCTTCCGTTCAAGCGCCGCTTCGACCAGCCGATAACCGGTGTTCGAATAGGAAATCTCGGTGCCTGCCTCGTAGTTGAGGCGCGTCTGGCGGGCGAGGAATTCCAGCAAGGGGCCAGCCTTGGTTTCGGTATAGACGGATAGCCCGAGGAGCGACAGGCATTCGCGCGTGTCGGGAAGCCCGCCGCTCATGTCAAGGGCGCGTCCTACCGTGACGCTCGCCAAGGGTTCCTGAAGCTCGGGCAGATGCGCGCCAAGCCTGTCGTCGAGGGTGATCGCGTCGGGGTGCGACAGCACCATCGCTGAGAAGGCATGTTTGGTGACGGAGGCATATCGCACCACCGTCCCGGCGGTAAACGGAGCCATGGTCGAGAGACTTTCGACACCGCCGGCTTCGGCGAAACGGATGCCGCTTTCATCGAACCCGATCACGGCTCCGCCGGGCTGGTCAGCACCCCATCCGACTGCGAAATTCCTTGCTACGGCTTGCGCCGCTTCCCAATGGGCCGTGATCGACATGCACTTCTCCAATAATCCCCGAAAACCGGACCCGGCTCCGCCAGAACCTGAAAAGGTCAGGCCGGTTCTTCGAGTTCGACGCTGAGGCTTCTGAGTTCGCGTGTGTGCGCGTGCTGCACGTTTCCAAGACGCAGATCGTCCGCCGTCACCTGTTCGACCATGTGGCCATCGATCATGACGCCGACATGCGAGCAGAGATGTGCAATGACGCTCAGATTGTGGCTGACCATCACATAGGTCAGGTTCCGCTCGACCCTGAGATCGGCGAGCAGATTGAGGATCTCCGCCTGCACGGAAACGTCCAGCGCGCTGGTCGGCTCGTCCAGGAGCAGCACCTGCGGCTCGGCAATCAAGGCGCGGGCAATCGCCACGCGCTGCCGCTGCCCGCCGGAGAGCTGGTGCGGAAAACGGAAACGGGCCGATTGCGGCAGCGCCACCGCGGACAGAACCTTCGCGATGCGCGCGTCGATATCGGTCATGCCATGCACCAACGGCAGTTCCGACAGGATGCGGTCGATGGTCTGCCGCGGATGCAGCGAACCGTAAGGGTCCTGGAACACCATCTGCACCTTGCGGAAAAACGCCGGAGGACGTCTCAGCGGCGCGTCTTCACCGGCAAAAACGATGCGTCCGGACCAGTGGTTGATGAGCCCGGCCATGGCGCGCAGCACGGTCGATTTGCCCGACCCGCTTTCGCCGACGATGCCGAAGCTGGCTCCCTCGGCCACCTGGAAGGAGACGCCCTTGACGACCTCCTTGTCCCCGAAACTGATGCGCAGATTATCGATCTCAATGGTCATGTCAGCCACTCCGGATCACGGGTGAGCACAGGCAGGCGGTCCTTCGGATGGAGGAGCGACGGCATGCAGTTCAACAGCCCCCGCGTATAGGGATGCTGCGCCGAGAGGAGTTCGGATGCTTTCAACTCCTCCATCACGCGCCCGGCATACATGACGGCAACGCGATCACAGAAATGCGACACAAGCGGAAGATCGTGGCTGATGAGCAGCAGGCCCATGCCCCGTTCCGACACCAGCTCCTCGATCAGCCGCAGGATTTCCGCCTGGACGGTGGCATCGAGTGCGCTGGTGGGTTCGTCCGCGATCAGCAGTTCCGGGTCCGGTGCGAGCATCATGGCGATCATGACGCGCTGGCCCATGCCGCCGGACACCTCGTGCGGATAGGAGGCCGCCACCTTCTTCGGATCGCGGATCTTCACCTGTTCCAGCAGCATGACCGCCGCGTCCGCCGCCTGCCGCTTGCTGCCGCCCTTGTGGGTGCGCCAGGCTTCCGCCACCTGGCTGCCGATGGTCTTGACCGGGTTCAGCGAATATTTCGGATCCTGCAGAATGAAGCCCGCCCGCTTTCCTCGGATCTGGCGCATCTGCCGCTCGCTGGCGGACATGATGTCGATGCCGTCGAAGGTCAGTGTGTCCGCCTGGATTCGCGTCTGCTTCGGCAGGAGTTTCATCAGGGCACGCGCGGTGAGGCTCTTGCCCGAGCCGCTTTCACCGACGATGCCGAGCTTTTCGGTGCCGAGCGTCAGGGACACGCCCTTCACCGCCGGCGTGAAGCCGGTGCGGCTCTCGAAGCCGATATGGAGATTCTGGATGTCGACAAGCACCGGTTCAGTTCCCCTTCGGATCAAGGACGTCGCGCATGGCGTCGCCGAGGAAGTTGAAGGCAAGCGAAACGAGCAGGATCGCAATGGCCGGGATCATCGGTACCCACCATTGCTCAAACATGAAGCGCTTGGCGGTGGCGATCATCGCTCCCCATTCCGGCGAGGGCGGTTGCGCGCCCATGCCGAGAAAGCCGAGCGAGGCCGCGGTGATGATGATCGAGCTCATGTCGAGCGTGACGCGGACGATGAGGCTCGGCGTGCAGAGCGGCGCAATATGGCGGAAGATGATCCGCCAGGACGATGCGCCGGTGAGCCGGTAGGCGGCAATGAAGTCGCTGCCGCGCACGGTCAGCGTCTCGGCACGCGCCATGCGGGCATAGGGCGGCCATGCGGTCAGCGCGATCGCAAGAACGGCGCTTTCGACGCCGGGCTTCAGTGCCGCGACGAAGGCGAGGGCCAGAACGAGGCGCGGAAAGGCCAGGAAGATATCGG
This sequence comes from Allorhizobium pseudoryzae, assembly GCF_011046245.1. Lineage (NCBI taxonomy): Bacteria > Pseudomonadati > Pseudomonadota > Alphaproteobacteria > Hyphomicrobiales > Rhizobiaceae > Affinirhizobium > Affinirhizobium pseudoryzae. Next base: position 2,674,491 of record NZ_CP049241.1, read on the forward strand.
TGAGGCGCATCAACACCGTATCGACGATCCCGCCGAAATAGCCGGCGATGCAGCCGATGGCGAGCCCAAGCGGTGCGACGAGGACGACGACGGCGATGACCATGCCGAGCGTGACACGGGCACCATAGAGGATGCGGCTATAGACATCGCGGCCCAGTTCGTCGGTACCCAGCCAATGCGCGGCGTTCGGTATCGCAAGCCGGTTGCCGAGTTCCTGCGTGGCGGGATCGTGGGTGGCCAGCAGGGGCGCGAAGATCGCCATCAGCACGAAGAGGACGATGATGGTCAGACCGATCATGCCGAGGGGATTGCCCTTGAGGTTCAGCCACGCGCGGTAGCGGTTGCCCCATGTCGCCTGACGGCGCGAGGAGGGCGTTTCGCTGAGCGCCCAGGTACGGAAAGCGGACGCCATTATTGCACCCTTGGATCGAGCAGACGGTACAGAATGTCCGCAAACAGGTTGAGCCCGACATAGATCAGGCCGACGAGAAGGGTCGAGCCGATGACGGGGTTCATGTCGGCGTTCATTAGCGATGTCGTCAGATACTGGCCGATGCCCGGCCACGAGAAGACCGTTTCCGTCACGACCGCGCCTTCGAGCAGGCCGGCATAGGTGAGCGCCAGCACCGTGATCAACTGGACGGCGACGGTCGGAAACGCATGGCTCCAGACGACCTTCAGGCCGGAAAGCCCCTTAGCGCGCGCGGTGATGACATATTCGCCCTTCAGCGCATCGATCATGAAGGCGCGCGTCATGCGGGCGATATAGGCCATGGAAAAATAGGCAAGAATGATGACCGGCTGGGCCATGTGCGCCAACGCATCCCAGAAGGCATCGAGATCACCGGCGAGCAGCGTATCGACCGACATCAGACCGGTGACCGTCGGGATCATGCCATCATAGATGATGTCCTGCCGGCCCGGACCGGGGGCGATGCCGAGGGCCGAATAGAAGATGAGCAGCGAGATCATCGACAGCATGAACACAGGCACGGAATGGCCCGCCAGGCACAGGACGCGGATCGCCTGATCGGTGAACGAGCCTTGGCGCACGGCGGCCCAGACCCCGAGCGGAATCCCGACGAGCGTGGCGAGCAACAGGGCTGCAGTGGCCAGTTCGAACGTCGCGGGGAAGAAGCGGGCGATATCGGTCGCGACCGGGTTCTTCGTCAGAACCGACATGCCGAAATCGCCGTGCACAAGCTGGTTGAGATAATGCAGGAACTGCACCGGAATGGGCTGGTCGAGCCCCATCTCGGCGCGCACGCGCAGGATGACATCCTCCGGCGCATTGTCGCCGACGGCGGCAATGACCGGATCGACCGGCATGACCCGGCCGATCAGGAAGGTGAGGACCGTGAGGCCGAACAGCGTCAGGACGACGCTGCTCAGCATTGCGGAGAAGGACTTAAGACGGTTCTTCAAGCCTTTTTGGTCTCCAGGTAGGTATTGCCTTCGGACAGGACGCCCAGGCGGACACCCTCCACACCGGTGCGGCAGGCCGCGGTCCTCGTGGTCTGGAACATCACGGCGAACGGGCTGTTCTCCATGAACTCGCGCTGCAGCTCTTCGTAAAGAGCGATGCGCTTGGCCGGATCCTTCTCGTCGCGGGCGGCTTCCGCCTTGGCGGTCAGAGCGTCGTCCTTGAAAGAGGAGCGCCAAGCGAAGGGCTTCTTCTTGGCGTCGGCCGAGTTGTCCTTGTTGATGCAGAAGACTTCCGCATTGGAGTTCGGGTCAAAATAGTCCGTTCCCCAGGCCGACAGCGCCATCTCGTGCTGGCGACCGCGCATCTTGGTGAGGACCTGCCGGTTTTCCGCCGATTGCAGCTTCACCCGGATGCCGATTTCGCCGAGATTGGCCTGGATCGCCTGAGCGAGGTCGGGATAAGGCTGGGCTGAATAATGATCGAGCGTGATGTCGAACCCGTCTGCGAGACCGGCTTCGGCCATCAGCGCCTTTGCCTTTTCGACGTCGCGCTTGTACGGGATATCCTTCACCGTGCCCGGGAAGCCCAAAGGCTCCATGCTCTGGTGCACGACGTGGCTGAGCGGAACGATATTCTTCTGCATGCCGTCGTAGTCGAGCGCCCATTTGACGGCCTTCCAGACCTGCGGCTTGGCGAGGTTGGCATTGGTCTGGTTCAGCGAGATCAGCACCAAGGACGCGATCTGCTTGCGGACAAGCGTGATGTCCTTGTCGCTCTGCGCCGCCTTCAACTGTTCGGAGGTCAGGTCGCGAGCAATATCGACATCCCCCTTCTGCAGCATCAGAAGCTGGGAGGAGGGGTCGACCACGTGCCTGACGATGACGCGCTTCAGGTTGCCCTTGTAGGGACCATGCGGATTGAGCTGCAGCGAAATGCTTTCGGAGGCCTTCCAGGCCTGCAGCATGAACGGGCCGGAGCCGGCGCTGTTCTTCTGCAGCCAGGCATTGCCGAGGTCGCCGTTGACCTCGTTCGCCAGAACCACCTTCTTCTCGACGATCGCGCCGATGTTGGCCGACAGGCAGAACAGCAGGAAGGAGATCGAGGTCGGATTTTCGGTCGCCAGCGTGACGGTCTTCGCATCCTTGGCGACGATCAGGGATTCGACATTGTCTGCCGTGAAGCCGAACTGGTTGATGATGAAGGCCGGGCTCTTGTTCATCTTGATGGCGCGCTGCAGCGAGAACGCAACGTCCTCAGCCGTGACATCCGCACCGGAGGAGAACTTCTGGTCGGCAAGCTTGAAGGTGAAAACCTTGCTTTCCGCATCGGCTTCCCAGGACGCTGCAACGACGGGGATGACCTGGTCGGGATTGTCGTTATTGGCGCGCACCAGCTTCTGGTACATGTTGCTGATCATCTCGCCGCCAACGGCCTCAAAACCCTCGTGCGGATCGAGGCTCGTCATGTTGTCGAGCTGCTGGGCAACGACCAGGATATCCTTCGGCGTGGCCGCGAAGGCGGTGTCCGCCAGTTCAAGATACGACAGGAAGGGCAGGGCAGCACTGCCGATCAGAAAATTGCGTCTGGATACCATTGTTAAATTCCCCTTGAACGACCAGATGTTCACAATCCCGGAGATCCACCGGGTTTTTGCCAAAAAATGATGCAAGGCTCATATCAGGCGTCATTTCAGGCGACCAATTCCATTTTTCGCACGGGTTATGCGCGGATTGCATTTGCGACCGATGCGGCGGCTCCCTACTAACGGGGACCGATCTCGCGCCCACACTGGATGTTTGACGATATGCTCACCACCCCCATTCCCGTCTTCGATGGCCATAATGATGTTCTTCTGCGTCTGAGACGCGGTGGTGGAGAGGATCCGGTCAAGCGTTTTCTCGAAGGGGAGGAAGCCGGACACATCGACCTGCCACGCGCGAAGGCGGGCGGTCTCGCCGGCGGTCTCTGCGCCATCTACATTCCCTCGCCAAGCATGACCAAGGATGCCAATGGCGATTTCCCGACGCCCACCCAGGCCGACGCGCTGAACGAGACGCTCGCCATGGCGCGCTTGCTGTTTGACATCGAAGCGCGCTCGCAAGGTGCGGTCACCATCTGCCGCAGCGCCGCCGACATCCGCCGATCAATCGAGGCCGGCAGTTTCGCCGCCGTCGTCCATATCGAGGGTGCTGAAGCGGTCGCCGCCGATCTCGACGCGCTCTATGTTCTCCACCAGGCCGGCCTTCGCACGCTTGGCCCGGTCTGGAGCCGCCCGAACGCGTTCGCCTATGGCGTTCCCTTCCGCTATCCATCCTCGCCGGACATCGGCCCCGGCCTGACGGATGCGGGCAGGGATCTCATCCGCGCCTGCAACGAGCTGAAGATCATGGTCGACCTGTCGCACATGAACGATGCCGGCTTCTGGGACATCGCCAAGATCTCGCAGGCGCCTCTCGTTGCGTCCCACTCGAATGTCCATGCGCTGTGTCCGCACAGCCGCAACCTGACCGATCGCCAGCTCGATTCCATCAAGGACACCGGCGGCCTGGTCGGCATCAATTTCGGTGTCCTCTTCCTGCGCGATGACGGGGTCAAAGACGCAGCGACCAGTCTCGACCTCCTTGTGCGCCACGTGGCCTATGTCGCTGACCGGATCGGTATCGATCGCGTGGCGCTCGGCTCGGATTTCGACGGGACGACGATCCCGGCCGAGATGAAGGATGCCGCCGGCCTGCCGCGTCTGGTTGAAGCCCTTCGCCGTCACGGCTTCAGCGATGCGGAGCTGACAAAGATCACTCATGAGAATTGGGTTTCTGTTCTGGAGCGCACCTGGGGCGCGTGATCGCCAGACCTCTTGTTCCGGAGCGTCACGGATCACAGGCTTTCTAGGGGAAGGTCGAGCCCCGCGGTGCCCTTTAACGGCAGACCGAGGCCCCTCGTCGGAGAGGCCTCGGCATAGCAAGCAGACGTTTGTCAGCAACTCTGAGCGGTCGAGTAACCGCCTTTCATCAGGCAAGGTCGCTCACCTTAAGCCGGCCGCTCCTCGCCCGCATTCGGTCGCCAGGTGATCAGCTTCTTTTCCGCGACGTCGAGGATCAGGTCGATGACGAGAACGAAGACGGCCAGGATGATGATGCCGGCGAAGACGCCAACCGCATCGAAATTGCCTTCCGAGCGTGCGATCAGATAGCCAAGACCGGCGGATGCGCCGAGGTATTCGCCGATGATGGCGCCGACCACTGCAAAGCCGACCGAGGTGCGCAACGACGACAGGATCCAGCTGGCAGCAGCAGGGAAATAGACGTGACGCAGCAGGTCGGAGCGCTTGGCACCAAGAATGCGGGTGTTCGACAGAACGACCGGATTGACTTCGCGGACGCCCTGCATCGCGTTGAAGAAGGTGACAAAGAAGACCAGCGTGACCGCAAGTGCCACCTTCGACCAGAGGCCAAGACCCAGCCAAAGCACGAAAATGGGCGCCAGGACAACACGCGGAATGGCGTTGACCGCCTTGATGAACGGATCAAGCACGCGGGCCACCACCGGGCTGAGGCCAAGCCAGACACCCGCGCCGACACCCAGACCCGTGCCGATGAGATAACCGAGGACCGTCTCGCTCAGCGTGATGCCGACATGCTTGTAGAAGCCGGCATCGGCGACCCAGTCAATCACCTGGCGCACGATGTCGAAGGGCGCTGGGAAGAAGAAGCGATCGATCGCGCCCGTCGATACGCCGAGCTGCCATCCGCCAAGGAGGACCACGAGCAGCACGACCTGAATGATGCGAATGTTAATGGCTTGCATAGCTCTTCTCCACTTCGCCGCGCAGGGAGGCCCAGATGTCACGGTACAGGGTCATGAATTTCGGATCGAGTTTGATTTCCGCGACATTGCGGGGGCGATCCAGATCGACGGGGAAGCTCTCGATGACGCGGCTCTTCGGGCCGGCGGCGAGAACAACGACGCGGTCGCCGAGCGCGATGGCTTCCTCGAGATCGTGCGTGATCATCACGACCGCGCGGCGGTCTTCCTGCCAGAGCCTCAGGAGTTCGTTCTGCATCAGGTGCCTGGTGTGGATGTCCAGCGCCGAGAACGGTTCGTCCATCAGGATGACCTTCGGTTCGGTGATGAGAGCCTGCGCCATCTGGACGCGCTTGCGCTGACCGCCAGACAACATGTGTGGAAAGCGGTTCTCGAACCCCTTCAGGCCAACTTTTTCAAGCCAGGCGAGAACCTTCACCCGCCGTTCCGCTTCCGGCACGCCGCGAAACATCAGGCCCAACTCGACATTCTGGTAGGCCGTTTTCCACGGCAGAAGAGCATCCTGCTGGAAAAGGTAGCCGATATTGTTCTGCACTCCGTTGACGATCGTCCCGTCGATGGCGACCTGGCCCTTTGCCGGCTTGAGCAGGCCCGCAATGGCGTTGAGGATCGTCGATTTGCCGCAACCGGTCGGTCCGACGATGGAGAGAAACTCTCCATCGCCGACATTGAGGTTGACGTCTTGGACGGCGACGAACGAACCGAACGCCATAGTCACGCCGTCAATGGCAACCATCGGCCGGGGATCAGATGCTGCCACAGGGTGTAACTTTCTCACTGGCAAAGACATGGGGATGGTCCTCAGTTTGCGCTCTTCGAAGCCGCTGCTTCAACGAATTTGTTGGTGTAGGTGGTGTTGAGGTCGATCGTCGCCTTGGCGACGGATTCATTGAAGCTCTTCAGCACGGCGAGCGGGGTTTCGAGGTTGGCCGGCTCGAACTTGCCGTCTTCGGAGAAGATCGCCTTCGCCGCCTGGACAGCCTTGATGTAAGTCTGCTTGTCGCCCGACACGAAGTCGTCCGGAAGCTTCGCGACGATTTCTTCTGCAGAATGGGCCTTGATCCAGTGCAGCGCCTTGACGGTCGCGTTGGTGACCTTCTGGATGATTTCGGGGTTTTTCTCGATGTAGTCCTGCGTGGCGTAGAGAACCGAGGTCGGGTAGATGCCGCCGTAGACATCCTTGGCGCCCTGGTCGCTGCGGGCATCGATGAGGATCTTGCCGAGGCCACGCTCGACGACGATCGTGGCCGCCGGATCGTAGTTGACGAGGAGGTCGATCTTGCCCTGCTGCAGCGCTGCCACGGCCGCCGCGCCAGAACCGACGCCGATGATCGAGACGTCGTTATCGCTGAGCTCGTGTTCCTTCAAATAGTACCGGATGAAGAAGTCGGATGACGAACCCGGAGAGGTGATGCCGACCTTCTTGCCCTTGATGGTTTCCGGCTTGGCAGGGTCGAAGTCGGTGTCGTTCTTGCCGGCCAGCACGAGGCCCGAATTGCGGGCCATCATCACGAAGCCGATGACATGCTTGTTCTGCGACTGCATCTGGATCGTGTGGTCGTAGAAGCCGACGGCGACATCCGTCGAACCGGCGACGAGGGCCTGGAGGACCTTGGAACCGCCCTGTGCGAAGTTCTCCGTCGTGACGTCCAGTCCTTCGTCCTTGTAGTAGCCAAGGCTGGCGGCAACGGGGAAGGGCAGGTTGTTGAGGTTGTAGGATCCGACACTCATTCTGACGGATTCGGCGTTCGCGGATGCGGCAAGGGCGCACAGGGCGGCGGTTGCGAGCAGGGTCTTAAGCATCAGGGTCTCCTCCCGGTTTATGCTGTGATGTGGTGTGAGTATTGCTTTGGCTACGCAGCGTCTTCAATCGCTGCGAGGGGTTTTGCGAAGGCATAGCCTTCAAAAAGTCGTCGCGCCGTCCGGACGAGACCGGCCGCGATGGCGCCGTTGCGCATTTCGAGCTGCACGTCCAGGCGACCTGCGGGGTGCTCGATGCCGATCTCGGCGGGGAGCGAAGGCCGGCCCGCCAGGTCGTAGGCGACGGTTCCTTCGGTCACCGCTGCCGTTGCAACGCCGACGGCGCCGGTTGTCGCGAGGGCAGGATGGCATTCGTTCGGCATGAAATAGCGCACGGACAGGGTGCTGCCCTTGCGTGCCGGTGACAGAAGGACCGGCTTCGGGATGACCATGTCGCTCACGTCGCCCATGCCCATGCGCTCGCCGGCCTTGATGCGGATGGCCGTCATGCGGGCGATCAGGTCGCGGTTGTCTGTCAGCGATTGAGGGTCCTCGTAGCCCGTCAGTCCGACATCCGCAGCGCGCATCAGCACCATGGGTATGGCGCAGTCGATAGCCGTCACCTCGATGCCGTCGATCACGTCAACCGGTTTTCCCGTCGGCAGCAGCTTGCCGGTCTTCGCGCCGGCTGCATCCACAAAGGTGAGGGCGATCGGGGCGGCAAGCCCCGGCACGCCGTCGATCGAGGAATCGCCGAGATAGATCACGTCCCTGCCGCTCGTCGGCACCTTGGCCTCGATCAGCTTGCCGGTGTTGACGTTATGGATGCGGACGAGCGTGTTTCGGCCCTTCGCCTCGATCAGGCCGGCCTCGATGGCAAACGGACCGACGGCTGCCAGCATGTTGCCGCAGTTGGGCGAATAATCGACGTACTGGCGGTCCGTCCGGACCTGCGCAAAGAGATAATCGACGTCGGCGCCTTTGATCGTGGACGGGCCGATGATCGCCACTTTTGAGGTGACGGGATTGCCGCCACCGATTCCGTCGATCTGCAGCGGGTGCCCGGAGCCCATGATGGACAACAGGGCGGCGTCACGCTGCGCCTGATCACGCGGAAGGTCGGATGCCAGGAAAAACGGCCCGCGGGACGTTCCGCCGCGCATCAGCACACAGGGGATCCTCAGGAGATCATTCATTTTCGCCTCAATTTTGCACGGGATGGATCAATCCATCGCGTTGTTGCAGTATGGGCAACAAAGGCGTATCTGTTAAATGCAATTTTCGGGAGTTTTATTGCGCAATGAGCATCAATTGCGAAATTCTGGATCTCCGGGCGTTTCAATCGGTGGTGGAATTCGGAAGCTTCCATCGAGCAGCGGAAGCGCTTCACATTTCCCAGCCCGCGCTGACGCGGCGCATTCAGAAGCTCGAGCAGTCGATTGGAGCGCCGCTTCTGGAACGCACGACGCGCCATGTCGCCCCCACCGCGATGGGCCAGGAGGTGATGCCGCTCGTGCGGCGGATGCTGGAGGAGTTCGACGGCTCGCTGTTTGCCGTCCGCGATGGCGCGCAGCGCCGCGGATTGATCACCATGGCTTGCGTGCCGACGGCGGCCTTCTACTTCCTGCCCACCGTCATCAAGACGTTTAGCGAGCAATATCCGCATATTCGCTTGCGCATCCGCGACCTGACCGCCAATGAAGGCCTGCAGGCGGTGGCACGGGGCGAGGTGGAATTCGGCATCAATCTGATGGGCAATTCGGACCCGGATCTGTCATTCGAACCTCTGATCGATGACCCATTCGTGCTGGCCATGCGCAAGGATCATCCGCTGGCGCAGTACGAGACGATCGAGTGGGGCCAGCTCGAACCCTATCCTTTGGTGGTCGTGGATCGGTCGAGCGGGAACCGGACGCTGCTCGACGGCGCGCTCGCGCGACACAATCTGAAATTGAATTGGTTCTACGAGGTGACGCACCTCAACACGTCGCTGGGGCTGGTGGAAGCAGGGCTGGGGATTTCGGTGCTGCCCCGGCTTGCGACGCCACAGGAGGAACACCCCTTTCTCATTGCCAAGCCGATCGTCAATCCGGTCGTCTCACGAACGATCGGCATTGTTCAGCGTCGCAGCAGCGCCCTGTCGCCCGCAGCAGAGAAATTCGTCAAACTGCTGCTGAAAGTCTGGAAGACGCCATAAGACGGGACGTCATCGTGTGCGGCCGTCTTCTGCCGCCAGCAGTGTCTGCATCAGGCGTGCAACAGGAGGATTTCGCCCACGGGACTTCGTTTGATCGGCTTTCCAGATTGGCATCCCGCTTTGCCGAACGACGTCCAGGACCTGGAATGACAGCAACTTTTCCTGTCACCGCACGAAATGGATGTGCGGTTTTCCATCATAGGGGGAGGGAGACACATGCGCGTCCACAGAGAACACGTCGTTGAGCAGTTCGCGGGTCAGAACATCGTCAGGGGTGCCCGACGCAACGACCTTTCCTGCCTGCAGAACGAGCAGGCGATCACAAAACATTGCCGCATGGTTCAGGTCATGCAGCGCGATGATGCTGGTGATCCGAAGGTCCGAGACGAGCCGCAAAAGGCTGATCTGATGATGAACGTCGAGATGGTTGGTCGGCTCGTCGAGAATGAGTTCCTTCGGGGATTGGGCAAGCGCGCGGGCCAAGTGGGCGCGCTGCTTTTCTCCCCCTGACAAGCTCTGCCAGGCGTCGTTCCGCTTGGCAGTCAGTTCCGTTCGATCAAGAGCATAGTTGACCGCAGCATCGTCCTCGGTGGTCCACCCGGAAAACATGGACCGATGCGGAAAACGGCCAAGCTTGACGACATCTACGACCTTGAGATGCGCATTGGTGGTCGCGTGCTGTTCGATGAACGCGACACGCTGTGCAATCGTTCGCCGGCGCACCCGGCTGATGTCTTGTCCATCGAGGGTGATCTGCCCCGCATGGGGTCGCTTCAGCCCTGCCAGCAGCCGCAGCAGCGAGGTCTTTCCAGATCCATTCGGCCCGAGCAGTCCCAGCATTTCGCCAGGCTTGGCGGTCAGACACACCTCCTCGAGGATTGTCTTCGAGCCGACCTTCCAGCCAAGATTTTCCGCCCGTATGCTCATGATGTGCGCTGAAGTTTGTAAAGGATGATGGAGAAGAAGGGAACGCCGACCAATGCGGTGACAACCCCGATGGGCAGTACCTGCTGTGGGATCAGCGTGCGCGAGGCGATATCCGCCAGCACCATGAACACCGCGCCGACAACCGCGCATGCGGGCAGGAGGCGCGCGTGGAGGGGGCCCACCACGAAGCGGGTGGCGTGTGGAACGACAAGCCCGACGAAGCCGATGGTGCCGACCATGCTCACGATCGTCGCGGTCATGATGGCAGTCAGGGCAAACAGAATGACCCGCGCTCGACCGACATCGACCCCAAGGGATGAGGCCGCCTCATCGCCGAAGGCGAAGGCGTCAAGCACGCGCGAATAGAAGAGACAGACGATCAACCCGAGGCCGACGATCACGGACACGAGCCCAAACTCCGGCCAGCGAACGCCGCCAAAGCTGCCGAGCAGCCAGAACATCACATCGCGCGCCTGCTGAGCATTGCCGGACGTGGTGACGATATAGGAGGTCGCCGCGTTGAACAGTTGCGATGTCGCAACGCCGGCGAGGATCGTTCTGTCGGCGCCGCCGCGTGCACCGCTGGACAGAAGCGCCACCAACAGAAACGCTGCGAATGCCCCGGCGAAAGCGCCGGCCGAAAGAGACACCGCGCCCGCACCAATTCCCAGGATGACGACCGCAACGGCCCCGGTCGATGCGCCGGCTGAAATGCCGAGCACGTAGGGTTCTGCCAAAGGGTTCCGCAGCAGCGCCTGCATGATCGCCCCGCACAGGGCAAGGCCAGCGCCGCAAAAGACCGCGACCAGTGCACGGCTCAGCCGGTACTCCCAGATCACGGTTTCGTGGATGCGGTTGAGCTGAACATCCGTCCAGCCCAGCTTGTTGGTGATCGCGGTATAGGTTGTTGACAACGGGATCGGCATGTCACCGATCCCCACGCTGATGGCAACGACCAGCGAGATGGCGACAAGCGAGACGAACGCGATGCCTGCAATGGCAGCAACGCGTCGTGATGGCCGGCTTGACGTCCCGCGGAAGGTGACGGCCGTCACTTCAGGCCAAGCCTTTTCAGCTGTTCGGCCACCTGTTCGGCGCCGTAGATCGTTCGCACCGTCGGATTCATGGCCTGGCCGTCCATGACCACGATTGCCTTGTTCTTGACCGCGGGCATCTGCATCGTCGCGGGATCCGTGGTCAGGAACTTGATCTTGGCCTCCGACTTGTCGAGGTCCCATCGGTTGCGGTCGACCTGCGCGACGACAATGACATCGGGATTGCTGGCGATGATGCTTTCCCAGCCGATGGCGGGAGCCTCGGCCTCGGAGGAGATGGCGTTCGTTCCACCCAGCACATCGGCGATAAAGCCGGACGCAGTGTACTTACCGCCCACATACGCATCGGCAGACGGAGAGGGGCTGGAAAACCAGAAAACGTAGGAGAGCTTCTTTCCGTCCTTGGGCGCCTCGGCGCGCAACGCCGCCTCCCGCTTCTTCAGGTCGGCAATCAAGGCGTCGCCCCGGTCGCGGACATCGAAGATCTCGGCGAGTTCATCGATTTCCTGGTAAAGGGTGTCCATGTTCCAGAGCTTCGATCTGTCGCCGTAGCCAAACTTGTCCTTGGCCTGGCCTTCGGCGACGCACGTGCTCGGGGAGATGTAGCTTGGTACGCCAACCTTCTCGAAGTCCTCGCGCTTGGCAACCTTGCTCGAGGGGCCAAGCAGGCTTGGCAGCGCGGCTGCGACGAAATCCGGGTTCTGTGCCAGAATGGCTTCGAAGGTCGGGAATTCAACCGTCAGAACTTTGACTTTCGCATTGGCTTCGGCGAGTTGCGGAAGCACCTTGTTCGGCCAGAAGGCGGTGCCCGCCATCCGGTCTTCGAGCCCGAGGAGCAGCATGATCTCCGCGCTGTTCTGGCCAAGGCCGATGGCGCGCTCCGGCGCCTTGTCAAACGTCACTTTCGCGCCGCAGTTCTCGATGGTCAGCGGATATGTCGTCGAGGCCGCCAGGGCCGGCATGGCGAGCAGGCCGGTGATTGCGCTCATACCTGCCCGTACAACTAACCTGTTGATCATTACGTTCGTCCTTGTTTCCACTGTCCACCAGAGATGCGCTTCCTGTAATCATCATCGGCATGGAAAACAAGACTGTTTATGTCACCTTTCGTCGCAAATGAGAGGGGCGATGTTGCCTCTGATGCGATGACCTTCGCTGACACGGCAGATCGCAGCGTCAAGCGGAAGCCATCGCCGACAGGAGCCATTAAGTCCGTCAAGGCAATGGTCGGCATCCAGGCTCACGGGGTGACGCACCGGCCTCTGTCTCAGGCTTTGCGGCCCGTGCGGCTAGGCCCGACGATACTTTTCGATGAAGGCGTCGATCGTAAGCCCGCGGATGTCGGGAAGTGCGTGGCTCAGCGCCTCGTGTGACCAGTCCCACCAGGCGATTGCCAACAGGGCTTCGGCCTCAGCCTCGGTGAAGCGCCGCTTGATGAACTTGGCCGGAACGCCGCCGACGATGGTGTAGGGTTCGACATCCCTGGAGACGACCGCGCCGGCGCCGATCACCGCCCCCGTGCCGATCGTCACGCCGGCGAGCACCGTGACGCCATGGCCGATCCACACATCGTGGCCGATGGTCACCCAGTGATCCTTGCGCCATTGGAAGAAGTCGGCGTCATCCTCGCCCAGACCATACTGCTGGGCGCGGTAGGTGAAATGGTGCTGGCTGGCGCGCCAGGTGGCGTGATTGCCCGGATTGATCCGCGCGCCTTCGGCGATCGAGCAGAACTTGCCGATCGTCGACCAGACGACATTGCCGCCCTTGACGATATAGGAATAGTCGCCGAACTGGCTGTCGCGCATCGTCACATGCGCCTGGATCTCCGTCCAGCGGCCGAGATCGCAACCGATGACGCTGGCGGTTTCATGGATGGTCGGCTCTTCGCGGAGCATCTTCATCGTGTGGTCCCCATGGTGCCGATGAAACGGGTGCGGATGACGGCGGACAGGGCATCGATCACGTAGACCATCACGATGATCAAAAGGATGATCGACCAGGCCTCGTCCCAGCGGTAGGCGCCGATGCGGTCGGAGAGCAGGAAGCCGATGCCGCCGGCGCCGACGATGCCGAGAATGGTGCCGGAGCGAACGTTGGATTCGAAATTGTAGAGCGTGATCGACAGAAGCACCGGCATGACCTGCGGCATCATGGCGAAACGGATCGCCTGCAGGCGAGAGCCGCCGGATGCGACCACCCCTTCCACCGGCTTGTTGGAAATGTTCTCGATGGCTTCGGCGTAGAGTTTCGCCAGCACGCCGACCTCGCTGACGGCAATCGCCATGACACCGGCGAGTGGCCCGAGCCCGAAGGCGCGGATGAAGACCAGCGCCAGGATCAGCGTTTCGAAGGCGCGGATGATATCGAAGCCGCGGCGCACGCCGAACCGCAGCAGCGCCAACCGGTTGATCGTCTTGGCGCCCAGGAAGGACTGCGGGAAGGCTGCGATGGCACCGAGGACGGTGCCGAGGAAAGCCATGGAAAGCGTCTCGCCCAAGCCCTCCAGGATCGCGGCGATTTCGTCCCATTCGGTCCAGACATGCGGCGGCAACATGAAGGACAGCACGCGGCCCAGTCGTGCCAGTCCGTTGACGATGCGCTCCGGCGAAAAGCCGAAGTCGTAGAGGCACCAGGCAAACAGCGCGGCAAAGCAAGCGAACAGCGCCCATCGGCGCAGCCGAACGGCGAGCGGTTGGCGGAATGCCTGCGGCATCCTTTGACGCCAGTCGGCAATTTCAATGGGAGAGATCGTGGTCTGCATCGTCAGGTCCTTTCCAGGCCGATCAGCCTGTGGCGCAGCTTTTCCGAGCCCCAGTCGATGACGAAGACCGAAACGAAGATGATGATGAAGAGCGCCGAGAGATCGGTGTATTCCTGCAGCGAGACGGCTGTGCGCAGTTCTTGGCCAAGACCGCCGGCGCCGACATAGCCGATGATCGAGGAGGAGCGCACATTGATCTCGAAGCGCAGCAGCGTGTAGCTGATGATGTTCGGCAGCACTTGTGGCACCGCGCCATAGCGGATCTGGTCCGCCCAACTGCCCCCGGAAGACTTGACGCCCTCCAGCGGCCGCATGTCGAGGTTCTCGTTGGCCTCCGAATACAGCTTGCCGAGCGAGCCGCAGGTGTGAAGCGCAATGGCCAGCACTCCGGCCATCGGGCCGACCCCGAAACAGAAAACGAAGATCAGCGCGAAGACGAGTTCCGGAACGGTCCGGGCAATCTCGAGACAGCGCCGGGTGATCGTCAGCACCCAGCGGTTGGGCGACAGGTTGCGCGAGGCCGGAAACGACAGCAGGAAGCCGCCCGCAACACCGAGCACCGTCGCCATGAAGGCGATGAGAACCGTCTCCAGCAGCAGCCAGGTCCAGATCTTCCAGCGCCAGAACCAGGTCGCAAGGTCACTGCCGAGCGTCCCCCAGGATAGAGCTGGAATGGTCTTGGCCAGATATTCCCCCAGACGCGGCAGGCCGGCGAGCAGGATCCAGCGTTCGGCGCGCGAGCCATCCGCAGCGGTGACCTGTGTCACCTTGAAGAAGTTGGCGAAATCGGCCGTCATCAGGAAAAGTGTGACAAACACCATCGCCACCAGCGCGATCCGCAGTCGTGCGCGATTGCGGTGGGCGGCAAACGCGCGTTCAAAATCAGCGATGGCGGATGACGTCGGAGGATCGGCAAAAGCGGCTGTCATGGCTGCGGTGTCCCAGGAAAAAGGAGAGGGCAGGCGCATCGCACCTGCCCTTGGGTCTGGTCAGCTCTTGCGCTGGGCCTTCAGCCAGGCGCGCATGTCGACGATCCACTGGTACCGGTCGTGGTTGACATCGACATAGCCCTTGGCGGTGGAGCTTTCCGCGCCGCTCATTTCCTTGAAGGCCGCCGGATCGGCGGTCGGCACGTTCTTCACGGCGTCCTTCATGGCGCTGATCAGTTCCGGCGGCAGGTTCTTGCGCGCGGTGAAGGGGCCGGAGGTGATTTCGGGCGATTTCCAGATCCAGCAGATTTCGCCGGCCTTGATCATGCCCTTGGAGACCATGCGCTGCGGAATGCCGCTCTTTTCGTTGTTGATATAGGTCGCGGCGGCATCGAACTGGCCGTTCACCACGCCCTGCACGCCTGCCTCATGACTGCCAGAGAAGGGGATGGCGGAGAAGTAGGTCGCGGGCTCAAAGCCCTGCTTCACCAGGTTATAGTTCGGAACCGCGTAGCCGCTGGTGGAATCCGGATCGGCAAAGGCCAGAACCTTGCCCTTCAGGTCTTCGATCTTCTTGTAGGGGCTGTCGCAGCGCACGGCGACAATCGAATAGTAACCGGTCGAACCGTCTTCCTGCTGGGCCGTCAACAGCGGTTCGACGCCGCCCTTGGTTTCGGTATAGGCCGCGGCATAGGCGGACGAACCGAGGAAGGCGAATTCGATCTGGTTTGCGGCCAGCGCCTGGATGACGCCGTCATAGCTGCCGGCAGTGAAGATCTCGACATCGACGCCGAGCGTGCGCTTCAGATAATCCTTGAACGGCTGATAGCGGGCGAGACGGTCCTTTTCGTTCTCGGCCGAAGTAATGCCGAAACGAACGACCTTGTAGTCGGTCTTCCAGTCGGCGGCCATCGCGGGGACGGATACGAGGGCGAGAAGCGCGGTCGCGGCAAGAAATCGCATGGGTTTCTCCTTTGGGCTGAAGGGTCAGGCGTGAACCGCCGGGCGGATCGCCGTCGACGTCACGGATTCATTGAATTCACTGAGATCGTCGCTGCCATAGATGTCGCGCACGACATCGCCGGTGAGCTGGTGGGCGCCGCCGTCGAAGATGACGCGACCGGCGCGCATGCCGATGATGCGGTCGCAATAGGCCCGCGCCGTATCCAGCGTGTGCAGGTTGACGAGTACGGTGATGCCGTCCTCGTTGTTGATCGACCGCAGCGCATCCATGACGCGGGTTGCATTGCCGGGGTCGAGGCTGGCGATCGGTTCGTCGGCCAGGAGAATGCGAGGGTTCTGGACGAGCGCGCGGGCAATCGCCACACGTTGCTGCTGCCCGCCGGAGAGCGTGCCGGCCTTTTGGAGCGCCTGGGGCGCGAGGTCCAGGCGATCCAGCGCCCGGATCGCCAGCGCCCGCTCCGCATCGGTGAAGCGCATGGCCATCGAGCTCGCAAAGCCATGCGCGGCAAGCCGGCCGACCAGCACGTTGGTCAGGACATCCAGGCGGTCGATGAGGTTGAACTGCTGAAAGATCATCGCGCACTGGCGCCGCCACTCACGCAACGACCGCCCCTTCAGCGCCGTGATCTCCTGGCCCCCGAAGGTGATGCGGCCATCGGTCGGTTCGACCAGCCGGTTCACCAGCCTCAGCAGGGTGGATTTGCCCGCACCGGAGCGGCCGATGATCCCGACGAATTCGCCGGGACCGATGTCGAGGCTGACGCCGTCCACCGCGCGGGTGGATCCGAAGCTGCGGCCAAGGCCGCTTAAGGTGAGATTGTGCTTTTCCATGGGGCCAATCCTGGCCCTCGTCTGTGACACGCCGATATCATTCGAATGAATTTATTCTTGCGGTTTTGTGACGCGGCAATGACGCAGATTAGCCCGGCTCTGCCGAGGGTCCGAGGGTGCATTCGTGGGCAATCAACGGCCAAAAACAGAAAGGCCGGCAGCTCTCGCCACCGGCCCGACAATGAAGGATGAGGGATGCTCACGCCGCGCGGCGGCGGGTGATCGATCCATCGGAATAGATCTTGCCGCCGTTGCGGAGCGTCGCGCGGACATGGCCGATCCCGCTGTCGTCGGCGATGACGAAATCCGCCTGCTTGCCGAGCGCGATCTCGCCGCGATCGGAAAGGCCGAGTGCCTTTGCGGGGTTGTGCGTCGCAAGGCGTGTCGCACCCGCCAGGCCCAACGGATCGGTTTTGGCCAGTTCCAGGATCGCCGGCAGGATGGCGGACGGATGATAGTCCGACGCGAGAATGTCGAGCACACCCTCGGCATGGGCTTCCCGCGCGGAAAGATTGCCGGAATAGGACTGGCCGCGAAGCGCATTCGGCGCGCCCATGGCCGTCGCAAGCCCGCGGTTTCTTGCTTCCTGTGCGGCTTCGAGCGTCACCGGAAACTCGCTGATCGCGGCGCCGAGATCCTGCATCAGCGCTACCTTTGCCGGCGTGTCATCGTCATGGCTCGCGAGCGCCACGCCGTGCGCACGGCAGGTGGCGGAAATTGCATTCAGCGTCTGCGCCATGATCTCGGCCGGCTGGCTGCGTTCCTCGATGCGCTTGGCGACCGACTGTGCAGCCTCGTCACGGCTCAGGCCCCTTTCGCGCACCATCTTGTCGACATGCCGCTCGATATCGCGGTACTGCCCCTGGCCCGGCGTATGGTCCGTCAGCGAGATCAGGTCCACCGCCCCTTCGGCGATGAGCGCCTCGATGACGCTGAGCGCCTTTGGAAAGGTGATCTCGAAGCGGGCGTGGACGCGGTGATCGACGAGCAATTGTGGTCCCATGGATTTCAGCGCCCGGATGATGGCGCTGGTGTGCTCGTAGCTGCGCAGATGGCCATAGGTGGAAGAGGGGCTGAAGGACACGGCCGCGTAGGCCGTCGTGATGCCGGCCACGGCCAGCCGCCGGTCGAGGTCGCGCAGGCCGAGTTCGAGCGGCATCGGCACGTTCGGCCGCGGTTCCACCTCGCGCTCCACCATGTCGCCGTGCATATCGACGAAACCGGGCAGCAGCAGAAGACCGTCGCCCGAGAGTTCGGCACCCACCACCGGCGTATCGGCAATCTCCGCGATTGTGCCGGCTTCGATCCGGACGGAGCCGCGCTCGATGACGCGGTCTGGCAATACGACGCGAAAATCAGAAATCCACATGGCCGTCTATCTCCTCGGCTTTCAGTTCGATGTCGCGGTCGACGAGGCCTGCCACGTCGCCGGGGTGATGGAAGACGCCGATCATGGCAACGCCTTGTTCCTTGAGGCTTTCCAGCCGGCGCACAAGGGCGGCGCGGGCATGGACGTCGAGCGAAGCGGTCGGCTCATCCAGCAGCAGCAGGCGTTGCGGCAGGATCAAGGCCCGCGCCAGATTGACCTTCTGCTGCTCACCGCCGGAAAAGGTGGTGGGGTAGGCGCGCCAGAGATCGCGCTTGACGCCGAATTCCTCCAGCCAGCGGCGGGCCTCGACTAGTGCATCCGCATGCGAAACACCTGCTTGGCGCAGCGGTTCCGCAACGATCTCTTCTGCCGCCACCCGTGGGCGGGCAATCAGGAACTGTGTGACGAAGCCGATCTCCCGACGTCGGAGCAGGGCGATATCCACATCGGCGGCGCGGGCGAGATCGATCCGGCCCTCTGCCGTATGGTACCAGACATGGCCGGCCCGCGGCAGGTAGCTGCGATATAGCGTGCGCAGCAGCGTCGATTTGCCGACGCCGTTTGCCCCTTTGAGGAGCAGGAATTCCCCTGCATGGAGCGTGAAGCCGATGCCGGAAAAGGCATGCAGGCGCTGCTCCAGATGGTGCATGTGAAAGGTCTTGGCGAGACCTTCGACGTGAAGAACGGGCTGCATCACAACCTCACAGTTTCGCGTGGACGAGTTGCTGGGTATAGGCATGCTGCGGATCCTGAAAAATCTGGTCGACCAGCCCTTCCTCCACCACCAGACCGCGGCGCATGACCATAACCCGGTCCGCCATCGTTCGTATGACGCCGAGATCGTGGCTGACGATCACCATGGTGATCGCCCGGTCGCGCTGCAGCCGTTTCAGGGTGTCGAGCACCAGCGCCTGGACGCTGACGTCGAGACCCGTCGTCGGCTCGTCGAGCAGCAACAGTGCCGGCTCCAGCGCAATCGCCTTGGCAAGCTGCACACGCTGCTGCATGCCGCCGGACAATTCCGTAGGCCTTGCGTCCATCCGGGCAAGCGGGAATTCCGAGGCATCAAGAGCGTCACGCGCCCTTTCCCTCAGTGCCTCGAAACTGCGCTCGCCGGCAATCAGCAGCCGTTCGGCCACATTGCCGGAACTCGTGTGGTTCATCAGCAGGCCGAGATGCGGGTTCTGGTAGACGATGCCGATCCGGCGGGCGCAGAGCATGCGGCGTTCGAAACGGTCGAGATCAAAGAGGTTGCCGCCGAGCCCGGGAAGATCGAGCCTGTAGTCGCCGGCATCCGGGCTATCTTCCAGGTTCATCATTCTGAGCAGCGTGGATTTTCCCGAACCGCTTTCGCCGACGATGCCGAGCACCTCGCCCGGATAGACCCTGGCCGCGACATCCTGCAGTGCCACGACGTCGCCGTAGCGTTTGCTGATGCCGGTCATCGAGAGAAGCGGCGGTGTCGTCATCAATTGCGGCGGCAGTTGCTGCAGGGCGGCCGCCGTGATGTGTGTCTGCTGGAGCGTCATGGGGTGAGTGTCCCGTTCTTGTACCAGGTATCGCCGATGGCCACCGTCTCGCCTTCGCTGCGGCGGATTGCCTTGACGCCGAACTGGCTGTCGGAGAGTTCATGCGTCGAAGTTCCGTCGTCCTGCGGGATCTCGTTCATGAAGTATCCCGTCACGCCGGAGCGGTGGCAGCTGAGGCCGGCATGGTCTTCCACCTTGTAGGGCACGTCGGAGAAGACCAGCGGCTCCACGCGGGTGAAGGGGGGCACGGCGAACAGCCGCTTCTCGCGTCCGGCGGAGAGAAAGGTCAGGTGCCGCGCCATGTGGAGCTTCGGCACGTCCCAGCGCGGGATCGGCGAGGGTGTCATCACATGCCGGCCATTGACCAGCGCCGGATAGGCGGCGCCCTGCATGATGCGGCCCGAGCGGACGATCTGTTCGTACAGCGTCAGCCACAGCCGGCTGTAGTCGGCATCCGCGTGCATTTCCCGGGCGATCGACATGTTGGGCTCGACCGGGCGCAGCGGTTCCGGATTGGGAACCTGCAGCACCAGGATCTGGTCATCCTTCAGCGTCTCCTCCGGAATGCGGTGTCGGCTCTGGAGAATGGAGGCCTCCAGCGTATCCATGGTTTCCGAGGCGCCGGAGACACGCGACAGGAAACGGCGGATGGAGGCGGCATTCACGCCGTCATCGGCACCCTGGTCGATGACCTTGATCGAGGCGGATGGCTTGATCAAGGTCAGGGTGACCTGCAATCCGCCGGTTCCCCAGCCGCGGGCAATCGGCACTTCGCGGCTGGCATAGGGCATCTGGCAGCCGGGAACGGCAATGGCCTTCAGCATCTTGCGACGCATCTCGCGCTTGGCGGACGCATCAAGGAAACCGTAGCTGAAGGCTTCCCAGGGTTTGGTGAGGGACGAGAGGCTCATGCCGGTTCCTCCTGGCGCTGGAGCACGGCAGGTGCTGCCGGTGCGGCCTGCTTGGCTTTTGCGTCCCGCAGCGCGTCCAACGAGGACTGGAAGGTCACGTAATGCGGCAACTTGAAGTGGATGCAGAAGCCGGAGGCCTCGACGGGTTCGGTGTGGTAGAGGAAGAACTCTTCGTTGACAGCTGAGTTCTTCGGTGCCCCCGGCGCGTTGAGATCGAGCGTTGCGCCGGCAATCACCTTCACCTCGTTCCAGCCGAGCGTGGCGCAGAAGCCGAGGTCGAGCTTGCCGGACTTGCCCTTGTTGGTGACTTCAGCCTGGGAAACTTTGACACGACCGCCGGAGAAAATCGTTCCACGCGGGTGGCGCACCTTGAGCTCCGCCTCGGCAAGACGCAATTCGTTGACGGTCGGATGGGCGTTGCCATACCCGCGCATCGCCGAATAACCGAGCGCCAGCACGCCGCCGGTATCGGCACGCGCGAGGCTTTGCAGCGTGTGCGCCCGTTTGGCGGGGAAGAGCAGCGGTTCGCGTGTCAGGTCCGGAATGTCGTCCGGGGCAACGGGCGCGGCAGGAACATCGGCTACCAGTCCGACGGACTTCTGCCAGGCAGCAAGTGACGGCTGACGGGCCGGCGCGGGGCGGGCCGCCGGTTCCACCGGGGTTGGAACGAATGGCTGGCCCTCCAGCACGCCGGTTGCCAGCAGGCGGTGCGAATAGTCAAGCGTGGGCCCCAGGATCTGTCCGCCCGGAATATCCTTGAAGGCGGCGGAGATGCGCCGCACCGTGAACAGGTCCTCCTGTCTCACCGGCTCCGCGATCGCAAGGCGCGGCTGGGTGGTGCGCCAGGCGCGCAGCAGAAGGACGGCTTCGTAGAGGTCGCCACCGGACTGCGCCAGCGCCAGCGCCGCCAGATCCGGCTCATACAGCGAGGCTTCGCCCATCACCCGGTCGATCAGCCAGGGCAGCGACTGGCGGATCGCCGTCACGCGCTGTGCGTCGATCTCGCCGAGATCGGCCCGGTAAAGCCTCTCGGACTGGTCTATGGCGCGTTCGCCGCCACGGGTTGCCACATAGGCCATCACAGCACCTCAATCATTGTGGATCGCGGCAGGCCGAGCACTTGGTCGCCGTCGATCAGGAAGAGTTCGAAGCCGGTCGGATACAGGCAGCGGTCGCTCCGGATCGCCCAGACATCGTCCGGGATGCCTCCGATCCGGATCTCCACTTTGCCGTCGATGCCGGGACCCGACAGGCGAAGACCGCGACCGTGGCCAATCGTGGCTGAGGCAAAAACGGTTGCCCCTTCGTCCGGATACAGGTGGGAGCCTGTCGGCACATCGTCGAGAGCGGCAAGGCCGGCAGGTGTATCGAGCGCGAGGAAGGCGTGATCTGCCTGCGCCGCCGATGCGAGGCAGGCGCCGGTTGCGGCGATCCTTTCGGCAAGACCGGCATCGCTCGCAAAAACCCGGCATTCCCGGTCCACAAGGGCTTCTGCAACGGCAAAAGGATCGTTTTCCGGCAGCTGCCGGATGGTGCCTGGCCGCGCGAGCGCCCACATCAGCGCGTCATAGGTGGCGTTTGCGCGTGTCTCTGCGGCATTGCGAACCGGCACGACAGGGGCCGAGCGTTGGTTGAGGCTTTGGGTCACGATCAGAAGGTCTCCATCTCGACGCGCGTCGCCTCGACGGCACGCAGACGCTCTTCGTCTGCTGCCCGAATGCGCGTGGCTTGCGTCGCAATGAAATGGCCGAGACGCTCTTCGTCCGTTCCCGCCATCGCGGCGGCGTCGATCACGGCCATGGCCATGGCGCGCTCGAGATCGCGGCCGATCACCATGCCGTAGCCTTCGATCGGCCTATCCTTCAGGCGGATATGCGCTTCTGCGACAAGCACCTCACCCAGATGAAAATCGGTGGAGGCAACGGTGTCGCGCAGGGGGAGCATGACGAGGCCGGTGCGGCTTTGAACCACCTCGATCTCGCCGAGGAGGGGAAGCACACCCTCTGCAAAACCCTTCAGCAGGCCATCATCGGCCCGCGCCAGAGTATTCAAGAGATGGGCATGGGGAGGCATTCCGGCGCTGATGACGCCGGTCATTTCATCACTCATCGTTCGTCCTTTCGCGGGCCGACCCTAGCCTTGGGAGGAGGGGGAGGGATCGGGGTCGTCGAGGGTATCAATACTGAACTGCACGCGGTCTCCGGCCCAGACGGCTTCCGAATAGCCGATTGCCCGCCCGTCGGCGGTCACGTCGGTCTTGGTCAGCACCATGACGGGATGATCGACATGCTGGCTGAGCAGTCGCGCCTCGTCCGGTTCCGGCCGCCGCGTGAAGATGGTCGTGCGTTTGCGGAAATAGTCCGTGATGCCGTGGTCGCGGTAGATTTCGGTGACGGAGGTGCCCGTTGCGCGCCGGGCGCCGAGATCCGGAAAGAGTGCCGCTTCGTGGAAGGCCATGCCGAGATTGATCGGCACGCCATCGGCAAAACTGCGGCGCAGGATGCGGTGAACGAGCGTTTCTTCGGCGAGGCCAAGCGCCTGCGCCACCCGTGCCGGGGCCGGGATGATTTTCGCCGAGAGATGCTCGCCGGTCGGCGCTATGCCCTGCTCCAGAAGGTTTTGCCGAAACCGCGTGCGCCGCCCGATCTGGTAGGTGATGAGCGGCGCGGCCTCGACAAAGGTGCCGCGGCCCTGTTCGACCCTGAGCTTGCCCTCGACCGCCAGCGCCGAAACCGCGCGCCGCACCGAGTGGCGCCCTGCGCCGAATGCGGCGCAGAGTTCCGGCTCCGTCGGCAGGCGCGCGCCGGGCGCAAGCTTGCCCGAGGCGATATCGCCGGCGAGGCGGTCTCTGATGATCTGCCAACTGTCTCTTTGCATGCACGTCGTCCGATTCATTCGAATGAATCTGGAATAGCGCAATCGTATGACGTGGCGATGACGCCCTCGGAAAAGGGGACAGCGCAGGAGAGTGGCATTCTGCCGATGCACGCGCACCCAAAGGGTGAACCCTAAGAGGCCATCACGCGTCGGTTGGCAAGACGGCGCGACGAGCTGGGGCTGACGGGATTGCTAGCCGTCTTCCTTCACGAAGCGGGCGATATCGGCATGGGTGCCGAACCAGACATCGTCATGATCCTGGATATGGCGGATCAGCTCTTCGAGGATGAAGATCCGCGAGCGGTAGCCGGTCACATGCGGGTGCATGGTGAGCAGAAAGAGGCCGCCCTCCTTGTAGGCGCGGTCGAATTCCCGCTTGAAGATGTCGAGCACGGCGGGGGGCGGCGTATAGGGCCGGTGGGCGGTGAACCGGTTCATGTTGAAATAGACCGCATCGTCGCGGATCCATTCCACCGGCAATTCCACCATGCCGGTCGGTTCGCCATCCTCGACAAGCTCGTAAGGGTCGTCGTCGGCCATCAGCGAGCTGTCGTAAAGCAGGCCGAGTTCGCGCTCGATCTGCAGCGTCACCGGTGAAAAATCCCAGGACGGGGTTCGCATGCCGACGGCGCGCACGCCGGTGATCTTTTCCAGCGTGTCGGCAGCGCGCAGATGCAGTTCGCGCTCCTTTTCGGGCGGCACCTTGGTATTGACCTCGTGGATCCAGCCATGCAGGCCGATCTCATGGCCCTCGGCGATCACCTGTCGTTGTTCATCCGGGTAGAGCAGCGCGGCAACGGCGGGCACGAAGAAGGTGGCCGGAACCTGTGCCGCACGAAGCGTTTCGAGGATGCGCGGCACGCCGACCCGGTTGCCATACTGCCCTTGCGACAGGCGGCCGATGGATTCGCCGCCGTCGCGCAGTTCATTGGTCTCGTGATCGCTGTCAAAGGAAAGGGCGACAGCGCAGCGGGCGCCGCCTTTCCAGACCTTCGGTTTCAGCGAGCGTCCGGCGCGCACTTTGTCGACCTTGCCGCGCCACGTTGCTTCGTCCCATTGCCAGGGTTCCATTGCCACTCGTCCTTCCGGGTTATTCTGCAGCCATCGGCAGCACGGGAACGGCTGCCAGCAGGCGCTTGGTGTAGTCGTGCTGCGGATCGGCATAGATTGCGCCAGCCTCGCCTTCCTCGACGATCCGCCCGCGATACATGATGGCGACGCGATCGCAGAGGTGACGCACGACCGACAGGTCATGGCTGATGAAGATCAGCGACAGGTCGAGCTCCGATCGCAACCGGATGAGCAGGTTGATGATCTGCGCCTGGATCGACACGTCAAGGGACGCGACCGGCTCGTCGCAGACAACGACATCCGGCTGCATGGCAAGCGCGCGGGCAATGGCGATGCGCTGTCTCTGCCCGCCGGAAAACTGATGCGGGAAGCGGTTGGCGAAGGCCGGATCAAGGCCGACCGCCGCCAGCCAGTCCGCCACATAGCGCCCGGCTTCGGACCGCGTGACAAGCTTGTGGGCAAGCGGTCCCTCCGCCACGATGTCGCCGATGCGCATGCGGCCGTTGAGAGAGGCAAAGGGATCCTGGAAGATCGTCTGAACGCGGGTGGTGATCTTCGCAGGGCTGCGGCCGCTGCTCATCACGGGTTGCCCGTTGAGACGAACGGTGCCGGCGCTCGGAACGGTGATGCCGGCCGCCATGCGTCCAAGCGTCGATTTGCCGGAGCCGGATTCGCCGACCAGACCCAACACCTCGCCGCGCTTCAAGACAAGACTGACGCCATCGACCGCCTGCACGCCTGTCACCGGCTGCGCGAGGCCCGACTTGATCGCCAGCCGGCGCACGATGCCGGCAGGTTTTTCGAACCGCTTCACCGCCTGATCGATCACCAGATAGGGGCTCCCCAGCGGCGGCAGATTGGCGGTCGCGGCCTTTCGCGGCGGTGGTGCCGCATCGGCGATCCCGCTGCCGCGCAGGAGCAGCTGCCCGGGCTTCGCCCGCGAGGGCAGCGCGTCCAGCAGCGCGCGCGTGTAGTCGTGCTGCGGTCGGGTCAGTACCCCGAGTGCCGGACCGATCTCGACGATCTTGCCCGTCTTCATCACCGCAACGCGATCGGCAATCGACGAGACGATGGCGAGGTCATGGCTGATCCAGATCAGCGCCGTACCGAGTTCGGCGACCAGTTCCTTCATCTCGGCAAGGATTTCCGCCTGGATCGAGACGTCAAGCGCGGTGGTCGGCTCGTCGCAGATGATCAGTTTCGGGCGGTGCAGAAGGGCGATCGCAATCGCCACACGCTGGCGCATGCCACCGGAGAACTGGTGGGGGAAGAAATCCACCTTGCGCTCCGGTTCCGAGATGCGGACCTGTGCCAGCGCCTGGATCGCGCGCTCGCGCGCATCCGCCGCACTGATGGTCTCATGCGCTTCGAGCGCCAGCTTGATCTGGGTGCCGATGCTGAGAACCGGGTTCAGCGTCATCATCGGGTCCTGGAACACCATGGAGATGGTCTTGCCCCGAATGGCGCGCAGCTCATGCGCGGGCAGGCCGATCAGTTCGCGCCCTTCCAGCTTGACCGAGCCTTCGACGATGCGGCCCGGTTCGTCGATCAGGCCGATGATCGAGAAACCGGTGATCGATTTGCCCGATCCGGACTCTCCGACGAGCCCCAGAACCTCGCCCGGCGCGAGGGAAAAGGAAACGCCATCGACGGCCTTGATCTGTCCGCGGCCGGTTGGAAACCAGGTGGCGAGATTGGTGACGTCCAGCAAGGGGGGCGTGGTGGTGTTTGGCTGAGTGTCGGTCATCGGCGGAGCCTCGGATTGAGCTGGTCGCGGATCTGGTCCCCCACAAGGTTGAGGGACACGATGAACAGGATCAGCGCCAGGCCGGGATAGATGGAGATCCAGTAGCGGCCGGAAAGGAGATACTGGAAGCCGTTGGAGATCAGCATGCCGAGCGAGGGTTCTGTGGGCGGCAGGCCGACGCCGAGGAAGGAGAGGGTGGCTTCCAGCGAAATCGCGCTTGCGACCTGGACCGTCGCCACCACGATCAGCGGCGGCAGGGAGTTGGGCAGGATGTGTTTCACCACGACGCGCAAAGGCGACAGGGGGATGGACAGTGCCGCCTCGACATAGTCCTTCTGCCGCTCCGCGGAGGCTGCGCCGTGGGCGGTGCGGGCGAAATAGGCGTACTGCGCGAAAATCAGCGCCATGATCAGCTGGTAGCGGCCCTGTCCCAGAAGTGCGGCAATGACGAAGGCGAGAAGGATTGCCGGGAAGGACAGCTGCAGGTCGACAATGCGCATCACGAGGCTCTCGTAGCGCCCGCCGATATAGGCGGCCGAGCAGCCGACCATCGCACCAATCACGAAGGCAATACCGCCGGCGATGACGCCCATCTGCAGCGAGATCCGCAGGCCGTAGATGATCGCCGAGAGCAGGTCGCGCCCTTGAGAATCGGTGCCGAGCCAATGGGTATAGCCGCCGGTTCCGACATAGCCCGGCGCCCGGCGTGCATCGCGCAGCACGAGGCTGCCAATGTCGTAAGGGTCCTGCGGCGTGACGAATGGCGCGATCAAGGCGACGAGAACGATGAGAAAGACGATGATCGCCGCACCGGTCGCGACCTTGTTGCGGGTGTATTCTTCGAGGAAACGGCCAAACAGAGTGTCGCGCATGTCAGGCACGTCCCTTTCTGAGGCGCGGATCGAGCAGCGCATAGGTGAGATCGACCACGAGGTTGATGACGATGAACAGCAGGGCGACAAGCATCAGGTAGGCCACCATGACCGGTCGATCGAGCGAGGTGATGCTGTCGATGATCAGCTTGCCGAGCCCCGGCCAGGAAAAGATCGTCTCGGTGACGACGGCAAAGGCGAGCGTCGAGCCCAGTTCCAGCCCGAAGACGGTGACAAGCGGGATCGAGATCAGGCGAAGCACATGGCGGCTGAGAACCGTGAACTCGGACAGACCGGCGGCGCGGGCGAATTTTACCGTGTCGCTCAGCATCAGTTCGCGGGTACCGGCCCGGGCGAGCCGGATCATCAGCGAGAACTTGAACAGAGCGAGGTTGAGAGCCGGCAGGACGAGATGCCTCAAGCCATCGCCGGTCAGGAAGGAGAACTCGACGCCGAACAGGCTGACCGTTTCACCCCGCCCGCCGGCCGGCATGATGCCGAACTGCACGGCAAAGACCATGATCAGCATCAGGCCGAACCAGAAGGTGGGCACCGAGAAGCCGAGGATGGAGATCGCCATGATGGCGCGCGAGACCGGGTTGTACGGCTTGTAGCCGGCATACATGCCGATCGGAATGCCGACCAGACTTGCAAAGATGACCGCTGCCAGCGTCAGTTCGAGCGTGGCGGGCAGCCGGGACAGGATCAGTTCGCTGACCGGCATGTTGTAGACGAGCGATCGACCGAAATCGCCTTCGAAGACACGTCCGACAAACGAAAAATACTGCCGCCATAAAGGCTGATCGAGGCCATACTGGGCGATGACGGCCGCCCGGATGTCCTGGGTCGCGTCAGGCGAAATCAGCACGTCGATGGGATTTCCCACCGCATAGACGCCTGTGAAGACCAGCGCCGACATGGCAAAGACAACGATGGCGGCCTGCCACAGGCGCTGCAAGATAAAACCGAACAATGGATCCCCGTCCTCATGACTCGTCCCGTCTTGCGCGGGCTTGGTTTGGCATTGGATGTGTCTGGATGAAGCTAGTGCCAGTCGCCTTTCAGAAGATCCCGGGTCTCTGCGACCGCGACCTCCCAGAGCGCCAGCATGTCTTCGTCGGGACGCTGGTAGAGGCCGTGGTAGTTGCCATCCCCCAGCATCTCGCGTTTGCGTGCCGCATCGATGCGTGCAAGGCGGGCATAGTCCACCTGCGGCCTCGCGCCGGACGGCTGACGTGGGTCATTCGTGCGCGTCCAGGGGAAGTTTTCCATCCATGAGGCGTGCGAGGCCGCCGGATCGATGGCCTGAACCTTTGCCAGTGTCCGCGGCGCCCGCCACCAGTCATGGAATTTCACCGAACTGTCCGGATGGGCGTTCAGCCATTCGGAAATCACCGCCGTTGCCGGCGTGTTCCCGCCGTGACCGTTGACGATCAGGATCCGGCGAAAGCCCGATCGGTGGATGCTGTCCATCAGGTCGCGAATGATGCCGATATAGCTCGCGAGCGACAGCGTCAGCGTGCCCGGGAAGGTCGCAAAGGAGGATGCCAGTCCATAGGGCAGGACCGGAAACACCGGAATGCCGAGCGGTTCGGCGGCATCCACGGACACCTTTTCGGCGAGGATCATGTCGGTCGCGAGGCTGAGATAGGCGTGCTGCTCGACGCTGCCGATCGGAAGAATGCAGCGGTCGTCCTTCGCGGCGCGCTCTTCAACCTGCATCCAGTTCATCTCGGCAATCTTCATGCGCAACTCCTGTCCTCATTCGCGCAGCGTCCATCATTTTCTTCGCAAGCGCACAAAAATTAGGCCCTGAACGGCTCTGCACCGGTCAGTGATGCAGTCCCATACGGAACTAAAAAAAGAGATTGACAGGCAATTATCTGACGGTCAAGTTCCATACGGTACAAAAAAGAGACGAGGCAGGCGAAGACATGACGGTGCAGCTGGAACAGGCGTCGCTCGAAACGCTTCTTCGTCAGGGTGGAAAAACCTTGTCAACGGGAGAGCCGGTCGATGCGCTGGTCGGCGTGAAGCTGTGGGAAAACCCATGCTGGCTGTCGTTTCGCATCAACTTCCTCGCCCTGCAGTTCAACGTGCCGATCTATCGCTGGACGGAAAAGGAGTTCGGTCTGCCGCGACCGGAGTTCGTCGTGCTCTACTCGCTCGGGCTGGCCGACGGGCTGACGGCCAGTGCGATCTGCATGTCCTCGGGCTTTCCCAAGAACACCATCAGCCGGGCCATCCAGAAGCTGATCGACAAGGACATCATTCGCCGCGAAGTCGATCCGGCGGATCTGCGCAGCTTCGTCCTCTATATCACGGACGAGGGCCGTCGCATCGTTGATGCCGCCATGCAGCCGATGGTCGAGCGCGAAAGAACCATGCTCTCCGCCCTGACGCCGGCGGAAATGCTGATGCTCTCCGAGCTTCTGGCAAAAGTCGTCGTGAATTCACCTGTCTCGCCACCAATGATAAACATAGAGGAGAACGAAGAATGAGCATTCACAAGGTGTTGCGCACCGTAGCATTGGCTTCTGTCTTGCTGGGCGGTGTATCGTCGGCGGCGCTTGCCGCGGACCTGACTGTCGGAGTGAGAGCCGGTCCGCTGTCGGTCGATCCGCACTTCACGGCCGCCGGCACCCATGCCGAAGCCATGAAGCATATCTACGATTCGCTCGTGAAATCCGGCAACAATCTCGAGCTGGAGCCGGGGCTTGCGACCAGCTGGACGGCCATCGATGCGACGACCTGGGAATTCAAGCTGCGCCAGGGCGTCAAGTTCCATGACGGTTCGGATTTCACCGCGGAAGACGTGAAGTTCTCCATCGAACGGATTCCGGCCGTGACGGGCCCCAACCCGACGACGATCTATGTCCGTCGCGTGCGTGGCATCGAGATCGTCGATCCCTACACGATCCGCATCAAGACAGACGGTCCCGCACCGACCCTGCCCAACGACTTCATTCGCCTGTTCGTGGTGTCGCACACTGCCGCCAAGGACTTTTCCGCCAGCGCCGACAAGGCTGCGGAAGGCTTCAACTCGGGCAAGGCTGCGATCGGTACCGGTCCGTACAAGTTCGTGTCCTGGACGCCGAAGGAGCAGCTGGTCGTCGAGAAGTTCGACGGCTACTGGGGCGAGAAGGAGCCCTGGGACAAGGTGATCCGCAAGGAAATCCCCAATGATGCAGCCCGCGTCGCCCAGCTGAAGGCCGGGCAGGTCGATCTGATCGCCCGTATTCCGTCGTCGGACGTGCCGACGCTCGAACAGGACAGCAAGCTTTCCATCGTTCGCCAGGAGAGCGTCTACCTCTTCAACATCGCGTTTGATTTCCGCGACAAGCCCCCGCAGGTGAGTGCCAAGGATGGCTCGCCGCTGCCCAAGAACCCCTTCCAGGACGCCAAGGTCCGCGAAGCCTTCGATCTCGCGATCGATCGGGAAGCCCTGACCGAGATTGCCATGGAAGGCATGGGCGCCGTCCAGTCGCAGCTTGTCACGCCGAACATCTTCGGCTGGAACCCGGCCGTGAAGCCGACGAAGGCCGATCCTGCCAAGGCCAAGGCATTGCTGGCCGAGGCCGGCTATCCGAACGGCTTCAAGGTGACCTTCTCATTCACCAATGATCGCCTGCCGGGCGACAAGGATGTCGGCACGACGATCGCACAGATGCTGACGGCAATCGGCATCCAGGTGGAAGCGAACGCCCAGCCGGGCGCCGTCTTCTTCCCGGCCAACACGCGTGGCGACTATTCCATGACCATGTCCGGCTGGGGCACGCTGACGGGCGAGGCGAACTACACGCTGTCATCGCTGACGCATTCGAACGATCCGGCGAAGAAGCTCGGGGCCTTCAACCTGCGTGGCTATGTGAACCCGACGATGGACAAGCTGATCGAGGACGCTGCCGTCGAGATGGACACGGCAAAGCGCGAAAAGCTCCTGATGGATGCCAATGCTCTCGTTTCGACCGATCGCCCCTATCTGGCGATTGCCTCCACCATTACCGCCTGGGGCATGAAGAAGAACATCACCATCGTTCCGCGCTCGGACGAGGACACGCTGGCGATGAACATCCGCCCGGCGAAATAGGCATAGCCTTCAATGAAACGACTGGCCGGGCGCCTTGCCCGGCCTTTTCTGCTTTTACTGACGAAATTCAATCGGGAGATACGGATGGGAACTCTTGCTCTGGCCATTCATGGCGGCTGCGGCGTGATGGCAAAGCTCGACCTCAGCGAGGAGGAGTGGGCGGCTGCGCGGGTCGATCTGGGACGTGCGCTGAAGGCCGGCTGGCATGTGCTGACCGCGGGCGGTTCAGCGCTCGACGCGGTCGAAGCGGCGGTGGTCGTCATGGAGGACAGCCCGCACTTCAACGCCGGCTACGGCGCTGCGCTCAACACGGAAGGGCGGCACGAGCTTGATGCGTCGATCATGGATGGCAGGACGCTGGAGGCTGGTGCTGTGACCCTCGTGCAGCGTATCCGCAACCCGGTGAAGGCCGCGCGCAAGGTCATGGAGCATGGCGACGCGGTTCTCCTCGGCGGGCCCGCAGCGGATGCCTTTGCCGCACAGGCCGGGCTCGCCATGGTCGAGCCTGACTACTTTACCACCGAACGGCGGACAAAGGCGCTGGCCGCGATGAAGGCGCATGCGGCGGCGGGCACCGCCGCAAAGGCAAGCGAAGCGGAAAAGCACGGCACCGTGGGGGCGGTGGCGCTCGACGGGCAGGGGCACCTTGCGGCCGCCACCTCCACCGGTGGCTACAACAACAAGCCGGATGGCCGCATCGGCGATACGCCGATCATCGGCGCGGGCACCTATGCGCGGGATGGCGCCTGCGCCGTCTCGGGAACGGGCAAGGGCGAATATTTCATGCGCTATGCCGTCGGTCACGAGATCGCCAGCCGCGTCGCTTATCTCGGCGAAAGCCTGGAGGTTGCGGCCGCCAAGGTGGTCCAGCAGGACCTGAAGCAACACGCGATCGGCGCAGGCCTCGTCGCCGTCGGAGCCGACGGATCGATCACCGCACCCTACAATACCGACGGCATGTTCCGTGGCTGGGTGACGCCCGAGGGCGAGTTCTATGTCGGCACCCATTCGGAGGTCTTCCGGATCCAGCCCGACTGACGGCTTCGGATATCTACACCGAGGTCACCGGGTTCGGGCGGCCTCGGTGGTTTCATTTGCCGCCATCGACGCTGATGATCTGGCCGGAGATCCAGCTTGCGTGTTCGCTCGCGAAGAACATCACCATGGCGGCGATGTCCTCGGCGCTGCCGAGGCGCTTCAGCGCAATGTTGTTCAACAGCCGCTGTTGTCCGTCTTCGCCCATCGCCTCCCACTGCCGTTCCGTCGCGGGGTTGGATCGCACGAAGCCCGGAGCCACGTTGTTGACGGTGATGTTCCAGGGCCCGAGTTCATGGGCGAGCTGGCGGGTGAGGCCGATCTGGCCCGCCTTGGCGCTGGCATAGGACTGGATGCCGGTGAGCGAGATGCCAAGCCCTGCGCCGCTGGAGATGTTGATGATGCGGCCGGACCGTTTCGTCTTCATGGCAGGCGCAACGGCCTGCGCCATGAAGAAAGCCCCTGACAGGTTGACGTCGAGAATGGCCTGCCAGTCACTCTCGCTGATCTCCTCGATCGGGCGTCCGATCTGGCCGCGCACGCCACCGGCATTGTTGACGAGAATATCGACGGCGCCGAAGGAGGGGACCAGGGCCTGGACCTCGGCACGATTGCCGACATCGAGATAATGGGCGCTGGCATGCGCGCCGCAGAGCGCAATCGTCGCTTCGAGCCCGGCTTCGTTCACGTCGCATGCGTGGACGCGGGCGCCCCGGCTTGCAAATCCGTGGGCGATCGCCCGCCCGAAGCCGTGTGCCGCCCCGGTCACCACGACGATCTTTTCCTCGAACGAAATGTTCATGCGCCGGCCTTTCCGAGCTCTTCCAGGTTTGCCAGATCGAGCGGACGCCGCCCCTCTTCGATCTCGTGGATCATCTCGACCAGCCTTGCCACCATAGGGGTCGGAACCCTGGAATCCTGACCGATCGACACAACGGGCAGCACTTGGGCATCCACTTCCGTCTTGCGCTTGCGCACCGCCAGATCTCGCCAGATGCCGGAATGGGATTTCAGCGAGCGACGGTTATGCGCGACCATGTCGTCAAAGGAACGATCGGTCTGCTGTTGCTGCGCAAGCGGGCCGAAGGCGGACGGATCAAAGCCGTCAAAGGCTTCCGTCTTGATGTTGTTGATGGCCGCGACGGTTGCGACTTCCAGGGCAAGCTTTCGCAGGATCGGACGCGCGGTCGGATTGTCGAGTACGTCGGCAATGCTGTCATTGGTGAGTGCCGTGCCGAACAGCAGCGCGCCATAGATCATCTTGCCCCAGAGGAAGCCCCAGATGTTGTTGGTGATCAACGCCTTCGGCTCGAACTGCTTGAGGAGCGCGTAGATCTCCTCGGCGCGGTCGCTGAAGCGCCCGTCCAGTTCGCCGATGACGACCGCTCCGTGGCCGCTATAGTGGACGAGGCCCGGCTCCAGATAATCGGCGCCGAAATTGACGAAGCAGCCGATCGTACGCTGTTCGCCGACGATGCGCGCGATGACCTGCTCGTTCAGCCCGTTCTGGGCCGAGACGACGTAACCATCCGATGCGAGATGCACGACGAGCGCCTGCGTTGCCGCTTCGGTGTGATGCGCCTTCACGCAGAGGTAGATCCGCTCGTATTGCCCTTCCAGTTCGCTCGGCAGGCAGGCTTTCGCCTGGAATGTGCCCTCGAAAATAGGCCCGGCAATGCGCAGGCCCTCGGCGTTGATGGCATCCACGTGATCCTTTGCGGTATCGACGAACAGGACATCCTCACCGGACTGCAGGAAGGATGCCCCCAGTGTGCCGCCGATGGCGCCGGCTCCCCAGATGACGATCGGCTGGCTCATCGCATGTTTTCCTTCAGTGAGAGATTGGTCTGTGTCGGATGGGATTGGTGGGGCGAAAACCCGGCGGCGTCATCGATCTCGTTTGCCGGTCTCGTTGGCGCATCGTTGGGGGAGGCGAGCGCGGGTGCGATGATCCGTTCGATGTCCGCAATATCCGGCGCGTGGCGGTATTCGATCCTCGGCATGTCCGGTGCAACCTCAGCCAGAATGCTCTCGGCGCCTGTCGCAAACACCAGTACCGTTGCCTGGGAGACCGTGGTCATCAGGCTCGGATTGTCGATTGTTTCCGCAAAGACCTCGGCGACGTGCGGTGCAAAACGCATGACGCCGCTTTTCAGGATTGGCAGGAATTCGGGAAAGCGCGACACGGCTGCAATGCGGGCCAGCGAATCCAGCGCGGCGAGGGCCTGGCGTGTCTCCTGCGACGGGGTAAACCGGATCGAGACCACGCGGGTCTGCGGCAGGAGCGCTTCGACCTGTTGCTGTCGGCTCATGATCGTCACGGCGAGATCCGCAGTGGCCGCCCGCGCCCTCAGGGCCGCGTCGTTCTCCAGGGTGGCAATCGTCAGCGGTTCAACGGTCACCCCCGGCCCCAACCGGTCGGCGATGAAGCCGGCGTAGCTCCCCGTCGCTTCCGCAAACAGGCCGATCATCAGGATGTGCTGCTGCCGGCTGGTCGGCTCGGGACTGCGGGAACTGCGCGCACTCACCAGCGCCATCAGGTCGGCCTTGCGCATGCCAATCTTTCGGCTCTGATCGAGGAGGGCGTCGATCTGCCGGTAAAGCTCGGACATGTCGCCCGTAGGCTGAGTCGGGGTCGGCTGTCGGTTGCTCACGAAGGTGCCGGCACCAGGCCGCGTCTCGACGAGGCCGGCGGCCTTCAGTGCGTTATAGACCTGAGCCACCGTCATCGGCGCGACGCCCAGCCGGTCTGCCAGGTCGCGCACCGAGGGCAGTGTCTCGCCGGGTGCGAGGTCGCCGCAGCTGATGCCGTATTCGATCAGGCCGTGAAGCTGGCTGCGCAGGGACACCGGCAATGTTCGGTCGAGGACGAGTTTCATAGCGTTCGCGTGCGGGTGTTCTATCCGAGTAATACACTTATTCCATTACGCTGCAGTTTCGTCAATTTGGGCAGTGGCGAATTAATTGACATCGATCAGCGGGCGTGGAAACGTAATATGTGAATAGGACAGTGTGCCTGCCTTCAGGAGAAGCCAGTGATCTGACGGACAGGAAATTGTCGAGGCGGTCACGATACCGGGCACCGTGCCGGGCACGGTCAACAGGATAGGTCGATCATGGGTTTCCACGCATTCGAAGAGCAGGTCGCAAGGCTCAATGATGTCCTGTGTGCCGTAAACCTCCTGACCTGGGACAGCCGGACCATGATGCCTCCGGGCGGGTTGGAGGCGCGCAGCAAGCAGATCGCCACGCTGGTTGGAATTGCACGCGACATGGCGACGGGTGATGCCTTGCAGCGTTCGATCGAGGATGCGAGAGCCGAACTGGCCGGGGCCGGTCCTGGCGATCGGCGTCTTGCAAGCGTGGAGCAGGCCGCCGCGGCGACGGCCGTTCTGGCACGGATACCTGCTTCGCTTGTCCGCGCGTCGGCGGAGCTGAAAACGGTGGCGCAGGGCGCCTGGACCGCGGCGCGGGCGGCCGATGATTTTGCCGCCTTCGCGCCCTATCTGGAGCGGACACTCGAGATGCAGCGTGAGATCGCTGCGGCCATCGGTTACGCCGATCATCCGTATGATGCGCTGATCGGCACCTACGAGCCGGGGATGACCTGGGCACGGCTGCGCACCCTTTATGGCGATCTGAAAACCGCGCTCATCCCGCTTTTGGAACGCGCGAGACAGGCGGATGTCCGCCAGGATATTCTTCAGCGCGCCTTTCCGGTTGAGCGACAGCGGGCGTTTTCAAGCCGGATTGCCTCGCGCTTCGGTTATGACTTCGACCGTGGTCGGCTTGATGATGCCGTGCACCCCTTCGAGATTTCCTTCACGAGTTCCGACGTGCGCATCACCGGCCGGTTCCGCGAGACATGGCTGCCGGGCGGCTTGTTCGCGGTCTGGCATGAGGCCGGCCATGGCATGTACGAGCAGGGCGTGTCGCCGTCCCTCTCACGCTCCACCTTCACCACCGACTTCATCAACCTTTATGCCGTGGGCGGCGCGAGCTTTGGGGTCCACGAATCTCAGTCGCGGCTGTGGGAAAACCGCGTCGGACGCTCGCGGCAGTTCTGGGATCTGCATTTTTCGGCGCTGCAGGCAGAGTTTCCCGAGCAGTTGTCCGACGTGACGACGGACGCGTTCTGGCGTGCGGTCAATGCGGCGCAGCCGGGCCTGATCCGCGTCGAGGCGGACGAACTGACCTATGACCTGCACATCATGCTGCGCTCACAGATCGAGGCGGACATGGTCGCGGGCGCGATCCGCGTCGCGGACCTGCCGGCGATCTGGCGTGATCACATGAAGGCGTCCCTTGGCCTCGACGTGCCGAGCGACCGACTGGGTGTTCTGCAGGACGTTCACTGGTCATCCGGCATGATCGGATCCTTCCCGACCTACACGCTCGGCAACATCATGTCCTCGCAGTTCTATGCGGCCGCATGCCGGGAGCCTGGTGTGACAAAGGGACTGGAGACCGGCGACTACCTGCCGCTGAAAACCTGGCTGACCGACAATGTCCATCGCTTCGGACGGTCGAAATCCGCCACCCAGTTGCTGGTCGATGCGACCGGCTCGGATCTCTCCATCGATCCCTATGTCAGCGACCTTTCGCGCAAGGTGGATGATCTGGTGGCGTAAATCAATACGATCGACCAAACGGCAAAAATGCGCTCCCTGGACGCAGCGCTTTGGGTGCGCGGGAATGGCCAATGCCTATGATCGTGCCATGTGGAGAGGCTGCGGCCCAAGTGTTATGATCGCCGACCTGCATCATGCCGTGCGACACGCATTTTCTGGCAGGCATATATTTGTATCTTAAATTTGAAATTTTCTTGCAAACTGTACCGAAGCAGCTAGGGAGTGCCGCGATATATCGGTATAACTGATCAGTGGCTGAACGGCAGGGAGGCGGTACGAAGATGAACAACAGTGTACGATGGTCTGACTTTTTGCCGGATAAGGGTAACCCGAATGGCGCCGGCCAGCCCAAGGCTCTCGCCGCCTATAATTTCATCCGTCACGCCATCATCACCATGCGCATGTCGCCGGGTGCCGCAATCAGCGAGAAGGAAACCTGTGCACAACTCGGTGTGTCGCGCACGCCGATGCGCGAGGCCGTGCTGCGGCTGGCGCAGGAAGGCTTGGTCACGGTGGTGCCGAGCGGCGGCACCTTCGTCAACAGTATTTCCCTGCGCGGCGTGATCGAGGGACACCTCATTCGCTCCAGCCTGGAGTTGCGGATGGTGCGGCTTGCTGCGCGCGCCTACGATCCGGTCCACGATCGTGATTTCGATCTTCTGATGTACCTGCAGGCCGATGCGGCCAAGCGGCAGGACTACGATCATTTTCTCGCTGTCGACAATGATTTTCACCGTCTCATCTGCCGCATGGGGGGATTTCCGGACATCTGGCAGACCATTCATAACGCGACGGGCCAGCTCGACAGAGTGAGGCGCACCGCCATTCCGCGGTCGGGTTATTTTGATGAGGTCGAGCAGGAGCATCGCGCTATCTATGAGGCGATCAGAGTGGGAGATGCGAACCATGCTCACGATCTCCTGCGCCAGCATCTCGATGATATCGCGGCCGTCGTGGAATATGTCATTGCCGACCAGCCGGGCCTGATCGTGCAGGAACCGGGCTTCGACCTGTCTAAGCTGGATCTGATGCTGGCGCCCGCGTCTCAGTAACCACTGTCTCGGCTACCGGTATTCAACGGATCCCTGCCGGTCAGAACCCGCGTGGCATTCTCGAAGATCTGTACCACCACTTCGTGCACGCTGGGCATGGAGGCGATATGCGGCGTTTTGAAGATCTTCGGATGGCTCCATAACGGACTGTCTTGTGGAAGCGGTTCCTGCAGGAAAACGTCCAGCACCGCACCGCGCAAATGTCCGCTCTCGATCGCAGCCAGTAGGTCGGCTTCCATCAAATGCTCGCCGCGGCCCATGTTGATGACGGCGGCACCCCGCGGCAGGGAGGCGAAGAGGTCCGCATTCAGGATGCCGCGCGTCGCATCCGTCAGAGGAAGAAGGCAGATCAGCGCGTCGCAGCCGGACAGGAAGTCAGGCAGTTGATCGTCGCCGTGAAAACTGGCAATGCCGGCTTCCTGCTTGGGTGAGCGTGCCCAGGCGCGTACATTGTAATCGAGAGCATGCAGGCGACGTCCCACCGTGCGTCCGATCGCACCAAAGCCCAAAATGCCGACTGTGTAGTCCCTTGCGGCGATCTGTTCGGGGCGTTCCCACAGCCTGAGGGCTGCATTTTGCAGATGCAGATCCATCATCCGGTGAAACAGTAGGACGGACCATATCGCATATTCCGCCATGCCGAGCGCATGTTGACTGTCGACAACACGGCATACCGGAACGCGGGGCAGATGCGGATCGGCAAAGATGTTGTCCAGGCCGGCGGCAATGCTGTGGATGAGCTTCAGGTTCGGCATGGTCGCCAGCAGGCCGTGCGGAGGGTTCCAGGCCACGGCCACATCGGCGGCATCGAAACCGTCTTCCGGATAAAGGCTGAGATGGACATTCAGACCGCTCGTCTCGAACGCGTTCTTCAAGAAGTTGAGATCAAGCGTGCTGCTGACCAGCGCGATGTGAGGGGGCTTGGCCTCCAAAACAGTCGTCAATGTCATTCTTGGCAGGGCCTTTCCTGATTGGCTGCTTTTCCGTGGCGGCGGTTCCTGATGAAGCCGCGTGACGTTTTTTTGTGCGGCCGCTCACCCAGTCCAAGCTTTATGCAAAAAATCATGGGCCTTGCTTGACAGCCGCGTGTGGCAAGAGTCAAGATGATGTATCGATATATCGGTATATTGTTTGTGCCGGTGTCATCGCAAAGAGAAGTCTGCACGCACACGAAAATCCATAAGGGGAACATCATGCGACGACTGCTTACTGCATCCCTAGCCTTGCTTTCGACAACGACAGCCGCCTTTGCTGAGGCCGTTCCCGGCGGCAAGCTGAACCTGATCGTTCAGCCGGAGCCTCCGAGTATCATGATCGGCACCACCACGAACGGCCCGGCGCTGCTCGTCGGCGGCAATATCTATGAGGGGTTGCTGCGCTACGACGAGACCCTGAAGCCGATGCCGTCGCTCGCCAAGTCGTGGACGGTTTCTGACGATGGCCTGATCTACACTTTTCAGTTGCAGGAAGGCGTGAAATGGCATGACGGCAAGCCGATGACCTCGGCGGACGTGCTGTTTTCCGCCAATGACTACCTCTTGAAGATGCAGCCGCGTCATCGCAACCTGATGAGCCACGTCGAAAGCGTCACCGCGCCGGACGACAAGACGGTGGTGTTCAAGCTGAAGGAACCCTTCGAAGCCTTCATGCGCGGGTTGTCGTTCTACACCATGCCGATCATCCCGAAACACATCTACGAAGGCACCGACTACGCCACCAATCCGGCCAATGACAAGCCGATCGGAACCGGTCCGTTCAAGTTCGACGAATGGAAGCGCGGCAGCTACATCCATCTCGTCAAGAACCCGGACTACTATGTGAATGGCAAGCCCTATCTGGATGAACTCTATTACCAGGTCATCCCGGACGGCGCCTCGCGCTCCGTCGCATTCGAGACCGGCAAGGTCGATATTCTTCCGGGCGGTTCGGTGGAAAACTTCGACATTCCGCGGCTGAAGGATCTGCCCAATACCTGCACGACGGAAAAGGGCTGGGAATATTTCGCACCGCTCTCCTGGCTGTGGCTCAACAATCGCAAGGCGCCAATGGACAATGTGAAGTTCCGCCAGGCGGTGATGTATGCACTGGATCGCGAATTCGCCAAGGACGTCTTGTGGAACGGCTATGGCAAGGTGGCAACCGGCGCCCTGTCGTCAAAGCTTCCCTTCTACAAGGATGTCGATCCGCATTATCCCCATGATCCCGCCAAGGCCAAGGCGCTTCTGAAAGAAATGGGCTATGACGGCAAGGCGTTGAAGCTCCTGCCGCTGCCTTATGGTGAAACCTGGCAGCGCTGGGCGGAAGCCGTTAAGCAGAATCTCGAAGAGGTCGGCATCCCGATCGAGATCGAATCGGCCGATGTTGCCGGCTGGAACCAGCGCACGTCCAACTGGGACTATGACATCGCCTTCACCTATCTCTACCAGAATGGCGACCCGGCCATCGGCGTCGATCGCAACTACAAGACGTCGCAGATTGCCAAGGGCAATCCGTTCAACAATGTCGAGGGCTATTCCAACCCTGAACTCGACAAGCTGTTCGACGAGGCTGCTGTCGCCTATCCGGCGACGAAACGCCAGGAACTTTATGACAAGGCACAGAAGACGCTGCAGCAAGACGTTCCGGTTGCCTGGCTGCTCGAACTCGGCTTCCCGACGGTCTACAACTGCAAGGTTCAGGACATCGTGACGACCGCCTCCGGCCTGCCGGAATCCATGCGTGACGCCTGGATCAAGAAATAAGCTGTTTCCAGGCGGGGATCCGTCCCCGCCTGCCTTGTTTTGAGATCTGAGACATCGGGTTGGAGTCCTGCCATGCTGAGATTCATCTCGGGGCGGCTGCTGAAAGCAGTCGTCATCCTGATCTGCATCACCGTGCTCAATTTTTTCCTGATCCATGCGGCGCCGGGCGATCCGGCCGCCGTGATGGCAGGGGAGGCCGGCGATGCAGACCCTGCCTTTCTGCAACAGCTGAGAGAACGCTTCGGCCTCGACCAGCCCCTCTATGTCCAGTTGTGGATCTACGTTTCCTCTGTCGTCCAGCTCGATCTCGGCTATTCCTATCGCCAGCAGTTGCCGGTGCTGCAACTGATCGGGGAACGCCTGCCAGCGACACTGTTGCTGTCGCTCTCGGCCTTTGTCATCTCGCTGGGTCTTGGCGTGACGGCGGGTGCACTTGCCTCAGCCCGGCAGGGAAAATGGGCAGACACCATCATCTCCCTGGTTGCGCTGATCTTCTACGCAACGCCATTGTTCTGGTTGGCGTTGATGGGCGTGCTTTTGTTTTCCGTGCAACTCGGCTGGCTGCCGGGCTTCGGTTACGAAACGGTCGGGGCCAACTATACCGGCCTCGGCCGCTCCCTCGATATCCTCCTGCATCTCATCTTGCCGGCCATGACGCTCGGTTTGTTCTTCATGGCGGTCTATGCCCGCATGACCCGCGCTGCCATGCTGGAAGTCGGCAAGCTTGATTTCGTCAAGACGGCCAAGGCCAAGGGCTTGCGCTCCGGTCTGATCCAGCGCCGCCATGTGCTGCGCAATGCGTTGCTGCCGGTCGTAACACTGGCCGGTCTGCAGGCGGGGCAACTCGTCGGCGGTGCTGTGCTGATCGAGACCGTCTTTGCCTGGCCGGGCATCGGCCGATTGATGTTCGATGCCCTGTCGCAGCGTGACTACAATCTGCTGCTCGGCGTCTTCGTCGTCTCGGCCGCCATGGTCCTGTTCTTCAACCTCATTACCGACGTGCTCTACCGCCTCGTCGATCCGCGCATCAGGGTGGCGTCATGAAGGATTTCTGGAAACGCTTTTCGCGGAACCGCGGCGCGGTGATCGGGCTCGTCATCCTGCTGCTCGTGGTCGTTCTGTCCGTCATTGCACCCTTCGTGTTCACCAAGTCGCCCTGGGCCATGGTGCAGCGGCCGTTCATTCCACCCTTCACCATGGATGCCTTCGTGCTCGGCACCGATCCGATGGGCCGTGACCTTGCAGCGGGCCTTGCCCATGGCGCACGGGTGTCTCTGTTGGTCGGCCTGGTCTCGACGGTAGTGTCGCTTCTCATCGGCATCCCGATTGGTGCGATTGCCGGCTATTTCGGCGGCTGGGTGGACGATGTGCTGATGCGCTTCACCGAATTCTTCCAAAGCGTACCAAGTTTCGCGCTGGCGGTGGTTCTGGTGGCAATCTTCCAACCCAGTATCTACTCCATCATCCTATCGATCGCTGTGGTCTCCTGGCCGCCCGTCGCGCGCCTGCTGCGCGGCGAGGTGATGTCGCTTCGCTCGCGGGAATTCGTCGAGGCCGCCGTCCTCTCGGGCCAGACGCATGCGACGATCATTTGGCGGCAGATCCTGCCCAACACGCTATCACCGATCATCGTTCTGGCGTCGATGATGGTGGCGGCGGCGATCCTGATCGAAAGCTCGCTGTCCTTCCTTGGTCTCGGCGACCGCAACATCATGTCCTGGGGTTACATCATCGGCGCGGGCCGCACCGTCATTCGCCAGGCCTGGTGGGTCAGCTTCTTCCCCGGCCTTGCGATCCTGTTGACCGTGCTGGCGCTCAATCTCGTCGGAGAAGGGCTGAACGATGCCCTCAACCCGCGCCTTGCGCGCAA
The DNA here is from genome assembly GCF_011046245.1 of Allorhizobium pseudoryzae. Taxonomy (NCBI): domain Bacteria; kingdom Pseudomonadati; phylum Pseudomonadota; class Alphaproteobacteria; order Hyphomicrobiales; family Rhizobiaceae; genus Affinirhizobium; species Affinirhizobium pseudoryzae. The sequence goes on from NZ_CP049241.1 coordinate 2,716,940, forward strand.
GGGACGGTAATCATGGCAGACACGCTCGCAACACATCTCGCCATGCCAGACGAAAGCGTCGCTCCCGCCGTCATCCATCCGGGCGCGTTGAAAGAGGAGGGGCGCGGAAAGCCGGTCGTCTTCATCGACAAGCTCAGCATCGCGCTGCCCGACGGTGCCGACCGGGCCTTCGCCGTGGATCGTGTGAGCTTCAAGCTCTTTCCCGGTGAAATGCTGTGTGTGGTCGGGGAAAGCGGCTCGGGCAAGTCGATGTCAGCCAATGCGCTGATGGGGCTTTTGCCCGATACAGTGCGGATAGCGCAAGGCCGTATCCTGCTGCATGGCGATGACCTTGTGACGATGCCGCCGGAAGCACTTTACGCCATTCGGGGGCGCCGTGTGGCGATGGTTTTCCAGGAGCCGATGTCGGCGCTCAACCCGCTGATGAAGGTGCAGGCACAGATCGAGGAAGTGTTCGAAGCGCATGGCCTTCTGACCCCACGCGAGCGCAGGCAAAAGGCCCTTTCTCTCCTCACCGAAGTCGGCCTGCCGGATCCGGCGCGGGCGGCTGAAAGCTATCCGTTCCAGCTCTCCGGTGGTCAGCGCCAGCGCGTGATGATTGCCATGGCGCTGGCACTCGAGCCGGAAGTGCTGGTCGCCGACGAACCGACGACCGCGCTCGACGTGACGACGCAGGCACAGATCCTCCAACTCATCGCAAACCTGCAGAAGCAGCGCAACATGGCGGTGATGTTCATTACCCATGATTTCGGGGTCGTGGCCGAGATTGCCGATTACGTGACGGTGATGCAGTTCGGCCGGATCGTGGAGCAGGGAACCGCAGAGGAGGTATTGTTCTCGCCGCAGCATCCCTACACGAAGAAGTTGATTGCTGCGATCCCGCGCCCTGGCGACAGGGCGGCAAAGGTTGAGACACGTGCGCCCCTGCTTGCGGTGGAGAAGCTTTGCAAAACCTATCACATGGGCGGCGGGCTTTTCTCTAAGGCGCGAGATGTCCACGCCGTGAAGGATGTTTCCTTCACTTTGGGGCGTGGCGAGACGCTCGGCATCGTCGGTGAAAGTGGTTCGGGCAAGTCCTCGGTCGGGCGCTGCCTCGTGCGGCTGCAGGATCCCACCAGCGGTCGTGTGCTGCTGGGCGGTCAGGACATGGCGCATCTGAAGGGGGCGGCGCTTCGGGCCATGCGCCGGCGCATGCAGATGATCTTCCAGGACCCCTATTCGTCACTTAATCCGCGTGAGAAAGTGGGGCGCATCATTGCCTCTGGCCCGATCGCGTATGGGGAGGACACGAAAAAGGCGCTCGTACGCGCCGCCGAGCTGATGGACATGGTGGGGCTCGATCCACGCGCGACCGACCGCTTCCCGCATGAGTTTTCCGGCGGTCAGCGGCAGCGCATCGGGATCGCCCGGGCCTTGGCGCTTGAACCGGAGATCATCATTGCCGACGAGGCAGTCTCCGCGCTCGATGTATCGATCCAGGCCCAGGTTCTCGAACTCCTGGGGCAGCTGAAAAAGGATCTCAACCTTTCCCTCGTCTTCATCACGCACGATCTTCGCGTCGCCGCCAAGATCTGCGACCGGGTGATGGTGATGCAGAAGGGCGAGGTCGTCGAACTCGGGACGGGGAGCGAGATCTTCGAGACCCCCCGGCACCCTTATACGCAGAGCCTGATCGAGGCCATTCCCGGTCGGGCAAAGGAAGCGCTGATGACGGCCTGAGGCCGTCCGAAGTCACCCATCATTAGGGGCCGTGACACGCCCGAACCGCTCAATGGAGAAAACCCGATGACGATCATGCCGAATTCGATGGAAGGCCGCGACATGGCCTATCAGATGCACCCGAACGTGAACCTACGCAAATACGAGAAGTCGGGCGGTCTGGTGATCGAGAGCGGTGACGGAATCTACGTGTTTGACAGTCACGGCAAGCGCTATATCGAGGGTATGGCCGGCCTGTGGTCGGTGGCGCTCGGCTTCGGCGAAAAGCGGCTGGCGGAGGTTGCCAAGGCGCAGATGGAGAAGCTGCCTTACTATCACACCTTCTCCTACAAGACCCATGGCCCCTCGATCGATCTGGCCGAGATGCTGATCAAAATCGCGCCGGTGCCGATGTCGAAGGTGCACTTCACCTCCTCCGGTTCGGAGGCCAACGATCTTGCCGTCAAGATGGTCTGGTACCGCTCCAATGCGCTGGGCAAGAAGGACAAGAAGAAGATCATCAGCCGCATCAAGGGCTATCATGGCGTGACCATCGCATCCGGATCGCTGACCGGCCTGCCGCGCAACCACGAAAGCTTCGACCTGCCGCTCGACCGGATGCTGCATACATCCTGCCCGTCCTACGTCCATTTCGGTCTTGAGGGCGAAAACGAAGCGGACTTCACCAAGCGCATCCTTCAGGACCTCGAGGATCTGATCCTCAAGGAAGGTCCGGACACGATCGCTGCGTTCTGGGGGGAGCCCGTCATTGGTGCGGGTGGTGTTCTCGTGCCCCCGGACGGCTATTGGGCAGGCGTTCAGGAGATCCTGAAGAAATACGACATCCTGCTGGTGGCCGACGAGGTCATCTGCGGCTTCGGTCGCACCGGCAAGATGTTCGCCTGTGAGACGCTTGGCATTGCGCCGGATGTGCTCGTCGTGTCGAAGCAGATCTCGTCGTCCTACATGCCGCTGTCCGCGATCCTGATGAACGACCGATTCTACCAGCCGATAGCCGATGAGTCGGACCGGATCGGCGTGTTCGGCCATGGTTACACGGCCTCCGGCCATCCCGTCGCCACTGCGGTCGGGCTGGAGAACCTGAAGATCATTGAGGAGCGTGATCTCGTCGGCAATGTCGCGAGGCTGGAAGCACAGTTCCTCGCCGGTCTGGAGGAACTGGCGAAGCATCCGCTGTCGCATTCCTCGCGCGGCATCGGTCTGCTCGGCGCGCTCGAGATCAAGCCCTTCGCCGATGGCAAGGCTGGTGATGCGGCAGCCGCCGTGTCCGCCGCCTGCGAGGAGGAAGGCCTGATCGTGCGCAACATCGCCGAGGCCATCTGCTTCTGCCCGCCGATGATCATCACGGCCGAGCAGATCGACGACATGTTTGGCGCTGTCCGCCGCGCGCTCGACAAGGTCCAGGCTGCGCGCGCCTAACAATTTCGGGGAATGACGAGATGAGCATGATGGAAAAGACGGACCTCGGCGAGATGACCGCAGCGGAACTCTCCGCGCTGTTTGCCTCGGGCAAGGCGTCGCCGGTCGAAGCGGCCAAGGCGTCGCTTGCGCGGATCGAGGAGTTCAATCCCAGCGTCAACGCCTTTGCCTATGTGGTGCCGGAACTGGCGCTCGCCGAGGCAGAGGCCTCCGAGGCGCGCTGGAAGAAGGGCGAACCGCTGTCGCCCATCGACGGTGCACCGACGACGATCAAGGAACTGACGCCGGTTAAGGGCATCCCGTGGCGACGCGGTTCGGCGCTGGGTGCCACCACCCCGTCGGACAAGGAGTTCCTGATCATGGAACGCCTGCGGGCGGCGGGCCTCACCATTCTCGGTACCACGACATCGCCCGAGTTCGGCTGGAAGGGTGTCACGCATGGTCCGGCCTTTGGCAATACGCTGAACCCGTGGCGCACCGACCGGGCATCCGGCGGCTCGTCCGGCGGGGCGGCTGTTGCGGCAGCCCTCAACATGGGCGTGCTGCACGAGGGTTCCGACGGCGCAGGCTCGATCCGGATTCCGGCGTCCTTCTCCGGCACGTTCGGGATCAAGCCCACCTATGGCTGGATACCGTCCGACACGCCGACGGCGCTCTTCGAACTGGCCCATCGCGGTCCGCTCACCCGCACCGTCGAGGACGCCACCCTGTTCATGAACGCTACGACCGGGCCGACGCCGAAGGCGATGTACGGCTATTGCCCGACACCGGTGCCGGATTGGCACAAGGCGATCGGCGGTCTGAGCGTCGAGGGCCTGAAGATCGGCTATAGCCGCAATCTCGGTTATGCCAAGGTTCAGCCGGATGTTGCCGCCGCTGTCGAGCGCGCCGCTGCACGGCTTGCCGAAATGGGGGCGATCATCGAAGAGGTCGATCCGGGCTTTTCCAATCCGCAGGATGCCTTGCTCGCCCTCTGGTACGCGGCGGAGGCTCGTACGGTCGAGATGGTCAATCCGACGGACGAGCAGAAGAGGCTGATGGATCCCGGCCTGATCCGCATCTACGAGAAGGGCAAGACCTATTCGGCGATCGATTATGTCTTGGCCGAACAGGTGCGCGCCGATCTCAAGGTGACGATGGCGCTGTTCCACGAAAAATATGATGCCCTGATGCTGCCGACCATGCCGGTGACGGCGATCGAGGCGGGCGTCGATTTTCCGGGCGGCATCGAGGGCAAGGACTGGTCCGACTGGTCGCCCTTCACCTATCCGTTCAACATGACGGGGCAGCCGGCGGTATCCGTTCCCTGCGGCTTCGATGCCGGCGGCCTGCCGATCGGTCTGCAATTCGTCGGGCCGCGTTATCGTGACGATATCGTGCTCAAACTGGCAGCCGCCTATCAGGCCGCCTACCCGGAAGAGGTTCTCGGCGCGCCGCGGATCGTCTGAACTGAGACTGGATGCGGAGGCTTGTCGCTTTCGCATCCCCATCATCAAAAGCAGTATCGGGATGGAAGATATGGCCGTAATGGCAAGCCAAGCGGTGGCTAACGGGCTTGGCGCAGAGCTAAAGACAGGTGTGACGGCCGTGCCGCCTGACCAGGCCGAGCGGATCGCACGGGAAAAGTACGGTCTCATCGGCAAGGCAGAATGGCTGTGGGGAGAGAAGGACAGCAATTACCGGCTGACGCTCGACGACGGCACGCAGTATCTCTTCAAGGTACTCAACCCGGCGGAGCCGCCGGCGATGACAAGCATGCACAGCAAGGCGCTTCTGCATGTGGAGGCCGCAGATCCCGGCATTCCGGTCCAGAGGATCATCCGCACATTGGATGGCGAGGCGGACTTCCGCATGACCGACGACAACGGCGGGACGCGCGGTGTGCGCATGGTCACCTTTGTTCCCGGTGTGGCGCAGAAATCGCAGCCGCAGTCGGCGCTCCAGCGCCGTCGCGTCGGGGTGCTGTTGGGACGTCTGCAGAAGGCACTGGAAGGATTTTCTCACGAGGCGGCCAGTCATCGCATCACCTGGGACATGAAACATGCTGCAGGCATCCGCGACCTCTTCGGAGCTTTTGGCGATGCGGCCCAGCGTGCGCGGCTCGAACGCGGCATGGACGATTTCGAGCGTCTGATCTTGCCGCGCATGGCGGACCTGCCGGCGCAGGTCATTCACAATGATTTCAATATGGAAAACATCCTCGTCAGCGCGGAGGATCCGGACACGATCAGTGGCATCATCGATTTCGGCGACATGGTTCATGCTCCGCTTCTGTTCGACGTTGCCGTGGCGGCTGCCTACCAGATGGGGGACGCGGAGCATCCGGTCGAGGCGATGTGCGATTTTCTGCGCGGTTACCGCACGGAAAAGACGCTGTCCGACGAAGAGATCTCGCTTCTTTATCCGGCAATCGTCACGCGCATGCTGATGCGGCTTGCGATACCAGAATGGCGCAGCACGCTATTTCCGGATCACCGGGCACTCTACACCCGCAACAGCCCGACGGTCTGGGCGCAGTTCGCCCGACTCGATGCCATATCGAGAGATGAGGCAATGGCGCGCCTGGCGGCTGCTTGCCGCAGATAACATTCGATCAGGAAACGACCATGAACAAGCCAGCCACCACGATGATCAACGGCTTCGACGCCGCGCGTCTCGGCAGCCTACCAGAGCGAGAGCGTTCGATGATCGAGCGGCGCCAGGCGATGCTTGGACCCTCCTACCGTCTATTTTACGAGAACCCGCTGCATCTGGTGCGAGGCGAAGGCGTCTGGCTCTACGATCCGGACGGCAATGCTTATCTCGATGCCTATAACAACGTGCCCTCGGTCGGCCATTGCCATCCGCGTGTCGTGGCGGCGATGGCGGAGCAGGCGGCAGTGCTGAACACCCACACACGCTATCTCGATGAAAAGATCCTCGATTATTCCGAAAAGCTGCTGGCAACCTTTCCAGATCAATTGAACCGGGTGATGTATTGCTGCACCGGCAGCGAGGCGGTGGATCTCGCAATCCGGCTCGCCTGCTATTATACGGGCGGAACCGGCATCATCATCACCGAGAACGCCTATCACGGTACCACAAGCGTCACCGCGTCGCTCTCGCCGTCGCTCGGGCCGAACATGCCGCTCGGTATGCACGTCATCACCGTGCCGGCACCGGATGCCTATCGTGCCGAGGGCAGAGACGTCGCTGAGGCCTTCGCCGAGGAGGTGTCCAAGGCGATCGCCTTCATGGTGCGTCGTGGCATCAAACCCGCCGCCTTCATTGCCGATAGCATTTTTTCGACCGATGGCATTTTCTCCGAGCCGGCCGGCTTTTTGAAGCAGACCCTGGAAGTCGTGCATCAGGCCGGTGCGCTCTATATCGCCGACGAAGTGCAGCCGGGTTTCGGCCGCACGGGATCGCATATGTGGGGCTTCATGCGCCACGGCATCGTTCCGGATATTGCCGTGATGGGCAAGCCGATGGGCAATGGCCTGCCGATTGCCGCTGCGGTGATGAAGGACGAGGTGCAGGACCGTTTCGGTCGAGATATCCGCTATTTCAACACCTTCGGCGCGAACCACGTGTCGATTGCCGCCGCCAGTGCCGTGCTCGACGTCATCCGCGACGAGGACCTGATGCGCAATGCGGCATTGACCGGTGCTTATATGCTGGAGGGTATGCACAAGCTGCAGCAGTCATTCGACGCGATCGGTAACGTGCGCGGTGCAGGCCTCTTCCTCGGCCTCGAATTCGTCAAGGACCGTGAAAGCCGCGCGCCCGACGGAGCGCTGTCGCTTGCCGTCGTCAACCGCATGCGCGAGCGACGCGTGCTGATCAGCGCCGCCGGCATTCACGGCAACACGTTGAAGATCCGCCCGCCGCTGCCGTTCGGCAAACAGCATGCCGACATCTTCCTGGAGACACTCGAAGAGGTGCTGCACGAGGCGACCTGATCTCACCCGCCACCGCCTATCCGTATCGCCAAAGGACAAGACGCATGACTGCTTTGCCCAAGATTGACGCTAACCGCCTGTGGGTCGATATCATGACCATGGGCGCGATCGGCGAAACGCCGGGCGGCGGCAGCTTTCGTCCGGCGCTGTCCGATGCGGATCGCGAGGCACGGAACCTGTTTCGCCATTGGGCACACGAGGCGGGGCTGACCGTCACCGTCGATGCGATCGGCAACATGTTCGCACGGCGGGAAGGGAGCGACCCATCTTTGCCGCCGCTGATGATCGGCAGCCATCTCGACACGCAGATGCCGGGCGGCAAGTTCGACGGTGTCCTGGGCGTGCTCGCCGGGATCGCCACGGTTCGCGCCTTGAACGAAGCCAACGTCACGACGAAGCGGGCAATCGAGATCGCGAACTTCACCAATGAGGAGGGCGCACGTTTCCAGCCAGGCGTCATGGGCTCGGGTGTGTTCGCCGGGCTTCTGCCTCTCGACCAGGCCTTGAAGTGCCGGGACGATGCCGGAACGGTGCTGGGCGATGAACTGGCGCGCATCGGTTATGCGGGGTCGTTGCCGGTCGGCGGTCGCCCTGTGCACACCTATCTCGAACTGCATATCGAGCAGGGACCGGAACTGGAGAAGGCGGGCGCAATGATTGCTGCTGTCTCCAACAGTTCCTGGGGATGCAGCGGCTTCATCGATATCCATGGCGAGAACGGTCACTCGCAGACGGCAGCCATGTCAAAGCGCAGAAATTCACTCGTGGCCGCCGCCAGGCTCATCCTTGAAATCGAGGCGATTGGTGCGGATAACGAACCGGAGGGGATGGTCAGCGCGACGGTGATCCGCAACTGGCCGAACAACCGCGTCAACATTCCGCATCTCAGCAAGCTCTCTTATGTGGCTGTCCATACGACGGAAGAGGGTCGTGCGAGGATCATCGAGCGCATCGAAGCTGCAAGCCAGCGGATTGCCGAGGAGACCGGGCTCACCATTGATGCGACGACCTCCCACTATCGCCAGCGCGTCGATCTTTCTCCGGAACTGTCGGGCCAGGTGATGCAGGTTGCCAGTCAGCTCGGTTACGCGTCTATGCTCCTGCCGACACTGACCTCGCATGATGCCTTGTCGATGCACCACCTTTGCCAGACGGCAATCATCTTCGTGCCCTGCCGGGACGGCATTTCCCATAGCGAAAAGGAATGGTGCGACCCGGAACAGGTGACGGCGGGTGCAAGGGTTCTTCTCGATATGGCCGTGATGATCGCCAATGACAGCTGATGGCACCATACAACTCGGCTCTGGCACTGGCCGACCAAGACCGTCTCCTCACGCCGCCTGCGCTGCACCCGACACTTTCTCGCCGAAACTGGTGAAGAACTGTGCCGCCAGTTTCTTGGCGGTGGAGTCGATGAGGCGGGCGCCGAGTTGGGCGATCTTGCCGCCGACGTCGGCTTTGACCGTGTAGGTCAACAGGGTGGTTCCGTCGGCTTGCGCGGTCAGCGTCACGTCGGCGCCGCCTTTGGCGAAGCCAACCATGCCGCCCTTGCCTTCGCCCGAGATCGTGTAGGACGTGGGCGGATTGAGATTGGAAAGCTGCACCGCGCCTTCGAAGCGCGCTTTCACCGGACCGATCTTCAATACGACCGTTGCGGTCATCTCTGTGTCGGAGCTCTTCTCCAGCGCCTCGCAGCCCGGAATGCACGCCCGCAGGATGTCTGGATCGTTCAGCCCTTGCCAGACCGTATCGACGGGTGCTGCGATGATTTCGCTGCCGTTCATATCCATGTCTATTCCTTCCGTTTAGCGTTCTGTGTGTGACTGTCGAGTTCCGCCCGCTGGCGCGCGCGCCTGACCGCGACGATTTCAGCGAGAATGGAGAGCGCAATCTCGTCCGGGGCGATGGCGCCGATGTCGAGCCCGGCGGGCGCCTTGATCTTGCTGAGCCGCCGGGCTTCTTCGTCGCTGATCGCAGGTTCCGCCTGACGGATCGCCTCTGTCAGGGTTGCAAATTTCCGGCGGCTGCCGACGAAGCCGCAATATTCCGCCTCGCATCCGAGCGCCGTTTCCAGCGCCGCACGGTCTCCCCGGCCTTGCGTTGACACCACGATATAGCGTTTGCCCTGCTCAAGCCCGGGCAGCGAAAAGCCGTCGGTCACGCGGTCGGCGTCCGGAACGGACGTCAGGTCGGCGCGCGGCACCGCCAGATCGACGTGATAGCCGAACTGGCGACCAAGGGCTGCGAGCGCCAGTGCCACAGGGCTTGCGCCGAGGATGACCAGAGCCGGCTTCGGCAGCACCGGCTCGATGAAGATGTCCATCGTGCCCTGGCTGGGGCAGCCATTGACGAAAAAGGTTGCGCCGTCGCGCTCCTCACCGCCCTTCAGGCCCTGATGCGTGAGCAGATCCTCGGGCTGGATGGACACGAGGCGCGGCTGGCCATCGGCCAGCGCCTGTCGCGCCGCTCTCAGCACCGCGGCGCGGGCGCAGCCGCCGCCGATCCAGCCGGCGACGATGGTCCCGTCCGGGCGGATCACCCCCTTGGCACCCGCCTTGGCCGCGGTGACGGAAACGGTGCGCACCACGGTCGCGACCGCGAAACTCTCCTCGGCGGCCCTCAATTTCGACATGATATCCAAGACATCGACGTGTACGGTCATTGTTTTAACCTCACAGGCGGGCGAGATAGGGTTCGAGGTCTGCGAGAGAGGCCAGCGTATGGGCCGGCGCGTGCAGCTGGACGTAAGGCAACGCGGCGCGAATGCCGGCGGCGCGGGGCTCATATCCATCCCAACCCAGCATCGGATTGAGCCAAACAATGCGGCGGCAGCGGCGTGCCAGTGCTGCCATCTCCTGCCCGAGCGCTGCGGCGTCGCCGGTCTCGTAGCCATCGGATACGATCATCACGCAGGTGCGGGAATGGATGACGCGGGACGCATGCCAGCGGTTAAAGGCGCCCAGGCTTTCGGCGATGCGCGTGCCGCCGCCCGCGCCGCGTGCCATCAGGCCGAGGCGATCAAGCGCGCGGGCGGGGTCGCGTTCGCGCATCGCCGAAGAGACATGGGCGAGGCGGGTGTCGAACAGAAAGGCTTCGGCCTCGCGGAACTCGTCGAGCATGCCATGAATAAAGCGCAGGAAGACGCCGGTGTAGGCCTGCATGGATGCCGATGCATCCAGCAACACCACAAGCCGGAGCGGCTTGGTCTTGCGCCGGCGCCAGACGAGATCGATCGGCGCCCCGCCATGGCTGATATTGGCGTGAATGGTGCCGCGGAGATCGAGCCGCCGGCCCTTGGCTCGCATCTCGTCGCGCCGCGTCAGCCGCGTGCGCATCACCCGGGCGAGGCGGGCGGCGATGGCATGGGCGCGGGCGATGTCATCGGGGTCTGAGAGTTTGCGAAAATCGGTGCGGTCGAGCGTCTCGATCGCCGACGCGCCCTCCATGCGACCGGTTGCGCCACCCTCGGCTTCGGTTTCGCTCACGGCTGGCACCTGATCGGCACCGCCCGCCTGCGAGGTGCTGGCAGCGCGGTCGGCGAGCGATTTCATGGCCGGATTGGCCTCGGGGCCAGCGCTCGACGAAACCAGGCTTCGGCGTTTGACGCGCTTGCCGAGCCAGAAGGCATCGAAGAGACCGTCGAAACGTTGCCACTCCTCGCGCTTGCTGGTCAGCAGATGCTTGAGCGCGGAGCGGAGTTGCGCCGGTGCGGAGCTGAAGCCGTTCGCCATCAACAGTGCCGCATCTTGCGCCTCTTTGAGGCCGATCGCGAAGGCGTTGTCGCGCAGGGTGGCGAGGAAGGCTGCGAGACGTTCGGCGAGCAGTCGATTGACGTGATCGGATTCGTCTGGCGTGAGGGGCGTTCCGCAGCAGGTCATGCGACCCTCCCGAGCAGACGCGTGGTCACTTCAGCCGTGATCCGAGACCGGTCCTCGCGGGTTTTGAGCAGACACATCAGCGTCTCATGGACAATCTCCGGATTGTCGCCGAGGGTCTCGACGCCAAGGCCGGTCAGCGCGACAGCCCAATCCAGCGTTTCGGCGACGCCTGGAACCTTGCGCAGATCCTCCTTGCGGATCGCTTCGACCATCCGGGCGATGGCAAGCGCCAGTGACGCTCCGGCGGAGTTCACCCGGGCGAGGATGATCCGCGCCTCGCGATCAACGTCGGGATAATCGACATAATGATAGAGACAGCGGCGGCGAAGGGCATCGGAAAGTTCGCGCGTTCCGTTGGATGTCAGCACGACGAGGGGGATCGACGTGGCCCGGATCGTGCCGAGTTCGGGGATTGTCACCTGATAATCGGACAGCAGTTCGAGGAGAAAGGCTTCGAATTCCTCGTCTGCGCGGTCAATCTCGTCGATCAGCAGCACCGGCGGCGAGGGCATGCGGATGGCCTTCAGCAGCGGCCGCTCCAAGAGGTACTTTTCGGAGAACACGTCGTCGGCAAGCGCATCGGCATCGCGGCCGCGACCGGCCTCAATCGCCAGTAACTGACGCTGATAGTTCCATTCATACAGCGCTGCAGCCTGATCCAGACCTTCATAGCATTGCAGCCGAATGAGTTTCGCACCGTGAACCTCGGCGAGTGCAGTCGCCACCGACGTCTTGCCGACGCCGGCCTCGCCTTCGAGCAGCAGCGGCCGGTCCAGCATCCGCATCAGTTGGATGGCGGTGGTCAGGTCGGTGTCGGGGATATAGCCCGCGGCGACGAGGCGAGAGGCGATGTCTGAGCGGCTGAGAGGAGTCATGGCGCGCGCCTTCCAGAGGCAAGCGGTACCGTACGCTCTTTGCCGCCAGCCATCTCCCCGCATGAGGCGAAGATGGCCGGTAGGGCAGAGCGGGGACACCCAAGGAGGAACGTGCAACGAGCAGGCACGACCCTGGCCTCCCTATGCCGCCACGCCAAGATCGCGCGCGGCCTTCCAGTTGCGCCAGTGATCATGCGGCATCTGGATATGGGTTGCGCCGAGGAAGGAAAAGGCGTCGTTGACGGCGTTCGAGAAGGCCGGTACGCCGCCGACATTCGGGCTTTCGCCGACGCCCTTCGCGCCGATCGGATGATGCGGCGAGGGCGTGACGGTGAAATCCGTTTCCCAATGCGGGGTTTCGACGGCGGTGGGAATGAAGAAGTCCATGAAGGAGCCGCCCATCACATTGCCCATCTCGTCGTAGCGGATCTCCTGGCCCATGGCGATGGCGAAGGCTTCCGTGAGGCCGCCATGCACCTGACCCTCGATGATCATCGGGTTGATGCGCGTGCCACAGTCATCGAGTGCATAGAAGCGCCTGACCTTGTAAACACCGGTGTCGACATCAATGTCCATTACGCAGAAGTAGGCGCCGAAAGGATAGGTCATGTTGGGCGGATCGTAATAGCTGACCGCCTCCAGCCCCGGCTCCATGCCGGGCGGCACGGAATTATAGGCTGCCCAGCAGATTTCCTTCATCGACCTGAATTTTTCCGGCAGACCTTTCACCCGGAAGCCGTCGATGTCGAATTCGAGATCGTCCTCATGCACTTCGAGCAGATAGGCGGCGATCATCTGCGCCTTGGCCTTGATCTTGCGGGCCGCCATGGCGATGGCCGCGCCGGCTACTGGCGTGGAACGGGAGCCATAGGTGCCGAGCCCGTAGGGTGCGGTGTCGGTGTTGCCTTCCTCGACCATGATGTCGTCGGCGGGAATGCCGATCTCGGTGGCGATGATCTGCGCCCAGGTCGTTTCATGGCCCTGGCCCTGACTCTTGGTGCCCATGCGGGCGATGCCGGCGCCGGTTGGATGTAAGCGGATCTCGCAGCTGTCGAACATCGCAATGCCGAGAATATCGCAATTCTTCGACGGACCAGCGCCGACGATTTCGGTGAAGAAGGAGACGCCGATGCCCATGATTTCACGCGTTTCGCCGCGCTTGAAGGCCTCGCGCTTTTCTGCCTGTTCGCGTCGCAGTCCGGCGTAGTCGATCGTTTCCATCGCCTTGGCCATGGCGGTATGATAGTCGCCCGAGTCATATTCCCAGCCGAGCGCAGAATGGTAGGGGAATTGCTCGGGCCTGATGAAGTTCTTCATCCTGAGCTCGGCTGGGTCCATGCCGAGTTTCTGTGCGAGAATGTCCATGCCGCGCTCTATGCAATAGGCGGCTTCCGTGACGCGGAAGGAACAGCGATAGGCGACGCCGCCCGGCGCCTTGTTGGTGTAGACGCCATCGACGGCGAGATGTGCCACCGGGAAGTCATAGGAACCCGTGACGATGTTGAAAAAGCCGGCCGGCCATTTGGACGGGTCGGCGCAGGCATCAAAGGCTCCGTGATCGGCAAGGACATGCACGCGAAGCGCCGTTACTTTGCCCTCCTTGGTGGCGGCGATCTCCGTAGTCATGTGGTAGTCGCGGGCAAAGGATGTGGTGGTGAGGTTTTCCATCCGGTCCTCGACCCATTTTACCGGCTTGCCGGTCACGATGGTGGCGACCGCTGCGCAGATATAACCGGGATAGGCGCCGACCTTGTTGCCGAAGCCGCCGCCGATATCCGGGGCGATGACATGGATCTTGTGTTCCGGGATCTTGGAAATCAGCGCGACGACGGTGCGGATCACATGCGGCGCCTGGAACGTGCCCCAGATGGTCAGCTCGCCCTTGATCTTGTCGAAGGAGCAGACGCACTGGCACGTTTCGAGCGGCGAGGGATGGGTGCGGTGATAGGAAATCATCTCTTTCACTGTCACATCCGCCTTGCGGAAGGCGGCGTCGGTCAGATCCTTGTCGCCAACCGCCCATTCGAAGATGTGGTTGTGATGCTTACGGGGGCCGTGTGCGCCCACGGTCTTGCCGGCGAGATCCTCGCGCAGCACGATGGCATCGTCCGCCATGGCCTGGAAGGGATCGACCAGCACGTCGAGCGGCTCATAGTCCACTTCGACCGCAGCGATACCGTCATCGGCGGCATAGCGGTCGGTGGCAACGACGAAGGCGACTTCCTGGTTCTGGAACAACACCTTGCCGTCGGCCAACACCATCTGCACGTCGCCGGCGAGCGTCGGCATCCAGGCGAGGTTGACTGTCTTCAGCGTCTCGGCGGTCAGCACCGCCAGCACGCCCGGCACTTTCAGCGCCGCTTCGGTATTGATCGACTTGATGCGGGCGTGCGCATGCGGCGAGCGGACAAAATCGCCGTGCAGCATGCCGGGCAGCTTCACATCATCAACATAATTCCCCTTGCCCTGGGTGAAGCGGACGTCTTCGACCCGCTTGCGTTTGCAGCCCATGCCTTCAAGACGGGCTTCGCGCTGTTCGCGTGTTGGTGTCAGGTCGTTCATTCCGCAGCCTCCTGGAAATCGGCGCCGTTCAGCTTGGCGGCCGCGTATTGGATCGCTTTGACGATGTTCTGATAGCCGGTGCAGCGACAGAGATTGCCGGCGATGCCGAAGCGGATTTCTTCCTCCGTCGGGTTCGGATTTTCCTGCAGCAACCGATGGGCGCGCATGATCATGCCCGGCGTGCAATAGCCGCATTGCAGGCCATGCATCATGCGGAAGCCTTCCTGCAGCGCCGAGAGCGTTCCGTCGGGATTCGCCATGCCCTCGATCGTGGTGATGTCTGCGCCATTGGCCTGCACGGCAAAAACGGTGCAGCTCTTGACCGAGCGTCCGTCGATGTCGACGGTGCAGGCGCCGCAGTGCGATGTTTCGCAGCCGATATGGGCGCCTGTGAGCGACAGTGTCTCACGGATGAAATGGATGAGAAGCATGCGCGGCTCCGCCAGTCCCTCGACCTCGGCGCCATTGACTGTCATCCTGATATGCGTCTTCGCCATCTTGCTCTCCTCAGGCTGCGCGAGCGGCGGCGCGCTTGATCGCGCGGGCGACCATGATGCCGCCGACATGGATCTTGTATTCGGCCGGGCCGCGACCATCGGCCGCCGGTGCCATGATCGACCGGGCGAGGTCTACGGCGTAGGCGATCGATGTCTCATCAAGGCGGGTGCCGATCAGCGAGGCCGCGGCATCGTCGGCCAGAAGCGGTGTATTGGCGAGATTGGTAAGGCCGATCGCGCAGGACGCGACCTTGTCGCGCTCCATCGTCAGCACCACGGCGGCGGCGGCAGTGGCGTAGTCGCCCACCTTCCGTTTCAGCTTTTCGTAGGCGTAGCCATGGCCATGCGTCTTCGACGGGATTGACACCGAAGTCAGGATCTCGCCCGGTTCGAGTGCGGTAAAATAGGCAGCCTCGTAGAAGTCGCGGGCAAAGACGTCACGGGCCCCGTTCGGACCTTCGAGCTGGTACGTGGCTCCGAGCGTCACCATCAGCGCCGGCATGTCGTTGCCGGGATCGCCATTGGCGACATTGCCACCGATCGTGCCGCAGTAGCGCACCTGCGGATCAGCGATCAGCTTGGCCGCTTCATGCAGGATCGGCAACGATTGCGCGATGTCAGCAGATTGCAAAAGGTCGTGCTGGGTCGTCATGGCACCAATGACGATCTCGCCATCGACATAACGGACACCCTTCAGTGCCTCGATCCCGTCCAGATCGATAAGGTGTTCCGGCGAGGCCATGCGCAGCTTCATCATGGGGATGAGGCTGTGGCCGCCTGCAAGTGGTCGCGCCTCCTCGCCGAGGTCGGCCAATAGCTTGATCGCATCCGCCACGCTTGACGGGCGATGATAGTCGAAAGAACCCGGGATCATCTTCTCCTCCAGATGATGGGCACGCCGCGCTCCCGACGCGGGTGTTGGAGGAGCCTGTGGCGCATCCCTGTTTTCAGCAAGACAGACGGGGCACCGACATCACGAACCGCGGCTTTTCGCACGAACGGCGGTGAGCGACGCACCAACTGCGTCAGTCTCTTTTACCTATCTGCAGATCTGGATTAGACGGCGCTGCTGCGGGTTAGTCCCAGCCGCGCTTTGACCTCCGCGACCCGTGCGCGGCTCACCGGCGCCTGATGCGGATTGGCTCCGTCGAGCTCCACGACGGCAGCGTCGCCTTCCTTGCGCACCAGCGTCACATGCGGCAGGGCGACGATGTGGCTGCGATGCACGCGAATGAAAATGGTGGGGTCGAGCGCTGCCTCTGCCCCCGAGATCGACCAGCCGCACATGCGTTCGCGGTGGCCGTCGTGTACCCAGGTGTAATGCGCGTCCGCCCTTATCGACCGCACGTCACCCACCGGGATGAATTGTGTCGCTCCGCCGCTCTCCACCGGAATGCGCTCAATCCTGCCGGGTTGCGGCTGCATAGGTGACGCTTCGCGCTCCATCGCACGAGGCACGGCAATTTCGGCCCCTTCGGTAGAGTTCAGTGCGGGCGGACTGTCGGCGCGGCCCCATTGGTCGGGCAGCAGAAACAGCAGGAAACCCGCCGTGACAAGAAAACAGAGACAGGCGACGACGAGCGAGACCAATTGCGAAGACATCTGCAAACTCGCCGCCATCATTGCCATGTCATGGCCTGCGCTGGCGGGGACCACGTGCATGCCCCACATGGCCGTGTAATGCATGCCCGATACGGCAAGCCCGAAGGCGACGGCCGAGATGGCCAACCGTAGGCCTACTTGCGGATCAAGAAAAATACGCAGCGCGCCATAGGCCGTGGCAATCGCGATCACCACCGACAGCAGCACTTTCCAGGGATCATGCTCGATGGTGAAAGGGCCCGCCAGCCCATGGATGCCGACATAATGCATCGAACAAATGCCGACGCCGAGCAGAAGCGCTGCAAGTGCGGTACCCAACGTCCCGGGCCGACTGCCGACGACGAAAAAGATCGACATCCCGACCACCAGCGCACAAATCAGAAATGAGACAATGGTGGGCAGGACGAGGTAGGCGGTATCGGCGGGCAAGGGGGCCGCCAGCATGCCGATGAAGTGCATCGTCCAGATGCCGGTCGACAAAACGACGGTCGCCCCCACCAGAAGTGCGCGGCGTTGCAGATCGGTCTTGCCCAGGATGCGACCCGCGAGCCCAAGACCGGTATACCCGCCCAGAACCGCGATCGCGAGGGAAAGCGCCACGAGATAGAGATTGTGGCCTGAAAGCATAGAACGTTTCGCGCCCGACCTCCCCGTCGCGCGCTTCCTCCCGCTGAGAAGGATACAAGCGAACACGCGCAACAGGCAAGTTTGACTACCGGTTGAACCCTGTCGCTGATACGATCAATCGAATAAATGGCCTCAACGATAGAGAGACAGCCTTGAGCGCCGCCATCCGGGGCAAAGGCTCGCTGCTCGTCGGTAACCCCGGCTGCCTCGGCGATGTCGTTGGCCCCGGTCCGCGTGCTGAAATCCAGGCCGCAGCCGCAGGGCGGCTGTCAAAGGTCTCGGTCTCGTGATAAGTCACGCCATCCTGCCTCCATGCTTCAATCGGCGGACATAGCCCCGAACCAGAGGAAGCGAGACGATGAAGAAAGCGCCGTAAGTGACTGTTGAAAAACAAAACATCAAACATCTCAATGCTCCCGTTTTTGCCGTCGCACCGATGATCGACTGGACGGATCGGCATTGTCGGTATTTTCACCGGCAGCTGTCGGGGCGGGCGGTGCTGTTTACCGAGATGGTGGTGGCGGATGCGATCATCCATGGGCCGCGCGCGCGGCTTCTGGGGCATGATGCGGCGGAGCATCCGGTCGTGCTGCAGCTGGGCGGGTCGGATCCGGCAAAGCTTGCCGAGGCGGTGCGGATTGCGGCAGAGTTTGCCTATGACGAGATCAACCTGAATGTCGGCTGTCCGTCGGACCGGGTGCAGAGCGGCACGTTCGGCGCTTGCCTGATGAAGACGCCGGCGCTGGTGGCGGAGTGCGTTTCGGCGATGAAACGGGTGACGGCGCTGCCGGTCACCGTCAAATGCCGCATCGGGGTGGATGATCAGCAGCCGGAGCAGGTGCTGCCGGAGTTCCTGGCACGGGTGATCGACGCCGGCAGCGACGCGGTCTGGATCCATGCGCGAAAAGCCTGGCTGCAGGGGCTGTCGCCGAAGGAAAACCGGGAAATCCCGCCGCTCGATTACGCGCTCGTCCATGCGATGAAGCGGGAATTTTCGGGCACCTTCATCGGCATCAATGGCGGAATTGCCGATCTCGACGCGGCGGTGGCGCAGCTTTCGCATGTGGATGGGGTGATGCTGGGGCGCGCCGCCTATCAGAATGCCGGGTTGCTCACTGGCGTCGATGCGGCGATCTATGGCGAAAAACCCCTCCCTGATCCCTCCCCGCAGGAGGGAGGGACACCCTCGTTCGACTGGCTCATGCTGCGCGACACGATGATGGCCTATGCGGAGCGGGTGATGGCGGGCGGCGGGCGGCTGCACCATGTCACGCGCCACATGGTCGGCCTGTTCCAGGGTTTTGCCGGCGCCCGGCGCTATCGGCAGATCCTGTCCTCGGAGGCGACGAAAGCGGGCGTCGGGCCGGCGCTGATCGCAGAAGCCTTTGCCGCGGTCGATCTCGCCGCCGGGCCGAAAGCGGCGGCGGGCGGGGCGGCGGCGGACGCGGCCCGGCTGGCGGGCTGAACCGCTTCCCGGCTGGCGTGCTGAGCGCCTTGCGGCCCCCGTCAGGCGGCGGCGCGGCTGACCAGGCGTGCCTGCACCTCGTCGACGCTGCCGCGCACATAGATGGAGACCGGTTTGCCGGAGCCGCCCATCACCGCCAGCGCGATGATCGAGACCTCGGCCTCGTAGACGGTGACATAGAGCACCTGGGCCGGGTTGACGTAGACGGGCTGGTTGTGCGTGTTGATAAAGCCGATCATCGTATTCCTGCAGTTTCAACTATGCTTGCAAACACCCGTTCTGGCATGGCCGGGTTGACGGGGGTTTAACGCACGGCGTTTTTGTGTCGCTTCGGATTCGGCTTGCGCATCGACGGCAAGGGCGAGGCAATGCCGGCGCTCGCGAGCGCACGCCGCAACCGGCGCCAGCGGGATTTCGGAAACATGCGGAGAATGAGGGTAACGGCCATGGCGACCGCGTGGGGATCGGCCGCCTG
Source organism: Allorhizobium pseudoryzae (assembly GCF_011046245.1). Classification (NCBI taxonomy): domain Bacteria; kingdom Pseudomonadati; phylum Pseudomonadota; class Alphaproteobacteria; order Hyphomicrobiales; family Rhizobiaceae; genus Affinirhizobium; species Affinirhizobium pseudoryzae. The sequence continues at coordinate 2,736,000 of NZ_CP049241.1, forward strand.
CAGCGGATCGATCGACTGGCCTTTGAGGAGATGGTCCGTAATGACGGATTGCAGGTCGTCGTTCGCGACGATGTGGTCGAGGACGGCGCGGGGCGCGCGCCTGTGACAGGGATAGTCCGCCGCCTGCGGTCCGCTGCCGGTGCAGCGGCGATGGCGGCGGCAGGATCGTTGCCCGCAGGCCAGCGCCGGGGCCGCCAGGGCCTCCATCGTCCGGCGCATGACGAACTGGAAATCGATATCCGTGTCAATCTTCTCGCGCGTCATCCGTCATCCCTCCGCCGGCTGTTGCGCAGCCGCTCCCGTTCACGCGACCCTTCGGCCCGTGGCGTGATCCTCGTTTGTTTCTCCATCTCCCTTCGGAGATGGCATCGGCCGGGGCGCTGAAAGCTGCCTCGTAAGGTATTTTATATGTGGCACCTCTCAGCGCCCCGTTCGGCATTTTTATCCGCCGGTTTGGTCCCTCTGACTGGATGGATGGACGGGTGACGTTTGCCATCGCCGTTCCCGGCGTCATTCCTCATCGGACGACGCGGGCGGACAACGGGCGATGCGCCCTTCGACCTCCATCCCCTTGTGTGCCACATGAGGCACGTCCGGCGCGCTGCGCTGGGAACTCTGGAGACGGTGCGCTGACGTCCGACGCGCACTGCCTCCACCCGGTCGCCGGAGGGGGACCCTGTTGGCGGACTCAGGTCATGAGGCTTTGCGTCTTTTCCCCATGACCCGAACCGGCCCCGCATCGCCGGCACGCCTGCCGGTGTATCCGCTGCGGGACGAGGGGATTGTAGGCATGGGTGTTGGGGGTGGGGATGAACTTTTTTGTCGTCATCCTCGGGCTTGACCCGAGGATCTGCAGAAAATCGTTTTGGAACAGTGGGTTGTCGGTCTGATGGCGAGCGCGTTGGGGTGGCGCACCCCCCTCTGTCCTGCCCGCGTTCGTCGCTGCAATCGATTCACTGGATCGATTGCTTCGCTTCGCGAACCGCTCCTCACCCCACCACACGGGGTGAGATCGGCAGAGTGGTTGGGCGCTCGGTCTATAGAGAGGTCGGGGCGGTGTCTTCGATTGCGACGGTCATGGGGCGGGAAAGCGGCGCCGCGATGCGATCTCCCCACCTGTGGGGGAGATGCCCGGCAGGGCAGAGGGGGGCTGACGGGGGAAGCGGATCTACACAACGGAAGCGAAGGAGTAATCGAATAGGCGTTAAAGCGTGTCGCGCCAAACCAGATTCGGTATTCCGGTTTGTTTGGATTTATGATTCATTTGCCCATGGAAGGAGAAGCGCCATGGGTAAGCCGCATCCGATAGAGTTGCGTGAGCGTGTCGTTGCGTTTGTGAACGAAGGCAATAGCAATCGGGAAGCCGCCCGGCATTTCCGGGTTTCGCCCCGGTTCGTCAACAACATGATGATCCTGCATCGTTCCTCTGGTTCTCTTCGCCCCGCCAGACAGGGCCATCCGCCTGGCAGTAAACTTTCGCCTCATGGGGAATGGATCAGAGAACGCGTTGCTCTGCATGGCGAAGTGACCCTGGACGAACTGTGTCTCGAACTGGCCGAGCGCGGCATCGACGTCCACCGCGCCACCGTCGGGCGGTTTCTACACCAGCTTGGGCTCAGCAATAAAAAAAAGCCTCAAGGCAAGCGAGCAGCGCAGACCGGAGATCGCCAAGGCGCGTGACCTTTGGATCAACCGCCGAAAGCGGTTCTTCAACAAGGCGTTGTCCCGTCTCATCTTTATCGATGAGACGTCCACGAATACCCGTCTGACAAAGCGCACCGGATGGTGTGCCAAAGGCAGCCGCTTTGCGGCTTACGCTCCCTTCGGCCACTGGAAGACGCAGACATTCATCGCCGGACTGCGCTGCCATGGCCTGACCGCGCCGTGGATCGTCGAGGGGCCCATGAACGGCCGCATCTTCGAAACATGGATCGAAACACAGCTTGCGCCGACACTGTCGCCCGGCGATGTTGTCATCCTCGACAATGTCGGCTTCCACAAAAGCGAGAAAGCCGAGCAGCTGGTCAAGGCGAAGGGCGCCTGGCTGCTCTTCCTGCCGCCCTATTCACCGGACCTGAACCCCATCGAAATGGCGTTCTCAAAGCTCAAGGCGCTCTTACGAAAGCGAGCCGCCAGAAGCTTCGATGCGATTGCCCAAGCCCTCGGCGACATCATCAGCCTCTTCTCCGTCACTGAATGCAGAAACTTTTTCCGCGCAGCAGGATATGAGGCAGAATAAATGCGACACGCTTTAGTCTCAAGCGCCCTCAGCGACGTGCATAGCTCGCTTAATTGCGTATCATCGCTGTTGAACTAGCCAAATCAACCCACTGTTGAAGTTTTCGATTGGGGGGTGCGCTCAGGTAGAGTTATCTTAACGATGTTCAACTTAACATCTATCTGTTCAACTGTCGCGAATATGGATGGAAATGGCTAATTTAGAAGACGTCTACCGCTTGTCCGGGGTTCCTACGGTTACGTTCGTTCACCCGGAGAAATATAACGAAATCAAAGTTTCGGTCAGGACGCCCGGGAGATGCTTGGTCCTCGAAGGTCCTTCAGGCATCGGAAAAACCACAACTGTGACGAAGGTTCTTTCGGAGTTGGGGCTGGATCAGGTTGTCTTATCTCTGAGCGCACGAAAACCTGATGATGTCGAGTTGATTGCTGAGCTACCTAGGTCCTGTTGACAAAGTGGATTCCCAAATCAGCGGAAGCATGATTCAAGACTGCTTTTTAGGAGGCAGCTTTGGCTCGTGGCGACCTGACGGATATGGAGTGGCGGATCATTGAGGGTCTGTTACCCACCGAACGTGGTAGGAAATCCCGGCCCTCGCACGATAATCGACGATACCTGAACGGTATGCTGCATGTTCTTCGGGTCGGCTGCCCCTGGCGCGATATGCATGAGCGCTACGGAAAGTGGAACTCGGTCTATGTACGCTTTCGCCGTTGGGCCGAACAGGGCGTGTGGGACGCTCTTCTTGAGACCTTGGTCGAACTTGGGCTAACGGATGACTGGCAGCACATGATCGACAGCACCACGGTTCGCGGCCATTCGCAGGCTGCGGGCGCTAAAGGGGGACTTATCAGGAGGCTTTTGGTCGATCACGCGGCGGCTTTACGACGAAAATCCACGCCCGAGCAGACGGTCAGGGACGCCCTCTTGGCTTCATCCTGACGGGCGGAGAGGTTTCGGACTACAACGCCGTTCCGGACCTGCTGGCGATACCGGTCGGCAAACCGAGGCTGTTCCTTGCCGATAAAGGCTATGACGGCGATTTCCTGCGTGAAGAACTCCTGATCCACGGGATCAGGCCCGTCATTCCGCCGAAGGCCAACCGGAAGAACCCGCCTGCCTGCGACTTCCGGGCATACAAGGATCGAAACCGCATAGAGCGGATGTTCAACCGCCTCAAGCAGTTCCGTCGCATCGCGACCCGATACGACAAGACCCGAAAATCCTTCGCAGCATTCCTTGCCCTGGCCGCCGCAAAGATATGGCTGCCATACTTTGTCAACAGAACCTAGTATGTCAGACATCGGAACGGTGATAGTTGACGACTTCCATAGGTTGAATGACGACTTAAAGTCTCATCTTTCCGATTTTATGAAGGTTTTAGCCGATACTGAAAATAGTAAGTCTAAGCTCATATTGATCGGCATCAATAAGGCAGGAAACCAGCTCGTAAAATTCGCGCATGACCTTGGATTGAGGCTTGATGTTTTTCGACTTGAGGCGAATCCAGATGAGCTTCTAATGGAGGTGATACGTAAAGGCGAGCTTGAGCTTAATGTCCGCATAGCTGATCCTAAAGAATTGGCTAGGCGTTCCCAAGGAAGTTTTCAACTTGTTCAGCTGCTTTGCCACAAAATGTGCATTTTGGACAAGATCACGGAAACGGTAGCTGGAGCTTCGCCTTACGCCATAAAGACTTCTTTGAATGTCGCCATTGAGGACGTCATGACGGACCTGAATAGACAGTTCAAAGATGCCGCGATAGCTTTTGCTCGCGGGTCCAAGCTACGGCGAGAGGGGCGAGCTCCATATTTGCACATTTTAAGATGGCTGTCCGAGTCTGACGATTGGTCGCTAGACTTGTCTGATGCAATGATCGCGTATCCGAGAATGAAGGGAAGTATTAGCCAGGTCATAGACAAGGGATGGCTTCGTGTTCTAATTGACGATCCCGAAAAAAGAGATCTTCTTACACCATATTTTCACTTCGAGCAGTCTACAACTGTCCTCAGCGTGGAAGATCCGAAGCTAATATTTTATCTTAGGAATATAATCTGGAGAGTTTTCACGAGGCAGGTTGGTTATAAGGCAGATTACTTCGATTCCCGCTTTGATTTCGCCCTATCATTCGCTGGATCAGATCGTCATCTAGCGAAGAAAATATTTGATAAGTTGAGCGATAATGAGGTTTCTTGTTTTTATGATGAAGATGAGCAGCATAGAATAATATCACAGAATGTAGAAGATTATTTGGCTCCAATATACAGAAGTGAGGCAAAATACGTCGTGGCTCTTCTCTCTTCAAGCTACCCGACGCGGATCTGGACGAAGTTTGAGAGTGAACATTTCAAAGAACGATTTGGGAAAAATGAAGTGATACCAATTCGTTTTTCTGATGTGTCTGTTGGATATTTTTCAGAAGACTCTAAGTATGGAGGTATTCCTTACGACCCTGCTGGTGACTTGGAATCTCAAGCTTCCTACATAGTCGAGATTCTCTGCAAACGCCTTGTGGAGGATCGCTCGATAAGTAAAGACGCTGAAATCGCCGAGTCAATTTCGACGTAGCTATGTGTTGCGCTTCCCTGCAATTCCAAATTCAATGCAAAATGTTGCTATCGATCTGAAACGGGATCATGCCCCTCATCCGCCCTGCCGGGCACCTTCTCCCCAAGGGGAGAAGGGACTCGTGGTTACCGTCCCGGTCGGCCCGTCTTGCCCTTGGTGCGGCCCTTGCGCTTGACCTCGGCCGGGTCCTCGTAGGAGCCGATGCCGGTTTTGCCGCGCACGAGCGGGCGGGGGTCGTCGCGGGATTGCCCCTCATCCGCCCTTCGGGCCCCTTCTCCCCCACGGGCAGAAGGGGAAACCGGCTTTTCCGGCAGTTTTCCCGGCATCGGTTTTTCCGTGCGGCCGACGGTCATTTCGTCCAGCGTGTTCTTGCGGAACAAGGGTTTGGCCGTGTCGGTGCCGGGTCCCATGTCGTCGAGCGAGGGTTTGGCGAAGTAGGAGGCCTGCGGCTGCCCCTCATCCGCCCTGCCGGGCACCTTCTCCCCGCCGGCGGGGAGAAGGGTCGAGGAGGCGCCCTCTCGGTCCCCCTCGCCCCGCTTGCGGGGAGAGGGTTGGGGTGAGGGGCCATTGCTGCCGGCTTGCGCCAGCGACGGATCCAGCGACTGGCGGGTGGCTTCGGCGCTGCGGCGGACGCCCTCCTGGGCTTTGGTTTCCTCGCGGGCGATCGGATCGTCCATGCTGGCCAGTTCCACGGCCTTCAGGCGCTTGATCTCGTCGCGCAGGCGGGCGGCCTTTTCGAAATCCAGGTCGGCGGCGGCGTCGCGCATGCTCTTTTCCAGCGCGTTGAGGTGGCTCTGCAGGTTGTTGCCGACGAGGTGGCCGCCATCGGCAAAGCCCTTGCCGGCGGTGCCGGAGATATCGGCGCGGACGTGGTCGCGTTCGTAGACCGAGTCAAGGATGTCGGAAATGCGGGCTTTCACCGATTCCGGCGTGATGCCGTGTTCGGTGTTGTAGGCCATCTGCTTTTCGCGGCGCCGCGCGGTTTCCTCCATCGCCCGTTTCATCGAGCCGGTGATGTTGTCGGCATAGAGGATGACCTTGCCATCGACATTGCGCGCAGCACGGCCGATGGTCTGAATGAGCGAGGTTTCGGAACGGAGGAAACCTTCCTTGTCGGCATCGAGGATGGCGACGAAACCGCATTCGGGAATGTCGAGGCCCTCGCGCAGCAGGTTGATGCCGACCAGCACGTCAAAGGCGCCGAGGCGCAGGTCGCGGATGATCTCGATGCGCTCCAGCGTATCGATGTCGGAATGCATGTAGCGCACGCGCACGCCCTGTTCGTGCAGGTATTCGGTGAGATCCTCTGCCATGCGTTTGGTGAGCACGGTGCAAAGGGTGCGGTAGCCCTTCTGGGCCGTCTCGCGGATTTCGCCCAAAACGTCGTCCACCTGGGTGCGGGCGGAGCGGACTTCGACCGGCGGGTCGATGAGGCCGGTCGGGCGGATGACCTGTTCGGCAAAGACGCCGCCGGACTGGTCGAGTTCCCAGGCGCCGGGCGTGGCGGAGACGGCAATGGTCGGCGGCCGCATGGCGTCCCATTCCTCGAAGCGTAAGGGGCGGTTGTCCATGCAGGAGGGCAGGCGGAAGCCGTATTCGGCGAGCGTCGCCTTGCGGCGGAAGTCGCCGCGATACATGCCGCCGATCTGGGAGACGGAGACGTGGCTCTCGTCGATGAAGAGCAGCGCGTTGTCGGGGATGTATTCGAACAGCGTCGGCGGCGGTTCACCGGGGCGGCGGCCGGTGAGATAGCGCGAATAGTTCTCGATGCCGGCGCAGGAGCCGGTCGCCTCCATCATCTCGATGTCGTAGCGGGTGCGCTGCTCCAGGCGCTGGGCTTCGAGCAGGCGGCCGCCCTTTTCGAGTTCCGCAAGCCTGAACTTCAGCTCTTCCTTGATCTGCTTGATGGCGCCGTTCAGCGTGGGCCGCGGCGTGACATAGTGCGAATTGGCGTAGATTTTGACTGATTTCAGGTCGCCGGTCTTGTGGCCGGTCAGCGGGTCGAATTCGGTGATGCTGTCGATCTCGTCGCCGAACAGCGAGATGCGCCAGGCGGCATCCTCAAGGTGCGCCGGGAAGAGTTCGATCGTGTCACCGCGGACCCGGAACGAGCCGCGGACGAAGTTGATGTCCTGGCGCTTGTACTGCTGGGCGACGAGATCGGCGAGCAATTGCCGCTGGTCGATGCGGTCGCCGACCGACATCTGGAAGGTCATGGCGGTGTAGGTTTCCACCGAGCCGATACCATAAATGCAGGAGACGGAGGCGACGATGATGCAGTCGTCGCGTTCCAGGATGGCGCGGGTCGCCGCGTGGCGCATGCGGTCGATCTGCTCGTTGATCGAGCTTTCCTTCTCGATATAGGTGTCCGAGCGGGGCACATAGGCCTCCGGCTGGTAGTAATCGTAGTAGGAGACGAAATATTCCACCGCATTGTCGGGGAAGAAGTTCTTGAACTCCGAATAGAGCTGGGCGGCGAGCGTCTTGTTCGGCGCGAGGATGACAGCGGGGCGCTGGGTCGCCTCGATCACTTTGGCCATGGTGAAGGTTTTGCCAGAACCGGTGACGCCGAGCAGCACCTGGGAGCGCTCGCCGGAGTTCAGGCCGTCGACGAGATCGGCGATCGCCGTCGGTTGGTCGCCGGCGGGCTGGTAATCGGAGACCATGCGGATCGGGATGCCGCCCTCGGATTTTTCCGGCCGGGCGGGGCGATGCGGCGTCCACAGCTTGCCGTCCTTGAACAGCGGATTGCCGCTCTCGATCAGTTTCGCCAGCGCATCGACGGTGGCGGTGACGGCGCCGGGGGCGAGCGACTGAGCCTCTTCCAGCGAGACATCCATGCCGGCGACCGGATTGAGGCCGGCGGCGGCGCGCGTCTTCGGATCGGAGGAGGCGCCGATGGAGACGCCGCGGGAGGTTTTGGAGGCGGTGGTGTTCTTGGCTGTTTGCTTTGCGCTCACGGCCGCACCGCCCTTCGGGCTGGCCTCCGCGCCGGGCGCCGGACGACCGGCGGCGGCCGCTTGGCCGCTGCGCTTCGCTCTGGCTGCCTGCTCCTTCGCTCTGGCCGCTTCCTCGTCTTTGGCCTCGCGGATCGCCTGTTCGCGGGCGGCGATCTCGATCTTCTTGCGGTGCTTGCCGGCCTTGGAGGCGATCTCGCGCTGGGTTTCGACGGAGGAGGCTTCCGCCTCCGCCTCCAGCTGTTTCACCCAGTCGGCGACGGAGCCGGAAAGGGGGGCGCCCTCGAACGAGGACTGCGGAGCCTCCTCGAAACCGGAGGGCTTGGACGGGGATGTTTTCGGCGCTTTCGACATGGCCGGAATATGGAGGGAGTCCGGCGGAAATGGAAGGGTGCGCCGAAACAAATTGGGAACAGAGCCGGCATCCAGTGACGGATTGTTGAACGCTGCGGTGCAGCATCGGCTCTGGCCAAGCCCGGTTTCGACGCTAGGTGAGGGGCGGTCTGAAACGGAGTGACCCGGACCGATGTTATCGCTTGAAAAGCGGCAGGCGCTGAAAATGAGTACGCCGCGCACCATGCTGTCCCTGCACCATACGGAAAACTGCCGGGTGCTGCCGAACCGCAGCGAGCTGCTGCACCGCCTGCCGCATGGCGGGGTGGCGGCGGAAATCGGCGTCGCGTTTGGCGACTATACGGCCGAGATCCTCGCCCATAACCGGCCGGCTACGCTGCATCTCATCGACGCCTGGGACCTCAGCCGCTACAACGAGGGCTATGAGCGGGTGACCAGCCGGTTCGCCGACGCAATCGACGCCGGGCAGGTGCAGCTGCATGTGGGCGGTTCGACCGAAAGACTGGCCGACTTCGCGGATGACACGTTCGACTGGGTGTATATCGACACCGACCATTCCTATGCCAACAGCTGGAACGAGCTGGTGCTGTGCGATGCGAAGGTGAAGCGCAACGGGCGGATCTGCGGCCATGATTTCTGCAGCGGCAATGTGGTGAAGCCGGTCGTCTACGGCGTGGTGCAGGCGGTCAACCGGTTCTGCGTCGAGTATGGCTGGCAGTTCGAATTCCTGACGCTCGAACCGGGCACGCATTTTTCCTATGGGCTGAAGCGGCTGTAGGGCAGGCGGTGGCTGTCAGCCCGTCAGGCGCGTGCGCGTCTTTTTCTCCTGCCGTTCGGCGACCCAGCCGGCAATCCGCTCAAACGGCATCGGCCGGGCGAACAGATACCCCTGGCCGAGCGCGCAGCCGAGCGTGCGCAAGGCTTCGGCATCGGCTTCCGTCTCCACCCCTTCGGCCAGCATCTCCATCGACAAGGCGTCGCCCAGGCGAATGAGGGCGGAGACGATGGCCTGGTTGCGTTGCGAACTGGCGATGTGGGTAATGATGCCGCGGTCGATCTTCAGCCGGTCGACCTTCAGATCGATCAGCCGGGTGAGCGAGGAGTGCCCAGCGCCGAAATCATCGACGGCGAGCGCGAAGCCCGATTGTTCGAGGCGCTTCAGCTGTTCGCCGGCGATCACCGTGTCGAGCAGCGCCTCCTCGGTGATCTCCACCTCCAGCAGTTTTGGATCGATGGCGTGGCGGGCGACGGTGGCATCCAGCAGGTCGGCGACCGAATAGAGGGCGAATTCCCGCGGCGAGACGTTGACGGCAACGGTTGCTTCCGGCAGGCCAAGGCCAGGCAGGTCGAGCAGCAGACGGCAGCTGGCATCGGCGATTGCGGCCGTCAGCCGCTCCGATTGATGCACCGCATGCGCGGCCGCCACGATTTCCGGCGGTGCGATGAAACCGAGCGTCGGGTGGTGCCAGCGCACGAGCGCCTCGAAGCCGGTGACGCGCTGGGTGTCGAGGCTGACCTGCGGCTGGAACCATGCTTCCACCTGGCCGCGTTCGATCGCCGGCAGCACGTCCGCCTCGATCTGCCGCTGGCGTTCGGCGGCGGCGCGCAGCTTCGGGTCGAACTTGCGCCAGCGGCCGCGGCCCTGATCCTTCGAGCGGTAGAGGGCCATGTCGGCAGAGACGAACAGCTCGTCGGCGCTGGCCGCATGGTCGGGATAGATCGCCAGTCCGACGGAGGTGCCGACCATGCAGGTCTGGCCGTTCAGCACGAAGGGCTTGCGGCCCTGCCGGAGCACCGCCTCGGCCATCCGCGGTCCTTCCGCTGCCGGATCGCGGCCCGAGACGATGATGGCAAATTCGTCGCCGCCGAGGCGGGCAACCATCGCGTGATCGGTCGGCAGATGGTTACGCAGGCGGTTGGCGAATTCCGTGAGCAGTTCGTCGCCGATCTTGTGCCCCATCGTGTCGTTGACATGCTTGAAGCGGTCGAGATCGATGACCAGCAGGCTGAGCTTCTGGCCGTTCTTCGCGGCCTGCTGGATGCCGTCGCAAAGGGCCGTGTTGAAGGCGGCCCGGTTTGCCAGCCCAGTCAACGGATCGCAATTGGCGAGAAGTTCCAGCCGAGCATTGGCGTCCAGAATATCGCTGTTGGCCGCCTGCAGCGATTCCGTCATGGCGGTTGCCTCCAGCTTGCGATGGATGCTTTCGACGAAGATCGATTCGCTCGTCACGGCGCTGCGCAGCAGGATGACCGTCAGGGCCACCACGTTGAAGGCGAGAATCAGGCTGACCATGTCTTCCTGCAGGGCCAGTGACGTGGCAACCGAGAGGTGGCAGGGAAGGGAGAAGGCAAGCCCGTTCCAGCGGAAGCCGACGCCCATCATCACCGCGCCGGTCGAAACCCCGAGGATCATCAGGTACAGACCGCCATCGATGCCGTAGGCGCTGAAATCGTCGAGGATGAACGGTAAAGACGCCCAGACGAGACCGCTGCCGCCCGCCCCGAGAGAGATCAGCATCAGCGCCCATGTCGGTCGGGTCTCGGCCTGCTTCGTCCACAAAAGGGCGTATCGGCTCACCGAGCGGACAAGCAGCATCGCCACTGCCGCGCACAGCCACCAGATCGCTGTCGTGTCGCTGGGAGCGCGCATCAGGGCCAGGGCAAAGGCGGAAAGCGAAACGATGAAGTTCGTGGCCAGGGTGGACGGGAGGCGGTGAAGCAGGGTGGCCGCCTGGATGCGACGAACCTGGTCCTCATGCACGGTATCGATCGCGTACCTCCCCGGGGCAAGCCGCCCTTCTGCCTCGATTTGGCGCAATCATCACAGACTGTTGATAAAACACCCTTAATAGGTGCATTACAGTTTGACAGGACTTTGTATTTGGAGCGGTGGCGCCCCTGATATGCCAGCCCGATCTTGCCCCCCAACGGATGGATGCGAGAGCGTTTATCAGGGCGCGGTCGGAAAATGGCCGTATTCCCTGCGTTGTAACGCGTCGGAATGACCGATGGTCCCCCGTTTCGCGGCGGTACCCGTTGAGAGCAAAGAGGAGCCTTTGTCCGGATGACTGCTTCGTTTGCGACGGTGGCGGCCAGGCGCTACGGTTATGGGCTTCGGCCGGGCGAGACGCCGCCAGGAGATATTGAGGCGCTGATGCGCCAGCTCGAACGCGGGGCTGCCACCAGACTGGCGTTTCCGCGAGAAGGCGTGACCGGACGCCGGGAGACGGCCGCACGGCTGGTGGCCGTGCGCACCGTCGAGGCGAAGGCCGCCGAGCAGGGACGGCCCAACACGGCGCTTCGGCAGGACAGCGAACGCGAGGCGGAGCGGATTTTCGTGCGTGATGCGCTTGCAAGGCTGTTGCAGGCGGTACAATCCGAAAACGGTTTCCATGAGCGGCTCGCCTCCTTCTGGATCGATCATTTCCAGATCGACGCCCGGGTGAGCTATGAGACCAACCTGCTGATGGGGTCTTACGAGGTCGAGGTCATCCGGCCGAATCTGGGTGGATACTTCCGGGACCTGCTGACGGCGGCCGCCCTGCATCCGGCCATGCTGATCGCCTTCGACCAGACGCGGTCCGCGAGCCCGCAATCGCAAGCGGGCGCGCTGCCGGGTGCCGAACTGCGCGATCAACTGGCCCGCCACATCCTGGTCGAGCAGACCACCGGCGGCATCGGCGTTTCCGAAGAGGATGTGCGCGGTGCGGCGCTGATCCTGGCCGGTGTCGGTGTCGATCCCGCGACCCTGGCATATGCCTATGTGCCGGCACAGGCCGATCGCGTCGCGCAGACGGTTCTCGGAAAAGTCTACGGCGCGCAAGGCCGAAAGCCGGACGATTGCCGGACGATGCTCGAGGATCTCGCCGAGCGGCCGGAGACTGTCGATCACCTCTGCCGCAAGCTTGCCGCCCATTTCGTCGGCGGGCAGAGAGCCGGTGAGGTTGCGGATGCGATGAAAGCCGCCTGGACGGCGAGTGGCGGTCGGCTGGCGACTGTTTACCGCGCCATGCTGGAGCACCCCGTTGCGTTTTCACCGGAACCGCAGGTTCTGCAGCGGCCATTCGACATGGTGGTTTCGGCGCTGCGCGCCTTCGGTCTTTCGGCCCGGCAATTGAACGACATCGCGATGCAGGCGAGCGGCGTGGCAATCGAAAGTTCGGCGGAGCCGGAACCGACAGTCGGAACGCGCCTCGCTTCGGGTGTTGCAGCACAATTGACGCTGGAGGGCCTGCGCCGCATGGGGCAGCCGATCTGGCAGCCGCCCATGCTCGCCGGCGACCCGGCCGAAGAGGCGGCGTGGTTGACCGGGCCGCTGCTGCAGGAACGCATTGCCTGGGCGCGGCTGGCCACACGGGTTCTGCCGATCCCGCCTGACCCGGAACGCCTGATGCAGGCGGTCCTGGCCGATGCCGTGCACGATGATCTTGCGCGACTGGTCCGCGAGGCGCCGAGCCGGTCGCAGGCGATGACGATGATTTTGGCTTCGCCCGCGTTCAACCGGAGATGACGATGGCCCTGACCATGACCCGGCGTGTCTTTCTGGGCGCCGCCGCCACGACGCTGCCTCTGATCTCCCGGCCGCTGTTTGCCGCGGTGCCGGGTGACAACCGGCTTGTCGTTCTCCTGCTTCGGGGCGGCATGGATGGTCTGAGCCTGGTTCAGCCGCTGGAGGATCCGAGCCTTGAAGCATTGCGCCCGGACCTGGCGCTGACCCTGGGCGACGGCCTGATGGATCTGGATGTTGCCTTCGGCCTGCATCCGGCGGCGCGGCCGCTTCTGTCCCTCTGGCAGGCGAGGGAACTTGCCTTCGTCCACGCGACCGCCTCACCCTATCGCAGTGCCACGCCGCAGCATTTCGAGGCGCAGGATATGCTGGAGGCGGGCGAGGCGCGCGGCAGCACGCTGCCGACGGGATGGCTGAACCGCGCGCTCTCCTCCATTCCCCGCGCCGGTGCGCGCAAGGCGGATAATCTCGACGGCCTGCAGGGTCTTCTGCTGACCGGGCCGAATGACGGCATGGTCACCAGCCATCCGCAGATACCGCCGCTCGGCGTCGACGAGATCGCCCTTCTCGCGCAGCTCTACCGTTCCGATCCCGGCTTTCAGGAGGCGTTGCGCGACGTTCGTCCGGCGCAGCAAACGGATGACTGGGTTGCCGGGGTGATGGGGATGGTCGCGGAGCGACTGAGCGCGGATGCGCGCCTGGCAAGCCTCTCGCTGCCGGGCTTCGATACCCATGCCGACCAGGCGGTGCTGCTGCCGACGCCGATCAGCCAGCTGTCCACGGCGATCGTGGCACTGCGGAGCGCGCTGGCGCCGGCCGTCTGGGCCTCGACCGTCGTGCTGGCGATCACCGAGTTCGGCCGCACGGTGGCACAAAACGCCGGCGGCGGGACGGATCATGGAACGGCCAGCGTGGCGCTGGTGGCCGGCGGCACGATTGCCGGCGGCCGTATTCTCGGGAACTGGCCCGGTCTTTCGCCCGATCAGCTCTATGCCGGGCGTGACCTGATGCCGACCAGTGACGTGCGGGCGCTCGCCGCGGCCCTGCTGCACCGCCAGTTCGACATCAGTCTCACCAATCTCGGCACGCGGGTCTTTCCCGGGCTGGATCTGGGGGCAGGCTCCGATTTTCTCAGTCTCTAGGACCGGTCAATCGAGCGGCACCTGCGCCGGCTTGCCCTCGGCATCCAGGGCAACCATGATGAAGGTTCCCTCGGTCACCTTCTCCTTGTTGCCGATGCGCGAGCGGTTGACCCAGGCCTCGACCTGCAGGGTGAGCGAGGTGCGGCCGATGCGCGTCAGTTGCGTATAGATGCTGAGCGTGTCCCCGATCTTCACCGGGCGCTGGAAGGCCATTTCCTTGACCGCCGCGGTGACGACGCGACAGCGGGCGCGTTCGCCGGCGCGGATGCCGGCCGCCAGGTCCATCTGCGCCATCACCCAGCCGCCGAAGATATCGCCGGCCGGATTGGCGTCTCCCGGCATCGCCAGGGTTCTGAGCGTCAGTTCACCTTCGGGCATGTCATGGGTCGTCGTCATGGGATCTCTGAACTCAAGATGCGTTGCAAAACAACGCAACTGTATTGCTGCGTTGCGGTGATGGCAATGGCAACGGTCATTGAAGGCGGAGCACCGGCAAACGGAGAATGTATCGGCATTTACCAGTCCTAAAGATTGTAATGGTTATTTCCATAAGTATTAACGATCTGGGGGAGTACTTATGAACAACCTGCGACTTTCCGCACGCCTCTACTTTCTGGTTGCGCTGGCTGTCATCATTCTCGCCGGCGCCATGACGCTCAGTCTTTCACAAAGCTACGAAGCGCTTGAGAAGGAACGGAAATCCGCTCTCGCCTTCATGAACGCGAACGCGCTCAGCGTGCTGAAAATGTATCATGAACAGGAGAAATCCGGGTTGCTGAGCCGCGAGCAGGCGCAGGAGGCGGCCAAGAAGGTCATCGCCACGATGCGCTATGACAATGGCAGCGGTTACTTCTGGATCAACGACATGCATCCCAAGATGGTGATGCATCCGATCAAGCCGGAGCTGAACGGCACGGATCTCACCCAGAACAAGGATCCGAACGGCAAGTTTCTCTTTGTCGAGTTTGTCAACACCGTGAAGAAGAGCGGCCAGGGGTTCGTCGATTACGACTGGCCGAAGCCGGGCGCCGAGCAGCCGGTGGAGAAGTATTCGCACGTGGCCGGCTTCGAGCCATGGGGCTGGGTGGTCGGCACCGGCGTCTATGTGGACGACCTGGCAGCGATGTTCTGGCAGAAGGCGATGCGCTTCGCCGTCATCTCCAGCGTCGGCCTGCTGATCCTGACGGGCGTTGCCTTCCTGATCGTCAAGAGCGTGACCCGCCCGGTTGCGCAGCTGCGTGCCGCGCTGCAGCGCATGGCGGCCGGCGATGCCAATGTGGAGATCGCCAGCGCCGACGCGAAGGACGAGCTGGGCGATATCGCCCGTTCGGTGATCGTCTTGCGGGATGCCGTCAATGAACGTGCGCAATTGCAGGCGCGTGACGCCGAGCAGCAGCGCGCTATCGCCAGTGACCGCGAGCGTACGGCGCAGGAGGTGCAGAGCAACGCCGCCCGCCAGGAAGAGGTGATGCACGACCTCGGCCAGGCGCTGGAGGAACTGGCGCGCGGCAATCTTTCGGTGACGCTCGGCGATCTCGGTCACGACTATGCCAAGGTGCGCGACGACTTCAACCGCGCGGTCAGCTCGCTGCGCAAGACGATCACGGCGCTCTCCGAGACCGGCCATGTGGTGAACGACAGTGCCGCCGATATTTCGAGCGCGACCGGCAACCTGTCGCGCCGGACCGAACAGCAGGCGGCAGCGCTTGAGCAGACGGCTGCGGCGCTCGAGGAGATCACCGCGACCGTGAAGACCGCCTCCGAGCGGGCGGCGGAAGCGCGCTCCATGGTGGCCGAGACGAAACAGAGCGCCGGCCGGTCCGGCGAGATCGTCGGCCAGGCGATCAATGCCATGGGCCGGATCGAGGAATCCTCCAGCCGGATCAGCCAGATCATCGGCGTGATCGACGAGATCGCCTTCCAGACCAACCTTCTGGCGCTGAATGCCGGTGTGGAAGCGGCGCGCGCCGGCGAGGCGGGGCGTGGCTTTGCGGTCGTGGCGCAGGAGGTGCGCGAACTTGCCCAGCGCTCCGCCAATGCGGCCAAGGAGATCAAGTCGCTGATCCAGAATTCGACCACCGAGGTGGAGGCCGGCGTGTCGCTGGTGCGCACCACGGGCGAGGCGCTGGTCGAAATCGTGACGCTGGTCGAGCGGGTGAATGCGCAGGTGGAGGGTATTGCCACCGCGTCGCGCGAACAGGCAACCGGCCTGCAGGAGATCAACTCCTCCGTCAACCACATGGACCAGATGACACAGCAGAACGCCGCGATGGTGGAAGAGACCACCGCCGCCAGCCAGACGCTGGCCGAACAGAGCCGTCAGTTGCAGGCGCTGCTCTCTGGCTTCCAGCTGGGGCAGGGCGGTTTCTCTGCCGCCGCAAGAGCGGCCTGAGGCGGCAGTTCTTCCAGCCTCAGTGAATTCCGGAGCCCGCCGTGCCGCACGGCGGGCTTTTTGTCGTCTCCTTGATCCGCCGCAAGGCGCGCTGTGCCTTTGCCTGCCACTCCGATGGAGAGGCAGACCTGCGGCGACGGGAGACGGGTATGACGAAGATCGTGATCATCCAGGGCCATCCGGATCCGGGTGGCGACCATCTGTGCCATGCGCTGGCGGGCGCCTATGGGGCGGGGGCGGAGGAGGCGGGGCATTCCGTCACCCGCATCGAGCTTGCGCAACTGAGGATCGACTTCCTGCGCAGCCAGGCGGAGCAGGAAGAGGGGATACCGAACGACGACATTCTCGACGCCCAGGAAAAGATCCGCGCGGCGGAGCATCTGGTCTTTGTCTATCCGCTCTGGCTCGGCGGCATGCCAGCGCTGCTCAAGGCCTTTCTGGAGCAGGCGGCGCGGCCGGGTTTTGCCTATGATCCGGGCAAGGGACCGTTCGGCGGCAAGCTTCTCTCGGGACGTTCGGCGCGGGTGATCATCACCATGGGCATGCCCGCCTGGTGGTACCGCCTCGTTTACCGGGCGGCGAGCCTTCAGGCGTTCAGGATCGGTATTTTGAACTTCGTCGGCATCCGTCCGGTCCACGCGACATTGATCGGCCTGGTGGGTGATACATCCTTCGATGCCGATCAATGGCTGATGCGGGTGGCGAAACTCGGCACCGACGCCGCGTGACGGATCACCGAACGGCCGGGACATTGCCCTGAAAAGACCGCGATTTGGAAAGTCTTCGTTTACCCTGTCCGCCTACAATCTGACGGTGTGGCATTTTTGCACGCCGGGATTGGGCAGATTGTATGGCGTATGCTTTATTCGCAAGGCGGGCGGCGGCCTTCCTGATGATATCCTCGCTCGTGGCGAGTTGTACGGCTGACGGACTGGTTCCGCCGGCGTCGATCGACCGCGGCACGCGGGTTTCCGCCATTCGCCCGCAGCAGCCGATCGAGGCGGCGCCACCATATGCCGTCGAACCGCAGCCGTTGCCGCCGCAGTCTTCTCCCATGACCGCTCCGGTCGCGTCAAAACCGATAATCGACAGCGACGAAGCGCTGGCGCTGACTGAGCCGCATCTGCAGGCGCCCGCCTATCAGCAGCCGCGGGTGATGGGCGCGCCGCCCGCCAGTCTCGGCACGCTCACCTATTCCGCCAACGGCGTGAACATCGATTCCGAACTCGGTGTCGGCGAGGCGGCGTCGCCGCGGGTCGTCGGGCTGGCGGAGGAGCAGAATGCCGATATCGCGGAGGGCGCGAGCAGCCAGCCGGTGGTGGACGGCATCGGCACGGACAATCCGCGCGCCGTCGGCCGGCGTTCGGCAAGCCCCGCACCGCAGCCGATCTCGGCGCCAGTCTCGGTGCCGCCGAAGCGGACCGGCCAGGCGCAGCGGATCGATACGCCCGCACAGCCGCCACGCTGGGGGGACCAGTCGCTGGTGACGCCGCCGAGCAAGCCGCAGACGCAGGAGGTGGCGATGCTGATGCCGAAGAAGCCCAGCACCGATGCGCCGCTGATGAGCCCGCGCTTCGACGAACCGATGCCGGCCTCCGAAGTCGCCTGCCGGCGGGAGTTGAAGCGGATGGGCGTGATCTTCACCGACAAACCGCGGATTTATGACGGGCCGAGCTGCGGGATTGACTATCCCGTTTCGCTGACCGGCCTCTCCGGCAATATTTCCGTCAAACCGGCGGTCACCTTGAACTGCGAAACCACGCTCGCATTTGCCAAGTGGGTGAAGAACGAACTGGCACCGTCTGCCCGCGCCCGCTACCTGACCGGGATCGGCTCGATCCAGCCGATGGGTGGCTATTCCTGCCGGCGGATGAATAACAGCCGCCAGCGCTACAATCCCATGTCGGAACATGCGCGGGGCAATGCGATCGACATCGGCCGCTTCACGCTGAAGAACGGCCACGAGATCGACGTGCGCCAGAAGGGCTTCTTCGCCTTCCGCGAAAAGGGTCTGCTGAAGGCGGTGCGCACCGACAGCTGCAAATATTTCAACACGGTGCTGGGGCCGGGCAGCAATCCGGAACACTGGAACCATTTCCATTTCGATCTGCGCGACCGGGCATCCGGCAACCGCTACTGCGACTGAGATTTTGCGGCATGACGGTTCGTCCGTCAGCCGGTCGCAGTTTCGACACAGACTGAGGCAGGGATGATGGTTCCCGCATCCCCGCCACGCCTGCCGATTCTCCAGCACTCTTCCCGTCGTGCCTGACGAAACTCTTCCAACCTGAAAGGACCTTTCCTCATGAGCCTGATCACCGTCGGTGTGCTGTATGGCGGCCAGTCGGCCGAACACGACGTGTCGCTGATGTCGGCGGCGAATGTGATGAAGGCGATGGATCGCGCCCGTTACCGCGTGGTGCCGATCGCGATCGGTCGTGACGGGATCTGGTGGCTGAATGCGGATGCTTCGGACGGACCGGTACCGCAGCCGGGTGCCGGCGTGCAGGTGGCGCTCATGCCGGGCGGCAAGGGCCGCCTGGTCGCGGTCGAGCCAACTGCTCAGCCCGACCTGCCGAAGCTCGATGTTCTGTTTCCCGTCCTGCATGGCCGCTATGGCGAGGATGGCACGGTGCAGGGCTATGCCGAGATGGCAGGCCTGCCCTATGCCGGCTGCGGCATCCTGGGTTCTGCGGCGGCAATGGACAAGGACGTCGCCAAACGGCTGCTCAGCGAAGCGGGCGTGCCGGTGGCCCGCTCCGTCTGCCTCGATGCACCCGATGCCCTGGATGCCGATGCGCTGGAGCGGCATTTCGGTTACCCGTTCTTTGTCAAACCCGCGCGACAGGGGTCTTCCTTCGGTGTGTCGCGCGTCGATGGCGCGCAGGCGGTGCGACCGGCGCTGACCAAAGCCTTCGAGTTCGACGACAAGGTTCTGGTGGAGGAGTTTCTGCCCGGCCGCGAGATCGAATGTGCGGTGCTGCAGCATGCCGATGGCCGGCTGACCATTTCGCCGCCCGGCGAGATCGTCACGGCGAAATCACACGACTTCTACAATTACGAAGCCAAGTATTTCGACCCGGACGGCGCCAAGATCATCATCCCGGCCGAGGTGGACGCAGACATGGTGGAACGGGCCAAAGCGATGGCGGACAAGGCGTTCCGGGCGCTCGCCTGCGAGGGGATCGCGCGCGTCGATTTCTTTCTGCTGGACGACGGCCGCCTCTATCTCAACGAGGTCAACACCATGCCCGGCTGCACCAATCGCTCGATGTATCCGCTGGCGCTTGCCGAATGTGGGGTGAGCTATTCCGGCTGGATCGATGTCGCGATCGAGTTCGGGTTGAAGCGGGGCTGATTGGCCTCGTGCGGCGGCGTCAGACCCAGCCACGGTTCCAGCGCTTCGAAGGTGCGGTCCATGGCCTGTTCGGCGATAAAGGGCAGCGGCAGGTGGCCGAAGTAAAGCGACAGCTGCTGCTCGGCCACGGCTTCGCTCTTTCCCGCAAGCGCTGCGAGATAGAGCGCGCTCGCAAGCCCCGAGCGATCGGCGCCGGCATTGCAGTGAATGAGGAGAGGCTTCGGTGCGTCGCGCATCAGGTCGATGAGCTGCTCGGCTTCCGCGCGGGTCAGTTCCTTGCGGGCGCTGATGCCGAAATCGATGTGGACGATGCCGAGGTCTCGCGCGGTGGCGACTTCCTTGTCGTACCAGTCACGGCCTTCGTTGCGTCCACGCAAATTGATGATCGAGCGGATCTTCTGGTGTTCGGCATAGCTGCGCAGCCGGGCCGGCGTCGGCTGGTTGGAGCGGTAGACTTCACCCGCGATGACCGGCGAAAAATTGCCCGAGAGCTGCAGATAGCCGAGATAGGTGCCGATGACGCCGAGTGTCAGCAGGCCTGCCAGCAGCAGCCGCAGAAAAAGCGACACGAGAGGCTTGTAGTCGATCGGGCTTTCGCCGGTTCGGTGCAGTGTTCTGGTGGCCATGCGACGGCTTTCGGCAGTAATTTTCAGGTCCGCTTGCCGTTCTATGGGCACCGTTCCTGACAGACACCTGAACGTTGACCGTCGCCGCGTCCGTTGTCGGGTGCCGCGGCGACGGTGTGGTCTCAGACGTCAGGCAAGGTCGCTGCCGGAGGCGGCCCGCTTGCGTCCGGTGATCATTGCGGCCACCAGGTTTTCCCGGTGACGGCGGCTGGCATGAATGACGCCCAGCACATGCAAGGGCACGGCGACGAGGAAGATATTGGCAAGCGCCTCATGGGTTTCCTCCACCCATTCCACGCCCCAATAGGCATCCGTCGTCTGCAGCCAGCCGGTGAATGCGACGGCTGCGGTGAGCAGGATCAACAGGACGACCATGGCGGCGCCGAGTGGATTGTGCCCGAGGTACCGCGCCTCCCGGTGTTTCAGCGTGTCGCGTGCGTAGTGCCATGTCCGGCGCGGCGAACGGACGAACTGCGTGAACCGCGCATAGCGGCTGCCGCCGAGGCCCAGCACGAGGCGCAGGGCAATCAGGCCGCCGGCGACATAACCTGCAAATTCATGCAGGTTCTGCAGGTCGTCGGCGGTGAGCCACGCCGTGACGATGGCCGTGGCGAGCCCCCAGTGAAAGACCCGGACGAGCGGGTCCCAGACCCTGACCGTCTCCATCAGTCGCTGCTCTTGGCGTTGACGGCTTCGAAGGTCTTCGGGTTGAAATAGGCTTCGACCTTCTTGCCCTTGCCATCGATGGCATAGGCTTCGTAGCAGCCCTCCTCCGTCTTGATGGAGCGGACCTTCCAGCCTTCGCCTTCGAGCTTGGTCTTCAGCGCCTCGCGGGGCTGCCAGTCATTGGTCGGCACGGTGCATTTGTCCGAGGCAAGGGCGGCGGAGCCGAAGGCGACGGTGGCGGTGAGAGCTGCAATGAGAATACGCATGGTTGACGTCCTTTCCGTTGTGGATGACGTGCAGCCTCTGCGGAAAAGCTGACGCGGTGCTGAACGCTTTTGCGAGGTGAAACTTATGAAATTTGCGCGACGCCCGAGTGGCGTGAGACTTGCGCCGGCTTCAGCGGACTGTCAGCTTTCCCCGGCAGAGATGCCGTTTTGGAATCGGTCGAGGAGAACCTGTCGGTGCGAGTCTTGCTGGTCGAGGATGACGAGCTTCTGGGGGATGCCGTGCGCACGCACGTGGCGCGCCAGAGCCATGCGGTGGACTGGGCGGAGGATTGCGCGGCGGCGGAGGCGTGCCTGGATGCCAGCCGCTACGACCTCATCCTGCTCGACCTGCGCCTGCCCGACGGGCGCGGTCTCGACATCCTGAAGCGCCTGCGGGCGAGGCGCGACGTGACGCCGGTGATCATCCTGACGGCGCATGACCAGGTCTCGGACCGGATTGCCGGGCTGAATGCCGGTGCTGACGACTATCTGGTGAAGCCGGTCGATCTGAACGAGCTGGAGGCCCGCATTCACGCCGTTTCCCGTCGTTACCATGTGCAGGCCCTGCCGGAGGTGGCGGTCGGTCGGCTGCGGGTCTTACCCTCCGAGCGGCGGGTGATCGGCCCGGATGGCCAGGACATCGGCCTGTCCTCGCGCGAATGGGCGGTTCTGGAGCGGCTTGTGGCCCGGCGCCAGGCGATCCTCTCCAAGGCGCAGCTGGAGGATGCGCTCTACGAGTTCGGCGCGGAGGTGGAGAGCAATACGGTCGAGGTTTATGTCAGCCGGCTGAGGCGCAAGCTCGGCAAGGAAGTGATCGAGACCGTGCGCGGCCTGGGCTACAGGATTGCCGGCGATGCGTGAAAAGACCTTCAGCCTGTCGCGCCGGCTCATCCTGTCGCTGTCCGTCCTGCTCGTGGTCTTCTGGGCGCTTGCAACCGCCCTTGCCATCCATGTGATGCGCGAGGAGTTCAACGAGGTGTTCGACAGCGCCTTGCAGGAGACGACGGAACGGCTGGTGCCGCTGGTGGTGGACGACCTGTTTCACCGCGATGGCAGCAGCGAGCCGGTGCGTCTGCAGGACTTTCGCTCCGACGACAATGACGGCCAGCTGAGTTATCAGGTGCGCGATGCCGGCGGACGCGTGCTGCTGCATTCCCACAATGCGCCCGCAACCCCCTTTTCCGCGCCGCTGGTGCCGGGCTTCTGGAGCGACGATGGGCACCGGATCTTCACGGCGGCGACCGTGAGCGGCAGCCTGTTCGTGCAGATGGCGGACTCGCTCGACCACCGGGCCGAAGCCAATTTCGGCGGGGCGCTGTCGCTGATCCTGCCGGTCCTTCTGCTTCTGCCGCTCGGCATGCTGGCCGTGCTGTGGGTGGTGCGCCGGGCGATGGCTCCGGTCGAGCGGCTGCTGTCGGCGATTGCCGAGCGCGACGGCTCGAACCTGTCGGATATCCGCCTGCCGGACCTGCCGCGCGAACTGGCCCCCATCCCGGCCTCCATCAACCGGCTTTTGGAGCGGCTGCACGGGGCGCTGGTGGCGGAGCGCGAGCTGGCGGCAAACAGCGCCCATGAATTGCGCACGCCGGTCGCCGGGGCCCTGGCGCAGACGGAGCTTCTCGTCAGCGAACTGGCCGGCACGCCCGCCCAGGCGCGGGCGGGGCAGGTGCTGAAGGGTCTGCGCCGGCTCTCCGTGATGCTGGAAAAGCTGCTGCAGCTTGCCCGCGCCGAAGCGGGCATCGGCATGGCGGACCAGCCCATCGATCTCGGCGGCCTGTTCGATCTGGTGCTGGCCGATTTCCGGCGCTCAAACTCCACATTCGACGTGGCGGTGGAGCGTGGTGCCTCCGGTGTGCCGATCATGCGTTCCATCGATCCCGACGCGTTTGGAATCGTCTTCAAGAACCTGCTGGAGAACGCATTGCGGTACAGCCTGCCGAATCATCCGGTGTCGGTTGCGCTTTCCGCCGACGGATGCGTTTCGGTGAGCAATGTCACCCATCCGCTTGCCGAGCCCGATGTGGACATGCTGCGCCAGCGGTTTCGCCGGGGCACGTCCAGTGCGCCCGGATCCGGCCTTGGTCTTGCCATTGTCGATCAGCTGATGCTGCAGATGGGCGGGCGCCTGCTGCTGAAGACCCATCACGGCGCGGACGGGGTGACGCTGTTCGAGGCCACCCTGGATTTCTCCGCCCGATAGGCGCAGGCCGGACTCCGGTCTGACACAGCTTGACCCTCGCCAACCGGCGATGGCGTGCCTATATAGGGCGCTTCCTGCCCTTTCCTTGCGCATTCCGGGGAACCATGTCCTCCATCGTATCCATCCAGAACCTGACGAAGACGTATGCCAACGGATTTCAGGCGCTGAAGGGCGTCGATCTTGAGATCCGTGCCGGCGAAATCCTGGCCCTGCTGGGGCCGAACGGCGCCGGCAAGACGACGCTGATTTCCATCGTCTGCGGGCTCGCCATGCCATCCGCCGGGACGGTGCTGGTCGGCGGACATGATGTGGTCATGGATTTCCGCGCCACCCGTAAGCTGATCGGCCTCGTGCCGCAGGAACTCACGACCGACCAGTTCGAAACGGTGTGGAATACCGTCACCTTTTCGCGCGGGTTGCATGGCGAAAAGCGCAATCCGGCGCTGATCGAACAGATCCTCAAGGACCTGTCGCTGTGGGAGAAAAAGGACAACAAGCTGCGCGAACTCTCCGGCGGCATGAAGCGCCGTGTGCTGATTGCCAAAGCCCTGGCGCATGAGCCGCGTATCCTTTTCCTGGATGAACCGACGGCGGGGGTCGATGTGGAACTGCGCCGCGGCATGTGGGCGGCGATCGACCGGCTGCGGGAAACCGGCGTCACCGTGATCCTCACCACCCACTACATCGAGGAAGCCGAGGAAATGGCCGATCGCATCGGCGTCATCCGCTCCGGCGAACTGCTTCTTGTCGAGGAGAAGCGGGCGCTGATGCAGAAGCTCGGCCGCAAGGCGCTGCATCTGGAGTTGAAAACACCGATTTCCGCTCTGCCGCCCACGCTGGAGACGCTCGGCGTGACGCTGTCCGCCGAAGGCCGCGAACTGTTGCACGAATATGGCAATGGCGCGGGCGAGGGGCGGATTGGCCAGGTTCTGGCCGCCGTGGAAGCCGCCGGACTGGTCATTTCCGACGTATCAACGCGGCAAAGCTCGCTGGAAGACATTTTCGTTTCGCTGGTGGAGACGCGCTGATGAACATCGAGGCGATCAAATCGATCTATCATTTCGAGATGGCGCGCATGGGCCGGACCCTGCTGCAGAGCGTGATCTCGCCGGTCATCACCACATCGCTCTACTTCGTCGTGTTCGGTACGGCGATCGGTTCGCGCATCAACGAGGTGGGTGGTGTCTCCTACGGCGCCTTCATCACGCCCGGCCTGATCATGCTGACACTTCTGTCGCAATGCATCAGCAACGGCGCGATCGGCATCTATTTCCCGAAGTTCACCGGCACGATCTACGAGCTTTTGTCGTCGCCCGTCTCGATGCTGGAGATCGTCATCGGTTATGTCGGGGCGGCCGCCACCAAGGGGTTGCTGATCGGACTGATCATTCTCGCGACCGCCTCCTTCTTTGTCGATCTTACGATCCAGCATCCGGTTCTGATGCTGATGTTCATGGTGCTGACGGCGGTGACCTTTTCGATGCTCGGTTTCATCATCGGCATCTGGGCAGACAATTTCGAGCAGTTGAACCTTGTGCCGATGCTGGTGGTGCCGCCCTTGACCTTCCTCGGCGGCAGTTTCTATTCGATCGACATGCTGCCGCCCTTCTGGGCGGCCGTCAGCCATCTCAATCCGGTGCTCTACCTCGTCTCCGGCTTCCGCTGGAGTTTTTACGGCATTTCGGATGTCAATCCGGTTATCAGTCTGGTGATGATCGCGGTGTTCCTGGCCGCTGGCATGGCGACGCTCTCCTGGATTTTCCGCACCGGCTACCGGCTGCGGAAATAGGACGGGGCGCGACCCCGTCCCATTTCGTCATGCGTTACCTTGCAGGATCGGTCCTGGCGACCGACTGGCGGTTGCCCATCAGCATCACGACGGCAGCCAGCGCGCTTGACGTTGCGGCAAAGGTCATCACGCCCACCGGGCCGCTGGCATCGACCAACAGGCCGCCGATGACGGCGCCGCTCGAGATCGCGATCTGGAAGGTCGTCAGCATCAGGGCGCCTGCGCTTTCCACCTCGTCGGAGGCGATGCGGGTGATCCGGTTCTGCACGCTGACCGGAAAGATGCCGAAACCGAACCCCCAGAGCGCAACGCCGGCAATCGCGAGCGCCGGCAGGCTGCTGGCACTCGCAACCGTTGCCATGGCGAGCGCAATGACGAGCGCGGCGATCGCCACCGTGCCGGCATTGCTGCGGGCCGACAGGGCGCCGCCGGCGAGATTGCCGAAGAAACCGGCGATCCCGAAGGCGAGCAGCACGAGGGAGACCGTCGCGACATCGAGATGGATCACGTCATCGAGATAGGTGCGGATGAAGGTGAAGCCGGCGAAATGGGCGGCGACCGCAAGAATGATGACGAAAAAGACGGTGCGCAGGCTGCGCCGGTTCAACAGCCGGCCCATGGTGGCAAACGAGGCGTGGCCGGCGGGCGGCATGGCCGGCATGGTCGTGACCTGCATCAGGAAAACCACGACGCCGAGTGCCGCGGTCAGGTAAAAGGCGAAACGCCAGCCGAGCGTCGCACCGATCCAGGCCCCAAGCGGCGCGGCGCAGACGGTCGCCAGCGAGACACCGGCCATGATGATCGACATGGCGCGGGGAAGATCCCTGCTGTCGGCAAGGCGCATGGCGAAGGCGGCCGAGAGCGCCCAGAAACCGCCGAGCGCCACGCCGAGCAGGACGCGTGCGACCAGAAGCGGGACAAACCCCGTGGCCGTGGCGGCGAGCAGGCTGGAGAGGATCAGCAAAGCGCTCAGCGTCAGGAGAACCAGCCGGCGATCGAGCCGGCGGGCACCGACCACGACGACCGGGCCGGCGATCGCACCGACGATGGCGGTTGCCGTGACCGTCTGGCCGGCAAGGCCGGGGCTGATGGCAAGGTCGGCGGCAATCGGCGGCAGCAGGCTGGCGGGCAGAAATTCGGCGGTCACCAGCCCGAAGACGCCGAGCGACAGGGAAAAGATGGCAGGCCAGGCGGTGCGCGCGACGGGCAAATCCTCAGCGGGCAGATCGAGGCAATGGTCGGTCATGGAGGAAAATCCTTGAAGTGAATTCTGGTTGGGTCGGTCTGGGAGAACCGTGCTCAAGATGTCTGTTCCATGCTGTCGTTTCTATGCTAGAAAATCCGATATGCTTGATCATTCGTCCAAAAGGTGCGCCGCGTGAGCTTCGATCCGTTGAGTGAAATGCTGAAAGGTCTGCGCCTGGACGGCGTCGAATATGGCCGCTGCCGTTTCGAGGCACCCTGGGCGACGGCGTTTCCGGGCGAAGCCGATGCCCGCTTCCATTTCGTCGGCAGCGGTGGCTGCCGGCTCAAGGTGGAGACGGGCGAGTGGCTGGTGCTGGCGCCCGGAGACGCCGTGCTGTTGCCGCGCGGCAGCGTGCATGTGATTGCCAGCGGCGAGGATGTCGCGCCCAAGCCGTTCCGTTTTCTGGGCCGCAAGGAGGTGTGCACCGGTGTTTATGACGTGCAGTGCAACTGCGCCACCGGCGGCAGCGTCATGTTCACCGGCGCCATGCGCTTCAATGTCGATCGCCAGCACCCGCTGCTCGAAATGATGCCGGATCTTATCCTCGCCAGCGATCTTGCCGCGACGGACCCGGCCATTCCGCATCTCCTGGAGGCGATGGGGCGCGAGGTGGAGATGGACCGCGTCGGGGCGGCGGGCATCCTTGCCCGGCTGGCGGACGTGCTGACCGCAACGCTGATCCGGGCCTGGGTGGAGCGCGGCTGCGGCGAGGCGCGCGGCTGGCTGGCGGCCGTGCGCAATCCCGATGTCGGCCGGGTTCTGGCCGCCATCCATCTCGACCCCGCCCGCGACTGGAGCGTCGCCGAACTGGCGCGCGTGATGGGCGCATCCCGCTCCGGTTTTGCCGCGCGCTTTGCCGAGGTGGTGGGAGAAACGCCCGCTCGTTATGTGGCGCGGGTGCGGATGCACCAGGCCCGGCAGTGGCTGTCCGACGGCACCCGCGTTGCCATTGTCGCCGAACGGCTGGGCTATGATGCGGAAGCCTCGTTCAGCCGTGCCTTCAAGCGGGTCATCGGCGCGCCGCCGAGCGTGTTCCGCCGGGTGGCGGTCAGTCCCGCAGCCTGAGCTGGTCGGTCTGGATCTGCAGCGAGCCGAGCGTCGAGAGGAAGCTCATGCCGAGAAGGCTTTCGGAAAGCCGTCCGTCCTCCGTCACCAGCGCCCGGACATTGGTGCGGCGGATCGGGCCGACGGCCAGCGTCTCCAGCCTCACGGGCGCGGCGCGCGCTTCGCCGTTGGCGGTCTGGACGCGCACGGAATAGCTGAGGTTTTGTGGATCGAGGCCAAGACGAGCCGCATCGTCATAGGCAAGCACGACGGCGCTCGCGCCGGTATCGACCAGCATCGGGACCGTCTGGCCATCGACGGTGACCTGGGCCTGGAAATGGCCGCTGCGGCCGCGATAGATCACCACTTCCTCGCCGCCTTCGCTGGTGGTCATGACGACCGGGCTGCCAGGGATGAGGCCGGCGGTGATGCGGGCCGCGAACTGGTGCAGGTCCGTGCGGTAGAGGTAGCCGGCGACGAGGGCGAGCGCGATCAGCAGCCAGACGGCGATGTTGCGCAACACCTCGCCGGCTTTGCCGCGCCGCCCGGCCAGCACGCCGGCGGACAGCAGCACGACGAGCGCAGACAGTTGCACCAGGCGGCCGAAATCATCATTGCCGAGCCCGAAAATCTGGCCGGAATCGTGGTTGAAGATCAGGAGCGCCAGGCCGCCGCCGAGAATGACCAGCAGAACAGTCAGCATGTTCATCCGTGCGTCCTCTCCTTCATGCCTCCCACCGCCTGCGTGGCATCATCCCCGCCAGCGAGGAGGCCGCTTCTGGCAAGAGCAGCCATGCGCGACGGCAGTTCCGCCATGACCTTCTCGCGGCCCTCGTTTGTATAGCGGCTCCAACTGGCGATCTCGCCGAGCGTGCGGCCGCAGCCGAGGCAGAGTGCCGTTTGCTCATGGATCGTGCAGACGCGGATACAGGGTGTGATCATGGTTCTTATATCATCGCCTCAGAGCACAACCGCAAGGGCACAGAGGAATGCCGTTTCCGTGATCTGCTGAGTGGCGCCGATCGTGTCGCCGGTATGGCCGCCAATCGTCCGGCGGACTTTGCGGGCAAAGAGGAGGGCCGCGAACGCCGAGACGGCAAAGGCGACCAGAACGGCGAGCGGTGGGGCGGGTGTGAGACGCGAGAGGAGAAGCGCGAGTGCTGCCCCCATCACCAAGGCGAGGTTGCGGGAGGCGATCGAGGGCTGGCCGACGGCGGCGGCGGTTCCGCCGGGCCGGGCCGGGGAAAGCGTCTGCCAGTGCCAGACCATGAATGCGCGGGACAGAGAGGCCGCGGCAAGGAGTGTCAGCGGCGCAAGCAACGGGGCGGCGCTCGCCAGAAGGGCGGCAAGCGCGGCAGTCCGCAGGCCGAAGGAGAGGATGAGGGCAATCACCCCATAGGCGCCGATGCGGCTGTCCTTCATGATGGTGAGCGCATGCTCGCGGTCGCGACCGCCGAAGAGGCCGTCGGCACTGTCGGCCAGCCCATCCTCGTGCAGTGCGCCGGAAAGCAGTGTCGAGAGGCCAAGCGCCAAGAGGGCGAGCAGCAGGGCGGTTTCCGGACGGTGCGGCAGAAGGCCAAGGAGTGCAGCGGAGGGGGCCGCAATCACGAGGCCCGCCAGCGGAAAGGCGCGCGCTGTCCGCCCCATGCTGCCGTCATGACCCTCGAAATAGCGGGCCGGAACGGGCAGGCGGGAGAGAAAACCGAGCGACCGCGCGAGATCGAGCGGCAGTTCCTTGAAAGCGGCGGAGATCCGTTCACGCGCGTTTGGCAGTTGTTCCTCCGTCGATGCCTGATAAAGAGAGGCACACCAAATCAGATTCCGCCGGCCAAAACAAAGGCGGCGTGAGACGACGCACAAGGAAGAGTGATCCGATGAGCTTGAGCGGCCTGCCTTTCGACGATTTCCGCACCCTGTTGCGGGACCTCCCCGGCCCCGATTCGCATGCGCTGGTGGCAGCGCGCGAACGCAACAACCAGCTGACCAAACCGGCTGGTTCGCTCGGACGGCTGGAAGAGATTGCCTTCTGGCTTGCCGCCTGGAGCGGCCGTACGCCAGCGGTCAACCGTCCGCTGGTGGCGATCTTTGCCGGCAATCACGGCGTTGCCCGCCATGGCATCACGCCCTATCCGCCGTCGGTCACGCAGCAGATGGTGGAGAATTTTGCCGCCGGCGGTGCGGCGATCAACCAGATCTGCGCGGCTTACGATCTCGGCCTGAAGATCTTTGACCTCGCGCTCGACTACCCGACCGGCGACATCACCGTCGAGCCGGCGCTCTCCGAGCGCGACTGTGCGGCGACCATGGCGTTCGGCATGGAGGCGATTGCCGGCGGCACGGATCTTCTGTGCATCGGCGAAATGGGCATCGGCAATACGACGGTGGCGGCTGCCATCAATCTCGCGCTTTACGGCGGCGAGGCGGAAGACTGGGTTGGCCCCGGCACCGGCTCGCATGGCGAGATGCTCGCCCGCAAAATCGCGGCGGTCAAGCAGGCGGTTGCCTTCCACAAGGATCATCTCTCCGACCCGCTTGAAATCCTGCGCCGTCTGGGCGGCCGGGAAGTGGCGGCGATGGCCGGGGCGATCCTCGCCTGCCGGGTCGAAAAGATCCCGGTGCTGATCGATGGGTATGTTGCAACCGCGGCGGCGGCGATCCTGAAGGCCGCCAATCCGACCGCGCTCGACCACTGCCTGATCGGCCATGTCTCGGCCGAACCCGGCCACCTGAAGGCAATCGAGAAGCTCGGCAAGACACCGCTTCTGGCACTCGGCATGCGGCTGGGTGAGGGGACCGGGGCAGCGCTGGCCGCCGGCATCGTCAAGGCCGCCGCCGCCTGTCATTCGGGCATGGCGACCTTTGCCCAGGCCGGCGTGACGACGGCGAGCGAGCCGACCCCGCATCAGCATTGAAGGGTGAGAGGTCCGCGAAGAGACCTGGATCCTGGACCGCGTGGCGAAGGGTGACGATGTCCTCGTCGCCCACCTCGTAGACGATCAGATAGGGATAAGGCCGTGTCGCCCGGACCTTCAACCCGGGGATCTGCGAGGGCGACCGATCCGCGGACAGGCCGGCAGCATGTGTGAGCCGGGCTTCCACTTTGTCTGCGTTGGTTAGCGACTGATGCCGGATATCATCGCGCCCACCTCGCTCTCCAAGTTCGAATAGAGCGATCATCCACGCAGTTTGCGCCGTGCTGCCGGAGGAGCGAAGGAGCCTCAGGCAAAACTCTTGCGGCGGGGTTCCACGGATTTGGCGTCGGCGACGGCGGCGACCGACTGCAGCACGCGGGTTTTCGGCAGGATGGCGATCGCTTCTGTGCCTTCGCGTAGTTTCGAGCGGAGGATGAATTGGCCGTCGTGCTTGGCGAGGATCGCCTGGACGATCGGCAGGCCGAGGCCGGTGCCCTGTTCGGCGCTTTTGATGGCGATCGAGCCCTGGCCGAAGGCCGAGAGCACGATCGGGATTTCCTCTTCCGCGATGCCCGGACCATTGTCCTTGATCGCCACATACTGTCCGCCGCCGGCCGTCCAGCCGACCTTGACGGTGACCTCGCCGCCCTGGCTCGTGAACTTCACGGCGTTGGACAGAAGGTTGAGGATCACCTGGCGGATCGATTTTTCGTCGGCCCAGACCTGCGGCATGTCCGGTTCGAACTGCTGGTGGATCGTGATAGTCTTGGCGCGGGCGCGGAGCTGGACCATGCCGATACAATCTTCGGCCACTTCGAGCAGCGACAGCGCCTCTTCCGACAGCTCGTAGCGGCCGGCTTCGATGCGCGAGAGATCCAAGATTTCGTTGATGAGGTTCAGGAGATGCTGGCCGGAGCGGTGGATATCGCCGGCATATTCCTTATACGTGGCGTTCTGCAGCGGCCCCAGAACCTCCTGCGCCATCACTTCGGAAAAGCCGAGGATGGCGTTGAGCGGCGTGCGCAATTCGTGCGACATGGAGGCGAGGAAGCGCGACTTGGCGAGATTGGCTTCCTCCGCGCGGCGCCGTGCTTCGTCGGAGACGGATTTGGCGACCTCGAGTTCGGCGATCAGGTCGTCCTTTTCCGACTGGTAGGCCATCAGGGTCAGGCTGGAACGGTGCATGCGGTTCGCGATATAGTGGAACAGCAGGAGGGCCGTGGCGCACATGCCGATCAGGCCGATATCGAGAACGTCTCGCGACAGATAGGCCGAGACCGACAGCACCAGGATGACCGGCAGGAAGGACAGAAGCGTTGCCTGCCGCAGCATGATATTGCTCATGGCCGAAATCGAGATCGCCACGAGCAACACCGCGCCCTTGTAGAAATAGAAACCGTCACCGCCGCAGGTCGTGCAGATGTTGGCGGCAAACAGCGCCATGCAGCATCCGATCATGATCTGGCCGGCGAGCAGGATGCGGCGCCAGCGCGGCGCGTTGGCCGCCGTGACCTCCCGGCGCGAGGCCTGTCTGGCCACGAGCAGGTTGACGGAATGGATGACGAGCGTCAGCAGGGCCCAGGTCAGATAGCGGCCGTCTCCGCTGATATAAAGACCGGCCGCCGCCACCAGCGTGACGAAGAGCGGCAGGATGAGCGCGCTCTGCAAGGCGGTATGCACATGCAGCGACAGGGTGTCCTTGTCGAAGACCTGGCTGCCGATGGAGGTGGACTGGAGCCGTTCACGGGTCGTGCGCACCGCTTTCGACACCGCGGCATTGCGATGTTGACGCGACTTGTCGACAATGTTCTTGTCGGTGGTGGTGCTGACGCCGCTACTCATGACCATGGGTTACTCTGACCGATGCTCGCGAGATTAGGGGCGAAATCTTAAGAAGATCCTGCCAAGCAAGGTTTTGTTTGCCATCTTCCCCAATCTTCCATTTGGAATTTGGACCGAACCGTGACGCATGCCCGACGACATCGCCGCATCAGCCGGCTGAAGGACCTGCTGCTGACGGTCTGCTTCTTGTTTCTGCTGGTGCTGATTGCCGCCCGGCTTTCCGGTCGGTCGGAGGAGACCGTATTTTCCGGACCTTTTTACGTGATCGACGGGGATACGCTGGCCGTTGGTCCGCAACGGCTGAGATTGTCCGGCATCGATGCGCCGGAGATCAAGCAGACCTGTCTGGATGAGCGAAAGCAGCCCTGGCCCTGCGGCGAGGCTGCGCGGTCGGCCTTGTCGCGCTTGATGGCAGGGCAGGCGCCGGAATGCCGGGGGGATGCCCGCGATCGTTACCGGCGGCTGCTGGTCTCCTGCGTCAGCGACGGGCAAACGGTGAACGGGCGGATGGTGGCCTCCGGCCTCGCGCTTGCCACCGGGGCGATCAGCTTTCGCCGCGAGCAGAGTTCTGCCGAAACGGCGCATCGCGGTCTCTGGCGCGGAACCTTCGAGCACCCGCGCGTCTTTCGTGACCGAGCCGGGCTGATCGATCCGGCGCCGGAAGGAGAGGGGTTTTGGCAGAGCATTCGCGATCTTCTGTCGCTGGCCTGGCTGTGAGCGGTCCGATGGCGGAGAGCAGTGACATCGACGCACTCGCAGAGACGATTGCGCGCTGTCGTGTCTGTCGGGATGCGCCGCTCAAGGGGCCGGAGCGGCGTCTGCCGCATGAGCCGCGCCCGGTCGTCGTGCTGTCGCCCGTGGCGCGCATCCTGATTGCCGGGCAGGCACCGGGGCTGAGGGTGCACGAGAGCGGCCTTCCCTTCAACGATGCATCCGGCGACCGCTTGCGTGCCTGGCTGGGCGTCGATCGCGCGACCTTTTACGATCCGAGCCGGTTTGCCATCGTGCCGATGGGCTTCTGTTTTCCCGGATATGACGCAAGCGGCCACGATCTGCCGCCGCGCGCCGAATGCGCGCCGCTCTGGCGCCGAGGCGTGATCGCGGCCATGCCGCAGATCGAGATGGTGCTGGCGATCGGCCAGAATGCGCAGGCCTGGCACATGCCCGACCGGCGCCACAAGACGATGACGGAGACCGTGCGGGACTGGCGTTCGTCCTTCCTGCGCAATGACGGGCCGCGGGTCATGCCGCTGCCGCATCCCAGCTGGCGCAACAGCGGCTGGCTGAAGAAAAATCCCTGGTTCGAGGCAGAGTTGCTGCCGGCGCTCCGTTCCTATGTGGACAGCGGCGTTCGATGAAAGGATTTTCGGTTACAGGTCCGGAAAATCGCGATATGTAGAATATAGTTTCCCCATAGGAGTTGAGATGGACCGCCTCGACCGCAAGATCCTGCGCATTCTGCAGGAAGATTCCACGCTCGCCGTTGCCGATCTCGCCAAGAAGGTCGGGCTTTCCACCACTCCCTGCTGGCGGCGCATCCAGAAGATGGAAGAGGATGGCGTGATCCGCCGGCGGGTCGCCCTGCTCGATCCGGCGAAGGTCAACACGAAGGTGACGGTCTTCGTGTCGATCCGCACCAACAGCCATTCGATCGAGTGGCTGAAGCGGTTTTCCGAGGTGATCGCCGAATTTCCGGAAGTCGTCGAATTCTATCGCATGAGCGGTGACGTCGATTATCTGCTGCGTGTCGTGGTGCCGGACATTGCCGCCTATGACGCCTTCTACAAGCGGATGATCGCCCGCATCGAGATACGCGACGTCTCCTCGGCCTTTGCCATGGAGCAGATCAAATACACGACCGAGCTGCCGCTCGACTATATGATGCTCGACAACCAGAAGGCCGGCGAGGACTGATCGGTCCGCTTGCCGAGCGACATGAAAAAAGGCCGGTGACGGAAGGTGTCACCGGCCTTTGTTGTCAGGCGTGAGGGATCAGAATTCTTCCCAGCTTTCGGCGGCCTGGCCACCGCCGCCCATGGCGCGGGCGACCTTGTTCACCAACCGGCGTGCCGGCGAGGGGGCGGCTGCATGCCGTGTGGCGGCGGCGACCATCGGCGCGTGAACGGCCGTGGCGCCCTGCAGCTGGAAGCGTGCGATCAACTGGCGGAGCTTCTCCGCTTCGCCGGCAAGGCCGGTGCTGGCAGCGGTTGCCTCTTCCACCATGGCGGCGTTCTGCTGGGTGACCTGGTCCATCTGGTTGACCGCCGTGTTGACCTCGGAGAGGCCGACCGACTGTTCCTTGGCGGAGGTTGCGATCGCATCCAGCTGGGAGTTGATCGCCACGACGTGACCTTCGATCACCTTGAGGGCGTCGCCGGTGGCGGTGACCAGCTTGACGCCGTTTTCCACCTGATCGGCCGAGGTGCGGATCAGCTCCTTGATCTCCTTTGCGGCCTGGGCGGAGCGCTGGGCGAGTTCACGAACTTCCTGTGCGACGACCGCGAACCCCTTGCCGGCTTCCCCGGCGCGGGCTGCCTCGACACCGGCGTTCAGCGCCAGGAGGTTGGCCTGGAACGCAATCTCATCGATGACGCCGATGATGTTGGAGATCTGGCTCGACGATTGCTCGATGCGCTGCATGGCATCGACCGCATTGGCGACGACCTGGCCGGACTGCTGTGCGGCGCGGTTCGCTTCGATCGCCACACCGCGCTCCTCGTCGGTGCGCTTCGACGCATTCGAGACGTTCGCCGTGATCTGGTCGAGTGCGGCTGCGGTTTCTTCAAGCGAGGCGGCCTGCTGTTCGGTCCGCTTCGACAGGTCGTTGGCGCTCTGGCTGAGCTCGCGCGAGCCGGTGTCGATCGAGCCGGTGGAGTTTGCGACGAGCGAGAGCGTGTCCTTCAACTGGGCGACGGCCGTGTTGAAGTCCCGGCGCAGGCCTTCGAATTCCTGGGCGAAGGGACGCGTCAGCTGGTAGGACAGATTGCCATCGGCCAGGTTGCGCAGGCCTTCGGCAAGGCCGGAGGTCGCTTCTTCCATTTCGGCGGCGCGGGCGCGGGCGGCTTCGCCGTTGCGGGCTCGCTCGGCTTCCGAGGCGGACCGGGCTTCCAGCGCCTGCTGGTCTGCTTCGATCTTCTTGATTGCCGTCTGGCGGAAGACTTCGACCGCCTCTGCCATCTCGCCGATCTCGTCCTTGCGGCCGCGGCCCGGGATTTCGATATGGTTCTGCCCCCTGGCAAGCGAGAGCATGCCGGCATTGATGTTGCGCAGCGGGCGCACCAGAGAGACGTTCAAGAGCAGCAGGCCAAGGCCGGAGACCAAGAGCATGGCACCGCCGCCGACGAGCGCCGACAGGCGCGCCATCTCTCCCGCGGCGTCTGAGGCGGCGGAGCGGGTGCTGAGAAGCGCCAGTTCCACGTCCGAGAGTTCCTTGATCTTGGCGCGGATGCCATTCATCGAGGCTTTGCCGACGCCGGAGATTTCGATCTGGTGTGCCTTTTCGAGATTGGCCGGGTCCTTCATCAGCTCGAGTTCAGCGTTGACGACCTTCGTGGTCCAGGTCTCGGCAAGAGCGGCGAGTTCCTTCAGGCGCGTCTGCTGGGCGGGATTGTCGGCCGTCAGCGTCTGGGCGGCCTGGAGATTTTCCTTGAACGCGCTGGCACCGGCGATCTGTGGCTCGAGGAATTTCCTGTCGCCCGCAATCAGAAAGCCGCGCATGCCGGTTTCCTGATCGATCATGGCGCCCATCATCGCCGAAAACTTGGCGAGCACCTCATGGGTGTGCTCCGTCATGTCCGCGTTTTCCATCTGGGTGGAACTGGACGTGTAACTCATGAACGCCACGACGAGGCTGACGAGGATCAGCGTGGCAACGCCCGTTGCGATTTTTTCGCGATGATCCTCAAGTTCTGCATAATGCTCAAAGGTCTCTCCCTGGGTGTGGACCGTTGAGCATGCACTTGATGTACATTCATCGGCGTGTATCGATGCAGACCTTATGGCGGCAGCTTTAACCGCAGGTTTAATTTTTGTTTGCTTATACGGAAGAAGTCACGGATGAGAAATCGTAGATATCTAATATTGTTTCGGTTTTCGACACGCGGTGTTGGCTCCACATTGGCTTAATGCGCCACATGGTTGCATTTACCAGCCCTCCCGTTGAGAGGGCCGGTCAATGCATGCGAACATTACTTTTCCAGCCGCGCGAGCAGCGATGACGTATCCCAGCGATGGCCGCCGAGCTTCTGAACCTCGCCATAGAACTGATCGACCAGCGCGGTGACGGGCAGCGTCGCGCCGTTGCGCTTGGCTTCGTTCAGCACGATGCCGAGATCCTTGCGCATCCAGTCCACCGCAAAGCCGAATTCGTACTGGCTCTTTGCCATGGTCTTGTGGCGGTTTTCCATCTGCCAGGAGCCGGCAGCGCCCTTGGAGATGACCTCAACGACCTTCTCGATATCGAGGCCGGCCTTCTTGCCGAAATGGATGCCTTCGGCGAGCCCCTGGACGAGGCCGGCGATGCAGATCTGGTTGATCATCTTGGTCAACTGACCGGCCCCGACCGCTCCCATCAGGCCGACCATGCGGGCATAGGCATTGATGACCGGTTTCGCCTTGGCAAACGTGTCT
This sequence comes from Allorhizobium pseudoryzae, assembly GCF_011046245.1. Taxonomy (NCBI): domain Bacteria; kingdom Pseudomonadati; phylum Pseudomonadota; class Alphaproteobacteria; order Hyphomicrobiales; family Rhizobiaceae; genus Affinirhizobium; species Affinirhizobium pseudoryzae. Next base: position 2,772,737 of record NZ_CP049241.1, read on the forward strand.
TCATCGCCGCCGCACATGACGGTGAGCACGCCGTTTTCGGCGCCCGCCTGGCCGCCAGAGACCGGCGCATCGATGAAGGCAACGCCCTTTTCTCTCGCGGCTTCCTGCAGTTCGCGGGCGACTTCGGCAGAGGCGGTCGTGTTGTCGATGAGAATGGCGCCAGGCTTCATGCTCTCCAGAACGCCGCCGGGACCGGTGGTGACAGAGCGCAGGTCGTCGTCATTGCCGACGCAGGTGAAGACGAAATCGGCGTCGCGCGCCGCTTCGGCCGGTGTCGTGCCCAGCGCGCCGCCGAATTTTTCCACCCAGCTTTCGGCCTTGGCGGTCGTGCGGTTGTAAACCGTCACCTCGTGCCCGCCCTTGGTCTTTAGGTGGCCGGCCATCGGGAAACCCATGACGCCGAGACCGATAAACGCAACTTTCGCCATTGTTCAAATTCCTCCAGTCATTGTCCTGCGAGATCTATTGCCTTTCGTTGCGGATGGAAACCCGCTTGGGTGGCGAGATCAGAACGGTTTGATGATCGCAAGCAGTACGACGACGACCGTGGAAACGAGCACGATCGGCATGCCCTTGGTCACGAAGGCCGGCGGATCGATGAGCGGGTTGGCTTCCATGCGCCGCAGCCAGGCGCTCTGCATGCCGTGCAGCGCCGAGAGCATGACGACGATCAGAAGCTTCAGGTGCAGCCAGCCGCCTGAAAAGCCGACATACCCGAACGCGAGGGTGAGGCCGAACAGCCAGGCGCCGCCGAGGGCCGTGGTGGTGACGAGCCGGTCGTAACGGCGCAACGCCGAGATGACGCCGGTGCGGATCGGCGGCGGCACCATGCCGATGACGAAGGCATTGATCAGCATGCCGCCGACCCAGATGATGTCGGAGGCGACGTGCAGGCCCTTGATGACGAAATACAACATTGAGATCAGCTCCAGATCTGGGTTTCGGAAAAGCCGAGTTGCGCGAAATCCGCGCGCCGCAGCGCCTGTTCGGCCGGATCGCCGGGGAAGAATTCATCGAGTTGCGGGGGTGCCACACTGGTGCCGGACAGCATGGCATGCACCTGGCCGCGATGATGGACCTGGTGCTGGAAGAGATGCAGCGCGATGCGATCGGTGCGCTCGACCTGCACATGATCCCGGCGGGGGATCTCGATCTCCCGCTCCAGGGTTTCGGCCGTCAGCTGACGACAGTGGTCGATCAGGCGGTGATCGACGGCACGCTGCTCGCGTTCCAGATCGGCAAAGTCTGCAAAGGGAATGTCCGGTTCAAAGGCCGCAAGACCGATCGGCCGGCCTTCCATCGCGCTCACGTAAAACCAGTCGACCGTCAGGATATGGTTCAGCGTGTGGATGATCGACGGGAAAAAGCCCGTGCGGCGTGCGTGCAGCTCCTCGACCGACAGGCTGCGACAGGCGGTGAGCAGACGATGATTGGCCCAGGCATTGTTATAGGCCTGGGCCAGAAAATAACGGTGCGGTGTCATGAAGCCTCCTCCCGACGGGAAGCAACTTAGTGCGCCGCGGCCCGGTTGGGAATGGCCCCTGGTGCCGCGGCGCAAGGGTTTGCTCACGCGCCGCGGAAGCGGGCGATGACCAGATGGCCCGGCGTCGGGTTGCCGTCCTGCATGCGCACATTGATGTCGGTGATTTCGACGAGATCGAAGCCGGTATCGGACAGGCGCTCGCGCACGTAAGTTTCGGCATGGGCAAACCGCTGGTGCGGGCCGACCATATAAGGACGGCCGTTCATGACGTCGTCGGGCAGGGTTTCGGACGAGAAGATGAAGAGGCCGCCTTTGACCATGTTTTCCGCCGTGCCGAAGAAGAGCGGCTCCAGCGCGCCGAGATAGGGCAGGACATCGGTGGCGGTGACAAGATCGAAGGGCTCGTCGTCATTATCCTCGAGAAAATCCTCGACTTCCGCCACATAAAGGGTCTCATACAGATCCTTTTCGTGGGCGATCTCGACCATGTTTTCGGAAATGTCGATGCCGGTGATGTCGTCCACCAGGTCGCGCAGCGTGCCGCCGGTCAGGCCCGTGCCGCAGCCGAGATCGAGCATGCGCTGGAAGGGGCCGAGCTTCAGCTCCTGCAGGCGCTGGCGCACCAGCACGGGCACCGCGTAGCCCAGCTGCTCGACCAGGATGTCCTCGAAACTGTCGGCGTGCTGGTCGAACAGGGTTTCGACATAGGCGTCCGGCGCTCTCGGTGGCGTCTCGCCGCGTCCGAGCGAGGCCAGCCGCACGGCGGCACCGCCGTGGTCTTCCGGGTCGATCTCCAGCACCTCGTGATAGGCGGCGACCGCGGCATCGATCTCGCCGGCCTTTTCGTGGGCGAGCGCGCGGTTATAGGCCTCCGCAAGGGCTTCTTCGTCGATCTTGGTCATGGCCGCCTCTGGTTGTCCGTGGTGCCGCGGGTTTAAGCCGGGCTTGGCGGAATGGCAAGCAGGGGCGGGCGGATCAGGCCATCAGTGGAGGATGAATTCCCCCTTCAGCGCCCGCCATTCGCCGGCCGCGATCAGCTTGCGGTGCACATAGCGCACCGAATGCAGCGGACCGTCGAGCTTTTCCTGCCAGAATTTCAGAAACCCCTGCATCTCCGGAAACTCAGGCGCGAGATCGTAATGCTGCCAGAGGAAGGTCTGCAGCAGGGCCGGGTGGTCCGGCATGCGGTAGAGGATCTGCGCGGTGGTGATGCCATAGCCTTTCAGCATCATCTCCATATCGGCTGCCATCTGCTTTGCCATCGTCTTTTCCCTCGGAGTTGACCTTGGGCGGCGCCTTGGAGCCGCCATGTCCAGTGCAGCAGTTCGGGCTTAACCGAGGCTTAACATGCGGCGTTTATGACGCTCGTTTCCTGAGAAAATTCAGATGCTTAGCACTCAATCTGAATGACTGCTGCCAACCCTCTTCAGCTGTCGTTCAGCTCCCATCGCCTCTTCTGCCGACGGAACCCGCGACCGGTGGCGAACGTTAGCGATGCCGGTCGCCTCGACCATGAACGATGACGGTGCCTCTCGCGCAAGCGGATGGACACCGCGCCTCAAGGAGAGAACATGCCCAAGCGAAACGGACTTCTGGCCGGTGTGGCCCTGCCTCTGATGTCGCTCAGCCTGCTGGCCGAGCCCGCGCTGTCGCAGATGCGCATGCCGCAGCTGGCAACGCCTGATCTTCCGCTGATCCGCGTGCAGGCGCAGATCCTGCCGCCGGCAGACGGTCAGCCGCAAGCACAGCCCGAAGGCGAGCCGGAGAAGCAGGCGCCGGCCGAGGAGCCGAAGCCGGCGCCCGAAGCGCCGCCTCAGGAGCCGCCAGCCGCGGAACAGCCTCAGCCGCCCGCTGCCGAGGCACCGGCTGCGCCGGCACCGGAACCTGCCGCGCCGGAGCCTCCGCGTGATGCGGCTCCGCCCCAGCCTGCAGCGCCTGAGCCTGCCGCGCCTGGGCCTGCTGCGCCCGAGCCGGAGCCTGTGAAGCCGCCCGCACCTGCCGAAGACCCCGCACCGGCCGCTCCGTCCGAGCCCTCTGCGCCCCAACCGGAAGCCGCACCGGCACCGGACAAGGCAGCGCCTTTGGCCGAACAGCCGAAGCCCGAAGAGACGAGCCCGCCGGCCGCCGCACCGAAGGCTGAGGAACCGGCCGCTCCGAGCCCGGAGCCGGCCGCACCGGCTGCTCCAACTGCTCCGGACGCCTCTGCACCGACGGAACAACCCTCTGCCGAGCAGCCGGCCGCGAGCCCGAAGGATGCGGCGCCCGCGCCACAGGATGGCACCGCACCGACGGGGACGGCACCCACGGGGAGCGCACCCGCCGAGGGCGCGCCGGCACAATCTCCAGCGCCCGCGACGGATGGCGCCGCCGCTCCGGCCCAGCCGCCGGCTCCCGATGCCGCGGCTGCTCCGCCTCCGGCGGGTGCGGCCCCTGCCGCCCCTCAGGTTGCCTCTCCGACGACGCCGGAAGAGATCGAACGGGCCCGCCGCATCGCGCAGGATCCGGCCTCCAGCAACCAGACGGTCGTTCTGCCGGTCGAAAACGGCGCTGCGGTGCTGGACAGCGCAAAGGAAGCGCCGGCGGTAACGGCGCAGCCCACTGCGCCTGGAGCACCGCCGGCACCCGGGGCCGGGCCGCGTGAGCGGCGCGACGGACCCCGCGGCGCCCAGCAGCAGGCCGGGACGCCGCCGCCGCCGGCTGCTCCACCGGCTCCGGCGCCGACCTCGGATGCCGAGGCGCAGGCGCCTCTCTCCGGCCAGGCGGTTCAGCCGCTGCGGATCGAACCGGCAACGGCGGAACGCGGTGAGCGCCTGCGGGATCGTCCCCGCTATGACCGTCCGCGCGGTTTCGAGGAACGTGGCGAGGAACGGGATGGGCGTGTCATCATCTCGATCGACAACCGCACCGTGATCCGCCACGACGACAGCCGCCGCTTCTACGAGGAAGGCTATCGCCCCGAGTATGAGCGGCTGCGCGGGGGCCGGACGCGCGAGGTGATCGAGCGGGATAGCGGCGTGCGCATCGTCACCATCCGCAACCGGTATGGCGACATCGTGCAGCGCTCGCGGATCGGCCGCGACGGGCGCGAATACGTGCTCTATTACGCACCCGAGCTGATGGATGACCGCCGCGATCCGGACTATGTCTGGCGCGATCCGGGCGTCGACCTGCCGCCGATGCGCCTCACCGTGCCGGTCGACCAGTATATCATCGACACGTCCACGGAACCGGACCGGGATTATTACGACTTCCTGGAGCAGCCGCCGGTCGAACGGGTGGAGCGGGTCTATTCGCTGGACGAAGTGCGGTATTCGGCTCGCATCCGCGACAAGGTGCGCCGCATCGATCTCGACACGATCACCTTTGCGACGGGGAGCGCCGAGATCCCGATGACCCAGGCGCGCTCCCTGCGCAAGGTGGCCGAGGCGATGAAGGCGGTGCTGGACAAGGATCCGAGCGAAACCTTCCTGATCGAGGGCCATACCGATGCCGTCGGCTCCGACGACAGCAACCTCGTTCTCTCCGACCGGAGGGCCGAATCCGTTGCCGTGACGCTGACCGACGTCTTCGGCATTCCGCCGGAAAACCTGGCCACCCAGGGGTATGGCGAACGCTATCTGAAGGTGAGGACCGAAGGCCCCTCGCAGGACAACCGCCGCGTGACGATCCGCCGGATCACGCCGCTGGTAAAGCCGGTGGCGCAGAACCGCTGAGGCTTGAATTCATGAGAAGGCACCGCCGGACCGGGTTCGGCGGTGTTTTGCGTTTCATCTGGCTATTTTGCGGATCTTTTGGGTCCGCCATCGTTGACGCTGTACTGAGGGACGGGAGTCTTCTGCAGGCGCAGGCCGGTTGCTTTGCTGCGAGTTTCCATGAAGGCGGAGGTGCCGAAGATCCCGTTCATCAGGCCGGCAATGCGGAAATCGACATCGAGGCTTTCCCAGTGAAGCCCTGTTTCACCCAGCAATTCGACTTCGGACAGGGCGGCATCGGAGGCGTCTTCCAAACCTTCCAGGGCACGCGCTGGTACCATGAAGATCGAGCCATTGGTAAAATCGATCACGATGTGACCGGATGCCGTCTCGTACCGAACAGAAGCAGGGATTGGCCGGTTGGCACGTTCTTCCTGCCACCGTTCCTGAGCCTGTGCCAATGCTGCATCCGAGATATCAGCCATGATATTTCCTCCATATCTCCAGCAACAGAGGGCGGTGGTCATCAACGACCCGAGCGGCCAATCGAACATCCCGATCTGACAATCCGCCTTGCGTAATTACCTGCGAGGTCAGGATCGAAATCCTAGCTTCACCATTCCCATAGACGTGGACGTGTGGCGGTTCGTGATCCGCTGTATAGATGACAAAGCGCAGACCATGCAGGCGCAGGACCGTGACCATGAGCGAAGTTAGCTCAATCACAAGCTGACTTCAATCAGACGGTGAGCCGCGTGCTCAGGATGGAGGTTTGCAGCCGTCCAGTCCCGTCTTCGCCAGCACGAAATCGGCGATGGCTTTTGTGTCGTCGAGGTCGAAGACGGGAAGATCGGTGCCGTGGACGCTGTGATCGGCGGCGATCGCACAGATGTGCGGGTCGGTGGGGGCCAGCGCCTCGGTCTTGGACGCTTCGCGGCGGCGGGCTTCGATCTTGGGCACCGGCTCGCGTTTGTAGCCTTCGATCAGCACCAGGTCGCAGGGGGCAAGGCGGGCGAGGATGTCGTCGAAGCTCGGCTCGGGTTCACCGCGCAGTTCGTGCATGATCGCAAAGCGCGTGCCGGAGACGAGCGCCACTTCGTGTGCCCCCGCCTGCCGGTGCCGATAGCTGTCGGCGCCGACCTTGTCGATGTCGAAATCGTGGTGGGCGTGCTTGATGGTCGAGACCTTGAGGCCGCGGGCCGTCAGCTCCGTGACGAGGCGGACCATCAGGCCGGTCTTGCCGGAATTCTTCCAGCCGGCAATGCCGAACACTCTCGGGGGCTGTGTCATCGAACCTCCGACAGGAAGGTTTCCGCGGTCGCCAGGTCGTCCGGCGTGTTGACGTTGAGGAAGGGATCGAGCGGCCCCTTGGATGTCTCGATCAGCGCGAAATCCACCAGGGTCGTGTGGTGACCTTCGAGAAAGGTTTTGACGCGCGGTTCTTCCGGGCTGTCCAAAAAGACCTGAAGCGCATCGGCGAGCGAGACCGGCCAGAGGCCGCAGACCGGATGCATGGCTTGTGCCGAGGCGGCAATCGCAATGGCATCATTGGCATGGGCGTCGTTGCTGAGTTGCTCCATCAGGTCCCGCGGCAGGAAAGGGCTGTCGATCGGCACTGTCAGCACATGCGAGGCATGCGGGTGATGGTCCGCGACATGGCGCATCGCCGTCAGGATGCCGGCAAGCGGGCCACGATGACCGGGCACCACATCGGCGATCACGGGCAGGCCGTCGGGCGCTGCAAAAGCCGCAGGCGCGTTGAGGGCGAGCGCCGAGACCTGGGGCCGCAGGCGCTCGATGACGTGATCGAGCAGCGACCGGCCCCCGAGCATCACGGTGGCCTTGTCGGTGCCCATGCGGCGCGAGAGGCCGCCGGCGAGGATCATGGCCGGCGGGTTAAGCGGTTCCTGGCCTATCATGCGGAGGGGTCACTTTCTCTGGTGCGGCGGATCATTTCGGTAAAGACCAGCGCCAAGATAGCGGAGGCGAGCATCAGGAAAAGAACCGGCATCACGCCCGTCTCCTTCGTCAGCATCCAGCCGGCGAGAACGGAGAGGGCCGCGCCGCCGCCGACATAGAGCGCGCCGCCGAGGCCGGAGGCGGAACCGGCGAGATGCGGGCGGACGCTGACCAGGCCGGCATTGGCGCTCGGAAGCGTCACGCCGTTGCCAAGGCCGACCAGCACGAGGGGGCCGAAGAAGGCAAAGGCACTGTCGCTGCCGAGCCCCACCAGAACGAGGGCGATCAGCACCCCAAGGACCGACATGAGGTTGCCGGCCGTGATCATGGTGATCAGGCCGAAGCGGCTGGCATAGCGCCCGGAAATGAAATTGCCGAGGGTGTAGCCCACGGCTAGCAGCATGAACTGCAGGCCGAGCATGGCGGGGGTCAGGCCATAGATGACGGTGCCGATGAAGGGGGCGCCGCCGAGGAAGGCGTAGAAGATGCCGGAGGCGAAACCGCAGGTCAGCGCATAGCCCCAGAAGGCAGGCGCGCGCACCAGTTCCGGCCAGGCCCTGAACTGGGCGGTGATGCTGGCGGAGCGGTGATGGTTGGTTTCACCGAGATCGAGATAGGTGATCAGCAGGCAGGCCAGCGCATAGACGATCATGACGACGAAATTCGCCTGCCAGCCATAGGCGTCGTTCAACACGCCGCCGAGCGCCGGCGCGACCATCGGCACCAGCGACATGCCCATGGTGACGTAACCGATCATCGATGCGGCCTCGTTGGCCGAGACCATGTCGCGGACGATGGCGCGCGACAGCACGAAGCCGGCAACGATCGCCGTCTGCAGGATGCGGCCGATCATGAACACCGTGATGTTCTGCGCCGTCAGGCAGATCAGCGATCCAATCGCCAGAAGCGCGATGCAGCCCAGCATCACCGGACGGCGCCCGAACAGATCCGACAGCGGGCCGATAAACAGCTGGAGAGCCGCGGTGCCGGCCAGATAGGCGGAGACCGCCAGCTGCATCACGGCGTAGCTCGTGCCGAAATGGGTGGCCATGCTAGCCAGCGACGGCAGGAAGATGTTCATGGTGAGCGCCGCAAGCCCTGCCACGAAGACGAGCGTGGAGATATGCGGCGGGGTGGTGCGGTCGAGGTAGAGGCTGTCGGGTTTCGTCACGGCTCTGGCCTCGCTCACTGCGGCGTCCGCGGCAGGGTTTCCGCCGCGACGGTGCGGGCGCGCACCTTTTCCCGATAGAAGGCATAGAGGCCGGAGACGACGATCAGGCTGCCGCCGATCGCCATGTAGCTGTCCGGCGTTTCCCCGAAGAAATAGAAGCCGAGGCTCAGCGAAAAGATGAGGCTGGTATAGCGGAAGGGGGCAACAAAGGAGATTTCACCCGAGCGCATGGCCATGATGATCGCCAGATAGCCGGCCAGGATCAGGGCAGCGGCAAGCGCCAGATGCAGGAAGGCGGGCAGGGTGACGGGGTTCCAGCCGCCCATGACCGGGATCAGCGCGCCGCCCACCACCGTGTTGGTGAGGCCGGCAAACAGCGAAATGATCAGGGTCGGCGTGCCGCTGGTGATCCGCTTGGTGACGAGGTCGCGACCGGAGGTAAAGAACACGGCGCTGACGGCAAACAGCGAGGCGGGCACAAAGGCCTCCGGCCCCGGGCGCAGCACGATGATGACACCCAAGAAGCCGACGAGGATCGCCCCCCAGCGCCGCCAGCCGACCTCTTCCTTGAAGAACAGCCAGGCGCCAAAGGTGACGGCGAGCGGCAGAGACAGAAGAATGGTCGCGGCGACCGCGAGATCGATATGCGCAAGGGCCGAGATATAGGTGACGGCGGCGCCGATCTCGAAGACGGAGCGCAGCAGGACCTTCGGCTGGAACATCATGCGCCACTGGTGCAGGACGCCGAAATACCTTGCCAGCACAACCAGCATGATGGTGGTGAGCGTGCCGCGGATGAACATGATCTGGCCCGTGTTCATCTCGGGCGTGACCATCTTCACGAATGCATCGTTGGTAGTAAACACACCCATGGCGAGCGTCATCATCAACGCACCGCGGGCATTCTGCGACAGGTTCATTTCGATTCCCTAGACCTATTTTTATGTGAGGTTTAGAGCATAGATTGTGGAACGACCAGTTGCTTTGTCCGCGAGCGGACCAGGCGACCGGGTTGGTGGCGGCCCCGTCATCAAAGTCGTTAACCCATGTTCAACATGTTTTGGCCACTTTGAGCGGGCCCGCATGAGGTGGGGCGACGCTTGACCTGTCTCCAATGACCATGGAGCCGCCGGCATGCATGGGGAGATGCAATGTCGTTCCTGGATCGTCTGCTGCAGAGCCGCCGGATCGTTACCAAGGTTCTTCTGTTCGTCGTGCCGCTGATCCTTCTGATCGCGGGCGTCGGCCTGGCCGGTTTCTACACCGCGCGGATGCTGAACGGCCACATGACGGTAACGCGCGCCACCATCGAGAACATCGGTGACTTTGAGCGGCTGCAGGCAGCCCTGCTCGGTTTCCTGGCGTCGCCCACCAATACGACCCTGAAGACGCTCACCACCGCGATCGACGCGCAGGAGGCCGGCATCAAGACGCTGGAGGAGCTCGTGGCGACGCCGGAGGACAGACAGCGCCTGGCGGTCGTCCAGCAGACTGCACCGGCGCTTCGGCAGGCCGCCGCCGGTCTCTGGGATGTGGAACGCAGCATCACCCGCACCGAGCAGGCCATGGAGGCGGGCGTGGACGAGATCCGCGTGCTCGCCGGCGCGGTCAGCAACCAGTTCGAAACCGTGCGCAAGGAAGGCGAGGGCAAGGAGAAGTTTGCCAAGGGCTCGCTCTTCGACGCCTATGTTCTGAAAAGTGTCGCGGCGCGGATCGATGCCCTTGCCGATGCGGTCAAGAATGTGAGCGAGGATGAAACGCTGCCGCGTGCGGCCGCCACCTATCTCGTGCTGATGCAGAAGGAATTCGCCAAGGTCGAAGGCAAAGCCTCGTCCCGCGTGCTGCGCATGCTGGATGCGGTCAAGCAGCAGGTGGCCAGCATCGACGCCCTGATCAAGAGTGACAAGGCCGCGCCGGAGAAGGCCGCCGCCATCCGCGAGGTTGTCGGCACCATGGTGCCGGTGCGCGACGTGTTCCTCAAGGAGATGGACAAGAGCACCTCCGCCGCCGCCGACCGGTTTGCCAATCTGGAAGATGACCTTCAGCTGAACCGCAAGCTGCTGACGGCGCTTGGCGAGGCGTTTCGCCTGAACGACCTGTTGCAGCTTCATACGGAACGTCTGCGCACGGCGCTTTCGAGCGAGTCGCGTGAGGAATTCCTGTCCACGGTGCGGGCGCTGACGGCGGCGAGCCAGCAGGTGTCAGACCTGGGCAAGAAGAACCCGACGATGAAGGATTTTTCGCCGCAGCTTCTGCCGATCCTCGACGACCTGACGAAGAAGTCGCAAGGCCTTCTCGATCTGTCCGCCAAGTGGAAAGCCGCTCGCAAGGTGGCCGAAGACACACTGGCGGGTGGCATGCAGGGGCTCAAGACCTTCGTCGCGGAGGCGCAGGAGGCCGGCAAACAGGACAGCGAACGCTCCGCCAACCTTTCGGTTGCCGCGACGGTCATCGGAACGCTGCTGGCGATTGTCGGCGCGCTGATGTTGGTCGAGACGCTGCGTGCACCGCTGCGCCGCGTGACGGAGATCATGACGCGGCTTGCAAGCGGCGACCTGGAGGTGCGGATCGAGGGCCGCGACCGCGGCGACGAGATCGGCGACATGGTGCGCTCGGTCAGCGTGTTCCGCGATGCGGCACTGGAAAACGTGCGGCTGGAGCAGGAGGCGAATGCCGCCCGCGAAGCGTCCGCTGCCGAACAGGAGCAGCGGGCGAGCGAACGCGCCCGCGTTTCCAACGAGCAGCGCCAGGCGCTGTCGGCGCTCTCCGACGTGCTGCATCTCCTGGCCGACGGTGACCTGGAGCGCGAGATGAGCGACAACCTCCCGGCCGATTTCATCGAGATGGCCCGCACCTATAACCAAGCCGTGCGGACGCTGCGTGCGACGCTTGCCGATGTGCGCGCCGTGGCTGACGACATCAACAGCGGCACCGGCAATCTCGCCGCGTCCGCCGACGACCTGGCACGCCGCACGGAACAGCAGGCGGCGGCGCTCGAGCAATCCACCCGCGCGCTTCGCCAGCTGAGCGACCTCGTGAAATCGACCGCCGGCAGCGCCCAGCGGACCGCCCAGTCCGTCAACCAGACCGAGGCCTTTGCCAGCCAGTCCGGCCAGGTGGTGACGAGCGCGATCCAGGCCATGGGCGAGATCAGCCGGTCGTCGGAAAAGATCTCGACGATCATCAGCGTCATCGACGAAATCGCCTTCCAGACGAACCTGCTTGCGCTCAATGCCGGCGTCGAGGCGGCGCGGGCCGGCGAGGCAGGCCGTGGCTTTGCGGTCGTGGCGCAGGAGGTGCGGGAATTGGCCCAGCGCTGCGCCAATGCGGCGAAGGAGATCAAGGGCCTGATTTCCGCCAGCGCCCAGCAGGTTTCAAACGGCGTGCATCTTGTTGAACAGACGGGCACGGCTCTTACCGAAATCATCGCGCATATCGGCACCGTGCAGAAGCTCGTGTCCGACATCTCGTCGGCCACCGGCGAACAGTCTGTCGGCATCAACGAGGTCTCCCAGGCGCTGGGCGAGGTGGAGATGATCACGCAGCGCAATGCGGCGATGGTTGAGGAGAATACCGCCGAAATCCACGGCCTGCGCGGTCGGGTGGAGGCGCTGTCCGACAAGATCGAGCACTTCAAGACCGGGCAGTCCTTTGGGGAAGGTTCTGGTTCGGCAGGGCGGTACCGCGCCGCCTGATCCCCGTTGAGGGGCTGATCCTCGCGCCGCTCCGGTCTGACGCCGGGGCGGCTTTTCATGTCCGGACGGCGGCTGCCGGGATCGGGCGAATCCGCTCAACCATCTCGCCGCAGAAGAGGATGAGGTAGCCGCCATCCGCCTCGACGGTCTCTGCCATGCGCGCGAGATCGGCCGCATAGGGTTCGCTCTGCCAGATGCCGCGCCGGGACGGATCGACGAGCACGGTCAACTGGGCGCCCTGCCGGTAGACGAGCATGCCGCTGCGGGAGGGTTGCCATTCGGACCGCAACTGGTCGTCGCTCACCCAGAGGCAGAGAAAATCCCGACAGGGCTGCGGACGGGTTTCGTAAGCATTGCAGCCCGTGCCGAGGCTGCAATGCGGGCAGGGCCGATCCGCCGGCTTCTGCAGCGCCTCGATGTCCGGCAGCACGCAGCAGGCCGTGCAGCCTGAGCAGCTGCGGCCCGCGATGGCGGATGGTTCTGGGGCAAAGGCGTTCCCTGTCATGGAGATGTTCCCTAGCCCATTTGCTGCCGTCGTGCATGTCTTTTGCAGCGAGCGCCATCAGGCATCGGCGCGGTCAGCCTGGCTGCGTCTGTTGCGGCTGCCGGGGCGGGCGAGGGAACAAAAGGCCCGCCTCATGCGTAACGCCGATGGATCTTCACCTCCGACCACAGAGATTACGATCATGGCGACTACCTACAACGAAACGGTTGTCCATCGCGGGCACCGTGCCTCGGCGCTTTTCGTGCCATTTCCTTTCGTCTGCTTCACGCTGGCGCTGATCACCGACATCCTGTTCTGGCGAACCGCAAACCTGATGTGGCAGAATTTTTCCGCCTGGCTTCTGTTTGCCGGCGGCGTGTTCGGCGGCCTTGCGGTTCTGACCGGCCTGTTCGACTGGCTGCGCCCGGTTTCGCGCCGGTTGATGCCGGGGATCGCCGCGAGTATCGGTTTCATCATCATGCTGCTGATCTCCGTGGTGAACAGCCTGATCCATGCCGGAGACGGATGGACGGCCGTCGTGCCGAACGGCCTGATAGCCTCGGCCCTGACCATGCTGGTGATGATTGTCACGCTGGTGCTCGCGGCACGCCGCCCGGTTATCTACAGGAGGGTTTCATGACCGATATCCGTTCGCGCTTCTGGCGCATCCTTGCCGCTGGCGTCGCCGTGACGGCGCTTCTTCCGTCTGCGGGTTGGACCCAGGACGGTCCGGTCGAGCCCGCCCAGCAGATCGGTCCCGATCCCGTGCTGCCCGAACCCAGCCAGTCGCTGCTGCCGGACCTGAAGGTGGCCGAGGTCGTGGGCTGGAAAGAGGGCGAGATGCCGACGGTCGCCGATGGCCTGACCATCAGCGCCTATGCCAAGGATCTTGCCAATCCGCGCACCGTGCACACGCTGCCCAATGGCGATGTTCTGGTGATCCAATCGCGCGCGCCGGAAGGCGAGCCCACCTCGCGGCCGAAGGATTTCATCCGCGGCTGGATCATGTCGATCGCGCATGGCGATACCGGTGGACCGAAGAAGGAGAGCAATCTCATCACGCTGCTGCGCGACACCGATCGTAACGGAACCGTCGATGAGCGGCACGACCTGCTGACCGGGCTCAACTCGCCGTTTGGCGTCGCCTTTGCCGATGATACGCTCTACGTTGCGGCGACCGATGCCATTCTGGCCTATCCCTACCGCCTCGGCGAAACCGAGATCACCGCCAAGCCGCGCGTGCTGACGCCGCTGCCGGGTGGGCCGATCGACCACCATTGGACGAAGGACCTGGCGCTGAGCCCCGACGGGCGGTTCCTCTACGTCTCGGTCGGCTCCAACTCCAACATCGTGGAGAACGGGCTGGAAGCGGAAAAGGGCCGTGCCGCAATCTGGCAGGTCGATCGGCAGACCGGAGCCGCCCGCGTCTATGCCTCCGGCCTGCGCAATCCGAACGGGCTGACCTTCAATCCGACGACCGGTGCCTTGTGGGCGGTGGTCAACGAGCGGGATGAACTGGGTCCCAACCTCGTGCCGGACTACATGACGTCCGTGAAGGACGGCGCCTTCTACGGTTGGCCGTGGAGCTATTACGGCCAGCACGTGGACAAGCGGGTGCATCCGCAACGGCCCGATATGGTGGAAAAGGCGATCCCGCCGGATTACGCCCTGTCCAGCCATGTGGCGGCGCTGGGCCTCACCTTTTCCATGGGCTCGGCCCTGCCTCAGCCTTATGCCAACGGCGCCTTCATCGGCGAACACGGCAGCTGGAACCGCGACCACTTCAACGGGTACCGGGTCACCTACGTGCCCTTCGCTGACGGCCGGCCTTCCGGAAAGACGCAGGATGTGGTGACCGGTTTCCTCGACGGGGACACGGCCCGGGGACGTCCGGTCGGCGTCGGTATCGATGGCACCGGCGCGCTGTTGGTGGCCGATGATGCCGGCAATACGGTGTGGCGGGTGGCGGCCGCCGATGGTTCGGTGACCCCATCGCCGCTTGGCACTGACCAGATGCCGACAGGCTCGACGCAGGCGGCAGGGACTGGGGCAACGGGCGCACCTGCCTTGGCGGCACCGACGGGCGCCGCACCATCCCCTGCCGCACCGGCCGGCGGCGCGGCTGCGGGTGATGCTGCCACAGGAGGCGTCCCGGCGCAGATGCAGATCGCACCGGCGGTCGGCCTCCAGGATCCCGCACCCGGCAATTGAGGGTTTCGTGTTTGGGGGGGTGAAGCGGCCCCTCATCCGGCTGCCGCCACTTTCTCCCCGTTCTGACGGGGAGAAGGGGAACTGGCGCACGCCTCGTTCCCACGGACCAGTGCGACAAGATTTTGGCCTGGACCCGACGTCAGGGTGCTATCCAGCGGCCTGACGTCGGGTCCGGGTCTGATGACGTAACGGGAGGGGTACAAGGCTGACGCGGCGTCAGCCGCCGGTCACGCTCATGTGGCGGGCAACGGCGGGGCGATTGTTGCGGTCGATGATGAAATCATGACCCTTCGGCTTGCGCGTGATCGCTTCGTCGATGGCGGCGGAGAGGTAACCATCGTCCGGCGAGGCGCGCAGCGCCGTGCGCAGGTCCGCGGCATCGTTCTGGCCGAGGCACATGTAGAGCGTGCCGGTGCAGGTGAGGCGGACGCGGTTGCAGCTTTCGCAGAAGTTATGCGTCATCGGCGTGATGAAGCCGAGGCGTCCGCCGGTCTCCTTGACCTCGACATAACGGGCGGGGCCGCCGGTCTTGTAGGGGATTTCCGTCAGCGTGAACTGCTGTTCGAGGTTTTGCCGGAGTTCCGACAGCGGCATGTACTGGTCGGTGCGATCCTCATCGATCTCGCCCATCGGCATGGTCTCGATGACGGTCAGATCCATGCCGCGGCCATGGGCAAAGCGCAGCATCTCTGGAATCTCGTGGTCGTTGAAGCCTTTCAGCGCAACCGCATTGAGCTTGATCTTCAAGCCCGCCTTCTGCGCCGCCTCGATGCCTTCCATCACCTTGTCGAAATTGCCCCAGCGGGTGATCGCCTGGAATTTGTCGGCGTTTAGCGTATCGAGCGAGACGTTGATGCGCCGCACGCCGCAGGCATACAACTCGTCTGCGTACCGCGCGAGCTGCGAGCCATTGGTCGTCAGCGTCAGCTCCTCCAGCCGGCCTGCCTCGATATGGCGGCCGAGAGCGCGGACCAGGAACATGATGTTCTTGCGCACCAGGGGTTCGCCGCCGGTCAGCCTCAACTTGCGCACGCCCTTGGCGATGAAGGCGGAACAGAGCCGGTCGAGTTCTTCCAGCGTCAGAAGATCCTTCTTCGGCAGGAAGGTCATGTTTTCCGCCATGCAATAGGTGCAGCGGAAATCGCAGCGATCCGTCACCGAGACGCGCAGATAGGTGACGGCGCGACCGAACGGGTCGATCATCGACTCCTGACCGGCAGTCAGGCGGGCAGCGGGCGAGGGGGTGTTGACGAGGCTGTTCAAGGCAATCTCTCCATGCGTCCAAGATGGGTCTTGAACTGGCTGCCGTCAAGGCGGATACGAAGGGAAGGCGTGCCGGCCGCGGCTCTTGCAGCAATGCGTTTGCGCGCCATGTAATGTGTTCAGAATGGATGGATCCCGACAATGGAAAGCTTGGACAATCCGGCCGCAGACAATGCCTGGCCGACCGAACTGCGCGTTTCGGAGGATCGCCGCACCCTGACGGTGAGCTTCGACGATGGTGCCCGCTTTGCCATTCCCGCCGAGACGATGCGGGTGCTGTCTCCTTCGGCGGAAGTGCAGGGGCATGGGCCCGGCCAGAAGGTGACCGTGCCCGGCAAGCGCAACGTTTCGATCCGCAACGTTGTGGCGGCCGGCAATTATGCGGTGCGGATCGCCTTCGACGACGGACATGACAGCGGGATCTTCACCTGGCGTTACCTGCGCGAACTGGGAGAGGACGGCGCGCGGCTGTTTGCCGCCTATGAGGCCGAGCTTGCCGAGAAGGGCATGAACCGCGACAACCCGGCGATCGCCAGATAGGTGCCGATGACGAAGGGCGTGGACAGCAGCAGGCACTGGCTGCGCGACGAGGATCAGGAAGACAGGCAGGTCGGGTTTCCCGAGCTCTTCTTCGACCTTGTTTTCGTCTTTTCGCTGATCCAGCTTTCGCATTTCATCGTCGAGGAGTTTTCGCTGTCGCGCCTTGTGGAAGGCGGCGTCATCGCGCTCGCCTTGTGGTGGGTGTGGAACCACACCGCCTGGGTGACCAACTGGCTCGATCCCGCCCGCATGCCGATCCGCGCCATGCTGTTCGGCCTGATGTTCTTCGGCCTCCTGATGTCGTCTGCCATCCCCGATGCGTTCGGGGCCAAGGGGCTGATGTTTGCCGGCGCGTATATCGCCATGCAGCTGGGGCGGTCGCTGTTTGCAATCTATGCCTTCCGCAACGTGCTGCCGGAGGTGCGGCGCAATTTCGTGCGTGTCTCGCTGTGGTTCGGCTTATCCGCGGTCTTCTGGTTGTGGGGGGCGCTGAGCGGCGAGGCGATACGGCTTACCCTCTGGTTCATCGCGCTTGCCATCGAATATGCCGCCCCCGAGGTGCGCTTCTTCGTGCCGGGGCTTGACCGGTCGCATGCGAGCGACTGGAAGATTTCCGGCGAGCACATGGCAGACCGTTGTGCGCTGTTCGTGATGATCTGCCTCGGCGAGAGCATTCTGGCGATCGGCCGCAGTTTTGCCGACGAGGATCTTTCGTGGCTGGTGATCGCCACCTTCGTCGGCGCCTTTCTCGCCAGCGTCTCGATGTGGTGGATCTATTTTCATTTCGGTCAGGTCAAGACGAAACGGGAAATGGAAGAAACGGACGAGCCGGGGGAGCTTGCGCTGCATGTCTTCACCTATGGCCACATGCCGGTGGTGGCCGGTGTGATTCTGGCGGCAATCTCGGCCGAGCATCTGCTGGCCCATCCGGGCGAGACGGGCGATGCGGCCCGGGCGCTGGTGATCCTCGGCGGCCCGGTCCTGTTCCTCGCCGGCAATCTCTTCGTCAAGCGGGTGACGACGGGCAGGCTGCCGCGGTCGCACCTGGCCGGCATCGGGGTCGCGCTGCTGTTCATGCCGGTCGGGCTTTCCGTTGCGACCTATTGGACCGGGCTCGTCGGTCTGGCGGCCCTGCTTTTGGTGGCGATCCTCGAATATCGCGGCCTGGCGCAGACGCCGCACGCCTCCGACGAGGTGGGCGAGCTGGAGAGCGAGTAGTTTCGCAAAGACAGACGCTTGAGTGCAAACCGCAACGGGGATAGCGTGCCGCCGCCCAGACCCGGAGGAAGAGCATGTCCATCATCACCAGCCCGGACCAGTTGCGCGAGATCTACGCCGGCGCATCGGACGCTTCGCTCATCAAGGTGACGCCGCAGCTGACCGTCGAATACCGTGCCTATATCGAGGCCTCGCCCTTCGTGGCGCTGGCAACGGTCGGACCGGAAGGGCTCGACTGCTCGCCGCGCGGCGATCTCGGCGGCGTGGTGCGCGTCGAGGACGAGAAGACCGTTTCAGTGCCCGACTGGCGCGGCAACAATCGGGTCGATTCGCTGATGAACATCGTCCGTGACCCGCGCGTGGCGCTGATGTTCCTCATTCCGGGCTCGAACACGGTGATGCGCATCAATGGCCGTGCGGTCGTCTCGATCGACGCGACGCTTCTTGAAAGTTTCGAGATGGACGGCAAACACCCGCGCACCGTTGTCGTGGTGACGATCGACGAGGTGTACTTCCAGTGTGCGCGGGCGGTGATGCGCGCCGATCTGTGGAACCCGGAGCATTTCGTTGATCCGGCCCAGCTTCCAAGCGCGGGTGACATGCTGAAGGCGGCAAAATCGGATTTCGACAAGGACACCTATGACCGCCAGTGGGCGGCGCGGGCCGCGGCCACCATGTGGTGAGCCCACCTGCGCGGTGAACCCCTCTGGTGAACCGGCTGGCCGGATTATTTCTTGTAGATGAGCCAGCCCTTGCCGGCATAGTCCTTGCGCATGCCGTCCTCGTAAAGAACCGAGCGGTTGCGACCGGCATTCTTGGCGGCGTAGAGCGCGGTGTCCGATTTGGCGTAGAGATCCCCCGCATCCTCCGCCTGGCTTCCGGTGGCATAACCGAGCGACAGCGTGACCGGACCGTAATCGATGCCCGTGCGCGAATTGCGGAAGGGGCGGCTTTCGAGCGCGCGGCGGACGCGTTCGCACATGGCCATCACTTCTTCGGGCGTGTTGCCTTCGATGACGAGAGCGAATTCCTCGCCGCCGGTGCGGGCGATGAAGATGTCCTTGCGGACGTTCGTGCGGATCACGGCGGCGACGGAGGCGAGCACCTTGTCGCCGACCGGATGGCCCCAGGTATCGTTGATCCGCTTGAAATTGTCGATATCGGCCAGCACCAGCGCCGTGAGCGGCAGGCGCATCGGATCGTCATACAGCGCGCTCAATTTCTCGTCGAAGGCGCGTCGGTTCGACAGGCGCGTGAGTGAATCGGTGTTGGCGATCCGCTTGTACTCGTCCAGTTCGCGCCGCACCTGCTCCATCTCGTGCGATTTCTTCGCCACGCCCTCGACCGTCCGTTCGCCATTGGCAATGGTTTCACCCGTTGCCTGAGTCAGGAGCACGATTGCGCTCCGCAGGAGATCTGAGGAGGTGTGGCTCTTCGAGTTGATGCGGGTGGCCGTTTCGTCGAGCAGCCGGTTATAGCTGTGAAGCGACGACTGTTCCTGCTGAAGCAGTTTCAGCAGCGCATCGAGTTGGCCCAGCAACTCGGCATGCGCCTTTTCAACGGCCTTGCTCTGCCCCGTCCCGAGGAAGGTCGCCGCAAGGCTGTCGAGTTCTTCCTGGGTTGCATGGGAGCCGAGAAGCGCAAGTTCTCGCGTCAATTCCGGATTGGTACCGATATAGGCTTCGTAAAAAAGATTATAGTTTCTCGGAATGGGCGAGGCGCCCATTGCGCGCATAGCGTGTACGATCTGACTCGTTATATCGGAGACCTGCACCTTTGGCGCAACAGCCGTTGTCATCCCTCAACTCCGACAGTCTTATGTGATTAGCAGTCGGTAGGATTAGCTCGGAATTCTTTGGAAATCATTAAAATTGTGTAGTTTCAACAACTTGTTCAAAGCGCTATGGAAGATTTTGCTTCCCTAATATCAACGCAATATCATAGACTTGAAAAACAGTTCCACCGTGCAGAAAAAATTTTCATAATCTCTCAGTTGTGTCTTCGGGGCGTAAAGAAGCCCGCCGCAAGAAAAACGGACGGCCCTTCTGGCCGCCCGTTTCGTATCCGATTCGTTTTACTTCGGGCCGATCATGTTTTCCGGGCGGACATACTGATCGAATTCTTCGTTGGTCAGATAACCGCCGCCGACGGCTTCTTCGCGCAGCGTCGTGCCGTTCTTGTGTGCGGTCTTGGCAATCTTGGCGCAGATGTCATAGCCCAGCTTGCCGTTCAGCGCCGTCACCAGCATCAGCGAGTTTTCGACGCCGCGCTTGATGTTGTCCTCGCGCGCTTCGATGCCGACCACGCAATTGTCGGTGAAGGAGACGGCGGCATCGCCCAGAAGCTGCACCGACTGCAGGAAATTGTAGGCCATCATCGGATTGTAGACGTTGAGCTCGAAATGGCCCTGGCTGCCGGCAAAGGTGATCGCGGCGTGATTGCCAAAGATGTGGGCGCAGACCTGCGTGAGGGCTTCCGACTGCGTCGGGTTCACCTTGCCCGGCATGATTGAGGAGCCCGGCTCGTTTTCCGGCAGGGCCAGTTCGCCGAGACCGGCACGCGGACCGGAGCCGAGGAAGCGGATGTCGTTGGCGATCTTGAAGAGGGCGGCAGCCGCGGCGTTGATCGCGCCGTGCGCGAAGACCATGGCGTCATGGGCGGCCAGCGCCTCGAACTTGTTCGGGGCCGTGACGAAGGGCAGGTCGGTGATCTTGGCGATTTCTTCCGCGACCTTTTCGGCAAAGCCGACCGGTGCGTTGAGGCCGGTCCCGACGGCGGTGCCGCCCTGGGCCAGTTCATAAAGGCCGGACAGCGAGATTTCGAGACGCTTGATGGCGGAGGCGACCTGCGCGGTATAGCCGCCGAATTCCTGGCCGAGCGTCAGCGGCGTGGCATCCTGCGTGTGCGTACGGCCGATCTTGATGATGTGGGCGAAGGCCTTCGACTTGGCATCGAGCGCCGCATGCAGGTGCTTGAGGCTCGGGATCAGGTGACGGACGATCTGTTCGGCGCAGGCGATGTGCATGGCCGTCGGATAGGTGTCGTTCGACGACTGGCTCATGTTGACGTGGTCGTTCGGATGCACCGGCTTCTTCGAGCCCATCACGCCGCCCAGCATTTCGATGGCGCGGTTGGAGATCACCTCGTTGGCATTCATGTTCGACTGCGTGCCGGAGCCGGTCTGCCAGACGACGAGCGGGAAGTGGTCGTTCAGCTTGCCGTCGATGACTTCCTGGGCGGCTGCGATGATGGTCTCGCCGATCTTGGCGTCGAGGCCGCCAAGCGCCATGTTGGCGCGGGCGGCCGCCTGCTTGACGATGCCGAGCGCGCGCACGACGGAGAGCGGCTGCTTTTCCCAGCCGATCTTGAAGTTGCCGAGCGAGCGCTGGGCCTGGGCGCCCCAGTAGCGGTCGCTGGCGACCTCGATCGGGCCAAAGGTATCGGTTTCGGTGCGCGTGGTCATCGGTCTGCCTCTGTGTTACACGGGATCGGGGTAGGGTCTCGAAAGGGCCGGCGGACCATGCCGCCATCACGCCCCGCGAGCCCGGGCGGGCGAATTACTATACGAAAGACTGGCGACTGCAAGCACTGCGAAGGTGTCAATCCGGTCGCTTTTGCCGTGCTTTTCCGGTCACGCTCGCAAAAAGTTGTGCGGAGCAATGCGGTCTTCAGATGAACTGAAGGCCGGATGGTAAGGCGGCGTCAGTAAAAATTTAACGAATGCTTTCTTAAGGTTCTGGAAACGATTGGCGGTGGCCGCTGCCCGTAAGCGCGACTGACGTGCTGCCTTTCGTTTACTTTTCACGTCGCGCGTGATCCGCTAGACAGGCGCGACAGAATTTACAGATGCCCGCTGATTCAAGGCTCACAAGGTGACGGGGACCCACTTGCCGCACGCCCATAAAAAGACTTCGCTGATGCTCGCCCTGATGTCGGGCATTTCCGTCTGTTCGCTGGCCGTACCATCTGCCAACGCGCTGACCCTGATGGACATGCTGCGCGGTAACCGCCCGAGCATCCAGGAGCAGGTGGAAGGCCGCACCGGCGCGGCTGCCGTGTCTCCGGCCGAGCAGCGCGCGATCGACCGGAGCGATCCGGAGCCGCTGCCGAAGGTCTCCGGTCCGAAATATTACACCTACAAGACCGACGGCATGCGTGCCGTGAAGACGGCGGGTTTTGCCGCGGCCTCGGCCACCGGCGACATGCGTTTCCTGCTGGACGCGAAGGTTTCGGCGCCGTCCGATATCGCGACGGCCTTGGAAACCTACTACCGCGCCGCGGCAACGCCGCTCTGGGTCGAGCAGGGCGATGTGAACGAGCGTGCGCGTGCCGTGCTGGCTGCCTTCGAGAAGGCGGGCGATTACGGGCTCGATCCGGCCGATTACCGCATCAGCGTGCCGGCACTGACGACGTCTTCCGTGACCGACCCGGCAGCGCCGGCGGCAGAGGCCGCGTCCGTTCAGCCGGACACGGTGTCCACTGGTCCTGCGACCGCACCGGCTGCCGCGGCGACCACCGCGGCTCCGGCGGACCAGCAGCAGAAAGACCTGATGCAGTTCGAGCTGGCGCTTTCGGCCAAGGCGCTGATGTTTGCGCAGGACATGGTGCGCGGACGCATCGACCCGAACCGGATCTCCGGTTTCCATGACCTGAAGCGCAAGGACGTGAACCTTGCCGCGATCCTGCCGGGCGTCGCCGCGGCGCCGGATGCGGCTGCCTATCTGGACGGCTTTGCGCCGCAGAGCCCGCAGTTCCTGGCGCTGAAGACCGAGTTGGCGCGCCTGCGCGCCGAGGCGGTCGCGACCGAGGCTCCGGTCTCGCTGCCGGACAACCTGCTGCTGAAGCCGGGGCAGACGAGCGAGGACCTCGCCAAGGTCGTCTCCGTTATCGAAAAGCGCGGTTCGGACCAGTTGAAGACTGAGCACGCGGCAACCCTGGCCGCCTATCAGGATACGCCGACCTATGCGCCGGAGCTGGTGGAACTGGTGAAAGGCTTCCAGCAGGAGCTCGGTCTCAAGGCCGACGGCGTGATTGGCCCGGCAACCGTGCGCGCCATGACGGGCCACACCGCCGAGAGCAAGATCGACAAGCTGGTGGTTGCCATGGAGCAGGCGCGCTGGCTGCCGGACAATCTGGGCGATCGCTACGTCTTCATCAACCAGCCGGCCTTCCAGGTCTATTACCACGAGCACGGGCAGGAGCAGTTTTCCATGCGCGTGGTCGTCGGCTCGCGCTCGAACCAGACCTACTTCTTCCAGGACCAGATCGAGACGGTGGAAGTCAACCCGTACTGGGGCGTGCCGCAGTCGATCATCATCAACGAGATGCTGCCGAAGCTGCGCAAGGACCCGAGCTATCTCGACAGGCTGGGCTATCAGGTGGAAGTCGCCGGCCGCGCCGTTCCGTCCACCGCCGTTGACTGGTATTCCTCGACGCAGTCCGTGTCGGTGCGCCAGCCGCCCTCAAGCGACAATGCACTCGGCGAGTTGAAGATCCTCTTCCCCAACAGCCATGCGATCTACATGCATGACACGCCGCAGAAGGCCTTCTTCAAGCGCGACATGCGCGCCTTGAGCCACGGCTGCGTGCGCCTGGCCGAGCCGCGCAAGATGGCGGCTGCCGTACTGGGCGTCAGCGAGGCGGAGGTCGGCAAGCGGATCGCGGAAGGCAAGAACGCTGCCCTTCCGGTGACGGCGAAGATCCCGGTCTATGTCGCCTATTTCACCGCCTGGCCGAACAAGGACGGGCAGGTGGAGTTCTTCGATGACGTCTATGGCCGCGACGAAGCGGTGGACAAGGCTTTCGCGGCGACGAGCAAGGCGCGCGGCGCCTGACTCAAGCCAAGTGACATGATGGACAGGACGCCCGCGGTGATGAGCCGCGGGCGTTTTTATTCGGACTTGGTTGGTGTTCCGGTGCCCGCTTGCATTGCGGACTCGGTCCGAACGGCGATTGTCCCGCCGTTCTATCTCACACATTCGTGTCAGCGGCGCGATTGCATGCCGGGATCGGGTTTGGCAGGGTCTTGGCGATCTCGTCAGGGGGGCGGCCATGAGTGTGTCCGAAGCAGAAAACCGCAGGCAGTATGGCGATGTGCGCAAGATTGCGGCGCGGGCTCGACTTCTGACGTGTTACACGATCGCAGACACAGGCTGGTTTCCGTGGGTTGCGGCCCAGATGCCGCTGGACGAGGGGGCTCGTCTTCTGGATGTCGGATGCGGTCCGGGCTGGTTTTGGGCCTCCTGCGGGCCGCTGCCCACTGATCTCGACCTAACGCTTGTCGATCGTTGCCGGCGAGGCCGAACTGTCGGCCTTCCGAAACGCCATCCATGCGGCCTTCGAACGGGGCGGCGGGGCGATCGAGACCAAGCAGGAGCGCGGTCTCTTCATCAGCCGCAAGGCGCCATGATCCGAAACGCCGTGCGTCAGGCAGCGTTTTCAGCCATCACCGCATCCACCAGCTCCGGGGTCAGCTCGCGGAAATGGTCGATGATGCGGGTCGGCTGAAGCTCGGCTATCGGCACGTCCGAGTAGCCAAAGGTAACGCCGACGGAGCCGACTTTTGCGTTCTTTGCCGCCATGATGTCGTTCACGCTGTCGCCGATCAGGATGCTGCGGGTGGGATCGCCGCCGGCACGCTCGATGGTGCCGAGCAGGTGGCGGGCATCGGGCTTGCGCACGGGGAAGGTGTCGCCGCCGGTGATCGCGGCAAAACGTGTCGTCAGTTGCATGCGGTCGAGAAGCGGCAGGGCGAGCTGTTCCAGCTTGTTGGTGCAGACGGCAAGCTGCATGCCGGCGGCCTCCAGCCGGTCGAAGCACTCCGCAAGCCCGTCGTAGACGGCGCTCTTGCCGGGCATATGCGCGAGATAGTGCTCGAGGAAATGCGCCA
Source organism: Allorhizobium pseudoryzae (assembly GCF_011046245.1). Taxonomy (NCBI): domain Bacteria; kingdom Pseudomonadati; phylum Pseudomonadota; class Alphaproteobacteria; order Hyphomicrobiales; family Rhizobiaceae; genus Affinirhizobium; species Affinirhizobium pseudoryzae. The sequence continues at coordinate 2,797,342 of NZ_CP049241.1, forward strand.
GCAGCTGCTCCAGCTCGGTATCGTCGATCGGAACTTCGCGCAGCTTGAAGGCGCGACGGATCATGACGCGGGCGCCCTGTCCGACGAGATGGGTGAGGTCGTCGAAGGTGACGGGGGCGAGATCTCGGAGCGCAATCGTGTCGTTCAGGCTGTCGATCAGATCGGGCGCGGTGTTGATCATCGTGCCGTCGAGATCGAAGACGACGAGAGGCTTGACGCTTATCGGTTGGATCACGGTCGGTCCTTGGGGCTTGCATGAGGAATTCGAAAGAACGCGTCTGACTTAGCCGCTGAATATGTCATTTGCAATTTTGCTGCCGATCTATTGTGGCACTCTCAAGCAGATTGCATGCTGATTGCGTGCGGCGGGGACTTTTGTTTGGCGAACGGGGCGTGTAAACAGCACCTCGGCGAAACAGACGGGAGCTTGCGGCGCATGGACGCCCGGGAAATGAAAATCAAGGCGGCCGAGGCGGCCCTCGCGCATGTCGAAGATGGGATGCGGCTCGGCATCGGCACCGGTTCGACGGCCGAGGAGTTCGTGCGGCTTTTGGCGGAAAAGGTGGCGGACGGGCTGAAGGTCGAGGGGGTTCCGACCTCCGAGCGCACCGCACGGCTCTGCCTCGAACTCGGCGTTCCATTGAAGTCGCTCGACGAATTGCCGGAACTCGACCTGGCGATCGACGGCGCCGATGAGGTGGATTCCGGACTTCGTCTGATCAAGGGTGGCGGTGGCGCGCTGTTGCGCGAAAAGATCGTAGCCTCGGCATCGGCCCGCATGATCGTCATTGCCGACGAGAGCAAGGTCGTGGAAACGCTTGGCAAATTCCCGCTGCCGATCGAGATCAACCCCTTCGGAATGGCGACCACGCGGATCGCCATCGAGAAGCTGGCCGCAAGGCTTGGTCTGTCGGGGGAACTCAAGCTGCGCAAGTCCGGCGACGGGGTGTTCACCACCGATGGCGGGCACCAGATCTACGACGCATTTTTTGGCCGTATTCCTGATGCAGAGGCGTTAGCGAGCCAACTCAATTCCATTCCCGGCGTCGTCGAACACGGGCTGTTCATCAACATGGCGTCTTTTGCGATCATTGCCGGACCGGCGGGTGCGCGGACGCTGAAGGCGAATTAAAACAGGAGCATTGAAACCATGATCAGACAAGCGGTTCTCGGCCGTGTCGCCGCGCTCGCAATCCTTCTTTCGGGCGCCGCCTACGGTGCGTCTGCCGGTGCTCAGGATCTGACGCCCGAGCATCTGAAGGCGGCTCGCGACGTGATCACCGCGCTCAATGCGACCACCCGTTACGATGCCATCCTGCCGAACCTCGCCGAGCGGCTGAAGAACGAATATACGCTCGCTTCGCCGAACTATGTCGACCAGATCAACAAGACGGTCGATGCGGAGGCTCTTGCTCTGGCACCGCGCCGCGCCGATCTGGAAAAGGAAGTGGCTGCAACCTTCGCCCGTTCCTTCACCGAGGCCGAGCTGAAGCAGATCGCCGCTTTCTACAGCTCGGATGTCGGCAAGAAGTACCTGCAGACGCTGCCGCTGATCCAGCGCGAATCCGTCAAGGCCGCCGAAATCTGGGCGAACGGGATTTCGCGTGACCTCACCACCAACAGCGGCGCAAAGCTGCGCAGCGTGATGGATGCGACTGCCGTCCAGCCGCCGGTTGCCGATGTCGGCGGTCAGGCTCCGGCTGCCAAGCCCTGACGGCATCGTCGTCAAATCAGAATTATGCATGATCAGCCCGGCTCGTCCGGGCTTTTCAATGGGCGGTCGCACGTCCTATATGCGGGGGGCGAGGCTTGAAGGCCTCGGCCTTCGAACCGCTGATGCAAGGAGCTTGCCCATGACCGCCTATGATTATGATCTGTTCGTGATTGGCGGGGGCTCCGGCGGCGTGCGCTCTGCGCGGCTGGCTGCATCCATGGGCAAAAAGGTGGCGATCGCCGAAGAATACCGGTTCGGCGGAACCTGCGTCATCCGCGGCTGCGTGCCGAAGAAGCTTTTCGTCTACGCCTCCCAGTATCACGAGCACTTCGAGGATGCCGCCGGCTATGGCTGGACCGTCGGCGAAAGCCGGTTCGACTGGCAGGCGCTGGTGGCCGCCAAGGACAAGGAGATCGCTCGCCTGGAGGGTCTCTATCGCCGCGGCCTGGAAAATGCCGGCGCCGAGCTGCTCGATAGCCGCGCGGTCCTCGTTGGCCCGCACGAGATCCGCCTGCTTGCAACCGACAAGGTGGTGACCGCCGAGACGATCATCATTGCCACCGGTGGCACGGCCAATCCGCATGCCTCCCTGCCGGGGCACGAGCTGTGCATCACCTCCAACGAGGCCTTTCATCTCGACAATCTGCCCACATCGATCCTGATTGCCGGCGGCGGCTACATCGCGGTGGAATTCGCCAATATCTTCCACGGGCTTGGCGTGGACACGACGCTGATCTATCGCGGCAAGGAAATCCTCTCCCGCTTCGACATCGACATGCGCCAGGGGCTGCACAAGGCGATGGTGGAGAAGGGGATCCGCATCGTGTTGACCGATGTCATCGAGGAAGTGACGAAATCGCCGGCCGGTGGGCTGACCGCCCGCACCAAGGCCGGCGCGACGATTGCTGCCGACCAGGTGATGCTGGCGCTTGGCCGCGACCCGAATACGGCAGGGCTGGGGCTCGAAACAGCCGGCGTCGAAACCGATCATCGCGGCGCCGTGGTGGTTGACGCCTATTCGCGCACCAATGTGCCGCACATCTTTGCGCTGGGGGACGTGACGGACCGCGTGCAGCTGACGCCGGTCGCGATCCATGAGGCCATGTGCTTCATCGAGACCGTCTACAAGAACAATCCGACCGCACCGGACCATGATCTGATTGCGACGGCCGTCTTCTCGCAGCCGGAGATCGGTACCGTCGGCCTGTCGGAAGAAGAGGCCTGCGCGAAGTTCGACGAGATCGAGGTCTACCGGGCAGAGTTCCGTCCGATGAAGGCGACGCTTTCCGGCCGGGCGGAAAAGATGATCATGAAACTGATCGTGAACGCCGCCGACCGCAAGGTGGTGGGCGCGCATATTCTCGGCCACGATGCCGGCGAGATGGCCCAGCTTCTCGGCGTTTCCCTGAAGGCCGGCGTGACGAAGGACGATTTCGACCGGACGATGGCCGTGCATCCGACGGCAGCTGAAGAGCTGGTGACGATGTACAAGCCGAGCTACCGCGTGAAGGGCGGTGAGCGGATCGGTTGACGGGCTGTCTTCCGAAGAGGAATGCGACCATGACAAGGGGGCCGGCGAAAACCGGCCCCTTTGTCCATTCTGGCGGACCGACCTGGTGGTCAGCCGGTCAGTCGCGGTGCGCTGATCACCTTGCGGAACAGGGCCTGCATGGCCTCCGTGATGCCTTCGCTTGGCGACACTTCGAAGTAGTAGCCAGGCGAGGCGCAGGCTTCCATGTTGCTGGCAATCTTGCTGTCGAAGGGCTTGATCCAGTTCTTCCACCAGCTGTCGTTCGGCAGTTCCAGATAGGTGGTGTAGAGAACGGCGATCTTGACGCCCTTGTCCTTGATGGCCTGGCAATAGCGCGGCTGCAGCGGCTCCTGGCAGCGGGTGCTGCCGCTCAGTTTTTCGGTGCAGGCGGTATTGCCATAGTCGCCGACGCCATCGGAGACGAAGAACAGCACCTTCTGCCGGTCGGAGCTGGTAAAGCCGGTGCCGCCGGTGCCGATCTTGTCCTTGATCTTGGTGAGGGCTGAGCCGAAATCTGTCAACTGGTTGCCCAGATAGTTGTTCTGCTTCGTCGTCATCAGATCGACGGCATCCGTTGCCGTGCGCACCCTGGCCATGTCGCTGCTCATCGCAACGATCTCGGTCAGGCCGGCGGTGTCGGCCGTCGGGCCGAAGGTATAGACCCCCATGCGGTATTGGTTGGTGACGCGGGAATATTCGGTCGCATCATGCGTCAGGGCCTGTGTCGCCTCGCGCACCACGTCGATGCGCATCTGTGCCCCGACACTCTTGGCAACGGCGTAGTAGTTCTGGCTGGCATCGACGGTGGTGTGGCAGGCGAAGGCGCAGGCATCCGGCGTGTTCTTCTGCATCAGGGCGATATCGGCCTGGGTTGCCGCCAGCCCCATCGAGGGGGTGTTGTCCAGCAGCATGTAGAAATCGACGAAGGCATTCGTCTGGTAGGTGGCCGTGGCGGTTCCGGAAACGGTAACCGCGTCCTTGCCGAAGATGTTCATGAATGACGTCGGCACGCGCGCCGTGAAGTCTAGCTTCGAGGTCATCTCGTTGCCGACACGCAGAATCCGGATCTCTGTCGAGAGAATGCGGTCGCGCAAGGCTTCCGGCACCTGGGCGAGAAAGAGCTTTTCGGCATCGGCATCGGCGATGGCGATTTCTCCGTCGGAGGTCATTGCAAGGGCGGCCGCAACGCCTGCCGATTTTTCCGCCAGAGCACCGACGGCCGCGGCGTCCGCCGCATTCATCAGCATCTCCTTCTGCTCGAAGGCATAATCTAAATCGACGGCCATGCCGGCGGCGCCGATCAGGGGGACGACCAGCAATGCCGTCATCATGCCGAAGTTTCCTGAGCGGTCGCGTAAAAGGCTTGTGAATATCATGGCAGACACCAAACAGAACATGATTGACCCGGAGGCGCTGCGTCATGCAGGCGTTCGGCGGTCTCATTCCGCCCCTTAAGTCCGCGAAGTTAGGTGCAAAGCCTCAGGAAACCGCTAAAAACTACAGTCAATTTTTGCTTGCGGGACTCGCTCAGATGCCGACGAAGGCTTGGCCTATGCAAACGGGTGCTGAAAGAGTATAAGCCGCGCCATCTCAAGCAATCCCGGCCCGACCGGCTCTATGAACGACGGAATACGGACATGGCACAGAACTGGACCCCGAACACCTGGCGGCAGAAGCCCATTCAGCAGGTGCCGGATTATCCGGATGCGGACGCACTGGCAGCGACCGAGGCGCAACTCGCCACCTTTCCGCCTCTGGTGTTTGCCGGTGAAGCCCGCCGGCTGAAGAAGAGCCTGGCGCAGGTGGCCGAAGGCAACGGCTTCCTGCTGCAGGGCGGCGATTGCGCCGAGAGCTTCATGGAGCATGGCGCCGACACGATCCGCGACTTCTTCCGTGCCTTCCTGCAGATGGCCGTCGTGCTGACGTTCGGCGCCCAGCAGCCGGTCGTCAAGGTCGGCCGCATTGCCGGCCAGTTCGCCAAGCCGCGCTCCTCCAACATCGAAAAACAGGGTGAGGTGGAGCTGCCGAGCTATCGCGGCGACATCATCAACGGCATCGAATTCAATCCGGAATCCCGCATTCCGAACCCGGAACGCCAGCTGATGGCCTACCGCCAGTCGGCGGCGACGCTGAACCTTCTGCGCGCCTTTGCGATGGGTGGTTACGCCAACCTGGAAAACGTCCATCAGTGGATGCTGGGGTTCGTCAAGGATTCACCGCAGGGCGAGCGCTACCGCAAGCTTGCCGACCGGATCTCCGAAACCATGGACTTCATGAAGGCCGTGGGCATCACATCTGACAACAATCCGGCTCTGCGCGAGACCGACTTCTTCACCAGCCACGAGGCGCTGCTTCTGGGCTATGAGGAAGCGCTGACGCGCGTCGATTCGACCTCCGGCGACTGGTACGCCACGTCCGGCCACATGATCTGGATCGGCGACCGCACGCGACAGGCGGACCATGCGCATGTGGAATTCTGCCGCGGCATCAAGAACCCGATCGGCCTGAAATGCGGCCCCTCGCTGCAGGCGGACGATTTGCTGCGCCTCATCGACACCCTGAACCCGGCCAACGAGGCCGGCCGCCTGACGCTGATCTGCCGGTTCGGTCACGACAAGGTCGCCGATCACCTGCCGCGCCTCATCCGCGCCGTGGAGCGCGAAGGCCGCAAGGTCGTCTGGTCCTGCGACCCGATGCATGGCAACACGATCACGCTCAACAACTACAAGACCCGTCCCTTCGATCGCATCCTGTCGGAAGTCGAAAGCTTCTTCCAGATCCACCGCGCCGAAGGGTCGCATCCGGGCGGCATTCATGTGGAAATGACGGGCAAGGACGTGACCGAATGCACCGGCGGCGCACGCGCGGTGACGGCGGGTGATCTGCAGGACCGCTATCATACGCATTGCGATCCGCGGTTGAATGCTGACCAGGCGCTGGAACTGGCTTTCCTGCTGGCCGAGCGCATGAAGAGCGGTCGTGATGAAAAGCGGATGGTGGCGCACGGCTGAGGCCGCGGCGAGCAGAAGCGTCTGAAAAATAAGAAAGGCCGGCATTGGGGGGATATGCCGGCCTTTCCATTTCCCCGTCCGACGTGCTGAAGGGATGACGGGTAGCTTTTGTGCCGAGCCAGCGGGAGGAGACTGTTTCGGCACCCGTATTTTCTTATCTGCGAATATAATCACAGGTTGCGGTTAACAAGGCGTTAATGCGCGATGGAAGATTTTGTCGCAATTTTTTGGTGTTGATCGCGGACCGCGTTGATGCTCGCTCAATACTCTTGATCGTTGTCATGAACAGAATGCGTTTGCGCTTTCGGGCGTCGGCGGCAAGACTGTCGCCGGTTCAACGTTCTGAAGGATGAGACGATGCGGAAGGGGCACTGCCTTTGTGGCGCGATCAGGCTGACGGTGCGCGGCGAGACAGGGCCTGTGATTGCCTGTCACTGCTCGCAATGCCGGCGCCAGACGGGTCTTTATTTCGCCAGCGCCGATGTCCAGCGCGCCGATCTCACCATTGAGGGGGAAGAGTTCGTTTCGTGGTATCAGGCGAGCGACATGGCGGCGCGCGGCTTCTGCAGCCGTTGCGGCTCTGCGCTGTTCTGGTCGGCCAACGGATCGGCGAAGATCTCCGTGATGGCCGGTCTCTTTGATCAGCCGTCCGGGCTGCGGATGGACCATCACATCTATTGCAAGGACAAGGGCGACTTCTACGACATCGCCGATGGTCTGCCGCAGTATGAGACCTATCCGCAGTCCGGGTGAGGCGCATGCGTCTCGCATCTGCCGTCTTCTGTGCCGTCGCAAAAATTTCGCTGGGTGCGACGTTGCTCAGGCTCAAGGCGCACGCTAAATCAGTCTCATGACCCAAGCCATTGCCCAGACCCTTCGCATCGCCCTTGCGCAACTCAACCCCACTGTCGGCGATGTTGCCGGCAATCTGGCTCTGGCGCGCGACGCGCGCAAGGCGGCGGCCGAGAAGGGGGCGGACCTCGTCGTCTTTACCGAGCTTTTCCTTTCCGGTTATCCGCCGGAAGATCTCGTTCTGAAGCCGGCGTTCCTGAAATCCTGCTGGCGGGCGCTGGAAGCGCTGGTGGAGGATAGCAAGGACGGCGGGCCGGGGATCATCATTGGCTTGCCACGCCAGAGCGACAAGGGCCGCCACAATTCCGCGGCGATCATCGACGGCGGCAAGATCCTCTCGCTGCGCGACAAGATCGACCTGCCGAACTACGGCGAATTCGACGAGAAGCGCGTTTTCGACGAAGGCGAGATGCCGGGGCCAGTGAACTTTCGAGGCGTGCGGATCGGTGTGCCGATCTGCGAGGAGATCTGGAACGAACTCGGCGTCTGCGAGACGCTGGCCGAAAGCGGCGCCGAACTGCTGATCGTGCCGAACGGCTCGCCCTATCATCGCGGCAAGGTGGATGTGCGCCATCAGGTGGCGCTGCGCCAGGTGATCGAAAGCGGGCTGCCGCTGATCTTCGTCAACCAGCTCGGCGGTCAGGACGAACTGGTCTTCGACGGCGGAAGTTTCGGTTTCAACGCCGACAAGACGCTGGCCTTCCAGATGCCGGAATTCGAAACGGCTCTTTCGATCACCGAATGGCAACGGCAGGGCGAGACGTTCGTCTGCTCGACCGGCCCGTTTGCAACGATCCCTGAAGGCGAGGAGGCGGATTACCGGGCCTGCCTGCTCGGTTTCCGCGACTATGTGAACAAGAACGGGTTCAAGAGTGTCGTGCTGGGGCTCTCCGGCGGCATCGATTCGGCAATCTGCGCGGCGATCGCCGTCGATGCGCTGGGCGCCGAGCGGGTGCGCACCGTGATGCTGCCCTATCGGTACACCTCCGAGGACAGTTTCAAGGATGCGGCCGATTGCGCCAACGCGCTCGGCTGCCGGTATGACATCGTGCCGATCGTCGAGCCGGTGGAAGGTTTTCTTTCAGCGCTCTCCGATATGTTCGAGGGCACCGAAGAGGGCATCACGGAAGAAAACCTGCAGAGCCGCACGCGCGGCACGATCCTGATGGCGATTTCCAACAAGTTCGGCGCCATGGTGGTGACGACCGGCAACAAATCGGAAATGTCGGTGGGGTATGCGACGCTCTACGGCGACATGAACGGTGGCTTCAACCCGATCAAGGACCTCTACAAGATGCAGGTCTATGCCATCTCCGAATGGCGCAACCGGCATGTGCCGCCGGGCGCGCTGGGGCCGGGCGGCGAGGTGATCCCGCAGAACATCCTCTCCAAGGCGCCCTCCGCAGAGCTTCGGCCGAACCAGACCGACCAGGATTCGCTGCCGCCCTATCCGGTGCTCGATGACATCCTGGAATGCCTGGTCGAGGGCGAGATGGCGATCGAGGACATTCTGGCGCGCGGCCATGATGCAGCGACCGTGCACCGCGTCGAACATCTTCTCTATCTCGCCGAATACAAGCGCCGCCAGTCGGCGCCGGGCGTGAAGATCACCAAGAAAAATTTCGGCCGCGACCGGCGCTATCCGATCACCAACCGGTTCCGGGATCGGTAATTCAGCCTCTGCAGGGATTGGCCCTCACCCTGCCTCCGCTTTGCTCGGCAGACCTTCCCACAAGGGGAGAGGAGGCAACGAGCGTTGCGGCATATGCCTTCTCCCCGTGGGGAGAAGGTGCCCGAAGGGCGGATGAGGGTGAGCGTGCCACGGGCGGAAGGACAGTCATGCGCAGTTCCATCGAAATCTACGATCTGAACACCCGCTCCTCACGCATCGTCTGGCAGAGCGAGGACCTGTTGGAGGCGCCGAACTGGTCGCCGGACGGCACGTGGCTGATGCTGAACTGCGATGGCCGGATGCTGCGCCTGCCGGTCGATGGCAGCGCTGGCCCGCAACGGATCGATACCGGGTTTGCCATCCAGTGCAACAATGATCACGGCATTGCGCCGGATGGCCGCTTCATCGCGATGTCCGACAAGTCGGAGTTCGGCAAGTCGGCGATCTACATCCTGCCGGTCGCCGGTGGCGTGCCAAAGCTCGTCACGCGCGATCTTCCCTCCTACTGGCACGGCTGGTCGCCGGACGGGGAGCGGTTCGCCTATTGCGGCATCCGCAACGATGTCTTCGACATCTATTCGATCCGCACCGACGGCACGGACGAGCGCCGGCTGACGGCGGGCGAGGGGCGCAATGACGGCCCCGACTATTCCGCGGATGGCCGGTGGATCTATTTCAACTCCAGCCGGACCGGGCGCATGCAGATCTGGCGTGTGCCGGTGGATGGCGGCGCGGCGGAGCGCATCACCGACAGCCCTTACGGCGACTGGTTTCCGCATCCCTCGCCGGATGGCCGCAAGGTGATATTCCTTTCCTATGACGGCGACGTCTTCGACCATCCGCGTGATCTTGACGTGCGCATCCGGATGATGGATCCGGACGGTTCGAACGTGGAGACGCTGTTCAATCTGTTTGGTGGTCAGGGCACGATGAATTCACCGAACTGGGGACCGGATTCCTCGGCCTTTGCCTATGTGCGCTATACGCCGGTCCGGTCATGAAAATTTCTTGTGAGACGCCGGAAGGCGAGGGCCTGGTCAGCGCCGGCCCCTTGCCCCGGGAGGCGCGCGAGGCCGTCTACCAGACGATCCACAGCCGCCGCGACGTGCGCGACCAGTTCCTGCCCGATCCCTTGCCGGACGACCTGGTGCGGCGCCTGCTGGAGGCAGCGCATGCGGCGCCTTCCGTCGGGTTCATGCAGCCGTGGAGCTTCATCCTCATCCGCGACGCGGAAACCAAGGCCCGAGCGCATGCGGCCTTCCTGACGGCGAATGACGAGGCGGCGGCGATGTTTGTCGACGAGCAACAGGCGCTCTATCGCGGCCTGAAGCTGGAAGGCATCCGCAAGTCACCGCTGTCGATCGTCGTGACCTCCGATCCGGACCGGGCAGGACCTGTGGTGCTGGGACGCACCCACAATCCGAAGATGGATCTCTATTCCACCGTCTGCGCCGTGCAAAACCTGTGGCTGGCCGCCCGTGCGGAAGGGGTGGGCGTCGGCTGGGTTAGCATTTTTCGCGACGAGGATGTGCGTGCGTTGCTCGGCATTCCGGAGCGGGTGGAGATCATCGCCTGGCTCTGCCTGGGCTATGTCGAGACGCTCTATTCCGAGCCGGAGCTTGCCATCAAGGGCTGGCGACAACGTCTGCCGCTCGAGGATCTGGTCTTCGAGGGACGTTGGGGCGAACCGAAACCGGCTTAAGGATTATTGCTGTGGCTGTGCGCCGGGTGTCGCTGGATGCGCCAGGTCAATGCGGCTGTCGTTCGGAAAGAATTGCGGGCCGACCATGCGCACCGGCCGGTCCGGGTTCCAGTCGCGCTCTGCAACCGGCGGCGTCACGTCCCGCCGGGCCTCCTGCGCTTTCGGCTTGAACTCGATGATCGACTGGGACGGAGGCTGGCTGGTGCTCGGACGCAGGCCGCCATCCGGCGCGATCGATGCGGGGATGGTCGCATAGTCGATCTCGCCGCAGCGAAGGGTGCGCATCTCCTCGCGAAGGGCCGCCTCGTCCCGGCCAAGCGACGTGACCACCTTCATGGATTTCTGTCTCTGGTCGATGATGGCGCGGCGGTTGTCATCCATCGCCGACAAGGTCGCCTGCAGATCCTCGCAGACATCGGCCGGGGCGCCGACCTGGACGATGCTGCCGGAACTGCAGCGCATCCTTGTCATTTCCCGGCGGACCTTGCGGATCTCCTGCGCCTGGTCGGACAAGGCGTCGGCAAAGCTGCGCGCCACGTCGGTGTCGCCGATCACCTGTGTCGTCCCGGCGACTTCGCGTCCCAGCGCCATGCAGCGTTCGGCATTGGCAGCGGCATCACCGGCGGCAAGGGCCGCGGCGGGAAACAGAAGGATGAGGGCGGAGAGGAGCGGTTTTACCGGCATGAAAGGCTCTCGTCTTTCGAATGTCTGACCCGGAGGATAAGTCCTCCGGGTTGACAATGTGATAAGGCGAGAACCGTTCCCGCTTAAGCGGGCATCGTCGCGAAATCGCTGTGCGAGGCTTCGACCACCGCAAGGGCCGCCATGTTGACGACGCCGCGCGAGGTGACCGAGGTGGAGAGCACATGAGCCGGCTGGGCGGCACCGAGCAGGATCGGGCCGACATGCAGCGCGTCCATCATGGTGCGCACGATGCCGAGCGAGATGTTGGCCGAATCCAGGTTCGGGAAGATCAACAGGTTGGCTTCGCCGGACAGGCTGCTGTTCGGCATGGCGCGCTTGCGAAGCGCTTCCGACAGGGCAGATCCGGCCTGCATTTCACCATCCACTTCGAGATCCGGCGCACGCTCTCGGATCAGGTCGAGCGCGGCGCGCATCTTGCGGGCGCTGTCCGAATTGCGGGAGCCGAAATTGGAGTGCGAGATCAGCGCGGCCTTCGGCGTGATGCCGAAGCGGCGGATTTCCTGCGCCGCGAGATCGGCGATTTCCGCGATCTCCTCATGCGTCGGATTTTCGTTGACGAAGGTATCGGTGAAGAAGACCGGTCCCTTCTGGGTGATCAGCAGACTCAAGCTTGAAAAGGCCTTGACGCCCGGCCGCTTGCCGATGATCTGGCCGACATCCTTCAGGTGACGGTCGAAACGGCCTTCGACGCCGCAGATCAGCGCATCCGCATCCCCGCGCTTGACGGCGAGCGCGCCGATGACGGTGGTATTCGTGCGCACGATGGTGCGGGCGGCTTCCGGATTGATGCCGAGGCGGCCGACGAGGTGGAAATACTCATCGACATAGTCGCGGTAACGCGGATCGTCTTCCGGGTTGACGACGGCGAAGTCCTCGTTCGGGCGCAGCCGGATGCCGAAACGCTTGAGGCGCGCCTCGATGACCGAAGGACGGCCGATCAGGATCGGCACGCCCGTCTTTTCCTCCAGCAGAACCTGGGCGGCGCGCAGCACGCGCTCGTCTTCGCCTTCGGCAAAGATGACCCGCTTCTTTTCCGCCTGCTTGGCGCTGGTGAAGATCGGCTTCATGACGAAACCGGAGCGCCAGACGAAGCGGTTCAACTGGTCGAGATAATGCTCGAAATCGGTGATTGGGCGGGCGGCGACGCCGGTTTCGGCGGCAGCCTTGGCGACAGCCGGCGCGATGCGCAGGATGAGGCGCGGATCAAACGGCGAGGGGATGAGGTAGTTCGGGCCGAAAACCGGCGTCTCATCCGCATAGGCGCGGGCCGCCACGTCGGAGATTTCCTCGCGGGCGAGGCCGGCAATCGCCTTCACCGCCGCCATCTTCATCTCTTCGTTGATGGTCGTCGCACCGCAATCCAGCGCGCCGCGGAAGATATAGGGGAAGCAGAGGACGTTGTTGACCTGGTTGGGGAAATCCGACCGGCCGGTGCAGATCATCGCGTCGGGGCGGGCGGCGCGCGCCAGTTCCGGCATGATTTCCGGCGTCGGGTTGGCAAGCGCCATGATCAGCGGCTTTTCCGCCATCTGTTCGAGCAGTTCCGGCTTCAGCACGCCGGCCGCCGACAGGCCGAGGAACACATCCGCACCGCCGATCGATTCCGACAGCACCCGCTTGTCGCTCTTCTGGGCGTAGACTTCCTTCCACGGGTCCATCAGCACGTTGCGGCCGTCATAGACGAGGCCTTCGATGTCATGCACCCAGATGTTTTCGCGGCGGGCGCCGAGCGAGACGAGAAGGTTGAGGCAGGCGAGCGCTGCGGCACCGGCACCGGAGGTGACGATCTTGACGTTCTCGATCTTCTTGCCGGCGAGTTCCAGCCCGTTCAGGATCGCGGCGGCGACGATGATCGCCGTGCCGTGCTGGTCGTCGTGGAAGACCGGGATGTTCATCTTGTCGCGCAGCTGGCGCTCCACCTCGAAACATTCCGGCGCCTTGATGTCTTCGAGGTTGATGCCGCCGAAGGTGGGTTCGAGTGCGGCAATGGTCGAGACCATGGAATCGACCGTTCCGGCGTCGATCTCGATATCGAAGACGTCGATGGCGGCAAATTTCTTGAAGAGGACGGCCTTGCCTTCCATCACCGGCTTGGAGGCGAGCGGCCCGATATTGCCGAGCCCGAGCACGGCCGTGCCGTTGGAGATGACGGCGACCAGGTTGGCGCGGGCCGTGTAATCGGCGGCCGTTTCGGGATTGTCGCGGATGGCAAGGCAGGGGGCTGCCACACCGGGGGAATAGGCCAGCGCCAGGTCGCGCTGGTTGCCGAGCGGTTTGGTCGCCACGATCTCCAGCTTGCCGGGTCGCGGATAACGGTGGAAAAACAGCGCCTGTTCGTCGAGGTCCGCCTTCGGCGCCTGTTTCTCCGAAGAACCGTTCGCGTTGTCGCCCATCGCCATCTCCTTTCAGGAACTCTTGTTTTTCTGTGTCATACAGCAAACCGGCGGAAGGAACAGTAGCGATTTGGCCGTTTTCCGGACGATGATGATCACGCAAACAAATCTTTCGCCTGTCGTCGCCCAATCGCCCGGAGCAGGCCCGGCTGTCATCTTCCTGATAAACGAGTCTGGTTTTCAAGGGCGCGAGGGGCGGTACGGCGAAAGGGCGACGGACGTGACAGACGCAGTGGAAACGAGGCATTTTCGGACTCTCTTCATCTCCGACGTTCACCTGGGCTCGAAAGCGGCCCGGACGGATTTCCTCCTGGATTTCCTGCGCTATCACGAGGCCGATACGCTGGTGCTCGTTGGCGATATCGTCGATGGCTGGCGGCTGAAACGCAGCTGGTACTGGCCGCAGGGCTGCAATGACGTGGTGCAGAAGCTGCTGCGCAAGGCGCGCAAGGGCACCCGCATCGTCTATATTCCCGGCAATCACGACGAATTCCTGCGCTCCTTCCCGGGTGTGCATTTCGGCGGGATCGAGGTGGCCGAGCGGATGATCCACGAGGCGGCCGACGGCAAGACATACCTCGTGCTGCATGGCGACGAATTCGACGTGGTGGTGCGCAATATCCGCCTGCTCGCCTATCTCGGCGACTGGGCCTATGACGCGGCGATCGCCATCAACGTGGTGCTGGCGGCGGTGCGCCGGCGGCTTCATCTTCCCTACTGGTCGTTTTCCGCCTGGGCGAAGCTGCAGGTGAAGCAGGCGGTGAACTTCATCGGCGAGTTCCAGAAGGTGGTGGCCGAAGAAGCCCGCCGCAACCATGTCGACGGCGTCATCTGCGGCCATATCCACCATGCGGTGATGGAGGATATCGACGGGATCCGCTACATCAACACCGGCGACTGGGTGGAAAGCTGCACGGCGATTGCCGAGCACATGGACGGCACGTTCGAACTGATTTCCTGGCAGAAGATCGGCCAGAGCGCCGAGATCATGGCGCTTACGGCACCGAGCACGCCGGTGGGCAAAGTACAGGCGGCATGAGGGGCAGTGTTGCTTCAAGCCATTGGGTTGCCGGCGGATTTTATGATAGGGTGGCAGCTCATCCAAGGAGGAGCGCCCGATGCAGCGCCCGAAGCAGATTAACGATGATCCGACCGAGGTTCAGCACGACAGGCAGGAACGGCTGGACCGCGGCATGAAGGAACTGCGCATGTGGGTGCCTGACCCATATGCCGCAAAGTTCGCCGCGGAAGCCAAACGGCAAGGGCAATTGCTGAGGGGGCGCCGTGAGGAAGCCGATGCCCTTGATTTTATTGCAACTGCCGTCGAATGGCCGTAGGCCGTGAAGAGGGGCGATCTCCTCACGGTGTCGGCGCAAGGCGATTATGGCAAGCCGCGTCCGGCTGTCGTCATTCAGTCGGACGCGCTCGACGCGGCCGATAGCGTTCTGGTGGCGCTTTTGACGACCGCGATCGTCGATGCGCCGCTCTATCGTCTGAACGTCGAGCCGTCGCCGGAAAATCGTCTCAACGCTCAGTCGCAGATCATGGTGGACAAGGTTTTGGCCTATCCGCGGGCGAAATGCGGACCGGTCATCGGCCGGCTTTCCAGCGCCGAGATGACCATGCTGAATACGATGTTATCGGTAATGATCGGACTTGCAGACTAACCTGCGGCCGGTTGCTCGCCAGCCTCGGCGACCGGGCCTATGACGCGGCGATTGCCGAGCACATGAACGGTACCTTCGAACTCATTTCCTGGCAGAAGATCGGCCAGTGCGCCGAAATCATGGCGCTTCCGGCACCGAGCACGTCAGTGGGTAAAGTACAGGCGGCGTGAGGAGGCTCCCGCTCACCTGACCGTTCGTGCTCTGTGCGGTCCCGTGACGGATGCCCCGCCTCGATGGCGGGGCAAGGTAGTGGTCACGCGGCCTGGGCTTCAGCGCCGTTATCCACGAAGCGGAGGCCGAAGCGGGCGGACACGGCTTCAAGCCCCGCGGGACCTGCGGGGCAAGCCTCCGCGACGGCCTGGAAAAAGCCCTCGAAGCCGCCGGGTGTCACGATGACCATCAGTCGGCCCATGCCGGTACCGATGTTCTGGAACCGGTGCGGAACGCCGCGCGGCAGAAGAACGCAACCACCCTCGCCAACTTCCGTCCGGCTGTCGCCGCAGATGAACAGGAAACGGCCCGACAGGACGCGGAAGAACTCTTCCTCGCGTTCGTGAACGTGCAGCGGCGGGCCTTCGCCGGCCGGGATATCGGCTTCGAAGAGACCGAAGCGGTCAGCGGTCTCATCGGCAGACATGCGGATCAGGTGCGGTCCGAAGCCGAGGGCGATCCGCCCGTCACCAAGCTGGGAGATGATGGGTGTCTTGAAGGTTGTCATGTGTGTTTCTCCAGTTGGATTGAATGGAGATCATTTACGGGGAGAGACGACGGATGATAATCTCACGCATCTGCCCACACTGTTCGGATCCCTTGACGAATGAAGACCTCCGATCCACTGAATGGTCTTGCCGTGTTCCTGGCGGTTGCCGAGCATCTGAGCTTCACTAAGGCGGCAGAGATACTCGCGATGTCGCGCCCTACCGTCAGTGCGCAGGTGGATCAACTTGAGCGTCGTCTTGGCGTTCGCCTGCTGCACAGATCGACCAGACATCTCAGCCTGACCGAAGCTGGGGCCGCCTTCCACGACAGGCTGAGGAATGTCACGGCCATGGTGCAGGAGGCCGAGCGCGCCGCGATGCATCATCAGGCGGCCCCCGTCGGCAGGTTGAGGATTTCGGCGCCGCCCGACCTCGGATCGAGCCATCTGACGCCGATGATCGCCCGGTTCCTGGCGGATCATCCCGAGATCGAGATCGAGCTGGAATTGTCGAATTCTGCCGTGAACCTGATCGAGCGGAAGTTCGATCTCGCGGTGCGCGGGACGCTCCGGATCGACGAGACCTTGATCACGCGGAAACTGGGCGAGTCTGCCGTGGTGATCTGCGCGTCTCCCGATTACCTGTCTCGCCATGCCGGCCCCGAGCATCCGGAGGATCTGGCGGATCACCGCTGTCTGCACTTTTCGGGTCTCCGATGGGGCCGGAACTGGGAGATGCGGCAGGGCGAAGACCTTCGGCGCGTGCAGATCACGCCAAGCTTCGAAGTGAATGACGGGCGCAATCTGTGCGAGGCGGCGCTCTGCGGGCTGGGCATCACGTTGTTGCCGACGTTCGTGGTGGGCTCTCATATCAGGGCAGGGCGGCTCGTCCGGATTCTGGCCGATTGGCACGTCGCCGAAGTGCCACTTCACGCCGTCTATCCCGACAACCGGCTGATCGCTGCCAAGGTGAAGTCGTTCGTCTCCTATCTGGCAGATGAATTCCGTCGTGATCCCGATCTTTCGGGGGCGGTTGGGCGCGCGCCGACCGTGAAAGACTCGAGCCCCGCCTGACAGCCGGGTGGCGTGGATAAAGAGCTTGGGTGCGCCGGAATGAAAGATGGCCGGCGTGTCATGCGGGATCGCGCAGGCTGCACCGCGCCCCTACCGTCCGCTCCCCACCATGGCCAGCCGCGCGGTTTGCGTGTATGAGAACCCCCTCCTTCGCATCCGTCATCTGATTCCGGAGCCCTCGTGGCCCAGCCTTCCTCTTCCCCGCCGGTTCCTGCCTGGTTTGCGCTGCGCTGTTCGCTCGCCTATGCGGCTGCGCTCGGCGTGAATGGCATTCTTTTGCCCTTCTTTCCGGTCTGGCTGAAATCGCTCACCTTCGACGATGTCGAGATCGGGGTGATCCTCTCCTTGCCGATCCTCCTGCGTATCCTCGCGGGACCCTTGTTCGGATTTCTGGCGGACCGGATGGCGGAGCGGGCGCGGGTGCTGCTGTTTTCCGCGGGTCTCTCCATTGCAACCGCGCTTGCGCTCACCAAGGTCGAGGGCTTCTGGCCGGTGCTGGTGCTGTTTGCGCTGCAGGGGGCGGCCTTTGCGCCGTTTACGCCGGTGCTGGAATCGATCACCGTGATGGGGGTCCGCCGCTGGGGTCTCCGCTATGGTTCGATCCGCGTCTGGGGCTCCATCGGCTTTGTCGTCACGACGCTGATCGCCGGTGAAGCCGTCTCGCGCCTGTCCGGCACGATCGTTCCCGTGGCGGCGGCGATCGCCTTTCTCTTCACGCTCGGCGCAGCCCTCATCGTGCCGCGCCTCGGGCGGGCGGTGAGCACAAGGGCGAATGCCGGCGGGGCGCTGATCCCCTCAGGCTCCGCGACCGGCGGGCTGCTGCCGCTGATGATCGGCTGCACGCTGGTGCAATCCACCCACGGCATGTATTACGGGTTTTCCGGCATCCACTGGCAGGCGCTGGGCTTCAGCGGCTCGCAGATCGGCCTTTTGTGGTCGGCGGGCGTGGTGGCGGAAATCCTGTTCTTCTTTCTGTCGAGCGTCATCGCCAAACGGTTTTCCGCGCTCTCGCTGATGCTGTTCGGCGGTGGAATGGCCGTCATCCGCTGGGCCTTGTTCGTTCAGCCGCTCGATTTTCTTCCGGCGCTGCTTTTGCAGTGCAGCCACGCCTTCACCTTCGCGTTCCTGCATTTCGGCATGCAGCAGAAGATCGTCGAGCGGGTGCATGAAAGCCGCGAATCCTCGGTGCAGGGCACCTATTTCTTCTACAGCGGGCTGTTTTTGGCGGTCTCCACCTTCGTCTCCGGCGTTCTCTACCGCCACTTCGGCCAGGACAGCTATTATGCGATGTCGCTGGTGGCCGGCATCGGGCTTGTGATCTGCTGGGTGACGACGCGCCCTCAGCCCCAGAGGGCGGGTTCCGGCGGGAAGACCAGCGATCCGTCATAACGCAGCGCCGGATCCCGGTCGGTCTTCAACAGCAGCGGTCCGTCGAGATCGGCAAAGGCCGCGCCTTGCGCCAGAAGCACCGCCGGTGCCATGGCAAGCGAACTCGCCAGCATGCAGCCGACCATTACCGAAAAGCCGAGCCGCTCGGCCTCTCTCTTCATAGCAAGCGCCTCGGTAAGCCCACCGGTCTTGTCGAGCTTGATGTTGACGGCGTCGTAGCGGTCCCGAAGGTTTTTCAGATCGCCGGTCGCGTGCACGCTCTCGTCGGCGCAGACGGGGACGGGCCGGCGGATACGGGCCAGGATCGCATCCTTCCCGGCGGGAAGCGGCTGTTCGATGAGCGCAATGCCGGCCTCTGCCGCCACCGCCAGATGCTGTTCGATCGTTTCATCCGTCCAGCCTTCGTTGGCATCAAGGATGATGGCCGCCTGCGGCGCCGCGGCCCGGACCGCGCGGATATGGGCGCTGTCGTCTGCCGTGCCGACCTTGACCTTCAGGAGCGGGCGATGGGCATTCGCTGCAGCGTGCTCAGCCATCACGTCCGGGGTGGCAAGCGAGATCGTATAGGCGGTGACGAGCGGCGCGGCATGCGGCGCAATCCGTGCGGCAACCCTCTGGCCGCTCAGCTTCGCCTCGAGATCCCAGAGCGCGCAATCCACCGCGTTGCGGGCAGCGCCCGGCGGCAGGACCTGCTGCAGGGATGCCCGGTCAAGCCCGCCTTCGATCCGCTGCGAAACGGCGAGGATCGCTTCGGTCACCCCCTCGATCGTTTCGCCATAGCGGGCATAGGGCACGCATTCGCCGCGACCGACGCAACCGTTCTCCTCGATCGTGCAGCTCACCACGCGGGCTTCGGTCTTCGCGCCGCGCGAAATGGTGAAAACGCCGGCGATGGGGAAGATTTCTGTTGTGACTTTGAGGTGACGGGGCATGGAAATCCTTGGGCGGCGCATGGCAATTCGGCAGTGGGTGTTTATATTGCCGGTCTGACCGGAAGGTTCAACCGTGTGTTCGGACATGACATGAGTGCTAAGCGTAAGGCGGCCGATGAACGGCCCGCGACAATCGAGATGGCAACGGCTGCCGATGGCGCGGAACGTGTTGTGCTCTCCGGCGACTGGCGCAATCGTGGCATTGGTGCTGTCGTATCCGATGTCACCCGGCTGGAGAAAAGCCACGGTGACGGTCGGCTGGTGGTGGACGCGTCGGGCATCGGCCTCGTCGATACCTCCGGTGCCTGGCTGATTCGCCGGATGATTCTGCGCCAGCAGGCGGCCGGTCGTGACGTGGAACTGACCGGTGCCACCGAGACGCTGTCCGAACTCATCGATGCTCTGCCGCAGCACGAACCGAAAGGTCCGCCCGAGCCCCAGGATGATCGGTCCCTGTTTCAGAAGATTTTCGAGCCGCCGGGCAAGGTGATTGCGAGCCTCGCCGACGATGCGGTGGCCGGCATGCATATTCTGGGTTCGGCGGTGGCCGGTGCGCAGGTGAAGCTCGGCCGCGGCTCCGGTGTGTCGGCGGCCTCCGTCGTCACCCATATCGACCGCATGGGCGTGCGCGCCGTGCCGATCATCGTTCTCATGTCCTTCCTGATCGGCGCGATCATTGCCCAGCAGGGCGCCTTCCAGCTGCGCTATTTCGGTGCCGAGCTGTTCGTCGTCGATCTCGTCGGCATTCTGCAATTGCGCGAAATCGGGGTGCTGCTGACCGCGATCATGATCGCCGGCCGTTCCGGCAGTGCCATCACGGCGGAAATCGGCTCGATGAAGATGCGCGAGGAGATCGACGCGCTGACGGTGATCGGCCTCAACCCGGTCGGCGTGCTGGTGTTTCCGCGGCTGGTGGCGCTGACGATCGCCTTGCCGCTTCTGACGATCATCGCCAATTTTGCAGCGCTTTATGGTGCCGCGATCGTGGCCTGGGCCTATTCCGGCATTACGTTCGAAACCTTCGTCTCGCGCCTGCACGAGGCGGTGGATTACTCCTCCGTCGCCGCGGGCATGATCAAGGCGCCGTTCATGGCCCTTGCCATCGGCATTGTTTCTGCTGTCGAAGGCATGAAGGTGGGCGGCAGCGCCGAATCGCTCGGGCAGCACGTCACCTCATCCGTGGTGAAATCCATTTTCGTCGTCATCCTGATGGATGCGCTTTTCGCGATCTTCTATTCCGCGATTGATTTTTAGGAGCCTCATGGCCGTTCTGGAGACCGATACAGCCGAGACAACGCACCCGGACGATGACCGGGTGGTTTTGTCCGTGCGCGATCTGACGGTGGCGTTCGGCTCGAAGACCGTGCTCGACCATCTCGACCTCGATGTCTATCGCGGCGAGATCCTCGGTTTCGTCGGAGCCTCTGGCACCGGCAAGTCGGTCCTGATGCGCACCGTGCTTCGGCTGGTGCCGCACCGCTCCGGCTCGATCCGCATTCTCGGCATCGATTACGAGAACGCCGACAGCCAGGCCCGCATGTCGCTCGACATGCGCATGGGCGTACTCTTCCAGCACGGCGCGCTGTTTTCCTCGCTGACGGTGAAGGAGAACATCCAGGTGCCGATGCGGGAATATCTCGACCTGCCGCAGTCGCTGATGGATGAACTCGCTTATCTCAAGATCGAGATGGTGGGCTTGGCCGCGGATGCGGCGGACAAATACCCGTCCGAACTCTCCGGCGGCATGATCAAGCGCGCAGCGCTGGCCCGGGCCTTGGCGCTCGACCCCGACCTCGTCTTCCTCGACGAGCCGACCTCGGGTCTCGACCCGATCGGTGCCGCCGAATTCGATCAATTGATCGCAAGGCTGCGCGACACGCTGGGCCTGACCGTCTATATGGTGACGCACGACCTCGACAGCCTGTTTTCCGTCTGCGACCGGATTGCGGTTCTGGGCGAGAAGCGGGTTCTGGTCGAGGGCACGCTGGATGACATGCTCGCCTGCGACGATGCCTGGGTTCAATCCTATTTCCGGGGTAAGCGGGCCCGGTCAATCGTAAACGACGACGCGTCCCACAGCGCGGCGCCAGGAAAGTAAGAGCCATGGAAACTAAAGCCAATTACGCCCTTGTCGGCTTCTTCACGCTGCTGGTCGTTCTTGCCGCCTTCGGCTTCGTCTACTGGATGGCCCAGTATGGCCGCGGCGGACCGACCGCTGAACTCGCGATCCGCATTCCAGGCTCGGCCAACGGTCTTTCGGTGGGCTCCGCCGTCCGCTTCAACGGCATTGCGGTGGGGACCGTGCGCAACCTGCGCATCGATCCGGATGATCCGCGCTATTCGATCGCCTTTACCGAGGTGCAGACGACGGCGCCCGTTTATCCGTCCACCAAGGCGGTTCTAGAAGTGCAGGGCCTGACCGGCGCGGCCTATATCGAACTCTCCGGCGGCAATACGGGCGAGGAAAACCTGCTGAAGAAGGCGGAGGAGACCGGACGCCCGGCGGTGCTGATCGCCGATCAATCGAGCGTGACGAACCTTCTCGCCACCGCCGACAAGATTTTGCAGCGTGCCGATGACGCGATCGGCCAGATCCAGGGCTTTGTCACTGACGCGCGTGGTCCGCTGACGCAGACAATCCGCCATGCGGAAACCTTCACCGCAGCGCTCAGCGAGAATTCCGGCGCAATCGACGAATTCCTGCAGAGCCTGTCGTCGCTGTCCGGCACCTTCAATACGGTCTCCGAGCGTCTTGATTCGACGCTGAGTGCCGTCGATAGCCTGGTCCGCGCCGTCGATGCGCAGAAGGTGAACAACATCCTCGCCAACGCCGAAAAGGTTTCCGGCGACGTGGCCAATGCGACGGGACAGCTGGGCGATATCATGACCGAGGTGCGAGATGCAGCCTCGGGCTTCAACCAGGCGAGTGCCGATGCGCAGGTGGTGCTGAAGCGCGCCGACAGCCTATTGGCCGCCGTCGATCCCGATCAGGTGAACCGCGCCGTGTCGGATATCACCGCAGCCTCTGCCGATGCGCGAGGCGCGATTGCCTCGGCACGCGATGTCGTGGATGGGGTTGCCGGCAAACGCGACGAGATCAACCGGGCGATCGAAAACTTCACCGAATTGGCGGAGAAGCTGAACCAGGCCTCGAACCGCGTCGACGGCATTCTCGCCAAGGTCGATGGCATGGTGAGCGGTGCGGACGACCAGGGCCTGTTCGCAGAGGCGCAGAAGACGCTCGAATCGATCCGCGCCACCGCCGACAACCTGAACACCCGTATCGGTCCGATTGCCGACAATCTGACCCGCTTCTCCGGCACCGGCCTGCGCGACGTGCAGTCGCTGATCACCGATACGCGCCAGGCGGTGGACAATCTCAACCGCACCATCACCAATTTCGACCAGAACCCGCAGCGCTTGATCTTTGGCGGCGAGACCGTCAAGGAATATGACGGCAGGACGCGGCGCTGATGACGAAGGGTAGAACAACGACCATGAGGGAGAAGACCGTGGCAAGCAATGTCGAGAGCCGTTCGATCCCGCGGATCCTCATCGTGCTGCCGCTGACCGCAGCACTGCTTGCCGGCTGCGGCACCAAGGCCAACAACGACACCTTCGATCTCTCCGTCTCGCCCATGGCGGATGGACCTTCCGCCCGTAACCGGCAGATCCTGGTGCCGGTGCCGACCGCGCTGAAATCGCTCGACAGTTCGCAGGTGCTGGTGCGCGTCTCGCCGTCGGAGATCCAGTATCTCGCAAACTCGCAGTGGGGCGACAGCCTGCCGCGCATGGTGCAGTCAAAGCTCGTGGAGGCGTTCGAAAACACCGGCAAGCTCGGCGGCGTCGGCCAGCCGGGGCAGGGGCTCGCGATCGACTATCAGGTCGTCACCGATATCCGCGCCTTCGAGATCGATACCAGCGGCGCCGATGTCGCCCGCGTCGAGATTTCGGCCAAAATCCTCAACGATCGCAATGGCAGTGTTCGGGCGCAAAAGGTGTTCCAGGCGAGCGTGCCGGTGCGCGGATCGGAGAACGCACAGTTCGTGGCGGCGATCAACACGGCCTTTGCGAAGGTCGGCGCCGAGATCGTGGATTGGACGCTGAAATCGCTCTGAGGCGGAGCGCTTCTGAGAGCTGACATTTGCGAGGCCGGGATTTCGTTCCCGGCCTTTTTGCGTTCAGAAGCTCGCGGGTGCCGGGGATTGCTCCCTGCTGCTCTTGAGGTGGCCCAAAGTCTCGGTCAGGGCTTCCAGTCACCCCTCATCCCGCTGCCGCGACTTTCTGCCCTACCGCTCTGCTGGAGGGACTGCAAAAAAAAACGTTGCCCCCAAACGCAAACGGCCGCCCGTTGAGGGCGGCCGTCGCAAGATCAAGTGGTTTACCCGTCAGCGGCTCAGTTGAAGCGGCCGGAGGCGTGGGCCAGCATGGTGTAGACCTTGCCGGTGTCCGAGGTGAGGTAGCTTTGCGTCACGCTACGGTCACGGTCGGTGCGGGCGACGTCGGCCAGCAGCTTTTCGAAATCGGCGATATAACGATCGACGGCGGTGCGGAATTCCGGCTCGCGCTGGTACTTGCGCTGGATTTCGTCGAAGGTCTGCTGGCCCTTCAGCGTGTAGAGGCGACGGGTGAAGACGTCGCGCTCGCCGCGCTGGTAACGGCGCCAGAGCTCGACCGAGGCATCGTGATCGATGGCGCGGGCGATATCGACGGAGAGCGAATTCAGCGATTCCACCATGTGACGCGGATTGCGCTGGTCACCGGCGCGCGGCTGCGGTTCGGCGGCACGCGGGGCTGGCTGGCGGGGCTGCGCCTCTGCCTGTTCTTCGCGCGAGGCGGCACGCAGCAGGTCGCTGATCCAGCCGCCGGTTTCCGAACGCGGGGCTTCCGGCTGGCGGGGGGTAACCGAGACGGTGCGCTCCGGCGGCAGGCTGCCGCGCAGGCCGTTGTCGGCGAGATCTGTGCGCGGTGCGGGCTGCGGCGGCGCGACGGGCGCCCGCGGTGGTGCCGCGTATTGCGCTGCCGGTGCTGCCTGCTGGCGCACGGGCGCCGGCTGCTGGGCCACAGGCTGCGGCGCGGGCTGAGGTGCCGGCTGGCGGGCGACCTGCGGAGCGGCCGGCTGCGGAGCCTGACGGGCCGGGGCGGGCTGCGAGACTTCCAGCGTCTGGGCCGACTTGCCGACGAGCGCCGAAATATCCTGCAGCGCCTTGATCTGTTCGGAGACGGCACGGCGCATGGCGGCCGCACTTTCCTTCGCCTCTTCCGGAAGATCGAAGGCACCGCGCTTCAGTTCCTGGCGGGTTTCGTCCAACTCGCGGCGGATGTCGCCGGCCGAGCGGCGGATCTCGTCCGTCGCACCGGAGAAGCGGGAAATGGCGTCTTCGACGGCCTGCTGCAGGGTGTCGCGCAGCTGCGCCGCGGCGAGATCGGATTTGCCGGCGGCATCCGAAAGCAGGCGGTCCACATCGGTGAGCGAACCGGCAACACCGGAGCGGATCTGCTCGGCGAGCTGGCGGGAGCGCTTTTCGGCCGAGGCGAGGGTGTTTTCGATCGACTGGGTTGCGTCTTCGCCGGCGCCCATCAGGGCGGCCCGCATGCCTTCGGCGGTCTTGGCGGCGCGCTGTTCCGTATCGCTCAGGCCACGGCCGATTTCGGCCAGCGACCCCTGGAGGTCGGCACGCAGGCGCTGGCCGACTTCCATCGTCCGCTCTTCCGTCTGGCGGAAGGCGCCATCCACGACGGTGGAGAGGTTGCGCATGTTGGCTTCGATCTCTTCCGACCGCTTGACGAGGCCGACGGAGAGGGAGCGCAGCGCATCCTGCCGTTCGCTGAGCGTGCTGGCGAGGTTGGACTGGGCGGCGCCCAGAAGTTCCGCCGCCTGGTCGAGCACGCGGGTGTATTCGTCGAAACGGCCGACAATGCCGCCGACCTGGGTCAGCGTCTGGCCGGAAATGTGCGACAGCCGATCGACGTTGTTTTCGAGGAGACGGCTGGAGCTAGAGACCATGTCGGCCGCCTGGCTGGTCTTCTCGCTGAAGCGGCTGGCCGTCGCGTCGAGCTTCTGATCGGCGGCGGAGAGTTGTTCCGTCGCGCGGTCGATGGTGACGCCGATTTCGCGGGCGGCGGTTTCCACCAAAGCTGCGATGCCCGTATTGCTGTTTTCCAGGCGGGTGATGAGGTCGTTGACGTTGGCCGCCAGACCCTGCTCGACTTTGCGGAGCGCACCGGCTGCCTGCTGCGTCCGCTCGCCGATGGCCGAGAGCGTTTCGTTGGTCCGGGCGGTGATCGCCTCCACCAAGGCACCGTTTTCCTGGCGCAGGCGCTGGGCATTGAGCTGGGCCGCCGCCACGAGACGTTCGGTGCTTTCGCCGGCAGCCGATGCCAGGCGTTCGGCTGCGCTGCGCCCGGTTTCGGCATACTGATCGACGAGCGGCTTCGCCTTTTCGTCGATGAGGCGCGACAGTTCGGCCGAGCGCGAGGCGAGCATGGAGTTGAGGTCACGCGAGCGGTTGTCGAGGCTGGCGCGGATCGCTTCGCCGCGGGCTTCGAGGGCCTTGTCGACGGCAGCCATGGCGGCGTTGATTTCGCCGGCCGTCTGGGAGAGCGACGAGCGCAGCGTTTCGCTGTGGCCGGCGAGCGACTGATCGACCGACTGCAGCGCCGCGTTGACGTTATCTGCTGTCTGGGCGAGCGAGGTGCGGATGGCTTCGCCGCGGGCATCGAGTTCGCGGCCGGCCTCGTCCAGCGAGCCGGTGATGTTGCCAACCTGCTGGCGCACCAGGTTTTCCGCCTCGGACACCTTGTGCATGATCGAATTGCCGGCTTCGGAGAAGGCCTGGGCGACGGCGGCGGCCTGGCCGGCCAGCCGGTTCTGCGTCTCGCCGATGCGGCCGGCAATCTCGCTCGAACGCTCTTCCAAGGCGCGGGCGAAATCGGCGTTGCGCGCTTCGACCTCGGTTGAGAACTGGGCACTCAGCCTGGAGAGTTCTTCCGCCGAGCGCATGGCTTCGGTGTCGAGTTCACGGGCCGCGGTCGTCACGGCGTCGCGCAGCGACGAGGCAAGCGAAGACGCCTTGCCTTCGATGGTGCGCGAGACGTTGTCGAGGCCGATGGTGATTGCCTTGTCCATCGTGGTCAGGCGTTCGTCGACACGCGCGGTTCCGCTGTCGAAGGCGCCGGTGATGCGCTCGCCCGCTTCGCCGGTGATGCGCTCGAAATCGGACGTGCCACGCTCCACGGTCTCCGTCAGGCGACCGAGGCTGGTGGCGCTGATGCGTTCCAGCTCGCTGGCACGCTCGGCCAGGCGTTCCGACAGGGTGCGTCCGGCGGTATCGACGACGCCGCTGACGGCTTCGACCTGAACCCGCATGCGGTCTTCCAGACCGGCAAACGTGCCTTCGATGCGACGGCCGGTTTCGTCCAGCGTGGAGGACACGCCGCCGACCGTCTGTTCGACGCGGCTGGAGAAAGAATCCGCCGAGGTGGAGATCTCGCGGGCAGCGTCACCCAACCGGCCGGCAATATCGCCCGCGGTGTTGCGCAGACGCGCGTCGAGATCCTGACCGGCCGTGTCGATGATCCCGCGCAGATTGTCCTGCTGGGTCTCGAGCGACATTTCCAGCATTCCGGCGCTGGTCGCGATCGTCGTTCCAATGTTCGTCGCCTGATCGAAGAGCAGGTCGTTGATCTGTTCGTTGGCGTCGGAAAGCGTGCCGGCAATCATCTGGCGCCGCTCGTCGAGCGTGGCGCGCAACTGGTCGTGGCGCTGGTCAAGCGTTTCGCCCATCTGCTGGTTGGCGGATGCGACGAGGCGCGACATCTTCTGCTCGCCCTCACCAAGCATTCCTTCGACGCGGGCAATGCCGTCGCCGAGGCTGGTCTCGAAACGCTCCGTGCCGGAGGAAAGGGCCGTCTCAATCCGGCCGGCAGCCGTGCCGACGCTGCGATCGATGACTTCGCTGCCGAAGGAGAGGGTGCGCGCGATTTCCGCATGGCGTTCGGACAGCGTGCGGTCGAGGCGCGCCTGGTTCTGCTCGTAGGTCTCGCGCAGCGCTTCGCCGCGGGCGGCAAAACTCTCGGCGATCCGGTTGTCGGCGGTATCGATGGTCGAGAGGATCGAGCTTGCCTTGTCGTCCAGGGCCGATGCGAAACGTTCCTCGCCGATGGCGAGCGACGTCGAGAGCGTGAGTGCGCGGTCGTCCAGCGTTTCGGCGATTCGGTCGCTTGCACCACCGACGATCTCGCCCAGGGTGTCGATCCGGCGGCCAAGATTACCCTCGATCCGGTCGTGACCCTTGGCGAGGGTGTCCGACATGGTTTCGATGCGGGTGTCGATGAGGTTCGACAGACGGTCCTCGTTGACCGACAGCGTGGTGGTCAGCGCCATGGTCCGGTCGTCGAAGGTTTCGGCGATGCGATCGCCGGCGCCACCGACGATCTCGCCGAGTTCGTTCATACGGCGGCCGAGATCGGTCTCGATGCGCTGCTGACCCTGGCTGAGGGTCTCGGACATGGTCTCGATGCGGGTGTCGATGAGGTTCGACAGACGGTCCTCGTTGACCGACAGCGTGGTGGTGAGGGCAAAGGTCCGGTCGTCGAAGGTCTCAGCGATACGGTCGCCTGCGCCACCGACGATCTCGCCCAACTCGTTCATGCGGCGGCCGAGATCGGTCTCGATGCGCTGCTGACCCTGGCTGAGGGTCTCGGACATGGTCTCGATGCGGGTGTCGATGAGGTTCGACAGACGGTCCTCATTGACCGACAGCGTGGTGGTCAGCGCCATGGTCCGTTCGTCGAAGGTTTCGGCGATACGGTCGCCGGCACCACCAACGATTTCGCCGAGTTCGTTCATGCGGCGGCCGAGATCGGTCTCGATGCGCTGCTGACCCTGGCTGAGGGTCTCGGACATGGTTTCGATGCGGGTGTCGATGAGGTTCGACAGACGGTCCTCGTTCACCGACAGCGTGGTGGTGAGGGCAAAGGTCCGGTCGTCAAACGTCTCGGCGATGCGCTCGCCGGCGCCACCGACGATCTCGCCGAGTTCGTTGACGCGGCGACCGAGATCATCCTCGATCTGCTTCTGACCGCGGCTGAGCGTGTCGGACATCGTCTCGATGAGGCCCGTGAAGCGGTCCTCGTTGACCGAGAGCGTCGTCGTCAGCGCCTTGGTGCGGTCGTCGAAGGTCTCGGCGATGCGGTCACCGGCGCCGCCGACGATTTCGCCGAGTTCGTTCATGCGACGACCAAGATCGCCTTCAATCCGCTCGTGTCCGCGTGACAGAATGTCCGACATGCTGTCGATGCGCGTATCGAGCAGGCTGGAGAGACGCTCCGGTGCGCCGACCACTGCATTTTCCAGGGCTGCAGTCTTGGCGTCGAGCACCTCGGCAAACTGTTTCTGGCTGCCGGTGACGGCATCCACGATGGCCGAGGATCGGTTGGAGACGGTTTCGGCAAACCGCGACTGGCTCTGGTCGAGTGCGCTGGTGAAGGCCGCCGTCTGCTCGCTCATCACGGCATCGATGCGCTCATGCGCGGTCGCGACATTTTCGGACAGCGTCGCCGACTGGACGGCGAGAGAGGTGGCGAGCTGAATGTTGCGGTCGTCGAGGTCGTCGATCAGGGCGCGCGAGCGGGTGTCGAAATCCTGGGTGAGCGTGCGGCTGCGTGTCTCGAGACCCTCGTTCAGTGCGCGGTTGCGCTCTTCCAGTTCTGCCGTCAGCTTGCGGGTGCGGCTGTCCAGAACCTCGCCGATCTGGCTGCTGCTGCGTTCCATTGCGGATTCCAGCAGTTCCTGGCTGGTGCCGAGGGTCGTGGCGAGCGTCAGCGAATGGTCGGTGAATGTGGAGCCGAGGCGTTCGATGCTCGTCGAGAGGATCCCCTCGATCGACTCCGAGCCGCCGTTGACGGTGGCGCTGATGCGGCTCAGGCTCTCGGTCAGCTTGGAGCCGAGCGTGCCGGCGCGGCTGTCGAAGGCACTGGTGAAATCGTCCAGCCCCCGGTCGAAGGTGGCGCTCAACTGGCCGATCGTTCCCTGCAGTCGTTCCTCGAACATGCCGGTGCGCAGGTCGAGATCCATGACCGTGTCGTCCGCCGCACTTTGCAGGCTCTGGCGGAAGCTTGCGCCCTTTTCCTCGAGAGAGCGGTTGAGGTTCGTCAGGACCGTGCCGAGCGTGCCGCCGATCGTGCGTTCGCCGCTTGTCAGCGTCTCGTTGATCTCGCGGGTGCGGGCGAGCAGCGTCTCGTTGAGCATGCGGGTGCGATCGGAGAGCGCTGCGTTGAGCTTCTCGGTGCTGGCATCGAGCGTCGAGGCGCGTGTCTCGAAACTCTTGAGGATCTCTTCGCCGCGGTTGGAAAGCGTGCTGCCGAGCTGTGCCAGGCGCGTATCGAACTCGTCGGCAAGCGAGGAACCGGAGGCATTCAATGCCTTGATCAGCGAATCGGTCTTGGCCGACAGCAGCGAGCCCAGAGCTTCGCCGGCGGCATTCGACTTTTCCATGATCGTCGCCGAGCGCGTTTCGATCATCGAGGCGAAGGCCTCGCCCGAGGTTGCCAGACGAACGGCAATCTCTTCGGTGGCGAGCGACAGGTCTTCCTTCAACTGGTCATGCGCATCGACGATCGAGGAGCGGATCCGCTCCGCATGATTGACGATCGCATCCCGCTCGGAGCCGAGTTCGTGCACGAGGCCGCGGACCCGCAGCTCGTTGTCGGCATAGCTGCGCTCCAGCGCGCTGACTTCCGAATGCACGAGGGTTTCCAGTTCGGTCGCGCGGGCAATCGTGCGCTCGATGCCTTCGTTCATGGCCGAGACTTCGCGGCGGACCGCCTGGCCGACCGACATGATGCGGTCGGTGGCGATCGCTTCCGGCTCGGCCAGCCGCAGGGCGACTTCCGCCATGGAGCGGGCGGCATTGCGCAGGTCCTGGGCTCTTGCCATCATGATGGCGAAGGCGAAGAACAGCATGACGGGCACGAGGATGCCGATGAAGATCGCGACGACGCCCGGCATCGCAACGAGTTCGGCGATGGAGGAGACGCTCCACAGCTGGGCACCATAAAGAAGCTGGGCAAAGCCGAGGCCGCCGATCGTCCAGAGCAGGGAGATGATACCGGCATTGCGCAGGGCCGAGCGCATGGAGCCGCTTTCGAGCGAGCGCAGGATGGCGGTCGTTGCACGGCGGCCGCTGTCATTGGCCGGTTCGAAACTCGGAGATTTCGGCGCGACCGCTTCCGTGGGCTGAGGGCGGGGCGGCTGGGTTGCCTCGGGCGGACGTGTCCGTCGCTGTGCGGCTGCGCTGCGCTGGTCCGGCGTCTCTTGCACTGAGGCCTCGCGGGAAGGAGAAATCGACGTTGTCTTCTGCGCTTTCGGCATGGGTGCCTTCGGCGTGGCCCGTGGCTGCGGATCGTCGTTGAAATCGATCTTCAGCGCGTCTTCCAACGCCTGGAACGCCGTCTCATCGATCGACTCGCTGTGCGGTTTCTTCGCCATAGGGATACGCCTCGTTACACACTACTCGACCGATTGTCGTTTCCGCCATGCCGCCTGCGGGCGAACCAACAATCTGTCGTACCGGACGGAGGCGGCAAGCCGCTTTGCGTCCGATGTTATTCCACTCGGGGAGGTCCTTCATGACAAACCAGTCGTAATAAAGGCTTACACCCGCATTCCAGCAGCACGGACCGCATGTCCGCACTGGTGACAGTCGTACTGTAGTGGCACATTCAGCCTTGGGACACAATTCGGAGGCTTCGCACCTCAGAGGTGCTTGCTTCTTGTTAACAGAAATTAAACCCACGCTGGCGGCAATTCCATCGGATTTAGAGGCGTTTAGCGAAAATTAACCATGGCTGGAGAAATTCCGCCGCGTTTGTGCCGAATTTTAACGGAATAGGCAGGGGGGCTCGGCGAGCATCGGGCTCGCGTGCAACAAGGGATAAGATGACATGGCTGCGGTCAATATTGCGTTCGAGGCACCTGACAGTGTCCGCGGTGGCCCTCTGCCCAAAACCCGTGCAGTCGATCTGGTGCATCTCGCGGTGCAGACCATGGGCGACAAGGACCTGGAGATCGAGGTGTTGAACCTCTTCACCCGCCAGGCGCGTGCGGCTCTCCACGAAATCGCCGAGCGTGACAATGCCGGGGTTTCGGCGAGCGCGCATCGCCTGAAGAGCTCAGCGAACGGCGTCGGGGCCTTCATGGTGGCGGAGGCCGCCGAGAAACTGGAAGCCAGACCCGGCGATGCCGCTCTGCGTGCCGCCGTTGCGGTGGCGGTGCTGGAGGCGGAAAACTTCATTCTGAAGCTGATGCGCTGACTTGGCCGATGTCCGGACGTGGCCACGGCATGAGGCCGTTACCGGTCAGGACCCGCGACATCCGCATAGATTGACTGAGGCGGCGATTTGTCGGAAGACGGACGCCGCTTTTTGTTCAGTTTCAGGAAGAAGACATGACCAAGCTCACCATCGTTGCCTTCGACGGCACCCGCTTTGATCTCGACGCCGAACAAGGTTCCACGGTCATGGAAAATGCGGTGCGCAATTCCGTTCCCGGCATCGATGCCGAATGTGGCGGCGCCTGCGCCTGTGCCACCTGTCATGTCTATGTGGATGATGCCTGGACCGGCACCGTCGGCGGCCCGCAGCCGATGGAAGAGGACATGCTGGATTTTGCCGTCGATGTGCGGCCGACCTCGAGGCTCTCCTGTCAGATCAAGATCACGCCGGCGCTGGACGGCCTGATCGTGCACGTGCCGGAACGTCAGGGCTGATCCTGCTCAGAGACAAAAAAGAGCCTCGCTACGCTGATCAGAGCGTCAAGCGAGGCCGAGGTGGGCGTATCGCCGGCAGGCGCGGGAGGAGACACCTGCGGCATAAGGACACGCCGGGAGAACGCCGGGAAGACACTTGAACTGGCAAGACGCGTAAAACAGGGCACGTGTGGCCGTGGCATTGACTGCCGAAACCTGAGTGGTCGTTGCCGCATGCGCCGCCTCACATGCGGCAACCGACCCGATGACCGAAGAGGCCGTCTCGTCGGGCTTCTTCAGTGATGTTGAATATATAAGCGGCGGATCACATTCGCTACTGGAAGAAGTCACCGGTTATTCACAGTAGAAGACGCAGGTTTCGCGCAAGCTTCGTGGTGCAGCCACGGCTGAAACGGCGTTGATGAATGCCATTGGCATCATTCCGTCAGGCCGGCCCGGTTTTTCAGGAGCCGCATCATGCGCGCGTCGAAGTTTTTTGATTCGACAATATCGAAGCGCAGCTGTTCCTTGTCGTGCTCATCGACAATGCGCCGGGTGGTTTCCGAAACCCGTTTTTCCATCTGGGTGCAATTGACTGCCGCCGGGAGGGCGTGAAGCGAATTCTCCAGCGTGCGGGCATAGGTGCGCGCGATTTCGGCGTGGCGTTCCTCGTGCCGCTTGATATCGGCGGCGAGCGTGTCCCAGATCAGGCCGAGCGATCCGCTCGCCTGGGAACGGTTCTTCCAGCGCGGCAGGATGATCTTGGTCGAGAGCGTGACCTTGACCTCGCCGACGGAACAGCGGCGGTCCGTTTCGAGGTAGGTGATCTCGCCGCCGAACTTGATCTCGGTGGCGCCCGGATGGCGAAAGCCGGTGCTCTTGGTGAGCGGCCCGCGCCGGCTGAGCTCGCTGTCCAGATCCTCGGCGGTGCGCCCGGCGATGGAGAAATACGAATAGCTCTTCGATATCAGCGGGCTTGCGGCGGAGAGGCCCGGCAGTACGACGAGCGCGATGGCAGCCCAGAGGCAGGCGTGGCGGGGTCGGACGGCGGACATTGTGGGCCTTGCGCGATTGAGTTTGGCGAGAGCTTGGGGCATAGCGCATAACATCGCAACAGAACCTTGCGAAAATGTTCGTGAGCAGAACCGATTGGATTTTCCCCTTTGACTTTTGCCGATGAGACCGTTTGGCAGCTGGGCCATGGCCGCAGCCTGGCGCTTGGCGCCCGTGGCCATCTGATGGCGATCATCAATTGCACACCCGATTCGTTTTCCGACGGTGGACGCCATGCCGGCGTTGCAGCGGCCGTTTCCCATGCGCTGGCCTGCGTCGAGGACGGCGCGTCGATCCTCGATATCGGCGGCGAGTCCACCCGTCCGGGTGCCGCGCCGGTTTCGCCGGCGGAAGAGCAGGCCCGCGTGCTGCCGGTGATCGAGGCCCTGGCCCGCCGAACCGATGCGCTGATCTCCATCGATACCTATCGGGCTGAGACCGCACGGCTGGCGGTGGCCGCCGGCGCGCACATCGTCAACGACGTCTACGGCCTGCGCCATGATGAGGCGATGGCCAAGGTCGTGGCAACCTCCGGCGCGGGTCTGGTGATGATGCATACCGGGCGCGGACGCGAGGCGGAAAAGCTGGAGGACGTGATCGCCGACCAGCAGTTGTTCTTTTCCACCTCGCTGGCGATCGCAGAGCGGGCGGGCATCGCGCGCCAAAAGATCGTGCTCGATCCGGGCTTCGGGTTTGCCAAGACCGCCGAGGACGATCTGGCGCTCATGGCGCGATTCGAAGCGCTGCAGGGGCTGGGCTTTCCACTGCTGGCCGGCACCTCGCGCAAACGGTTCATCGGCGCCCTAACCGGTCGCGAGGTGCCTGCCGATCGTGATATCGGAACGGCAGCCACGACGGCGCTGTTGCGCATCAAGGGCGCCCAACTTTTTCGTGTCCACGCCATTGCGCCCAATCGCGATGCACTGCGCGTGGCCGATGCCATGCTGGCCGCCGGTGTGCGGCAGGAGATCCAGTCGTGACGACTTATACGATTACGCTCAAGAACTGCGCCTTTTATGCGCGCCATGGCGTACTGAAGGAAGAATCGGTGCTCGGTCAGCGATTTTTCGTGGATGCCGAACTGGACGTGCCGGTGGGTGCTGCGCTGACCGAGGACGATCTGTCCGCCACCCTGCATTACGGCCATGCCTTCGGCGTGATCGAGGAGGTGGTGACGAAAACCCGCCGGGCACTGATCGAGGCACTGGCCCAGGATATTGCTCTTGCGCTGTGTGCCAGCTTCCCGGTCATCCAGAGAGCGGCGATCACCGTGCGCAAGCCGAGCGTGCCGATCCCCGGCATTCTGGACTATGTGGAGGTGCGCGTTGAGCACCGTCCGTAACGACAATGGTCATGAAGGTGCTGGCATGATCCGCGCCGCTCTCGGCTTCGGCGGCAATCTCGGCGATCCGCGGCAATCGATGGCCGAGGCGCTGAGGATCCTCGATGCCCGGCCCGACTGCCGCGTGGCGGCGGTTTCCCGGCTTTACCGTACGCCTCCCTGGGGCAAGACGGATCAGGCGGATTTCTTCAATGCCTGTGCGCTGATCGACACCGCGCTTGCGCCGAACGCGCTACTGGAACTGTGCCTGGAGATTGAGCGCGGCATGAAACGCGTGCGCATCGAACGCTGGGGGCCGCGCACGATCGATATCGACGTGCTGACCTATGGCAGCGACACCGTGCATGAGGAGGGGCTTGACATCCCGCATCCGCGCATGGTGGAGCGCGCCTTCGTGCTGATGCCGCTTGCCGATATCGCGCCGGAGCTTCAGGTGATGGGCCAAACGATAACGGCCTGGCTGAGCCAGGCCGATCAATCGGGGATCGTGGTGTCGGAGGCCACCCAGGACTGGTGGCGTGGGCCTTAGGGCTTGATCGAGCCGACGGCCATCTGATCCATGTCGCGGGTCAGTGCCAGGCCGATCACCGGAACCATCTGGTCCTCGACCTTGACGGAAATCGTGACGTTCAGGGCATTGTTGTCCTGCATGCGGGCAATCATCGCGCCGTTGAGTTTTGCCCGGTTGATGCCGACGACGATCTTGTCGCCATTCACGGCGCCGGAAACGATATCGAGGCCCTTGCCGTCTGCACCATCCAGGAACTTGCCCTTGTAGCTGCCGCCGGACTGGGTGATCACGGCGCTCATCGGCTGTTTGAAGACGCCGACGCGGCAGGTGCCGTCGAGCTTGATGCCCGTATCGCCTTCGGCGGTCGGCTCGCCGATCAGGTTGCAGGTGAACTTGGTGCCTTTGTATTTGCCGGCGACGATCTCGCCCGGACCCTTCCAGGCGCCGGCCGCGCTTTCGAAGAAGACCTTGTCGCGCGATGCGGCACCGGCCGGCAGAGCTGCGCCAAGGGCGGCGATGGAGGTGGCGGCGATGAGCCCGACTTTCGGGGAAAAGATGCGCGAGACCATAAAACTTTCCTTGGGCGAGCGGCGTGCAGAACGACGTTAACTATAGCCCCGGAATGGTTAATGACCGGTTGAAATTCGACCTCTGGAGGCAGGTCGAGCCTGATCAGGGCGTTCGCTTCACCCCCGGTGCGATATCGGACAGAAAGTCACCGACGCCCGGCCGCTTGACCGCCTTGAACGGAAGCGGCCGGCAGAGGTCCATCGCCGCAATGCCGATTCGTGCCGTCAGAAGCCCGTTGATGACGCCTTCGCCGAGCCGGGTGGAGAGTTTTGCCGCAAGGCCGTGGCCGAGCACCTGCTGGGCAAGGCTGTCGCCGACGGCAATCGAACCGGTGACGGCAAGATGGGCAATCACGTCGCGCAGGAGGCGCAGGAGCCCAAGGGTTCCGGGCCTGCCGCCATAAAGCTCCGCCATGGCCCGCACCAGCCGCGTGACCTCGAAGAGAACATAGGCGAGATCGACGATGGCCCGTGGACTGACGGCTGTGACGACGGAAGTGCGTTTGGAGGCGCCGAGGATGAGCGCCCGCGCCTGCCGGTCGAGCGGCGCTAGCAACTCGCGTTCGGCCAGATCCAGAAGTTGCGGCGCATCGATGACGTCGTCCTTGGTTTCGCCGAGCAGGGCGCGGCCCCTAGCGGTTTCAGCTCGGTGGGCAATGAGGCCTTCCAGGCGTCCAACGAGCAGGCGTGCCGTCTTTGGCGCGGTCGCGGCGGTGATGTCGAGTGCCTCGGCCTTCAGGGACTGGACCGCGCCGAGCCGCATCAGGCCGAGAATTTCGCGGCCGACCACAACCGCAAGCGCAATGACCGCGAGAGAGACCGCGCCGATGGCAAGATATCCCAGCCAGTCGGCACGCGAAAAGAGATCGCGGATGACGCGGTCGGCCCAGAGCCAGAAGGCCATGGACAGAAAGGCGGTGAGGGCGCCGAGCGCAAGCTTACCCCAGGAGAAGCCGCGGCGCCGGGGCCTTGCCACGGCAAGCTCGGCATCGGTCAGGTCCGGCGGCGTCAGAAACGGATCATCGGCATCCGCGGTCAGTTCGAAGCCGTCATCGAACGCCTGCGGCGCCCGGCGTCGGACGGCGGGCGTCTCGCGGCCGTCATCGATCGCAAAGGCGCCGGGGCGGCGGGTTTCGGTGTGCGGACGGGGCGTCTTGTCGTTCTCAGTCATGCCAGCCGGTCTCCGAACAGGAATTCGAGCGCCCGGTCGAGCCGGATATGCGGGACCGACAGTGTGGCGCCGCCGGTTTCCTCCAGCTCCGGAGGTCGGAAACGCACGATATTCAAATGCGGTAGCGGCGGTTCTTCAGAGTGTGAATCCGATCGCTTCAACAATGAATCCGGTTTTTCCGGCAAGTCACCGGGAAATACGGCTGTTTTCCGCTTTCCATCAAAGGTTTCGCCGTTGATGCGTTCGCCCGCGATCGGCGTTCCGGTGATGACGGGCAGCGTTTCGCCGCCATGGCGCACGGTGCCCTCGCGGGTGGCGCGCACAGACGCGATCGCCATCACGTCGATGCCGGCACCGGACATGCCGATTCGGTGGATGGCGCGATCGACCAGCCGGCGGGTGAGCGCCTCCAGCCGGTCATGGCTTTCGTGATGCAGGTGGTCCGCCTTGGTGGCGGCGACCAGCACCTTGTCGATCCGCCTTCCCAGCAGCGAGGAGAGGATGGAATTCGAGCCCGGACGGAAACAGGCCAGCACATCCGACAGCGCCCGCTCGAGATCGGCCAGCGCTTCCGGCCCCCGGTTCAGCGCCTGCAGCGCATCGATGAGGACGATCTGCCGGTCCAGCCTCGCAAAATGTTCGCGGAAGAAGGGTTTGACCACCACCGATTTGTAGGCCTCGAAGCGGCGTTCCATCATGGCGCCGAGCGTGCCTTTTTCGAAGCGTGCGTCGCCGAGGTTGGGCAGTGGCGCGAAGGTGAGGGCGGGCGAGCCGTCGAGGTCCCCCGGCATGAGGAAACGGCCCGGCGGCAGGGTGGAAAGGGACCGTTCGTCCGACTTGCAGGCCGTGAGATAGGCGGCAAAGGCCTCTGCCAGCCGCTTGGCGGTCATTTCATCGGCGGGCGCGGTTGGATCGACGCTTTTCGCCAGCGCCAGCCACTGTTCGGCGAGCTCCCGCCGCACGCCGCGCGATGCAAGCTCGACGGTCGCCTGGCTGAAGCTGCGGTAGTCCTGACCGAGCAGCGGCAGGTCAAGAAGCCATTCGCCCGGATAATCGACGATATCGATGGACAGGCGTCCGGCGGAGAAGAGCCGGCCCCATCCGCTGGCGCTCTGGTATTCGATCGTCAGCCGAAGTTCCGAGATGGCCCGGGTGGAATCCGGCCAGACGCGCTCGCGCACCAGCGCCTGGATGTGATCCTCATACTGGAAGCGCGGAATGGCATCATCCGGCTGCGGTTCGAGCCGGACGGAGGAGACGCGCCCGGAGCGCAGCGCCTCGAAGAGCGGCAGCCGGCCGCCATGCAGCAGGTTGTGGACGAGCGAGGAAATGAACACGGTCTTGCCGGCACGCGACAGGCCGGTGACGCCCAGCCGGATCGTCGGATGAACGAGGCCTGTGGCACGATCCGTCAGATTGTCGAGAGCGATCAGGGCGTCGTCTTTGAAGGAGGTGAGTGATGGCGGCAAGGCAGGAACCCGATGATGTTGCTGAGCCCTATATAGCGATCATGGCGGCGGGAAAAAGATGAGCCTTACCGCTTGAAGGGCACGATCGAGAATTGTTTGCTTTGCTGTCGCCGATGGCGGCAGGTGGCGCGGCGGTCCCGTGCGCGGCGAGCGGCTTCTGATCTCAGGTCTAAGCCTCAGGCCGTAATAAAATCCTTCACCGTCCAGCTGCCGGCCATCGCCTGGTGCGGGCCGCCATGTTCGAGGACGGCGAGGCCTGCCGTCGGGTATCCGCCGGGAATAAGGGCTGCCATCCGGTCCGGGCCAAGCAGGGCTTCCAGCAGCTCTTCCAGTGTCGGATTGTGGCCGATGATCATCACCGACTGGACCTGCTTCTGGCCCACCAGCACTTCGAGATAGATATCGAGTGGCGCGTTGTAGAGGCTGTCGATCGCCGAGATTTCCAGATCCTCGCCAAAGGCGCGGTGCACGGCATCCGCCGTCTGCCGGCACCGCAAGGCGGTGGAAGACAGGATGAGGTCCGGGGCGGGATGCCGGTCGGCGGCCCTGGTTGCCACAAGCTCGGCTTCGGCAAAACCGTGGTCGTCCAGCGGGCGGTCGAAATCGCGTCCGCCAGGCTGCGGCCAGGCCGCGCTCGCATGGCGGAGGAGAAAAATGCGGAACGGAGGTGGATCAAGAACGAGCATTTTTTGGTCTTCGCGCGCAGGGGCCCAGAGTGTCGAGTAACCTGTTGTGCCGATGTCCGTCAACCGTCCCGAATTGGGGCGCAGTTTTTCCCAAATGCGGACGCCTGCTGGCCTGAACATTTGT
Organism: Allorhizobium pseudoryzae; assembly: GCF_011046245.1. Lineage (NCBI taxonomy): Bacteria > Pseudomonadati > Pseudomonadota > Alphaproteobacteria > Hyphomicrobiales > Rhizobiaceae > Affinirhizobium > Affinirhizobium pseudoryzae. The sequence goes on from NZ_CP049241.1 coordinate 2,836,355, forward strand.
CAGTTTTTCTGAAAACGCATAAGGAATAGCCAGTTAGCCGATTTTTATGTCAGTTTTAAAAATGCCTAAATGCTGGTCCTGAGGCTTGAATCAGCATGACGGAATGGAGTATAGGACCCCGCGTGAGAGCTGTTCTTCAGGAGAATCGCGTTGAGTGAGAAGATCGACCTTAGCAGCTACGTCCTCTCGGAAGATGATGAGTTCATGAATGCCAATCAGAAGGCATACTTCCGAGCCAAGCTCATAGCCTGGAAAAATGATATCCTGAGAGAAGCGCGCGAAACGCTCGACCACCTCGCTGAAGAAAGCGCAAACCATCCCGATCTCGCCGACCGGGCCTCCTCCGAAACCGACAGGGCCATCGAACTTCGTGCCCGCGACCGTCAGAGAAAGCTGATCTCCAAGATCGACGCGGCTCTGCAGCGCATCGAAGACGGCACCTACGGGTATTGCGAGGAAACCGGCGAACCGATTGGTTTGAAGCGCCTCGATGCACGGCCGATCGCAACGCTTTCGATCGAGGCGCAGGAGCGCCACGAACGTCGGGAAAAGGTCTACCGGGACGAATAGAACCGGTCAGCCCAACCACCGAACTCAGAAATTTCCAGGCACGCCTTCACCGCGTGCCTTTTTTGTGCGTGAACGGCGGTTGGCGTCGTCAGGGACGGTCATCGCGGGTCACCGACATTTCGCCGAAGATGCGCGCCACTTCCTGCTGCAGGGAGGGTTCCGGCGTAGCACCGGTCAGCCGCGGACTGGCCGGATCACGCCGCGGAAAGGCGCTTGCCGGTTGAGCCGCTGCCGGTGCGGGGTGCACATCGGCCAGATTGTTGGCCATCTCTTCTTCCAGAATGCGATCGAAATCGCTGCCGAGGCCGCGCGGCGCCGGGTTTTCCGGCTGCATTGCGGCGGGCGTGGCGGGGGGCGGCGTATCCGGCGCCGCGGCTGCGGTGGCCATGCTCGGGGCAGGTGCGGCAGACTGGGAGGCGGGAGGCGTGCGGTCGAGCGCCGGCTGGAAGACCCGGCGGCGCGCCGCATCCAGCGCGTCGCTGGCGGCACCGATATCGGGCACGTTCGTTTCAACGGTTGGACGGGATGGTGCTGGAGCCTCGATCTCGGCCATCGTGTCCCGTGCGGGTCGGGGTGATACGGCCGGTTCGGTAACGCGCGGTTCCGGTGCTCGCGGTTCCTCGGCACGCGGTGGCGGCGTCACCGGTTCGAACACACGGGGGTTCGGGACCTGCGTGTCCGGCTGAGCGGCGGCCTGAGGCGCCTGGGGTGCTTGGGGTGCTTGGGTCGTATGGGCAGCGGCGGCCGGTTCGGCCTTTGGCGCGACGGACGGTCGCGGCTCGCGGCGAGGGGCTGCAGAGGCCGGCGTCGCGGCCACGCGTTCGCGCAGCGACATGGTCGGGATCGGGGCGGGTTCGACGGCCGTGAGCGGGGCAGCGGACGGCGCCGACAGTTGCGGCGGACGGGGTGGAGCCTGGAGGCGTGGTTCGGCTGCAGGCTCGGCCAGGGCAGGCGGTTCCGCCTCCGGCGCGGTCAACGAGACCGGCCGTGCCTCGGCCGCACCGATGCCGCTTTCGATCACGACATCCGTCGGGCCGCCGATCATCACCAGGTGTTCCACATCATCACGGCGGATCAGCACGATGCGGCGGCGGGCATCCACGGCGGCGGCATCGAGAACCTGCAGGCGCGGCTGTCGGTTCTTGCCGCCTCGCAGGAAGGGGGCTGGCCCCTGTCTGCGGCGCATCAGCATCAGCACGACGACGAGGCACAGCAGACCCAGCCCGACACCGGCGATCGCGATGAACAGCCGGCTGCCGTAATCGCTCATCAGATCCTCGAACATGCGGTCATTCTCCTTCGTGTCGTCTCACGTCTGCCGTGCTTTCAGCCAAAAGGCCAGAGCCGTCCCTGTGTCTTCCCGTCGTCTCCGGCGTTTGGCCACACCAGAAACAACCGGCGCCGCACCTCGCAAGGCTGCGGCAAGCCTGTGCGAGGATACCGGAGATTGAGGTCTTCGCGCGGCAGTGCAATATGTGGGCATGAATATGGACCGTGCGGCGGCGGGAGCAAGTGCAGCGGCGGCGTCTTCAACCGCTTTCTGCACGCTGGTGCTTTTGGCATGCCCCGCAACTTGCTAAGGAAGACAGGTGGACCGATTCCATGGCCGTCCCTTTCGCGACCGGTCGAAATGCGAGGTATGATGACGAAGTCGCAGCCGGCCGGCAGCTATGATGCACCCCTGGTGGACCGCGGCAGGCGGGGCGGAACAGTTTTGCGCCTGCTTCTGCTGGCGCTGGTGCTGATCGGCGTTTCCATCGCCTTCGTGATCTTCAAGGGCGTGATGGACAACGAACTCGTGCTCGGCATCCTCGGGGTGCTGGCCATGGTCGGCATCTTTTTTGTCATCTCCTCGATCATCGGCCTTGTCGAAGTCATGCCGCAGTCGCGCTCCGACGAGTTTGCCGGCAGCTATCTGGCGAGCCATCCGGACGGAATCCTGATCACCGATCCGCGCGGGCGCATTCTCTATGCCAATGCCGCCTATGGACGGCTGACGGGGGCAACCAAGGCCGCCAATGCGCAGTCGCTGGAGGCGCTTCTGTCGAAGAACCGGGAGGCGACGGAAGCGCTCTACCGGTTGACGACCGCGCTGCGCGAAGGCCGCGACGGGCACGAGGAATTCCGGCTGCTGAAACCGCTCGGGCGCAATTCGGCGAGCGGCTCCGGTGCGCACTGGTACCGGCTGAAGGCGAGGCTTCTGACCTCGCCGCAGCAGAAGGCGCCGCTCGATGTGTGGCAGATTGCCGACATCACCTCCGAGCGCGAGGAGCAGGAGCGGTTCTTCCGCGAATTGCAGAACGCCATCGATTACCTCGACCATGCGCCGGCCGGTTTCTTCTCCGCCGGCAAGAAGGGCGAGGTTTTCTATCTGAACGCGACGCTCGCCGAATGGCTGGGTCTCGATCTCACAAAATTCGCTGCCGGATCGATGACGATTGCCGACATGGTGGCCGGCGAAGGCATGGCGCTGATCCAGTCCGTTCAGGCCGGCCCCGGCCAGACGCGCACCGAAACGCTCGATCTCGATCTTCGCCGCGCCAACGGCCAGAGCCTGCCGGTGCGGCTCGTCCACAGCGTGTCCTCCATGCGCGACGGGGCGCCCGGCGAAAGCCGCACCATCGTTCTCGCGCGGCCGAAGGGCGAGGGGGCGGATCAATCGGCCTCGGCGATGCGGTTTACCCGCTTCTTCAACAACACGCCGATGGCGATTGCCTCGATCGGCCGCGACGGCCGGATCCTGCGCATCAACGCGCCCTTCCTGCGGCTGTTTGCGGGCGTCGTGTCCCGCGACGAGGTGGAGACCGGGGCAACGCTCGATGCCATCGTGCATGACAGTGCGAAGGCCGATCTCGAACGGGCGCTTGCTGCCGCCAAGGACCGGCAGGGCGATATCGCGCCGATCGATTGCCGCCATCCCGGCGACGAAACCCGCCACGTGCGCTTCTACGTCAATGCCGTGATCGACGAAAGCGACGAGGCGCCGGAAGAGGTGGCGATCGTCTACGCCGTCGAGACGACCGAGCAGAAGGCGCTCGAAACGCAGATGGCGCAGACGCAGAAGATGAATGCGGTCGGCACGCTCGCCGGCGGCATCGCGCATGATTTCAACAACGTGCTGACCGCCATCCTGCTCTCCTCCGACCATCTGCTGCTGCAGGCGCGTCCCTCGGATGCCAGCTTCGCCGACCTGATGGAAATCAAGCGCAACGCCAACCGCGCCGCCGTGCTGGTGCGCCAGCTGCTCGCCTTCTCGCGCAAGCAGACGATGCGGCCGGCCGTGCTGAACCTCACCGACGTGGTGGGCGACCTGCGCATGCTGGTGGACCGTCTGATCTCCGGCACCAATGTGAAGCTGGAGGTGGATTACGGCCGCGATCTGTGGCCGGTGCGCACCGATCTGTCGCAGTTCGAGCAGGTACTGATCAACCTCTGCGTCAATGCGCGCGACGCGATGCCGAGTGGTGGCCAGATCCGCATCCGCACCCGCAATGTCGATGCGGCGGAAGCCGCCGGTTTTGCTCAGGCCCGCCTTCCGGCGGAAGATTTCGTGATGGTGGAAGTGACCGATAGCGGCACCGGCATTCCGCCCGAGATCATGGACAAGATTTTCGAACCCTTCTTCACCACCAAGGAGGTGGGCAAGGGCACCGGGCTTGGCCTGTCGATGGTCTATGGGATCGTCAAACAGTCCGGCGGCTACATCTATCCCGAATCGGAAGTGGGCAAGGGCACCACGTTCCGCGTCTTCCTGCCGCGGCATATCCCGGAGGTGAAGCCCGTGACGGAGGCTTCCGCCGAGACCGGTGCGACGGGCGAGCAGCCGCCGGTCGCGGCCGTCGCCGCTGCGCCGGCCAACCAGGATGTGGATCTGACCGGCAATTCCGCCGTCGTGCTGCTGGTGGAGGACGAGGAAGCCGTTCGCCGCGGCGGAAAACGCATGCTCGAAACGCGTGGCTATACCGTGCACGAGGCGGGCTCCGGCACGGAAGCGCTCGACATCATGGAAGAGCTGGACGGCAAGGTGGATATCGTCGTCTCCGACGTCGTGATGCCGGAGATGGACGGGCCGAGCCTGCTGCGCGAACTGCGGAAAACCTATCCGGACCTGAAGTTCATCTTCGTCTCCGGCTACGCGGAAGATGCCTTTGCCCGGAACCTGCCCGCCGATGCCAAGTTCGGCTTCCTGCCAAAGCCGTTTTCCCTGAAGCAGCTGGCAGTCGCCGTGCGCGAAATGCTGGACCGTAAGGACTGATGGCTTGCGGACCGCTGCCCGAATCGGGCGCGGAAGCCCGTTACGCGCATGAGGCTCGCGGCCCGTCTTCCATCGTTGACAACGTGCGGGACGAAAAGAGAACGAAGACCAGATTTTTGTTTTAAGGCAATGGCTTAAATGGCTCTTGCAAAATGAGAACAAAAAGAGTACATATTCGTCATCCGATGTTTGTTGCCCGCCGGGCTGCAATAACCTAAAGGTGGATCAGATGGCACAGAATTCATTGCGGCTGGTAGAGGACAAGACGGTGGATAAGAGCAAGGCGCTGGAGGCGGCCCTTTCGCAGATCGAACGCTCCTTCGGGAAGGGTTCGATCATGAAGCTCGGCGCGAACGAGAGCGTGGTCGAGATCGAGACGGTATCGACGGGCTCGCTGAGCCTCGATATCGCGCTCGGCATTGGCGGCCTGCCCAAGGGCCGCATCATCGAGATCTACGGCCCGGAAAGCTCGGGTAAGACCACTCTGGCGCTGCAGACGATTGCGGAAGCCCAGAAGAAGGGTGGCATCTGCGCCTTCGTCGACGCCGAGCACGCGCTTGACCCGGTCTATGCCCGCAAGCTTGGCGTCGATCTGCAGAACCTTCTGATTTCGCAGCCCGATACCGGCGAGCAGGCGCTGGAAATCACCGATACGCTGGTGCGCTCCGGTGCGGTTGACGTTCTCGTCGTCGATTCGGTTGCGGCGCTGACGCCACGGGCCGAAATCGAAGGTGAGATGGGCGACAGCCTGCCGGGTCTGCAGGCGCGACTGATGAGCCAGGCGCTGCGCAAGCTGACCGCCTCGATCTCGCGCTCGAACTGCATGGTCATCTTCATCAACCAGATCCGCATGAAGATCGGCGTGATGTTCGGCTCGCCGGAAACCACGACCGGCGGCAATGCGCTGAAATTCTATGCTTCGGTGCGCCTCGACATTCGCCGCATCGGTGCTGTGAAGGAGCGCGAAGAGGTTGTCGGCAACCAGACCCGCGTCAAGGTCGTCAAGAACAAGATGGCGCCGCCCTTCAAGCAGGTGGAATTCGACATCATGTATGGCGAGGGTGTGTCGAAGACCGGCGAACTGGTCGATCTCGGCGTCAAGGCCGGCATCGTCGAAAAATCCGGCGCCTGGTTCTCCTACAACAGCCAGCGGCTGGGGCAGGGGCGGGAAAATGCGAAGACCTTCCTGCGCGACAATCCGGAAGTGGCGCGTGAGATCGAGCTGTCGCTGCGCCAGAATGCCGGCCTGATCGCCGACCGTTTCCTGCAGAACGGCGGGCCGGATGCCAATGACGGCGATGGGGATGCCGACTCCTGATCGGGCGGATCGTCTCGGATCGAATTTGAAAGCCGGCCGCGCATCGCAGGAAGATGTCCGGTCGGCTTTTGTCGTGCTGGACAGGGTCCGGCTGGAACGATAAAAGCCAGTGGTTTTTGACGCGGTAAAACCGCCCGGGCGGGCGGGGGAACAAGGGCTGTTGCATGAGTGGCGTGAATGAAATCCGGTCGACCTTCCTCGACTACTTTCGGAAAAACGGTCACGAGATCGTTTCCTCGAGCCCGCTCGTGCCGCGCAACGACCCTACATTGATGTTCACCAATGCCGGCATGGTGCAGTTCAAGAATGTCTTCACGGGCCTTGAATCCCGGCCCTACTCCACGGCAACGACCTCGCAGAAGGTCGTGCGCGCCGGCGGCAAGCACAACGATCTCGACAATGTCGGTTACACTGCACGACACCTGACCTTCTTCGAAATGCTCGGCAACTTCTCGTTCGGCGACTATTTCAAGGATCGCGCGATCGAGCTTGCCTGGAACCTCGTGACCAAGGGGTTCGACCTGCCGAAGGACCGGTTGCTCGTGACCGTCTATGCGGACGATGACGAGGCCGCGACGCTCTGGAAGAAGATCGCCGGTCTGTCGGACGACAAGATCATCCGCATCCCGACCTCGGACAATTTCTGGCAGATGGGCGATACCGGTCCCTGCGGTCCGTGTTCGGAAATCTTCATCGATCAGGGCGATCATGTCTGGGGTGGGCCTCCCGGTTCGCCGGAAGAGGATGGCGACCGCTTCCTCGAATTCTGGAACCTCGTTTTCATGCAGTTCGACCAGTCGGCGCCCGGCGAGCGCACGCCGCTGCCGCGGCCGTCGATCGATACCGGCATGGGGCTCGAGCGCATGGCCTGCATCCTGCAGGGGGTCTCCAGCGTGTTCGACACCGACCTCTTCAAGGCGCTGATCGCTGCGACCGAGGATGTCATCGGCGTCAAGGCCGAGGGCGACCAGGCGGCGAGCTTCCGCGTCATTGCCGATCACCTGCGCTCCTCCGCCTTCCTGATTGCCGATGGTGTTCTGCCGTCGAACGAAGGCCGCGGCTACGTGCTGCGCCGGATCATGCGCCGCGCGATGCGCCACATGCAGTTGCTGGGCGCGCGCGAGCCGTTGATGTACCGTGTTCTGCCGGCACTGGTCGGCGAAATGGGCCGCGCCTATCCGGAGCTCGGACGCGCGGAAGCGCTGATTTCGGAAACGCTGAAGCTGGAAGAAGGCAAGTTCCGCACGACGCTTGCCCGTGGTCTGTCGCTGCTCTCTGACGCGACCGAAAGCCTGCACAAGGGCGATTCGCTCGACGGTGAAACGGCCTTCAAGCTGTATGACACCTATGGTTTCCCGCTCGATCTGACGCAGGATGCGCTTCGCGCCCGCGGCATCGGCGTCGATCTGACCGGCTTCAACGACGCCATGCAGCGCCAGAAGGCGGAAGCGCGCGCCAACTGGGCAGGCTCCGGCGAAAAAGCCACCGAAGGCGTGTGGTTCGAACTCAAGGAAAAATTCGGCGCGACCGAATTCCTCGGCTACGACACCGAGAGCGCCGAGGGTGTGGTGCAGGCGATCGTCCGTGACGGCGCCGTTGTGACGGAGGCGAAAGCCGGGGAGAGCGTGCAGATCGTCGTCAACCAGACGCCGTTCTACGGCGAATCCGGCGGCCAGATGGGCGATACCGGCGCCATGTCCACCGATGGCGCCAAGCTTGTCGTGACCGAGACGCAGAAGAAGGGCGAAGGCCTCTTCGTTCATTCGGCAACGGTTTCCGACGGCACGCTGAAGGCCGGTGATGCCGTGGTGCTGACGGTCGATCATAACCGCCGCTCGAAGCTGCGCGCCAATCATTCCGCCACCCACCTGCTGCACGAGGCGCTGCGCGAGGTGCTCGGCACCCATGTGGCACAGAAGGGTTCGCTCGTTGCACCGGAGCGCCTGCGCTTCGACGTCTCGCATCCGAAGCCGATGTCGGCGGAGGAGCTGCAGAAGGTCGAGGAGATGGCGAACGCCATCATCCTGCAGAATGCGCCGGTTACGACGCGCCTGATGAGCGTCGATGACGCAATTGCCGAGGGCGCCATGGCGCTGTTCGGCGAAAAATACGGTGAGGAAGTGCGCGTCGTCTCGATGGGCACCGGTATCGAAGGCTCGAAGGCCGGCAAGGCCTATTCGATCGAACTCTGCGGTGGCACGCATGTGGGTTCGACCGGCGAGATCGGCCTCGTGCGCGTGCTCGGTGAAAGTGCCGTCGGTTCCGGCGTGCGCCGCATCGAGGCGGTGACGGGCGAGGGCGCACGCGCCTATCTTGCCGAGCAGGACGAACGGGTGAAGGCGCTTGCGTCTGCGCTGAAGGTGCAGCCGGCCGAGCTTCTGCCGCGTGTCGAAGCGCTGATGGAAGAGCGCAAGAAGCTGGAAAAGGAACTGGCGGATGCGCGCCGCAAGCTTGCCATGGGCGGCGCCCAGGGCGGTGGCGCGGCTGACGTTCGCGAGATCGGCGGCGTGAAATATCTCGGCAAGGTCGTCACGGGCGTCGATGCCAAGGACCTGAAGGGCCTGGTGGACGAAGCGAAAACGGGCCTTCAATCCGGCGTCGTCCTGCTGATCGCTGTCAGCGAAGACGGCAAGGCCAGTGCCGTGGTGGGTGTGACGGCGGATCTGACGGCGCGTCTGAGCGCCGTGGATCTGGTCCGGGTCGCCTCGGTCGCACTTGGCGGCAAGGGCGGCGGCGGGCGGCCGGACATGGCCCAGGCCGGTGGTCCGGATGGCGACAAGGCGGACGCGGCGATCGAGGCCGTGGCTGCGGCCATCGCCGGCTGAACGCCGATTGTGTGAGGCAGATACGGCAGGGACCGGGGTTTTCACCCGGTTCCTGATCGTAAAGGATGAGGAGGCGCCTGTGACGCTGGAAGTCGTGACCGAGGAAATCGGCAGCGCCGCGGGCGACGAGACCGGCGGCGGGCTGGATAGCCTGCCGGCGGAAGACGCCGGCTTCCTGCACGGGATCTATGCGCAGGCGCCGCAGACGACCGCTTTCAACAAGCTGCGCAAGCGCCTGCTACGCCAGGTGCGCCAGGCGATCGATGATTTCGGCATGCTGAAAGACCAGCGCCGCTGGCTGATCGGGCTTTCCGGCGGCAAGGACAGCTATTCGCTGCTGGCGCTGTTGATGGACCTGCAGTGGCGGGGGCTTTTGCCCGTCGAACTCGTGGCCTGCAATCTGGACCAGGGCCAGCCGAATTTTCCCAAGCACGTGCTGCCGGACTACCTTTCCGGCATCGGCGTCAAGCACCGGATCGAATATCGCGATACCTATTCGGTGGTGAAGGAAAAGGTGCCGGAGGGCGCTACCTATTGTTCGCTCTGTTCACGTCTGCGACGCGGCAATCTTTATCGCATCGCCCGCGAGGAAGCCTGTGAGGCCCTCGTGCTGGGCCATCACCGCGACGACATTCTCGAAACCTTCTTCATGAATCTCTTCCATGGCGGCCGGCTGGCCGGCATGCCGGCAAAGCTTCTGAACGATGAGGGCGATCTCTTCGTGCTGCGGCCGCTCGCCTTTTGTGCGGAAGAGGATCTGGCGAAATTTGCCGCGGCCATGCAGTTCCCGATCATCCCGTGCGACCTCTGCGGCTCGCAGGACGGGCTGCAGCGCAATGCGATGAAGCAGATGCTCTCCACGATGGAGGCGCAGATGCCGGGCCGCAAGGATCGCATGCTGCGGGCGCTTGGCCACGTAAACCCCTCGCATCTGCTCGATCCCAAGCTTTTCGATTTTGCCTCCCTTTCTCCCTCTCCAAAAGACTGAGGTTTTTCAATGCCGATTGATGTAATGGCGCTGGCGGACGTTTTGCGACGGGCTGCCAAGGCGGAAATCCTGCCGCGGTTTCGCCGCCTCAACCTGGGCGATGTGCGCGCCAAGTCGGAAGCGACCGACCTGGTGACCGAGGCGGACGTGAATGCGGAGCGGATGATCCGGGCCGAACTGGAACACCTGATGCCCGAGGCGCTGTTCATCGGCGAGGAATCGGTGGCAGCCGATCCGGCGCTTCTCTCCAGGTTGAAGGATGCGGACCTGGCGGTGATCGTCGATCCGGTGGATGGCACCTTCAACTTCGCTTCCGGCATCCCGGCCTTCGGCGTCATGGCTTCGGTGGTTTACCGGAACGAGACGGTGGCCGGTATCATCTACGATCCGATGGGCGATGACTGGGTCATGGCGGAAAAGGGCAGCGGTGCCTTCCTGCGGCGGCCGGATGGCGATTCGATGCGTCTGTCGGTGGCGGCGGCGAAGCCGCTCGACGCCATGATCGGGATGGCCTCTGCCGGTTACTTCTTCGGCGAACAGCGGGAGAAGATCCTCAGCAACCTCGCCAAGGTGCGGATGTTCGCCTGCTATCGCTGCGCGGCGCACGAATACCGCACGCTGGTCGGCGGGCATGTCGATTTCGTCATGTACAACAAGCTGATGCCCTGGGACCATCTGGCCGGCACGCTGATTGCGCAGGAAGCCGGTGGCCACGCGGCGCGTTTCGACGGCAGCCCGTATCGCCCGACCGACCTGGAGGGTGGGCTGCTGGTGGCCACCAATCCGGAGAGCTGGCGCGAACTGCGCGACCAGATCATCGCCTGAGAGCCGTTCCCCGGCATGTTGCTGAACAGCAGAAAGCCCTGGCATCGAATGGATGCCAGGGCTTTTCTATTGCCAATGCCGGTTCTGTCAGACGCGCGGATTGTGCGCCTGGAAGAGTTTGCCCCGTTCGGCGATCAGCACGAAGAGCAGCCCGACGAAGGAGACCGAACAGAAGCCCGCCACCATCGGCAGTGCCGTGCCGTTGAAGGCCTGGCCGATGACGGCGCCGATCGCAGCGCCGCCGACCGTGCTCATGAAACCGAGCACGGAGGAGGCCGTGCCTGCCACATGGCCGAGCGGCTCCATGGCCAGCGAATTGAAGTTCGCCCCGATCCAGCCGAACATGAACATGGCAAGCCCGAAGAAGCTGATGAACAGCAGGAAGGGCATCGGCTGCGGGCCGATGAGCTGGACGAACAGCCAGAGCACGGTGATCAGGATGAAGGCGAGCAGCGAGGCGTGCGATAGCCGGCGCATGCCGAACCGTCCCACCAGCCGCGCATTGATGAAGGATGCGAGCGACATGAAGGCGGCCACGGCGGCAAAGGCAACCGGAAACCACGGACCCAACCCGTAGATGCCGACATAGACCTGCTGGGCCGAATTGATGAAACCGAACAGGGCGCCGAAGATGAAGGTTGCCGCGATTGTATAGCAGAGCGCGATGCGGTTAGTGAGAACGATGCGGAACCCGTCGATGATCGAAGACACCGTCAGCGGCCTGACGTCATCCGGCGCCAGCGTTTCCGGCAGCCGGATCATCATCCAGGCCAGGATCGCCATCGCCATGACCGCGATGAACAGGAAGATCAGGTGCCAATCCCCGCCCAGCATGATCAGCTGGCCGGTTCCCGGCGCGATGATCGGCACGATCATGAAGACCATCATGATCAACGACATCACTTCGGCCATGGCACGGCCGCCGAAGACGTCGCGCACGATCGACACGGTGATGACGCGTGTGGAGGCGGCACCGGCCCCCTGGATGAAGCGCAAAGCCAGAAGGCCGCCAAACGAGGGGATGGCGACGATGGCAAGCGCACAGATGATGTAGAGCGAAAGCCCGAAGATCATCGGCATGCGCCGCCCGAAACGGTCGGAGATCGGCCCATAGAGCAATTGGGCAAAACCGAAACCGAAGAGATAGGAGGAGACGATGAACTGGCGTTCATTGACATCCTCGACCTTGAGTGCGGCTCCGATTTCCTGGAGCGCCGGCAGCATGATGTCGATGGCGAGCGCATTGAGCGCCATCAGCATGGCCATCATGGCAATGAATTCCGCCTTGCCCATGCCCTTCAGACGGGTTGGGGCGGCGTTTGTAACGGTTGTCACGATCCAAATCCTAAAAATACAAAGGCGCCGCGGGATGGCGGCGCCTCGATCTGTGTCGATTGAAGCCGGACAATCCGGCAAGAGGCCCGGTTACGCAGCGCCGCGAACGGCGATGCCCTGTTCCTGAAAATGGCTCTGCAACTCGCCGGACTGGAACATTTCGCGCACGATGTCGCAACCGCCGACAAATTCGCCCTTGATATAGAGCTGCGGGATCGTCGGCCAGTTGGAATAGTCCTTGATTCCCTGGCGGATCTCCTGGTCGGCGAGAACATTCACGCCCTTGTAGTCGACGCCGAGATAATCGAGAATCTGCACCACCTGGCCGGAGAACCCACACTGGGGAAACTGCGGGGTGCCCTTCAGGAAGAGCACGACGTCATTGCCCTTCACTTCGCTGTCGATCAATTCGTGAATTCCGCTCATGGCTTCAATCCTTTCCGTCCCGGGTTCAAGGTCCGGGTTTTCGAGCCTTTAGATAACATGGCGCGCGTCAATTTCCAGTCGTCACCGGTGTCTTGATCCATCAATTCGCCTGATGGGAGGCCGTATGCGCGCGTCTCAGTCGGGGGCGGAGGTCTGAAGCGCGAGAGCGTGCAGGACGCCACCCATGTTGCCCTTCAGTGCCTCGTAGACCATCTGGTGCTGCTGCACGCGGCTCTTGCCGCGGAAGGCTTCGGCCACGACTTCCGCCGCATAGTGATCACCATCACCGGCGAGGTCCCGGATCGTGACCTTGGCACCCGGAATCCCTGCCCTGATCATGTCTTCAATATCGCCCGGGCGCATCGGCATCTTGGTCATTCCTTCCTGTCAGTCACGTCATGCTTTTTCATCAGAGTGCCAAAAAGCACGCGATTGTCAAAGCGCTTCGCTCGTTGTTCACGCCATAAAGGTCGGGAACCAGCTTTCATGTGCATTGACGAGATCGGTGACCGCGACATCGACGATGTCGTCGATCACCAGGCGCTCGCCGCCAACCGTTCCCAGCGTGCGGAACGGAACGCCGGCTGATTCGGCACTGGCGCGCACGAAGTTGGCAAGGTCGGCCGGAACCGCGATGACGTACCGCGCCTGGTCCTCACCGAAGAGCAGGGCATGCGGCGCGCCCTTGCATTCACCTAGCGAAAGCGTTGCGCCCTTGACGGCTCCCATGCAGATTTCGGCAAGGGCGACAGCAAGGCCGCCGGACGAGATGTCGTGACAGGCCGTGACCTGGCCGTTGCGGATGTTGCTGCGGACGAAATCCCCGTGGCGACGTTCGGCGGCGAGATCGACGACTGGTGCCGGGCCCTCGGTCGAGCCGAGCAGATCGCGCAGGTAGACGGAGGAGCCGAGGTGACTGCCGTCAACGCCGATCATGATCAGCACGTCGCCATCCTTGACAGAGGCGATGCGGGCCATCTTCGACCAATCGGGCAGGAGGCCGACGCCGGCAATCGTCGGGGTCGGCAGGATCGCGATGCCGTTGGTTTCGTTGTAGAGTGACACATTGCCCGAGACGATCGGGAAATCGAGTGCACGGCAGGCTTCGCCGATGCCCTGGATGGCGCCGACGAACTGGCCCATGATCTCCGGCTTTTCCGGGTTGCCGAAGTTGAGGTTGTCGGTGGCGGCGAGCGGCTCGGCGCCGGTCGCGGTAATGTTGCGCCAGCATTCCGCCACCGCCTGCTTGCCGCCTTCGACCGGATCGGCCTCGACATAGCGCGGCGTCACGTCGGAGGAGAAGGCGAGAGCTTTGGTCGGATGGCCTTCGACGCGCACGACACCCGCATCGCCACCCGGAAGCTGCAGCGAATTGCCCTGGATCAGTGTGTCATACTGTTCGTAGACCCAGCGGCGGCTGGACTGATTGGCAGAGCCGACGAGCTTCAGCAGCGCCTCGTTGTAATCGGACGGGGCTGCGACCTGATCGGCGGGCAGCGGCGGGCGGGCATTGGAGGCCTGCCAGGGGCGGTCATATTCGGGCGCCTGGTCGCCGAGATCCTTGATCGGCAGATTGGCAACTTCCTCACCCTGGTGGATGACGCGGAAGCGCAGGTCGTCGGTGGTCTTGCCGACAATGGCGAAATCGAGGCCCCACTTGACGAAGATCGCCTTGGCGACCTCTTCTTTCTCCGGCTGCAGAACCATGAGCATGCGCTCCTGGCTTTCGGACAGCATCATCTCGTAGGCGGTCATGCGTTCTTCGCGCACCGGCACCTTGTCGAGGTCGAGTTCGATGCCGAGGTCGCCCTTGGCGCCCATTTCCACCGCCGAGCAGGTGAGGCCGGCCGCGCCCATGTCCTGGATCGCGATGACCGCGCCGGTCTTCATCAGTTCCAGGCAGGCTTCCAGCAGGCACTTTTCGGTAAAGGGGTCGCCGACCTGCACGGTCGGGCGCTTTTCCTCGATGGACTCGTCGAATTCCGCGGACGCCATGGTGGCGCCGCCGACACCGTCACGACCGGTCTTCGCGCCCAGATAAACGACGGGCAGGCCGACGCCCTTGGCTTCCGACAGGAAGATCGCGTCGGACTTCGCAAGACCGGCAGCGAATGCGTTGACGAGGATATTGCCGTTGTAGCGGGCGTCGAATTCCACTTCGCCGCCGACCGTCGGCACGCCGAAGGAGTTGCCGTAACCGCCGACACCGGCGACGACGCCGGACACCAGATGTTTGGTCTTCGGATGGTCCGGCGCGCCGAAGCGCAGCGCATTCATGGCAGCGACAGGACGGGCGCCCATGGTGAAGACGTCGCGCAGGATGCCGCCGACGCCGGTTGCGGCGCCCTGGTACGGCTCGATGTAGGAGGGGTGGTTGTGACTTTCCATCTTGAAGACGACGCAATCGCCGTCATCGATGTCAACGACGCCGGCATTTTCGCCCGGGCCCTGGATGACGCGCGGCCCCTTGGTGGGGAGCGTCCGCAGCCACTTCTTCGAAGACTTGTAGGAGCAGTGCTCGTTCCACATGGCCGAGAAGATGCCCAGTTCCGTGAAGCTTGGCTCGCGGCCGATCAGGTCAAGGATCCGCTGGTATTCATCGGGCTTCAGGCCATGGGCGGCAATGAGGTCGGGCGTGATCGCAATCGTGTTGGAAATGGTCATCGTCTTCTCTAGTGGCGGTCCGGAATGGCGTCTCTTTAGCCTAGAAGGCCGAAGGGCGCGACAGGAATTTTCCCGTCGCGCCCTGCTGATTGTCTGCCGATTGCGGCTCGAGCTTCAGAACTTGTAGCCGACCATGACGCCGGCGCGGGTCAGCCCGCTGTTGTCGTCGCCGCACAGGCTGGCATGTGATGAATGTTCGACCTGGGCAACGATGCTCCAGTTCTTGTCGAGATTGACGCCTGCGGCCAGATATTCGTGGAACAGCGTTGCGCAGCCGACGAAGGGGCCGCGGGTGCCGTCATTGTGCTTCTTCGCGTCGGTCAGCGCGCCGCCGAAGCCGGCTTCGAGGAAGAAACGCTCGTTGAGATGCGCCGTCCAGGAGAAGCCGGCATAGATCTGGTTGGCTTCGCCCGCCGTCGAGACGTCACCGCCGACATGGACACGGGGCCGCGCCAGGCGTTCCCAGCCGGTTGCCGACTTGGAATCGAACGGATCGAAGAACAGCATGCCGGAAATGAAGACGCCCTTCTCGTCGTTCAAATACGTGTTGTCGATCGCACCCAGAACGCCAAAGCGGGCTTCGTCGAAAATCTTATCTTGGGCGAAGGAGGCGTTGGTGGAGCCGGCAAGGGCGCTGGCTGACACCGCCAGGGACAGGGCAAGCCGCGTCAGCATTGATGTATTCGACATTCCGGTCTGGTCTCCGAATCGGATATGGGCGAGCCGGCGTTTTGGCCGAAGCACCGCGGTGACGGAAACTAAACCTTCGCGATTGCTTATGACAAGTGCGAAAAAGGCCAAAAGGTGGCGAGCTCTGTCTGTAACGACCCGCTGTTGCGCCAAGGGTACGCCCGCGCCGACAAAGGCCGCCGGAGCGCACTTGAGGTCAGCAGCGTTTGTCGCCATTTGCGAAACGAATGACGTCCTGACGGATCCGGTTGCCGGCGGCACCGTCCATCATGGGACCGAACGCATCGATCCGCGCAGGATTTCCTTCGGCTTGGACGACGAGCAGCGGACGTGATTCGGGGCTGCCCTTCGGCACGGCAAGAATGCGCGGACGCCCGGAGAAGGAGTTCAGTTCCGGTGCCAGGCGATAAGCGGAAAAGGCCGGATCGCCGGACTTGAACCAGCAGGCGTTGGCCGCGAGCGCCACGCGTTCCATGGTCGGCAGCGCCGCCCGGTTCGTCGCGGGCGGCGTGGCAGGCTTCGACTGACAGCCTGCAAGCACGGCAAAAAGGGCAGTGCCTGCAAGCGACGCGCATCGGGTAATGGTGTGCATGGACAGGCTCCCGCCGCAGCGTTCGGCTTGGCGTTCAGGCGGCGATGACGTCGAGGGCGGAGGCGAAGATGCCACGGCCATCGGTGCCGCCATGGGCCGCCTCGATCAGGTTTTCCGGATGCGGCATCATGCCAAGAACGTTGCCGCGCTCGTTGACCACGCCGGCGATATCCAGCATCGAGCCGTTCGGATTGGTGCCATCGGCATAGCGGAACACCACCTGGCCCTTGTCCTGCATCGCCTTCAGCGTTTCGTCTTCAACGAAGTAGTTGCCATCGTGATGAGCAACCGGGCAGCGGATGATCTGGCCTTCGGCATAGGCGCGGGTGAAATCGGTGTCGGCATTGACGACCTCGAGCTTCACTTCCTTGCAGACGAACTTCAGCGAGGAATTGCGCATCAGCGCACCCGGCAGCATGCCGGCTTCGACAAGAATCTGGAAGCCGTTGCAGACGCCGAGAACCTTGACGCCCTTTTCGGCCTTTTCCCGCACCGCCTGCATGACCGGCATGCGAGCGGCAATCGCGCCGCAGCGCAGGTAATCGCCATAGGAAAAACCGCCGGGGATGACGATCAGGTCGACATCCGGGATTTCCGTCTCGGTCTGCCAGACGGTGACCGGAGCCTGTCCGGAAATGCGGGTGAGGGCGGCGATCATGTCCCGGTCACGGTTGAGGCCGGGCAGCTGGAGGACGGCGGACTTCATGGGTGAGGCTCAAACCTTGCTTGTGCTTCTGACAGTTCTCGGCGTTCGAGACGGTTCTCTATCCGGTCGAGGCGCAATTCGTATCGCGCCAACGTCGTATGGACGTTGTGTGTATCTTGATGCAGGGACACGATCGCGCCCCGCATCGCATTGATTTCTGCCTTGATCTCGCGCTGGCCGAGCTTGAAATCTGCGCTATCGGCGTGAACCCGCTTCAACAGATCAAACATCAAGTCGTCTTTGATCTCGGCCATTGCGCGCTCCGCAGCCGTCAGATGAGAGCGATAGAATAGTTCTCGATCACGGTGTTGGCCAGCAGCTTTTCGCACATGGCCTTGAGCTCTTCTTCCGCCTTGGCGCGATCGGCGGTCTCGACTTCGAGATCGAAGACCTTGCCCTGGCGTACCTGGTGGACGCCTTCGAAACCGAGGCTGCCTAGGGCGCCTTCGATGGCCTTGCCCTGCGGGTCCAGAACGCCGTTCTTCAACGTGACGGTGACGCGTGCCTTGATCACTGACTGCTCCTCGAAGCTTACTGGACCAGAACCGGGCCGGTGCCACGGATCGGTTCGTTTTCGTTGATGATGCCGAGGCGGCGAGCCACCTCCGAATAGGCTTCCAGAAGACCGCCGAGGTCACGACGGAAGCGATCCTTGTCCATCTTTTCCTTCGTTTCGATGTCCCACAGGCGGCAGCTGTCGGGCGAGATCTCGTCGGCGAGGATGATGCGCATCATGTCACCTTCGAACAGGCGGCCGCACTCGATCTTGAAATCGACGAGCTGGATGCCGACGCCGAGGAAAAGGCCGGACAGGAAGTCGTTGACGCGGATGGCGAGCGCCATGATGTCGTCGAGTTCCGCCGGATTGGCCCAGCCGAAAGCCGTGATGTGCTCTTCGGAGACCATCGGGTCACCAAGTGCGTCGGACTTGTAATAGAACTCGATGATCGAACGCGGCAGAACGGTGCCTTCCTCGATGCCGAGACGATCGGAGAGCGAACCGGCGGCGACGTTGCGCACGACCACTTCCAGCGGAATCATTTCCACTTCGCGGATCAGCTGCTCGCGCATGTTGAGCCGGCGGATGAAATGGGTCGGAATGCCGATCTTGTTCAGATGCGTGAAGATGTATTCGGAGATCCGATTGTTGAGGACGCCCTTGCCATCAATGATGTCGTGCTTCTTCTTGTTGAAGGCGGTGGCATCGTCCTTGAAGAACTGGATCAGCGTACCCGGCTCCGGACCCTCGTACAGGATCTTGGCCTTGCCTTCGTAGATACGGCGGCGACGGTTCATATTGGTGTATCTCATTTGTTCGGGCGTCCCCCTGGACGCCGTGGATGGGTTTGAGCGGTGCAATAACGGAAAACCGCACGTTTCACAATGTGGCTTGACGCGATCAGTCTGATCCAAGTTGCAACAGAAAAATTTGTTCACCTTTCTGCTGCACCGAATTGCAAGTATTTCCCGCTAGATTGCACCTATCGGCAGAAGACCGGTGAACAGGGACAAATAATTTAGGAGAAATCGATGGTTACGTTGCGTGATCGTGCCAATGCTTTGGAAACTCAATTTGCGTACGAACAGAGCTTTCTTTTCTGTGCCCAGTCGCGGCGCAACCGATTGCTCGGACTTTGGGTGGCAGATCAGCTCGGCGAGACCGATCCTCAGTCGTTTGCCGACGCACTCTGCGACTGGTCCATCGCCCATTTTTCAGATGAAGAACTGATCACCAAAGTATCCCAGGAATTCGACCGCGCTGAGCGCCCGCTCGACCTCGACGGTCTGACCAACCGCATGCACACGCTGCTGGGCGATGTCATGCGTGACATGCGGCTCGCCTGAATTTGAACAACGCTCTCTTGCAGCTTCCCGGTGATACTCCCAGATTTCAGATGTCCATCTGAAAGGGAGAGTTCCGATGAGCACTATCAAAGATCGCGAAAAGGGTTTCGAGACGAAATTTGCGCTGGATGAAGAACAGCGGTTTCGGGCTATCGTCCGGCGAAACAGGCTGCTTGGCGCCTGGGCCGCCGGTCTGATGGGTCACACCGATGCCGACGCCTATGCGCAGAGCGTCGTCGAGGCCGACTTCGAGGAGGTTGGCGACGAGGACGTGCTGCGCAAACTGAGCGGCGATCTGAAAGCCGCCGGCGTGTCGATCTCGCAGGAGGAGATCCGGTCGAAGATGCTGGAGTTGATGGCGCAGGCGGCAACGCAAGTGCATCAGGGCTGAGCCTTTCGCTTCTTCCTGTCCCGGGTGCAGCAACGGGTTGCCGGTGCTGCACCTTTTTCGTTGCCAGCCTTCTTTGATGGTCAGCGTGCCGCGCGCCAGACTTGCGACCGGATGAAGGGCGCCACCTGCGCAAAAGGCATGGGTTTCGCCAGCGCGTAACCTTGGAGGACATCGCAGCCGATGTCCTTGAGGATCCGCGCGTGCGCCATGGTTTCCACACCTTCGGCCACGACACGAATGTCGAGCGATTTTCCGATATCGATGATGGCCCGCACCAACCGTACCTGATCGCGCGATTCGGGCAGGCTGCGGATCAGCTCGCGGTCGATCTTGAGAGCCGAAGGTGACAGCCGCATGAGGCTGACGATCGAGGCATGGCCCGTGCCGAAATCATCGATCTCAATGCCAATTCCGAGCTTGCGGATGCGTTTGAGGCTTGTCGTGACGCTTTCCTCGCAATCGTCGAGGAAGGTCGATTCGAGCAGTTCGAAGGACAAGGTCTGTGGCCGAATCGACAGGCGACGTACAGTCTTGGTGAGCGCTGGATCGCGCAATCTTCGGTAAGAGACGTTCACCGACAGTTTCGGAATGGCGATGCCAGTGGCCTGCCAGGCCGAAAAATCCTCCAGCGATTGTTCGAGGATCTGAGCGTCGATCGTCGCCATCGCGTCGATGTCTTCGGCGGTCGGGATGAACACGTCGGGGCTCAGGGTGCCCTCAACGGGATGTTGCCAGCGGGCAAGCGTTTCCACACCACAGACATCCAGCGTGCGCGCGTCGAACTGCAACTGGTAGACGGGGAAAAACTCGCGGCGTTCCAGCGCCTGCAGGATCTGATCGGACAAGGCCTTTGTCTTGGCGATCTCCACCTGTGTGTCTGCGGAGAAGAACTCCTGGCGGTTGCGGCCGTTATTCTTCGCCCTGTAAAGGGCGATATCCGCATTCAAGAGGATCTGTTTGGGATCCATGACGCCGGCTTCTGCCCAGGCGATGCCGATGCTTGCCCCAAAGCGGCATTCGCGGCCTTCACAAGAGACCGGTTTGCGCATTTCGCGGATGATGCGCTCCGCGAGGTTCGAAAGACGCCGCGGGTTTCCGTCGAAACGAACGAGAACCACGAATTCGTCCCCGCCGATGCGGGCGACAAAATCCTCCGTCCGGACCGTGTCCCGCATGATGCGCGCCGCATGCCGCAGGACGGCGTCGCCGGTATTGTGGCCGAGTGTGTCGTTGATCTGCTTGAAACGGTCGAGATCCAGGTGGAGGACGGCGAGTGCCATGCCCTTGGCCGCGCACTCCTGGGCGTAAAGGCCGAGCATTTCGTCCAGATACCGGCGATTGGGCAGTCCCGTCAGGTAGTCGTGCATCGCGTTATGCTCGATGCGCACGCGGGCGGTTTCGAGTTCCACGTTGCGGGCTTCGGCAAGCGATTTTGCCCGCTCGAGTTCACGCTGGAGGATGACGTCTTCGGTGATGTCCCAATTTGCGCCGACGAGCTTCAGGTGGCCGTCCGCGTCGATGAAGGTCATGCTGCAACTGCGCACGTACCGCTCCCTCCCATCCTTCAGGAGAATTCGGTACTGGTCGGAAAAGCAGCGGTTTTGCTCGGTATTGCGCGCGACATTGGCCAGAACGGTCGCCTTGTCGTCCGGGTGCAGAAAACTCTCCCAGGTGTCGCCGACACGGATCTCCATGTCCATCGGGACACCGTAGATCTCATGCATGCGTCGGTCCCAATCCACGTCGCCGGTCACGAGATCGGCTTCGAAGACGCCGACACCGGAGATGGCGAGTGCCATTTCCAGACGGCGGGAGACCTGGACGGCCCGGTGCTGGGCTTCCTTACGCTCCGTGACGTCGGTATCCGTGCCGACCACCCGCAAGGGGCGACCATCAGGCGCCCGATCGATGCAGGCGCCGCGACATTCGATCCAGACCCAATGCCCATCCTTGTGGCGCTCGCGGTATTCGAAGACCTGATAGGCCGGATCGCCGTCCTCCTGCCGTTGCATGGCATAGAGCGTGTGCTCGACATCGTCCGGATGCAGCAGTTCCAGCCAAGCCTCCTTTGTCGGCGGGAGCGGGTCTTTGAGATCCATGCCGCGGATCTGGCGCCAGATCGGCGAGTAATATTTCTGGCCGATGGCGTAATGGTGATCCCAGACACCGGAGACCGAGCTGACGAGCGCTGCGTTCCAGCGCGTCTCGCGCGCGATCACATCGTCCAGCAGCTTCTTCTGCACGGTGAAGTCGACGAGCTGAACGACAAAAAGCTGGGCGCCCGGCGCCTTTTCCGGCTCGAAGGCCCGTGCATGCAGTTCGGCCCATCGCACAGTGCCATCCGGCCGTGGCAGGCGCAGCATGGAGGTGGTGCCAAGCGGTGAGGGCGGGTCGGCATGACGGAAGGCCTCATGCAACTGCCAGAGGTCGTCCTGATGGACAAGGGAGGCAAGATCACGGGCAGGCCGGTCCAGCCATTCGCTGCGGAAGAGATGGTTGGCGTGCACGAAGCGGCCAGCCTCCGGCTCCAGCACCGCTGTCGGAAGGGGCAGATGATCGATGCAGGCCGCCAGGGCCGCAAGTTCATCGGTCCGCAAGGCGTGGGACATCAGCTTTGGAAACACGGATCAGATCGCTCCGACAAACATCTTGTGCGGAGACTATTTTGACGGGCGTCTATTAAATCCTTCTTAAGAAAGTACTCGCCGTGCGGGACGAAAATTCGTCCCGAACCCGCTGCGGTTGTTTCTGTGGGTCAGGCTTTCAATCCTGCGAGGAATTTCGCAAACACCATGGTGCCTTCCGGCCAGGGGCCGTGTCCGGATTCCGCGTTGATATGGCCGGACTCGCCCGCATCGATCAGCAGCGAACCCCAGGCATTGGTGATGTCGTCGGCATGCTCGTAGGAGCCGAACGGATCGTTGCGGCTGGCGATGGTCAGCGACGGAAAGGGCAGCGGGTCGCGCGGATAGGGCCCAAAGGTCATCAGATGTTTGGGCCGGATGGCGGGATTAGCGACATCGGGCGGCGCGACGAAAAAGGCGCCGGCAATGGGCTTGCGGAAATGCGGGATCGCATGGATCGCGGTCGGCACACCCAGCGAATGGGCAACCAGTACGACGGGCCGCGTAGAGGCGTTGACCTCTTCTGCCACACGGGCGAGCCAATCGTTGCGCACGGGTTTCGACCATTCTGCCTGTTCCACGCGCCGCGCGGTCTGCAGCTTGGTTTCCCAGCGGCTCTGCCAGTGGGAGGGACCGGAATTGGTGTAGCCGGGAATGATCAGAATATCTGCGTCGGAAGCCTTCATGGCCCCTATCTGCGTTTGACGACGCGCGACGTCAAGACGGTGCATGGCAGTCTGCGGTCGAAAATTAATATGCAACACATACTATCTTGAGGTTTTGACGGGTGTTAATCTTCTGCCGATGCCGCATGGGAGGACAATGCGGTGATCGGATTTGAACGGGAGGATTGCATGAAACGAACCCTTTGGTGTGGTGCGGCGGTCTTGGCATTGCTGCAGGCGCCGACGTTGGCCGTCGCTGCGACAGGTTGTGCCGATCTCACGTCAGGCGGTGCCCAGCCGGCCGGCGTCGAGATCACCGAGGCTGTGGAGACACCAGCAACAGCGGACATTCCCGTGGACCACTGCCTGGTGCGCGGCAAGACGCCGGATCGTGTCGGCGCGGATGGAAAGACCTATGCGATCCGGTTCGAACTGCGTCTGCCTCAGGCCTGGAACGGCCGCTTCGTGCACCAGTTCAATGGCGGCAATGACGGCGCTGTCGTTCCGGCGCTCGGGCCAGTCCTGGGCGGCAACAAGGCCGACACGGCGCTGGCGCGTGGGTATGCGGTCGTATCGAGCGATGCGGGCCATGACGGCAAGGCCAATCCGGATAAGGGGCTTGCCGGCGGGGCGGCCTTTGGTTTCGATCCGCAGGCCAGACGCGACTACGGTTATGGCGCCGTTGCGACGCTCAACCCGTTGGCGGAGGCACTGGTCGAGCGCTATTACGGCCAGAAGATCGCGTTTAGCTATGGCATTGGCAGCTCGAACGGCGGGCGGCACGGTATGGTCGCCGCCAGCCGGACGCCGCAGATGTTCGATGGCATTTTGTCCGGTTATCCCGGTTTCAACCTGCCGAAGGCGGCCCTGCAGCATGCGCTCGATGTGCAGGCCTGGTCCAAGGTAAACCCGGAGATCGCCAAGGCCTTTTCGCGCGACGACATGCAGGTTCTCGCCAAGGGTATCCTGAACGCCTGCGATGCGCTCGACGGAGCGAAGGACGGGATCGTTGCAGACGCAGATGCGTGCGAGGCGGCGTTTAAGCCGGAGACACTGGCCTGCGCCAAGGAGGGTGACAAGGACTGCCTCTCGCCGGCGCAGATCGAAGCTCTGGTGACGAGCCACAAGGGGCCCCGGAACGCCAAGGACGAACAGCTCTATAGCACCTGGGTCTGGGATCCGGGCATGGCATCGAACAACTGGCGCGGCTGGAAGCTCGAAAGTCCGGTGGAGGCCTGGGGCAAGCGACCGATTATCGGCGTGATGGGCGCCGCTTCGCTGGCGCAGGTCTTTACCACCCCGCCGACACCGGTCGGTGGTTCACCGGAAGAGCTGCAGACATTCCTGCTAAACTTCGATATTGCCGGCCAGGCGTCCAAGGTTCTCGCCAAGGACGCGACCTTCACCGAATCCGCCGCCGACGTGATGATCCCGCCCGGTGCCGACAATCCGGACCTCAAGGCGTTCCGCGACGCCGGCCACAAGATGATTGTCTTCCACGGCAATGCCGATCCGGTCTTTTCGGTCGTCGATACGGTCAACTGGTACCGCAAGCTCGACCAGAACAACGGCGGCAAGGCGGGCGATTTCGTCAAGCTCTACCGGGTGCCGGGCATGCCGCATGGCGCAGGCGGCCCCTCCTATGACGACTTCGACTTCTTCTCGCCGCTGGTGGCCTGGGTGGAGGAAGGCAAGGTGCCGGGTGCCGTTGCCGCCGGCGTGACGCCCGCCAACAAGGAGGCGGAGCATCTGAAGGGCACGCGCTTCCTCTATTGCCCCTATCCGCAGGTGACCCGTGCGACCGGTGCCGCCGGAACGGGCGAGGACCGATTGGCCTGCCAGTAGTCCCGGTCTAAAAAACGGCCGGGGTGACAAGTCGCCCCGGCCAATGGATAGGATTTGCGATCTGTTGACGATCAGCCGAAGACACGACGGAAGATCGTGTCCACGTGTTTGGTATGATAACCGAGGTCGAATTTTTCGCGGATCGTGTCCTCGGACAGGGCTGCACGCACCTCCTGGTCGGCGAGCAGTTCCTCCAGGAAGTCGGCGCCGTGTTCCCACACCTTCATCGCATTGCGCTGCACGAGGCGATAGGCATCCTCACGCGACACACCGGCTTGCGTTAGGGCAAGCAGAACCCGCTGCGAGTGAACGAGGCCGCGGAACTTGTTGAGATTCTTCAGCATGTTCTCCGGGTAGATGACCAGCTTCTCGATGACGCCGGCCAGACGGTTCAGCGCGAAATCGAGCGTGATCGTCGTATCCGGGCCGATGCCGCGCTCGACGGAGGAGTGCGAGATGTCGCGCTCGTGCCAGAGCGCCACGTTTTCAAGTGCCGGCACCACCGACATGCGCACGAGGCGGGCAAGGCCGGTCAGGTTTTCGGTCAGCACCGGATTACGCTTGTGCGGCATGGCGGACGAGCCCTTCTGGCCCGGCGAGAAAAATTCCTCCGCCTCGAGCACTTCCGTGCGCTGCATGTGGCGGATCTCGATCGCGACATTTTCGATCGACGAGGCGATGACGCCCAATGTGGCAAAGAACATCGCATGACGATCGCGCGGAATGACCTGCGTCGAGACCGGTTCCGGCACGAGGCCGAGCTTTGCGCAGACATGTTCTTCGACGCGCGGATCGATATTGGCGAAGGTGCCGACGGCGCCCGAAATCGCGCCGGTCGCAATCTCGGCGCGGGCATTGACGAGACGGGTGCGGTTGCGTGCCATTTCGGCGTAGAAGCGGGCGAAGGTGAGGCCCATGGTCGTCGGCTCGGCATGGATGCCGTGGCTGCGGCCGATGCGGATCGTATCCTTGTGCTCGAAGGCGCGGGTCTTCAGCGCGGCGAGCAGACGGTCCATGCCGGCGATCAGGATGTCGGCGGCGCGCACCAGCTGGATGTTGAGCGTCGTATCGAGCACGTCGGACGAGGTCATGCCCTGGTGCACGAAGCGGGAGTCCGGACCGACGAATTCGGCGAGATGGGTGAGGAAGGCGATGACGTCATGCTTGGTAACGGCCTCGATCTCGTCTATGCGCGCCACGTTGAACTCGGCAGCGCCGCCCTTTTCCCAGATGGTCTTTGCCGCGTCCTTCGGGATCACGCCGAATTCCGCCAGCGCGTCGCAGGCATAGGCTTCGATCTCGAACCAGATGCGGAACTTCGTTTCGGGCGACCAGATGGCGACCATGTCTGGCCGGGAGTAGCGGGGGATCATCGAGGTTTCCTTGGCGGTTTTTGCGAGAATTTGCGCCCGCTTTAGCAAGAAGAGCGGCCAATACCAAGTCTGATATGGTTGGGATCGGTTCTCAGCGCGTGGTGCGCAACAAGAGCGCAGTCGCACCCGCCAGGGCCAGCGGCCCATAGGGCAGATAGAGCCTGAGGCCGATAACCAGGAACTGGTAGAGCGCCGAAGCGGTGGTGAAGGCCTGCTGCAGGAACCAGTCGCGGCTGAAGGCATCGGCGTGCCAGCGGGCGTAGAAGGCGCGATAATCCAGCGCAAACAGGCCGGCGGTGACGGTGATGGTCGCAAGCCCGAGGCCGAGGAAAGCGACGGAAACGAGTGCGATCCGCGACCGCTGAAGCGCTGGCCGCAGCACGGCAAGGCAAAGGACCGAAAGGACCCAGGAGAGCGAACCGCCGGCGGCAAAGATCACCAGAATGGTCGAGAGGTGAAAACTGTCGAAACGGCCGCTTTCGGCGAGATTCATGGCAGCGATGAGGCTGGTCGCAAAGCTCCAGGCGATCGCGCCGGCCAGCACCGGGATGACCGGCAGGCGCAGGATCGACCGGGAGCGGCTCGCTTCGATCAAACCACGATGCTTTCTGAGGCGGCGCGCAATGCCTCGATGTTGGTGCGGTAATCGGCAACGCCGTTGCCCTTGTAGACGGCAGAGCCTGCGACGAAGACATTGGCGCCGGCGTTGACCGCCGAACCGATCGTCTCTGCCGTGATGCCGCCATCCACCTGCAGGTCGATCGGGCGGCCGCCGATCAGCGCCTTCGCGGCGGCGATCTTGTCCACCATGGCGGGGATGAACTTCTGGCCGCCGAAACCCGGATTGACGCTCATGATCAGGATCAGGTCGATATCATCGATGACGTTTTCCAGAACCGAGAGGGGGGTTGCCGGATTGAGCGTGACGCCGACCTTTTTGCCGAGTGCGCGGATGGTCTGCAGCGAGCGGTGCAGATGGGCGCCCGCTTCCGCATGGACTGTGATGCTGTCGCAGCCCGCCTTGGCAAAGGCCTCGAGGTAGGGATCGGCGGGCGCGATCATCAGGTGGCAGTCGAAATAGGCCTTCGTGTGCGGCCGCAGCGACTTGATGACATCCGGGCCAAACGAGATGTTGGGCACGAAATGGCCGTCCATCACGTCGAGATGGATCCAGTCCGCACCCGCTTCCACGACATCGCGCACCTCCTGGCCGAGCTTGGAAAAATCGGCGGCAAGAATGGACGGGGCAATCAGGATCGGCGACGGCATGGAGTTCCTCCGGCTGGGCAGTGTGCGTTGCGCCCGCTTAACACTCCCTTTGCATCCGCACAATTGGTGCCGGCTGCGCTTATTCCGTTTCCGGCTCGGCGATGTGAAAGGCGTTGCTGCGCCATTCCTGCAGGCGGAATGGGTTCTCCGCCAGTTCGTGATCCGCGCCAAAACGGAGAGGGCCGAGGACGGTCTCGACGGTCAGAGTGCGCAAGGTCTCGGTCAGCGATTGCGGTGCCTTGGAAAGTGCCGCCCGTGCCGTCTCCACCGCTGCATAGGCCGGCAGCGTGTAGCCCTCCGGTTCGATGCCCTGGCTGCGAAGCTTTGCCGTCACTTCCGTTGCGGCGGAAAGCTCCGCATAGGGCGGGAGGGCAACGGCAAGCGTCCCATCCGCCAGCGGCAAGGGTCGGTCTGCTGCGCGCATGACATCGCCGCCGACGAAGGTGAAAGGCGCGCCCTCCTGGGCCGCATCGCGGGCCATCACTGCGACATCGGTCCGGTCGCCACCGACAATCACGTGACTGGCGCCGGCCGCCACCAGGCGGCGCACGAGCGCCAGTTGCTGTTCCTGGCCGGGGCGGAAGGTATCGGTGAACACCGGTTTGATGCCGCCGGCCTCGATCTGCTGGCGGACCGCGCTCAGCAATTCGCGGCCGTAGATCGTCCCATCATCGACGAGCGCGATCGGACGGTTCTGCCAGCGGCTGAGGATCACCTCGGCGAGTTTTTTGGCCTCCATGCCGTCCACCGGCGCGAGCCGGAAGAACGGCCACTGGTAGCGCTGCGCATCCTCCATCAGGATTTTCGAGCGGACCGACACCGAGATCGCCGGGATATTGTCCATCTTGAGACGCGGCAAGGCTTCCGCCGCCGTCTCGACGCAGAGGAAACCGATTGCCACCGCAACGTTCGCCGCCATCAGGCGATCGGCCACATCCGTGCCGTTGCCCTGTTCGCAGGTTTCGTTGACGGCGATGATCTGGTCGCTGTCGCCCGCTGCGGCGCGCGCGCCGGCAAAAATCTGGGCGCCCAGCGCGGCATAGGGGCCCTGCTGCGGCGCCACCACTCCAATCACGGCAGCCCCGGCCGCATCCGCCGCGAGGAGGGCTGAGACCAGAGGAACGGCAAAACGGAGCGAGTGTGGCAGCATGCAGCAAATTTTCCCTCTCTTTGCCTCACATTTAGCTGCGCTGCAGCGTGGGTCAAAGAAAATCGGCGCCGCGGTGCTTACCAGGCAGCGCAAAATGGCGGCGGACGGTTCGGCCGGTGCCGGGCTGGTGGACAAGCGTCAACCATTTGCCCATATCCTTGCGAGAACGTGGTCCACCTGGACCGCGAGGGAGGAGATTGCGTGACCCTATCCGAAAAGCCGGTTCCCGTGCCCGTCGATCCCGCTATCTACCGCAACGGCATGGCGCGGTATGCCGGGCATGTGCAGGCGGTCACCACCGAATGGGAGGGCGTGCGCCGGGGCGTGACGGCGACGGCGGCGTGCTCCGTCTCCGACGATCCGGCGACCGTGCTGGTCTGCCTAAATGCCAGCAATGCGAAGAATGCCATCTTCGAAGAGAGCGGCCGGTTTG
This sequence comes from Allorhizobium pseudoryzae, assembly GCF_011046245.1. Taxonomy (NCBI): domain Bacteria; kingdom Pseudomonadati; phylum Pseudomonadota; class Alphaproteobacteria; order Hyphomicrobiales; family Rhizobiaceae; genus Affinirhizobium; species Affinirhizobium pseudoryzae. The sequence goes on from NZ_CP049241.1 coordinate 2,865,144, forward strand.
CGCTGAATGCTCTGGCTGCCCATCACCAACCTCTCGCCCGGGCGCTCGCCGGCTTCGACGAACTGCCGGTCGAGGATCGCTTTGCGCTCGGTCACTGGCAGCGACTGTTGACCGGTGCGCCCATTCTCTCCGATGCGCTGGTTGCCTTCGACTGCCGGCTTCTGGAGATCCGCCGCATGTCGACGCATCTGGTGCTGTTCGGCACGGTGGTGGCGATGCATTTCGGGCCGCAAAATCCGCCGCTTCTTTATCTGGACCGGGCCTTTCACGCGCTGTAGCATCCGTCTCATGGGAGGAACACCATGGCTGACGACACCGTGCCGCATCTGCCGCAATCCATCGACGAGATGATGCGCTTTCTGGAGGCTCAGGATTATCTGGCCGGTCGCGGGCTTGCGACCGTGATTTTACTGGCGCTGAAGATGAAGCGTCCGCTGTTCCTCGAGGGCGAAGCCGGCGTCGGCAAGACGGAGATCGCCAAAGCCCTGTCGAAGGGGCTCAACCGACCCCTGATCCGGCTGCAGTGTTACGAGGGTCTCGACGTCTCGTCCGCCGTCTACGAATGGAATTATCCGGCGCAGATGCTGGACATTCGGCTCTCGGAAGCCGCCGGTCTGGAAGACCGCGAGCGGCTGGAGGCCAATCTCTATTCCGAACGCCACCTGATCCGCCGTCCCGTTCTGCAGGCGCTCGGCCATGCGGGTGAGGCGGCGCCCGTCTTCCTGATCGACGAGTTGGACCGCGCCGATGAGGCGTTCGAGGCCTATCTCTTGGAGGTGCTGTCGGATTTCCAGGTGACGATCCCGGAGCTCGGGACGATCAAGGCGGCGGAACCGCCGATCGTCATCATCACCACCAACCGCACGCGGGAAATCCACGATGCGCTGAAGCGCCGCTGCCTCTACCACTGGGTGGATTATCCGGATGCCGCCCAGGAACTTTCGATCCTCACCCGCAAGGTGCCGGGTGCCGCCGAGGCGCTGTCGCGGCAGGTGGTTTCCTATGTGCAGAAGCTCCGCACCGTTGCTCTCTTCAAGAACCCGGGGGTTGCCGAAACCATCGACTGGGCAACGGCACTGACCGAACTCGACCGGATTGCGCTTGACCCGGAAACGATTTCCGACACGCTCGGCACGCTCCTGAAATATCAGGACGATATTGCCCGTATCCGGGGCGGCGAGGGGGAGCGTATCCTCTCCGAAGTGAAAGCGGAATTGTTGGCGGCGGGGTGATCCGATGCGTGATGCCCGTGACGGTGCCGTTCTGCCGCCTGTCCCCGTCGGAGATGGACGGCTGGCGGAGAACATCCTCTATTTCTCTCGTGTGCTGCGGCGGGCGGGGCTGAAAACCTCGCCGCAGGCGACGCTCGATGCGGTGGCCGCGGCAGAGGCGATCGGGCTTGGCGCGCGCGAGGAGTTTCACGCGGCGCTCTCGGCCGTCTTCGTCAAGCGGCGCGAGGATATGGCGGTGTTCGACGAGGCCTTCCGCCTGTTCTGGCGCAAGCGCGATCTGATCGAGAAGATGATCCAGATGATGTCGCCGAAACTGGCTGACACGCGGGAGAAGGAAAAGCCGAAGCCCGCCTCGTCGCGGGTCAACGACTCGCTCGTCGCGAAGCAGGCGCGTCCGCCGAAACGCGAGGCGCCGCCGGAGATCGAAACCGACGCGCGCTTCACCGCGTCCGGTTCGGAAGTGCTGCGCAAAACGGATTTCGCCCAGATGAGTGCGGCCGAACTGGCACTGGCGCGGCGCGAGATTGCAAGGCTGGTGATGCCGCTGGAGACGGTGGTGACGCGCCGCTTCCGCGCCTCGCCCCATCCGCCGCGGCTGGACCCGAAGGCGACGCTGCGGGCGGCGATGCGCACCGGCGGCGATCTGATGCTGCCGAAATTTCGCAGCCGGCGAAAAGAAACCCCGCCGCTCGTCGTGCTCGTCGATATTTCCGGCTCGATGAGCCAGTACAGCCGGATTTTCCTATCGTTCTGCCACGCGGTGATGGAAAAGCGGCGGCGCTGCCATGTCTTCCTGTTCGGCACGCGGCTGACCAATGTGACGCGAGCGCTGCGGCAGCGCGACCCGGACGAGGCGCTCGCCGCCTGCACGGCGCAGGTGGCCGACTGGTCGGGCGGAACGCGGATCGGGGCGACGCTTGCCCGCTTCAACCGCCATTGGGGACGCCGGGTGATGAGCGGCGGGCCGGTGGTGCTTTTGATCACCGACGGGTTGGAACGCGACGGCGTGGAGGAACTGGAACTTGAAATGGATCGTCTGCACCGCTCCTGTCGCCGGCTGATCTGGCTCAATCCGCTGCTGCGCTTCGAAGGGTTCGAGGCGCGGGCGCGTGGCGTCAAGGCCATGCTGCCGCATGTGGATGAATTTCGACCGGTGCACACCCTGAATTCGCTTGCCGATCTTGCAGCTGCCCTTTCCGGACATACATCGAAGGCTGCAGATCCGCGCCGCTTTTTCGCCGGCCGGCATTTTCCGGGGAGAACATCATGACCGGCACCATCGATCCGCTGCTGACGGCAGAAGGCTGGCGACGCGACGGCCGCGCCGTGGCGCTGGCCACCGTTATCGAAACCTGGGGTTCTGCGCCGCGACCAGCCGGCAGCCATCTGGTGATCGATGGCGAGGGCAATTTCGAGGGCTCCGTCTCGGGCGGCTGCGTCGAGGGCGCCGTCATCTCCGAAGCGATGGACGTGATCGCCACGGGTGCGCCAAAGATGCTGGAATTCGGCGTGGCAGACGAGACGGCCTGGCGGGTCGGACTTTCCTGCGGCGGGCGCATCCGCGTCTATGTGGAAAGGCTCAATTGATGGAACTCTCCATTCTTGCGGCTCTCAATGCCGCACGACAGGCGCGCAAGGGCAGCCTGCTTGCGACGTATCTCGCGACCGGCCGATCGGAGGTTCTCATAGAAGGCGACACATGGCCGGAGGGGTTGCGGGAGGCGGCGGAGAAGGCCCTACGGACTGGCAAATCCGGTACGGTGGACATCGAAGGCGCGAGCGTCTTTCTCAACGTTCACCTGCCGCCGCCGCGCGTCGTCGCGATTGGCGCCGTGCACATCACCCAGGCGCTGGCGCGGCTGGCACCGGTGGTCGGGTACGATCTCACCATCATCGATCCGCGCACCGCCTTTGCCACACCGGAACGCTTCGAAGGTGTCGATCTCGTCGCGGACTGGCCGGAGGATGTTCTGCCGCAACGACCGCTCGATGCCTATACGGCGCTCGCCGCCGTGACCCATGATCCGAAGATCGACGATTTTGCCCTGGCAGAAGGGCTGCGCCGCGGCTGTTTCTATGTCGGGGCACTGGGGAGCCGGAAGACCCATGCGAAGCGGCTGGAACGGCTTGCGGCGCTGGGGCTGTCCGAGACGCAACTGTCCGGCATCCGCGCGCCCATCGGCCTTGATATCGGCGCCTCCAGCCCGGAGGAAATCGCGCTCGCCATCATGGCCGAAATCGTCCAGGCCTTCCGCCGCCGTGCGCTGTCGGGAGACGCCGCATGATTTTTGGCCCGGTGTCGGTCAACGAGGCACAAGGGGCGATGCTTGCCCACGGTATCCTTCTGTCCGGCGGCAGGCTGCCCAAGGGCACGCTGCTGACGGCAGGCGCCGTGCTGCGGCTTCAGGCGGAGGGAATCGAAACCGTCATCGTGGCACGGCTTGAAGAGGGCGATCTGACGGAAGACGAGGCGGCGGAACGGCTGGCCGGCGCGCTCGACCTGACCGGGCTGCGCAAGACGGAGGCAAGCACCGGGCGCGTCAACATTCATGCGACTGTTAACGGCCTGTTTCGTGCCGACCGCGACCTGATCGACCGGTTCAACCGGATCGATCCGGCGATCACGATTGCCAGTCTGGCCGATCATGCCGCGGTCCATGCGGGTGACATGGTGGCGACCATCAAGATCATTCCGCTTGCGGTTGGTGCAGACACGGTCGAGGCGGCACGGGCTGTTCTGGCCAGCGGGGCGGCGGTGAGGGTGAAACCCTATCGGGCCCATTCCGTCTCGCTGATCCAGACCGAACTGCCGCAGATGAAGGCCTCCGTGCTGGACAAGACCGCACAGCTGCTGCGCCGTCGGCTGGAGCCGTCCGGCAGCGTCATCGTCTCGGAACGGCGGGTGGCGCATCGGCAGGATCAGGTGACAGAGGCAATCCGCGCTGCGCTGGCCGCGGATGGCGGCGCGAGCGCCCGCATGGTGATCCTGTTCGGCGCTTCTGCCGTCTGCGATGCATTCGACGTTCTGCCGCAGGCCATACGGCTTGCCGGCGGCGTGGTGAACCGGGTCGGACTGCCGGTCGATCCCGGCAATCTGCTGGTGCTCGGCCATTGCGGCGACGTGCCGGTGATCGTTGCCCCCGGATGCGCCCGCTCGCCGAAGGAGAACGGTTTTGACTGGGTGCTCTCTCGGTTGTTAGCCGGCGAAGTGCCGAGCGATGAGACCTTGTCTGGGTTGGGTGTCGGAGGCCTTCTGATGGAAATTCCAAGCCGTCCCCGGCCGCGCGAGGCGATACGCGCGACGCTCACCGAGCAAGACCTGGGCGCTGTCCTTCTGGCGGCAGGGCGGGCGAGCCGCATGGGCGAGGCCGGCCACAAGCTGCTTGCCGAATTCGAGGGTGTTCCGCTGGTCCGCCGGATCGCCGAGCGGGCGCTGGATGCGCTGCGAGGACCGCTGGTGGCCGTCATCGGGCATCGGGCGACGGAGGTCACCACGGCATTGACGGGGCTGCCGCTGGCCATCGTCGATAATCCGGCTTTCTCCACCGGCATGGCAAGCTCGCTGAAAGCCGGATTGTCGTCTCCCGCGCTGGCCGATGTGGCGGGCGTGATGGTGCTGCTTGCCGATATGCCGGGTCTCACGTCGGATGATCTGGAGCGGCTGAGCGATGCCTTCCTCGAAGCGGAGGGACGTGCGATCGTGCGTGCCGTTGCGAACGGCAAGCGCGGCAATCCGGTGATCCTGCCGCGGGCTACCTTTGCGGACCTGATGTTGCTGGAGGGGGATGTCGGCGCCCGGCACGTGATCGAGACCTGCGGCCTGCCGATCATCGACGTCGAGCTTGGCGCCGCGGCGCATGTGGATGTCGATACGCCCGAGGCGGTTGAGGCCGCCGGTGGAATTCTGAGGGGTTGAACGGATGGACAATGCCGCCATCGAGGAAATGTTCGAGAGCCTGGGTTCGATCAGCATTCGCCGCATGTTCGGCGGCAAGGGCATTTATCACCAGGGCGTCATCTTCGCGCTGGAACTTTACGACGAAGTCATGCTGAAGGCGGATGCCGAGACGGCGCCGCTGTTTGCCGAAGCAGGGGCCCGGCAATGGTCCTATGAAGGGAAATCCGGCAAGCCGGTGCTGATGCCCTACTGGTCGATCCCCGACGAGGCGTTGGACGATCCGGACATCATGGCGCGCTGGAGCCGACTTGCCTTCGAGGCAGGACTGCGGACCGCCAAAAGCTGATCCGGCTCAGGATTTTGGCAGAAGCCGGATCGCTTCCTGGGTAAACACGGAGAGCGGTAAGGGCAGAGCGTCGGGCGAAAACCAGCCGAATTCCGACAGCTTGTCCGGCTCCGTCAGCTGCGGCTCTCCTGCGAAATTGTCTGCCAGGTACAGCATGGAAATCCAGTGCTGACGGTCGGCCTCGATCCGCTGTTCCGAGACGCCAAGGAAGGTGACCGGCCCGATCGACAGACCCGTTTCCTCTTCCGCCTCACGGCAGGCCGCATCGGCGGAATGCTCCATATGATCCACCTTGCCGCCCACGATGTTCCAGTGGCCGGCTTCCGGTGATTTCATACGCTTGTAGAGCAGGATCTTGCCATCGCTTCGCCGGATCACGAGACCCGTGCCGAAGCCCGGGAAATCAATGCCGGGAAGACCCATGGCACATTCAGGCCTTGGCGCTGGCGACGATCAGCATGAATGCCGGGATATCGTCACCGAAGCCGACCGGCGTCGGGCCGTCATCGTCGTCGCGGCGGCGGCGGCGCTGATGATCGTCATTGGCCGGATAGGGGCGTCCCGGATTGCGGCCGCCATGCTGATGCTTGCGATGTTCCGCCTTCTGAGGTTCTGCTGCCACGCTGTCCGTCCTTGTTTCCCGGGGTGTGATCTCTGCGACGTCATCCGCATCTTGCTCCACGCGGATGTCTGCTTTGTGACCGCGTTTGCCACGGCCACGATCTTTGTCTCTGTCCTTGTCGCGCTCGCGGCCCTTGCCGCCGCGTCCACGACCGCTGTCCTGGCTCTCCATGGGAGCCGGAAGCGCAGACAGATCGCCATTCGCCCATTCGATCTTTTCGCCGATCAGCTTTTCGATCGCGTCAAGATATTTGGCGTCTGACTTGGTCACCAGGGTAAAGGCGCGGCCGGAACGTCCAGCGCGACCAGTACGGCCGATGCGGTGAACATAGTCTTCCGCATGGATCGGCACGTCGAAATTGAAGACATGGCTGACATCCGGGATGTCGAGACCACGAGCTGCCACGTCAGAAGCGACGAGCAGCGTGATCTGGTTGTCCTTGAAGCCGGCCAGCATGTTGGTGCGCGAGCGCTGGTCCATGTCGCCATGCAGCGCGCCGACGGAAAAGCCGTGGCGTTCCAGCGAGCGGAACAGATCTGCGACATCCTTCTTGCGGTTGCAGAAGATGATCGCGTTCTTCAGGTCGTCCTGGGCACGGATGAGAGCGCGCAGCACGGCGCGCTTCTCGTAATCCTTGTTGTGGGCGGCCACGAGACGCTGCGTCACGGTCTTGGCGGTGGAGGAGGGCGGAGCCACTTCCACGCGTTCCGGGTTCTGCAGGAAGCGGTCGGCCAGCTTCTGGATTTCCGGCGGCATGGTGGCCGAGAAGAACAGCGTCTGGCGGGTGAACGGGATCATCTTGGCGATCCGTTCGATATCCGGGATGAAGCCCATGTCGAGCATGCGGTCGGCTTCGTCGATGACGAGGATTTCGACACCCGTCATCAGAAGCTTGCCGCGTTCGCAATGGTCCAGCAGGCGGCCGGGCGTGCAGATCAGCACATCGGCGCCACGCTCAAGCTTGCGGTCCTGATCGTCGAAGGACACGCCGCCGATCAAAAGAGCCACGTTCAGCTTGTGGTTCTTGCCGTATTTCTCGAAATTTTCCGCTACCTGCGCGGCGAGTTCGCGCGTTGGTTCCAGAATGAGGGTACGGGGCATGCGCGCCCGGGCACGGCCCTTTTCGAGAAGGGTCAGCATGGGCAGCACGAAGGAGGCCGTCTTGCCGGTCCCTGTCTGTGCGATGCCGCAAATATCGCGGCGTTGTAGGGCGGGCGGAATCGCGCCAGCCTGGATCGGCGTGGGCGTCGAATAGCCCGCGTCGGTCACAGCGGAAAGGACTTTCTGGCTCAAGCCAAGATCAGCAAATGTGGTCAAAGAGAAAACTATTTCCGTTAGGTTCCGGAGAAGAACACTGTGAGTCGGATCAACATGTCGTCCGACGATGGGCGCGACATAAGCGCTATAGCCGGCAAAGTCAAGAAAAGCAGCCGTGATCAGGCGTGAATGGTGAATTCTGCCCGTTCATGGTCAATGGCTGAATAAGAATAAACTTTTACATATAGGTGGTGAGCTTCAGCCCGGCATTCAGGAAGCGCATCGGATCGATGGCGTCGCCATTGCGGCGGACCTCGTAATGGATATGCGGACCGGTGGAACGCCCCGTCGATCCCGCCCGGCCGATGATCTGGCCAGCCTCCACCTGATCGCCGACGGAGACGAGAATGCCGGAGAGGTGGCCGAAACGGGTCGTGATGCCCTGGCCGTGATCGATCTCCACCATGTTGCCGTAGCCGCCGGAATAACCGGCGGCGGTCACCTTGCCGCTTCCGGTCGCCCGCACGCTTGCGCCGACATCGGCCTGGAAATCGATGCCGGCATGCAGTGCAAGACGGCCGAGGAAAGGGTCGATGCGGTTGCCAAAGGGGCTGGTGATGTCGCGGCCCGGCGCCGGATTGGAAAAGGGCAGTTCCTTGGCCGTCTGGCGGACCGTGTCGAGGCGGGTGAGGGCAAGGTCCAGCCTGTCGAGGGAGGCATCGAATGCGTTGACGCCGATCGGCTCGACGAAGGGTCCGCCAAGGCCGTTCTTGCTGTTGCCGTCCGTGGCGGCTTGATCCTGTGCCGGCAGATCGACACCCGTGCGGCGCATGATGGCGGCCATGGCTTGCGCCTTGCGGTCGGCATCGGCGGTCAGGCCGTGGATGCGGGCAAACTGTTCCTGTTCGATGGCCTTCAGCGACAGGGTGACGCGGGAGAAGACACGGTCGGCCCGATCCGCGACGCTTTCGCCGGTGGGAGCGAAGGCCGATGCCGACGACTGCGCCGCCGAATGCGTGTCCGCCGACAGCAGCCGGTCGATTGCCTTCAGTCCGCCGGTGAGGCCGGCCTGCTTTTCCTTTGCAGGAGCCTGGAAGGCGTTGACGGGCTTGGGCGTATCCACCGTCAGGCCCTGTTCTTCGGCGCGTTCCATCAGGTCGCCGAGCTTGCCGTGCCGGGAGAAGAGCGCGTTCTGCTGTTCAAGCAGTTTTTCCACCTTCTGTTCGACCACCTGCTGATCCAGCAGTTGCCGCGAGGTGATGCGGTCAAGCTGAGCCCGCAGCGCCGAGATGCGATCTTCGTAATCGTGCTGGATGCGCGCCTGGCGTGCCATGGCTGCGCCGATCAGGTCGTCGCGCAGGACGAGATAGGTGGTGGCGGCGAGGTAACCGATGGTGAAGATGGCAATGAAGCAGATCGCGGCGGCCGTCATCCAGGGACGAATGACCATGTGGCGCACGCGCTCGCCCGAGGCGAGGATCAGGACGTGCTGGGGGGTGCGTTTGCCAAACACGCGTTGATCGCCTGTGCCTGCCACCTGATTCTCCCGCACCTGTTCTACCCAACGGTCATCACCAGATGTGACTACACAATGTTAAGGTTAATGGCCGGTTAATTCGGGGTGGATCAGCCACTGCTGGTGGAGGTCAGCGTGCGATAGAAGGACGGCGTCAGGCCCGCTTCGGCGCGGGCCAGGTCGTTGAACGGCGGCTTCAGCGCGCCACGGAAATTGGCGCGCACCAACTGCTGGAAGGTGGCCGCCGGATCGCGTTTTTCGCGGGCGCAGAGGAAGCGGAACCATTTGGCACCAATGGCCACATGACCCTTCTCGTCGGTGTAGATGACGTTGAGGACATCGGCCGTTTCCAGGTCACCGGTCTCGCGCATCTTTTCCTGCAGCGCCGGCGTGACGTCCAGGCCGCGCGCCTCGAGAATGAGGGGGACGACCGCGAGACGCGCCGTCAGGTCGTTGCGGGTCGAGTGTGCGGCCTGCCACAGGCCGTCATGGGCGGGCATGTCGCCGTAATCGGCCCCAAGTTCCCGCAGCCTGTTACGCACCATGCGGAAATGCTTTGCTTCCTCGAAGGCCACCTGCATCCAGCCGTCGAAGAAGGAATGCGGTACGGGTTCGGTGGCGTAACGGGCGACGATATCGAGCGCCAGGTCGACGGCATTGAGCTCGATATGGGCGATGGCATGCAAAAGTGCGATGCGTCCCTTCACCGTGTGCAGGGAGCGCTTTTCGACCAGTTTCGGCGGCACCAGTTCCGGCTTGTCCGGGCGGCCCGGACGATCGGGCAGCGGCGGATCGAGCGGCGAGCGCAGCGAAAGGCGACGCTCGAACCAGCGGGTTGCCGTCTCCTGGGTAAGTGCCGTCTTGCGGTCGAGATCGGCAGATGTGATCGCCTCGATCGTGCCGCCGCGCAAGGAGACGATCTTCTGGCCGGAGGGTTGGGGAGCATCGGTCATGCTCCCGTCCTTGTCACAGCGCCTTCACCGCTTCAAGTACCTCTTCGGCATGGCCGGCCACCTTCACCTTCGGCCAGACCTGCGCGACCTTGCCGTCGGCACCGATCAGGAAGGTCGAGCGTTCAATCCCCATGTACTTCTTGCCGTACATGCTCTTTTCCTTCCACACGCCATAGGCGTTGGCCGCCACCTGCTCTTCGTCAGCCAGCAGAACCACCTTGAGGTCGTGCTTCTTGATGAACTTGTCGTGCTTGGACACCGAATCGGGCGAGATGCCGATGACGGTTGCGCCAGCGCCGGCAAACAAATCGGTGAGGCTGGTAAAGTCGATCGCTTCCGTGGTGCAGCCGCTCGTATCGTCCTTCGGATAAAAGTAGACGACCACCGGCTTGCCGGCAAAATCCGAGAGGGAAACGGTTCCGCCGCCGTCACGCGGAAGAGTGAAGCCAGGCGCAGGTGTGCCGATTGCGATTTCAGACATGGATTTCCTTTCTTTCGCCAGCATCTTGGGAGAAGACTGTGTTGAATGCTATATACTGGCACCTGACGGGTCCAGATCACCCGCGTCAGCGCATCGTTTCGGATACAGGTTCAAATGGCGGAAATCAGAGGGGAAAAGGTGATTTTCCGCCGCAAGGATGTTGTCGATCTGCATAGCCTGCCCTCGGCCCAGGCGCATGATCCGTTGATCGTGCACTGCCCGCCGCCGCGGTCGCGGACAAGTGGCGTGTTACGCTATCTTTTCTTCTTCATCGTGCTGGTGCTTCTGGCCAGTGCCAGCGTCTTCATCGCCGTGGAGACCGGAACGGTCGACAGCACGCTTCAGGCGCGGGCGCAATCGGCTCTCAGCGGCGCCATCGGCCCGCGTTACCAGGCGACCGTCGGATCGACGGCACTGCGGTTCGATTCGGATCTGCGCATCGCCATCGAGGCGCGCGACGTCGATATCACCGAGGTGGCGACCGGCGCGCATCTGACGCGCACCGGTGCGCTGCGGCTTGCCATCGATCCTCTGGCCCTGCTGCGCGGCCAGGTGTCGATCCGTCACATCGAGGCGGAAAACATCTCCCTCGACACGGCCCTTCTGCCGGCAGGCGATCCGATGGATCTCGCCCAGATGCGCATCGACCGGCTGCCCGCCTGGCTGGAGCAGGCCTTCCAGAGACTGGACGAGGCCCGCGGCGTGATCGAACGGACCGGCACCGGCTCGATCAACATCTCCGGCATCCGGATCCAGTTTCCGCCGGATCGCGAGGGCAAGGTCTCGACGCTGGTCGTGGACGACCTGGTGTTTTCGATGTCGGAAAGCCGGCAGGTGGTGCTGACGGGGACCATCGAACTCGATGGGCGCGAGGCAGGCCTGATCGTGAACGCGGCCTCGGTCAATGGCGTCACCCGGGGTCTCGAAGCCAAGGTAACGGGTCTCGACCTGACGCCATTCCTTTTGCAGCGCGCCGAAGATGGGACGCCACGCGAGGGGCTTGCGGGAGCGGTGACGCTGAACCTTTCGGCGGCCCGCGATACCAAGGAGACCGAACCCGCCATTCGCGCGCAGATCGATCACGCGCCAAGTGTGTTTTATTTCGACGGCGTTGCCCAGGACCTGACGGGGGCCGAGGTGCGGGTGGCCTATGATTTTGGGAAACATTCGATTGAAATCCAGCCGTCAGAACTGCGCTTCGGGCCGACGGTGCTGCCGCTCAGCGGTGCAGTCATCGATCTCGACCGTGTCAATGCGGACGAGAAAAGGCCTGGCTTCGGGCTCGATCTTCTGGTGAGCGGCGGACGGGCACAGGGCGCCTCCGGTGCCGACGAACCGGTGCTGTTCGACCTCAAGGCCAATGGACGTTACCTGTCGGGCGACCGGGTGCTGGAATTCGACGACATGTTCGTGTCGAGTCCGATGGGGCAGATGGCGGGCGCATTGAAACTGCGCCTGCTCGGCAATGTCTCGCCGGAGATCAGTTTCGGCGCCCAGTTGCCGCGCATGGATGTAGCGGCCGTCAAGCAGCTCTGGCCGTTCTGGATGGCGCGCAAACCCCGCGACTGGGTGACGGCCAACATGTTCGGCGGCACCGTGACCAACGGGTCGATCTCCGTCTTCATTCCGGGTGGGCGCATGAAGGGGCCTGGTGTTCCGCTGGAGTTAACCGGCGACGAGCTGCTCATCAGCTTCGACATCGCCGACAACCGGATGAACATTACCAACGATCTGCCGCCGCTTCGCGATGTCACCGGCCATTTCGACCTGAAGGGTGAGCGGATGAAGGTCGATGTCAAAAGTGCGCGATCCTATTTCCCCTCGGGCCGCACCGTCGCGGCGAACGGTGGCACCTTCACCATTGCCTCCACCTACAGCAAACCGCTGATGGCGGACCTCAACCTGCAGCTCTCGGGAAGTGCCGATGCTCTGGCGGAACTTGCGAGCTTTCCGCCGATCAACGGGCTGAAGGATGCGCCGTTCAAGGCGGCGGATTTTTCCGGCGAGGCGCGTGCAGACGTGACGGCGCGGTTCGGCCTCATCCGCGACCAGAAGCCGCCGGCGCCGGTATTTACCGCAGGCATCGACCTTGATGACGTCGATCTCGCGACACCGATCGAAGGACGCGAGATCAGCGGCGTCACCGGCAGGCTCGACATCGACCAGAAGGCGGCGCGGCTGAACGCGAAAGGGTCCATCGATGACGTGCCCGCCGACATCAAGCTGGTCGAGCCGATCGGTTCGACGTCGGATGTCACACGGCAACTCAACGTCAAGGCGACGCTCAACAATCAGCAGCGGGAACAACTGGCTCCGGGGCTTGGAGATGTGGTCAGCGGGTCGGTGGATGTCGAACTCTCCCGTCTCGATGCCGATCGCCAGTCGGTCAAGCTCGATCTGACGCGTGCCACCCTGTCTGCCCCCTGGGTTGGCTGGCAGAAGGGCCCGGGTGTGCCGGCCAAGGCTGATCTTGAGCTGCGCAGCAAGGACGGGGCAACCGATATCGGCAAGTTCAACCTCAACGGGGATGGCTTTGGCCTTGTCGGCAAGCTGTCGCTCAACAAGCAGGGACTGCAGACGGCAGACTTTTCCCGCGTTCAGCTTTCCAGCGGTGATAACTTCACGTTGTCGCTGCGCCGCTCGAAATCGGGATACGACGTGGCGCTGGCCGGCGACAGCGCAGACCTTCGCCCGATCCTCGTCAAGATGAAGTCGCCCGGCACCGGCGACTCGTCCAGCGAGGCGGATGGCGCCAATGTGCGTATCGATGCCAAGCTTGATCGGGTGATCGGGTTCAATGACGAAGTGATCCGATCCGTCAATTTTTCGGGTGCTGTCCGCGACAATGACCTCAAGAGCGTCGATCTCGCCGCGGTGACCTCCAGCGGCCAGGCGATCGTCGGAAAGACGATCGGCGCAGACGGCGGCGGGACGATCACTCTCACCAGCGGCGATGCCGGCGCCTTTGCCCGCTTCGCAAATCTCTACGACCATATGCGGGGCGGACTGCTGAACCTGCGCCTGACCAATGAACAGGGGTCGAACTGGAGCGGTTATATCGACCTTAGAAACTTCTCCGTCGTCAACGAAAGCCGCCTCCAGTCGATCGTGTCGACGCCCGTCGGGGACGAAGGGCGCAGTCTGAACGCCGCCGTCAAACGCGACATCGACGTCAGCTCCGCCAAGTTCCAGCGCGGCTTTGCACGGGTGGTCTACAGGAGCGGGGCGCTGTCGCTGGAAAACGGCGTGGTGCGCGGCGAGCAGATCGGCGCGACCTTCCAGGGCATGCTGCGCGATGCGGTGGGCAACATGGATCTGACCGGCACGTTCATGCCGGCCTATGGCCTGAACCGGCTGTTTGCCGAACTGCCGATTATCGGCTCGATCCTCGGCAACGGCCGCGACCGCGGCCTGCTCGGCATCACGTTCAAAGTGACTGGCTCTTTCGATCAGCCGAAACTGGCGATCAATCCGCTTTCCATCATCGCGCCCGGCGTATTCCGGCAGATCTTCGAGTTCCAATAGGAAAGGGCCCGGTTCTACCCGAGCCCTTTCTCCGATCCGATGATGACCGCCTGGCTTCAGGCCGGGCGGACGAGGATGTGCTTCTTCTTGCCGAGCGACAGCTTGATGACGCCGTCGCCGGTCACCTCGGCGCTGCCGATCGCCTGGCGTTCGTCAGAAACCGGCTGGTCGTTGATGCGTACCGCGCCGCCCTGGACATGACGGCGGGCTTCGCCGTTGGATGCGGCCAGACCGGCACGGACCATCAGGGCGAGCAGGCCGATGCCGTCATCGAGTTCGGCTGCCGGAACCTCGACGGAGGGAAGGTTCTGCGAGAGCGCGCCTTCCTCGAAGGTCTTGCGTGCCGTCTCGGCTGCCCCTTCGGCGGCCGCGCGACCGTGCAGGATGGCGGTAATCTCGGTTGCCAGGATCTTCTTGGCCTCGTTAATCTCGGCACCACCAAGGGCTGCGAGCTTGGCAATCTCGTCCATCGGCATCGTGGTGAACAGCTTCATGAAGCGCTCGACGTCAGCATCTTCCGTGTTGCGCCAGTACTGCCAGAAGTCATAGACCGGCATCAGTTCGGCGTTCAGCCACACGGCGCCGGAGGCCGACTTGCCCATCTTGGCGCCGGATGCCGTGGTGAGCAGAGGCGAGGTCAGCGCGTAGAGCTGATCGGTGCCCATGCGGTGGCCGAGATCGATGCCGTTGACGATATTGCCCCACTGGTCGGACCCGCCCATCTGCAGACGGCACTCGTAGCGCTTGGCCAGTTCAACGAAGTCGTAGGCCTGGAGGATCATGTAGTTGAATTCCAGGAAGGACAGCGACTGCTCCCGATCAAGCCGGGTCTTGACGCTGTCGAAGGAGAGCATGCGATTGACCGAGAAATGGCGGCCGACATCGCGCAGGAACTCGAGATAGTTCAGCGGACGCAGCCATTCGGCATTGTTGATCATCAGCGCGCCGCCCTTGGGGCCGGCGTCATAGTTGAGGTAATTGGCGAAGACGCGCTTGATCGAGGAAATGTTCTCCTCGATCATGTCGACCGTCATCAGTTTGCGGGCCTCTTCCTTGAAGGAGGGATCGCCCACCATGCCGGTGCCGCCGCCCATCAGCGAGATCGGGCGATGACCCGTGGCCTGGAACCAGTGCAGCATCATGATCTGCGTCAGGTGGCCGACATGCAGGCTGGAGGCGGTCGGGTCATAGCCGATATACGCCGTCACGGTTTCCTTGGTCAGCAGGTCATCCAGACCGGTTTCATCGGAAACCTGGTGAATGAAACCGCGTTCGTCGAGCGTGCGGAGAAAATCGGACTTGAACCTGGACATCATCAATCTCTGGCAGGTGTGGCTTGGAACAGTGTGAGGCCGGCCTCTAACACTGTTTTTCAACAGAATCACCTCAAAAGTGAGCCTCAAAGCGCTGCTCTATCGCGCGCTCCGTCGCGTGCCGGGCAAGCTCCCCGGCAAATGTTAACGGTTCCTTCTTTTCACGACATTAAGTTCGAGACTTCAATATCAGCAGACGCGCATGCATGGGAGCCGGGATGAACGGAGCCGATTTTTTCCTGGTCGTGAATTTTTCGATCGGCTTATCGTTCGCGGTCGTGTTTCTGATCGTTTCCACCCGCAGCCGGTCGCGTACCGCGGCGCTGTGGATTGCTGCGGCCTACGCCGTGGCGTCCTTTTCGACCATCTCGGAACTGTTGGTCGCCCATACCGGATGGGTGAAATTGTTTGCGGTCGCCGCCTTCGCCACCGTTCTTGCCGGGCTTTTGCTGATCCGGGTGGGAATCGGTCGTCTTTACGGGGTGCCGGCCAGCCCCGTGCTTCTCGTCACATTCTTCTGCATCTCCATCGGCCTCGATCTCATCATCTACGACCTGCCGCGCGGCTCCTGGGAGCATTCTCTCGGCTACCAGACGCCGTTTGCACTGGCGATTTTCGTCAGCGCGGCGGCAGTCCTGCGTTCCTCCCGCCGCACGGCGATCGACAGGGTGATGGCGGTCCTGTTGCTGGCCGCGGGGCTGCAGTTCCTGGTGAAGGCGGTGGCCGCCGTTGAGGTGGGAGCGGGGCAGACGGCGGCGGATTACGTGCATTCCTACTACGCGCTCGTCTCGCAGAGCCTGACGGGCGTGTTCGTCGTGATCATCGGCCTGATGCTGCTCTCCGTCTTCGTGCTGGAAATCATGGCCGAGGAACGCAGCAATTCCGAGGTGGATGCACTGTCGGAGGTTCTGAACCGCCGCGGTTTCGACAATCACTGCGAGGCAGCGCTGCGGCGTATGCGCGGTCCGCATGCGGTGGTGCTGTGCGATCTCGATCACTTCAAGAAGGTCAACGATACCTATGGCCACTATTCCGGCGATTGCGTGATCCGGGCCTTTGCCGAATTGCTGCGCGCGAGCGCCCCGGAGAATGCGGTGATCGGCCGGCTGGGCGGCGAGGAATTCTGCGTGCTGCTTCCCGGCGTGCCCTCCGATGCGGCGCTGATGTTCGCCCAGGCGGTGCGCGGTTCGTTTGCCGTGCAGGCGCTGCCCAGCATGCCGCAGGGTTTTCGCATGACGGCCAGTTTTGGTGTGGCCGCCTTCCACAATGCGGTGGAGCTTCCGGCTGCGATCCGCAATGCCGATGGTGCGCTCTACGAAGCGAAGGCCTCCGGCCGCAACTGCGTGCGCAGCCACCGAGAGCGCAGCGGCGTCTCGCTGGTGATGCTGTAAAAGTCATCAGGCACAAAAAAACGGCCCCAAAGGACCGCTTTTCATCGATTAATCCGCGCGAGGCTCAGCGGATGCGCTTGGCGGCCGGTTCCGGCACCAGTTCGCCGTTCAGGCGACGGTCGAGATAATCTTCGCATTCACCCATCAGATGCTCCACCTGACCGTTGAAGAAGTGGTTGGCTCCTTCGATCGTGCGGTGGGTGATGAGGATACCCTTCTGGGTCTTCAGCTTTTCGACCAGCGTGTTGACGTCCTTCTCCGGTGCGACCTTGTCCGAATCGCCATTGATGATCAGGCCGGAGGACGGGCAGGGGGCAAGGAACGAGAAGTCATAGATGTTCGGCTGCGGCGCAATCGACAGGAAGCCTTCGATTTCCGGGCGGCGCATCAGGAGCTGCATGCCGATCCAGGCGCCGAAGGAATAACCGGCGACCCAACAGCTCTTCGAATCGGGATGCAGGCTCTGCACCCAGTCCAGCGCGGACGCTGCGTCCGACAGTTCGCCGGCGCCATGGTCGAACTCGCCCTGGCTGCGACCGATGCCGCGGAAATTGAACCGCAGCGTCGTAAAACCGCGCTTCTGGAACATGTAGAACAGCTGGTAAACGATCTGGTTGTTCATCGTGCCGCCGAACTGCGGGTGCGGGTGCAGGATGAGGGCGATCGGCGCGTTTTTTTCCTTCGACGGCTGGTAGCGGCCTTCGAGACGGCCGGCAGGGCCGTTGAAAATGACTTCGGGCATCGTGACTCCGGTCAGCTTTTTGACGATTCCAACCGTTTCATGACGGCTTTGACTTGACGAAGCCGCTCACCTTTTCTAGAAACAGTTTAGAACCATTCGAAACTTGGGGCGGTTAACCGCCCAGTTGGTCGTCTCATACGGCATGCGCGACGAAAATTTCAAGGGAAATGCGTCGTGTCTGCTGATCTAGACCTGGAACCGCGACGGACAATGGCAAGAAGACGGGCATATCTGGACTGGAACGCGACCGCGCCGCTTGGCGATGCGGCAAGGCGTGCCATGCTGAAGGCTTACGATCTGCCGGGCAACGCCTCGTCCGTGCATGGTGAGGGACGGGCCGCGCGCGCCGGCATCGACCGCGCCAGGCGTCAGGTCGCCTCCCTCGTCGGCGCCGATCCGCAGCATGTGACCTTTACCAGCGGTGCCACCGAAGCGGCCAACTTCGTGCTCACCCCGGATTACCGCATGGGCCGCGCGCCGCTTATCATCGGGCGGCTCTATGTCTCGGCGATCGAACACCCGGCGATCCGCGAGGGCGGGCGATTCGCCAAGGCCGACGTGACGGACGTGCCGGTGACGCGCCAAGGCCTGCTTGATCTTGGCGCACTGGCCGCGCTTCTGGATGCGCACGACGGCGCAACCGGACTGCCGATGGTGGCGCTGATGCTCGTCAACAACGAGACCGGCGTTATTCAGCCGGTCGCGGAGGCGGCGAAGATCGTGCATGCCAAGGGCGGGTTGCTGGTGGTTGACGCGGTTCAGGCGGTCGGTCGCATTGCCGTTGACATGGCTGAACTGGATGCGGATTTCCTGATCCTCTCCTCCCACAAGATCGGCGGGCCGAAAGGCGTCGGCGCGCTCGTTTCCCGCGGTGAGGTGATGATGCCGCGCCCGCTGATCCACGGCGGTGGCCAGGAGAAGGGGCATCGCTCCGGCACCGAGAATTTTCCCGGCATCGTCGGCTTCGGAGCTGCCGCGGAGGTTGCCGCGGCCGACCGCGCGGTTTCTGCCCTTCGCCTCGAAGCACTGCGTGCCCGTCTGGAGAGCGGCATGCGGGCGGTGGCGACGGACGTTGTCATCCACGGATCGGATGTGGCGCGTGTGGCCAACACCACCTTCTTCACGTTGCCGGGGCTGAAATCGGAAACGGGACAGATCGCGTTCGATCTCGAGGGTATCGCGCTGTCTGCCGGTTCGGCCTGCTCTTCCGGCAAGCTGGGGCAAAGCCATGTGCTGGCGGCCATGGGCTGCGATCCGGACATGGGGGCGCTGCGTATCTCGCTCGGACCGGGAACGGTGGACGACGATATCGATGCGGCACTGGCCGCGTTTACGAAAATCGCCGCGCGGCGTGGTGCCGCCGGCCGGGCGGCTTGAGCGTTCCCTTAATTGAGGAAACGCAAAAATCTGCTTGCCAAAAGGTGGGAAAAACGCCTTCTGGCGCCTACATGAAGGCGGATCCCGCCAAGACCAGACAAGCTGCCGGACCCTTGATTCCGGCAAGATTGGAGAATGACCATGGCTGCCGTGCAGGAAACCATCGATCAGGTTCGCCAGATCGATGTCGACCAGTACAAATACGGTTTCGAGACCGAGATCGAAGTCGAGAAGGCTCCCAAGGGCCTGTCGGAAGAGATCATCCGTTTCATCTCTGCCAAAAAGCAGGAGCCGGACTGGATGCTCGAATGGCGTCTCGACGCCTATCGCCGCTGGCTGACAATGGAGGAGCCCACCTGGGCGCGTGTCGATTACCCGAAGATCGATTTCAACGACATCTATTATTATGCGGCGCCGAAGACCACGTCTGGTCCGAAGTCGCTGGAAGAGGTCGATCCGGAGCTGCTGAAGGTCTATGAGAAGCTCGGCATTCCGCTGAAGGAACAGGAGATCCTGGCCGGCGTCGACAAGCCGCGCGTCGCCGTGGATGCCGTGTTCGACAGCGTGTCCGTCGTGACGACCTTCAAGAAGGAACTTGCGAAGGCCGGCGTGATCTTCATGTCGATTTCGGAGGCCATTCGCGAATATCCGGATCTGGTGAAGACATATCTCGGCTCCGTCGTCCCGACGACCGACAATTATTACGCCACCTTGAACTCGGCGGTCTTCACGGACGGCTCCTTCGTCTACGTGCCGAAGGGCGTTCGATGCCCGATGGAGCTGTCGACCTATTTCCGCATCAACGAGAAGAACACCGGCCAGTTCGAGCGCACGCTGATCATTGCCGACGAGGGGGCATACGTCTCCTACCTCGAAGGCTGCACGGCGCCGCAGCGCGACGAGAACCAGTTGCATGCGGCCGTCGTCGAGCTCGTGGCGATGGACGATGCCGAGATCAAATATTCGACGGTCCAGAACTGGTATCCGGGCGACAAGCAGGGCAAGGGTGGCATCTACAACTTCGTCACCAAGCGTGGCGATTGCCGCGGCAACCGCTCGAAAATCTCCTGGACGCAGGTGGAAACCGGGTCTGCGATTACCTGGAAATATCCGAGCTGCATCCTGCGCGGTGACGACAGCCGCGGCGAGTTCTACTCGATTGCCGTGTCGAATGGTCACCAGCAGATCGACAGCGGCACGAAGATGATCCATCTCGGCAAGAACACGTCGAGCCGCATCATCTCCAAGGGCATTGCCGCCGGTGTGTCGCAGAATACCTATCGCGGCCAGGTGTCTGCGCATCGCAAGGCCAACAATGCCCGCAACTTCACGCAGTGCGATTCGCTTCTGATCGGCGACCGCTGTGGCGCGCATACGGTGCCCTATATCGAGGCGAAGAATTCGTCGGCGCAGTTCGAGCACGAGGCGACCACCTCGAAGATCTCCGAGGACCAGCTGTTCTACTGCCTGCAGCGCGGCATTCCGGAAGAGGCGGCGATCGCGCTGATCGTCAACGGCTTCGTCAAGGAAGTCATTCAGGAACTGCCGATGGAGTTCGCCGTGGAAGCGCAGAAGCTGATCGGGATTTCGCTGGAAGGTAGCGTGGGGTGATGACGGCGGATCTCCATCAGAGTGTTCCGCAGGTCCGGGCGAATTACGGTTCGTTTGGCAGCGAGGATGCCGTGCTGGCGGAGATCATCCGCCGGCTGGTGGAGGCGCTCGATCCGGAGATGATCTGGCTCTTTGGCAGTCGCGGTCGGGGCGATGCGCGTCCGGACAGCGATTTCGACGTGTTGGTCGTGGCGAAGGAGAACGGCAGTTTCGACAGCGATGATTACGACAAGGTCTACGCGCCGCTGATGGGGACGGGTGTCGGGGCTGATGTCGTACCGTGCGATTATGCGACCTTCATGGCTTCGCTGGATCTCAACACTTCCATCGTGCGACGGATTGTCGATGAAGGACGTTTGATCTTCGGGAGCAGGCCATGAAAGCCGAGGAGATCCGTCGCAAGCGAGTGTCTGCCTTTGCGACGCTTGCCGAGAAGGAATTCGAGGCCGCACGGCTGCTGATCGACACGCATCCGGAGCAGGCGGCTTACTTTCTCCAGCAGTGCCTTGAGAAACTGCTGCGGGGTCTGCTCGAAATGCAGGAGGTCGCGAGTGGCCCGACACACAATATTCAGCAACTCGCTTCCCTTTTGACGGAGGCGGGAGACTGGCGGAAACGGTTCAGCGCACTGGACGAGCTTTCGGTGGCTGCGACGCGGTACCGCTATCCGAGCCCGACAGGGACTATCGGGACGATCAATCGGGATCGCCTGATGTTTCTTCTCGGCGAGGTCGAAGAGTTGAAGAGGGACGCCGGTGCCGTTCTGACGAAGTTTGCCTGAGGCGCTGGTCAAACGAACCCTGGTGGAAATGGTTGAAATAGGCGGCTCTTGAACCGCCCTATGAACAGGAACAGAGACATGCTTGAAATCAAGAACCTGCACGCCCGCATCGCCGAAGACGGCACCGAAATCATCCGTGGTCTGAACCTCACCGTGAAGGCCGGCGAAGTGGCGGCGATCATGGGCCCGAACGGTTCGGGCAAGTCGACGCTCTCCTATATTCTCTCCGGCCGCGAAGATTACGAGGTGACCG
Source organism: Allorhizobium pseudoryzae (assembly GCF_011046245.1). Taxonomy (NCBI): domain Bacteria; kingdom Pseudomonadati; phylum Pseudomonadota; class Alphaproteobacteria; order Hyphomicrobiales; family Rhizobiaceae; genus Affinirhizobium; species Affinirhizobium pseudoryzae. The sequence goes on from NZ_CP049241.1 coordinate 2,886,442, forward strand.
AAGGCGAGATCCTTTACAACGGCGAGAATATTCTCGACCTGGATCCGGCCGAGCGTGCGGCCAAAGGCATCTTCCTCGCCTTCCAGTATCCGGTCGAAATTCCGGGCGTGGCCACCATGCAGTTCCTGAAGGTGGCGATGAACGAGCAGCGCAAGGCGCGCGGCGAGGCGGAACTGACGACGCCGGACTTCATGCGCCGCGTCAAGGAGGCTGCTGCCGAGTTGAAGATCAACCCGGACATGCTGAAGCGCCCGCTGAACGTCGGCTTCTCCGGTGGCGAGAAGAAGCGCGCCGAGATCCTGCAGATGGCGCTGCTGGAACCAAAACTCTGCGTGCTTGATGAAACCGATTCCGGCCTCGACATCGACGCGCTGAAGATCGTTGCCGACGGCGTCAACGCGCTGAAATCGCCGGACCGTGCCGTGATCGTCATTACCCACTACCAGCGCCTGCTCGACTACATCGTGCCGGATACGGTCCACGTTCTCTACAAGGGCCAGATCATCCGCACGGGCGACAAGAATCTGGCGCTCGAACTGGAAGCCAACGGCTACTCCGACATCATCGGCGAAGCGGCCTAAAGGGCAGTGGCGAAAGGATCTTTGGCATGAACATGCAGACCACAAGCCGGCTGACCGCCGCGGAATCTGCGCTGATCGAATCCTATAACCAGCAGGTCGGCGACCTGCCGGGCAATGGGGCCGTGATCAGCGCACGCGATCGGCTGCTGGAGGACCTGAAGACCAACGGTCTTCCGACGCGCCGGGTGGAAGCCTGGCATTACACCGACTTAAAGACGCTGCTGCGCGCCGTTCCGGCAGCGCAGCCGGCCGAGGCGTTTGCCGCACCGGCAGCGCTCGTCGAGACGGCGTCCGTGATCGTGATGCGTGATGGCAAAAGCGATTCCAGGGCCGCCGTCGATGGCATCGTCCTCGGCTCCTTTGCGGATATGTTACGTGAGGGCACCGCGGCGCCTGGCCTTTCCGTCATCGACCGCGACGATACGATCGGCAAGGTCAATGGCAGCTTCGTGCGCGACGGTTATGTGCTGGAGTTTCCGGAAGGTGCCGAGATAGCGCAGCCGATCGAGATCCAGGCGCTGCACGGTGCAGGCCAGGTGCATACCCGTTTCCCGGTGAGCTTCGGTGCCCGCTCCAAGGCAACCGTTATCGAACGCCATATTGCGAGCACCGATGGCCAGGCGCTTGTCTCCACCGTCAGCGACATTTCGCTTGAGGATGGCGCCGACGTGACCTGGATTGTGCTGCAGGAGCAGGGCGCTGCCGATACCCATCTCGGCCAGGTGCGCATTCGTGTCGGTGAAAATGCCAAGTTGCGCCTCTTCGTCATCAATGCCGGCGGCAAGCTTGTGCGCCAGGAACTGCGCATCGACGTGGCGGGCGAAGGCTCCGACCTGCAGTTGCGCGGCGTCAACCTGCTCGGCGGCGACACGCATACTGATGTGACGCTGGTTCTCGGCCACAACGTGCCGAACACGACCTCGACGGAAATCTTCCGCAACGTGGTGTTCGATCGTGCCCGCGGCGTGTTCCAGGGCATGATCAAGGTGGCGCTCGATGCGCAGAAGACCGATGCCCGCATGGCCTGCAACACGCTTCTCATGTCGGACGATGCCGAGTTCTCCGCCAAGCCGGAGCTCGAGATCTTCGCCGATGACGTGCAGTGCGGTCACGGGGCGACGGTTGCCGATATCGACGACAACCATCTCTATTACCTGATGGCCCGCGGCATTCCGCGCAGCAAGGCGCGCGCCATGCTGGTGAACGCCTTTGTCGCAGAGATCGTCGAGGAACTCGAGGACGAGGCGCTCGTCGAGGCACTTGAGGCGATCGTCAGCCGCTGGCTGGACAGACACGCCTGACACGATGCCGGCGGTCGGGGGCTCCTCCGGTCGCCGTCATGTTCACGGCGGGCGATCGTTCCGCTGAATTTACGGGATGGCCAATCCATGACCTATGATGTCGACGCGATCCGTCGCGATTTTCCGATCCTCACCACGATGGTGCACGGCAAGCCGCTCGTCTACCTGGACAATGGCGCCTCGGCGCAGAAGCCGCAGAGCGTGATCGACGCGATCTCGCATGCCTATTCCGCCGAATATGCCAATGTGCATCGCGGCCTGCATTACCTGTCGAATGCCGCCACCGAGGCCTACGAGGCCGCGCGCGAAAAGGTGCGGCGCTTCCTGAACGCCCCCTCGATCGATGACATTGTCTTCACCAAGAACTCCACCGAAGCGATCAACACGGTGGCGTACGGCTTTGCCATGCCGCACCTGAAGGAAGGCGACGAGATCGTCCTGACGATCATGGAGCACCACTCCAACATCGTGCCCTGGCATTTCTTGCGCGAACGGCAGGGCGTGAAACTGGTCTGGGTGCCGGTGGATGAGGATGGCGCGTTTCATCTCGAAGACTTCGAAAAGTGCCTGACGGAAAAGACGCGGCTGATCGCCATGACGCATATGTCGAATGCGCTCGGAACCGTCGTGCCGATCAAGGAGGTCTGCCGCATCGCCCGGGAACGGGATATTCCGGTGCTCGTCGATGGCAGCCAGGGCGCCGTGCACATGCCCGTGGACGTCCAGGATCTCGATTGTGACTGGTATGTCATGACCGGCCACAAGCTCTATGGTCCGTCGGGAATCGGTGTGCTTTACGGCAAGAAGGAGCGCCTCCAGCAGATGCGCCCCTTCCAGGGCGGCGGCGAGATGATCATCGACGTCGATCAGGATTTCGTCACCTATAACGATCCGCCACACCGGTTCGAGGCGGGCACGCCGCCGATCGTGCAGGCGATTGGCCTCGGCTACGCGCTGGACTACATGGACAAAATCGGCCGAGGCGCGATTGCCGCGCACGAGGCGGATCTGACGGTCTATGCCACCGAACGGCTGACGGCGATCAATTCGCTGCGCATCATCGGCAATGCACCGGGCAAGGGGGCGATCTTCTCCTTCGAGCTCGCCGGCATCCATGCTCATGACGTATCGATGGTGATCGACCGCAAGGGGGTCGCGGTGCGCGCCGGCACCCATTGTGCCACGCCGCTCTTGAAACGGTTCGGCGTCACGTCTACTTGCCGAGCTTCCTTTGCCATGTACAACACGCGCGCCGAAGTGGATGCGCTGGCCGATGCGCTGGATTATGCGCGCAACTTCTTTGCCTGAGGACAGACATATGTCGACCGAAGAAACTATTCCGAAGTGGGATGCCCGCGAAGGAATCATCAATTCACCGATCCCGGCAGACGAACTTGCCCGTCTGTCGGATGATATCGTCGCGGCACTGAAAACCGTCTACGATCCGGAAATCCCGGCGGATATTTTCGAGCTCGGTCTCGTCTACAAGATCGACATCGAAGATGACCGCATGGTGAAGATCGTCATGACGCTGACGGCCCCCGGCTGTCCGGTCGCCGGCGAAATGCCGGGCTGGGTCGAAAATGCCGTCAGTGCCGTGGAAGGCGTGTCCGGCGTCGAGGTCGAGATGACGTTCGATCCGCCGTGGACGCCGGAGCGCATGTCGGAAGAGGCGCAGGTGGCCGTCGGCTGGTATTGAACCGGCCGATGCGTTAGTCTGGGGCCGCATCGAAGCGGAGTCTGCATCATGGCGCGCGCGCATCCCATTCGCATCGAACTGACCGAGGACATGTCCGAGATTGTCGAAAGCGTTCTCGAAAGCGGCGAATTCCAATCCGCAGACGAGGTGGTGTCGGCGGCGCTGAATGCCTTCCAGGTCCGGCGGCTTTTGGCGAATTTTACGCCCGACGAATTGGATGCGCTGATCCAGGAAGGGATCGACAGCGGCGAGCCGATTGATGGGGAGGAATCCTTTCGCCGGCTGCGTGACCAGTTTGAGCGTGAGTTCGGGACGAAAGCTGGATGAGCTATCGTCTTCGGCCACAAGCTGAACGAGACGTCTACGATGTGATGTCGTACATTGGACAGCGAAACCCGAAAGCTGCACTTCGTTGGCAGGAGGAGATCTACGCAACGTTTGCCATGATCGGATCCATGCCCGGTATCGGGACTGCGCGAGAGACGCCGCAGCTGAAGACGCAAATGTTTCCAAAGGACGGCTATCTGATCTTCTATCGAGTTCACGGCGACGGCGTCGAAATCCTCCGCGTCCTTCATGCCGCCCGCGACTGGCCGAAACTTGTCCGTTGACGTGGGGTTATTGATCGGGCGGGGCGATATGCCTACATTGAGACAAGAAACCGCCGGGCCTTGAACCCGGATGGCGTGAAGGAGAATGAGCCCATGGGCTTTGCAGTGATGACCATGACCGATGCCGCAGCAAGCCGCGTGAAGGCGATCGTCGAAAAATCCGGCCCAGATGCGAAGGGCATTCGCGTCGGCATCAAGAAGGGCGGATGCGCGGGCATGGAGTATACGGTCGATCTGGTGACCGAGCCAAACGGCAAGGACGATCTGATCGAACACGATGGCGCCCGGGTCTGGATCGAGCCGTCGGCGGTGCTTTATCTTCTCGGCACGCAGATGGATTTCGAAGTGACGAAGATGCGGTCCGGCTTCACCTTCATCAACCCGAACCAGACCTCGGCCTGCGGTTGCGGCGAATCGGTCGAACTCAAGCCGGCAGATCTCGCGGCCCTAGCACGCGAGCGGGCAGGCGAGGCGACGCCGGCCTGACTAACGCCGGAGTGACCGTGACTTTGCGATCTCACAGTTTTTCCGCAAGGTAATCCAGCAGCCGTTCCGTCGCGGCGGCTGCTTCCGCTGCATCCTCTTTTTGAATGGCGCGGATGACGCTGACATGCAGGCCGACGGAGCGATCCATGGCCTCGAGCGTCGCCGTCGCAAACCAGAGCCGCCGCGAATGGGTTTGGAGCGCTGCGAGCGATCCGGTCAGGAAACGGTTGGGGCAGGCTTCTTCCACCAGATCGTCGAACCGCTTGTCGGCCGAAAGAAACGCATGCATGTCCGACAGGGCGGCTGCGGCGCCCATGTCACGCGCGCAGCCAATCAGGCGTTCCCGTTGACGGTCATCGGCATGAGTCGCCACAAGAGAGGCGGCGTAGGGTTCGAGACGGCGTCTCACGGCCAGAATTTCCCGGTGATCGGAGGCAACGATGTCGCTGATCTGCAGTCCGATCCGGGGCCTGACGACAATCAACCCCTGCCACTCGAGTTTCTGGATGGCCTCGCGCACCGGGGTCCGGCCATGGCCGGCCAACTCGATCAGCTGTTTTTCGGTGACGAGCGCGCCGGGGGAAAGCCTCAGTGTCACGATCATCTGCTCGAGCGCTCGGTAGGCTTGGCGGGATAGCGAGTCGGGTGACGGCGGCGTGTCGAAAATCTCCATCCCTTATTGATATATCAGTAAACGCTTTCTGACAAACCAGGATCTGGACCGGCTTGATATATCAGGCTTGCTGTTATTCGTGTCGCAGGGCCTCGGTCGGGTTCAGTTGCGCAGCCCGCCGGGCGGGAAAATAGCCGAACACCACGCCGATCAGCGCTGAAAAGGCAAAGGCCACAGCAATGATCGTCGGGCTTGCGACAAAGGGAACGTTGAGTAGGCTCACCACCCCGTAGGCGAGGCCCAGGCCGGCGAGAATGCCGGTGACGCCGCCGAAGACGGATAGCATGACTGCCTCCACCAGGAACTGGGTGAGCACCTGTCCCTCCAGCGCGCCGATCGCGAGCCTGATGCCGATCTCGCGTGTCCGTTCCGTTACCGAGACCAGCATGATGTTCATGATGCCGATGCCGCCGACCAGCAGGCTGACGGCCGCGACGGCGCCGAGCAGACCGGTCAGCAGCGTCGTGGTGCCGGTCATGGCGGAGGCGATCTGCGTCATGTCGTTGACGGAGAAATCGTCATCCTTGCCGATGGCGATGCGCCGGCGTTCCCGGAGCAGGCTTTCGACGTCCGCCTGCACCTTGGCGGTCGAAACGCCGTTTTCTGCCGAGAGGGTGATGCTGGAGATGGTGGTGGTGCCGCCCAGGCGCCGCTGGTGCAGCTTCAGCGGCATCAAAACGGTATCGTCCTGGTCGTCGCCCATGCCGGACTGGCCCTTGGTAGTCAGCACGCCGATGACCGGGCAGGCGACGTTGCCGACGCGGATGGTGAGGCCGACCGGATCGGCCGAACCAAACAGTTCGCGCCGCACGGTCTGGCCGATGATGCAGGCAGCGGTGCCGCGTTCCTCTGATGGCAGGAATTCACGGCCAAGCGCCAGCGTCCAGTCCTGCGCCACCAGATAGTCATTCGTGGTGCCGATAATGCTGGTCGAACGGTTCTGTCCGCCGGCAATCACGGTGGCGGTGCTGCGGTTGATGGGGGCCACCGCCCTAAGACCGGTCATCTGGTCGCGGATGGCGACCACGTCCGAATCGTTGAAGCGTTTGGCCTCCGTGCTGGCGCGGCCAGGGCCCCACTGGCCCGGGCGCACGAAGAGCGTGTTGGTGCCAAGCCGCGACAGTTCCTGGCGCACCTGTGCGGTGGTGCCATTGCCGACGGTGACCATGGCGATGACGGCGGCAACGCCGATGACCACGCCGAGCACGGTGAGGAAGGAGCGCAGCAGGTTGCGGCTGATCGCCCGCCAGGCCAGTCGAACAGTTTCAAACAGCATGGGCGGGCTCCTCTCCGGCGGCGCTGTCGGAGGCCAGCCTGCCATCAACGAAACGCAACTGCCGCGAGGCGTAGGCGGCGATATCTTCCTCGTGGGTCACCATGATGACGGTAATGCCTTGCTCACGGTTCAGCCGGGTAATGAGATCCATGATCTCGACGCTCGTTTTCGTATCCAGATTGCCTGTCGGTTCGTCGGCCAGAAGGACGGCGGGGCTGGTGACGATGGCGCGGGCAATCGCGACGCGTTGCTGCTGGCCGCCTGAGAGTTCCTGCGTGGTGTGATCCTCGCGGCCCTTCAGTCCGACCTGTTCCAGCGCCGCGAGTGCGAGCTTCCGGCGCTCCCTGCCTTCCATGCCGCGATAGACGAGCGGCAGTTCGACGTTTTCGACCGCGGATGTGCGGGCGAGCAGATTGAAGCCCTGGAAGACGAAACCCAGCATATGCCGGCGCAAAAGCGTCAACTGCTGGCGATCGAAACCGCTGGTGGGCACCCCCTGAAACAGATAGTCGCCGGAAGAGGGCACGTCGAGACAGCCGAGAATGTTCATGGCAGTTGATTTGCCGGAGCCGGACGGGCCCATGATGGAGACGAACTGACCGGCAGAAATCGACAGATCCACCCGGTCGAGCGCGCGGATCGTCGCTTCGCCGCGGCCATAATAGCGGGAAACCTGACGAAACTCGATGAGGGGCGAGGCCTGCATATCCGGCGTGACCTCAGTTCGAGCGGGCGGTGGCAGATGTGATCAGCGTGTCGCCTTCCTGCAGGTCACCCGACTTGACGATGGTAAACTGGCCGTCGGTGGCGCCGGTTTCGATCATCACGCGCTGCGGCTCGCCGCCCTTCAGCACAAAGACGGGCCTGCGGGTTGGACTGTTCTGATCCTGCTGCTGATTGCGGTTGCGGCCGGTACCGGGCGGACGCGGCGGGCGGAAGAGGCGGCTGAGGATGTTGCCGCTGCCGCGTTGCGCGGTGGCGGGCGGCGAATAGCGCAGCGCCCCGTTCGGCACCAGCAGCGTATCCTTGACGGACTGGACGGTGATGTCGGCCGTCGCGGTCATGCCAGGACGCAAAAGCAGGTCTTCGTTATCGACCGAAAGGATGGCCTTGTAGGTGACGACGTTCGACACCGTTTCCGAGGCGAAGCGGACCTGCTGGATGCGCGCCGGAAAGCTGCGGTCTGAATAGGCGTCGACGGTGAAGGTCGCCGGCTGGTTTTCCCGCACCTGGCCGACATCCGCCTCATCGACGGACACCTGCAGTTCCATGCGCTTCAGGTCACCGGCAATGGTGAAGAGGACCGGCGCCGAGAGCGAGGAGGCAACCGTCTGGCCCGGATCGACATCCCGCGTCAGGACGACGCCGTCGATCGGCGAGAGGATCCTCGCCTTGGCGAGGTTCACTTCGGCGAGCCTGAGATCGGCTTCCGAGGAGAGAACCGAGCTTTCGTTCATCTCCTTCGTCGCCTGGGCCGAATCATAGGCGTATTGCGCCGTATCGAGATCCTGCTGGCTGGAGATGCTCTTGTCGACGAGCGAGCGCAGGCGCTCCAGCTTGATGCGTGCCGAGTTGAGTTCGGCATCCGCCTTCACGACACTCGCCTTGGCGGAGGCAAGCTTGGCGCGGGCGCTCTGCACATCCGCCTGCAGCTTGTTCGTATCGAGTTCGGCGAGCACCTCGCCGGCCTTGACGGGACTATTGTAGGTGACGTTGACCTTGCGCACCGTTCCCGACAATTCGCTGGAGATATCGACCTGGTCGGTCGGCTCCAGCGAGCCGGTCGCCGTGACGATGACCGAGAGATCGCCGCGCTTGACGGGTTGCGTCGTATAGGTGAAGGCCGGGCCATCCTGGTTGAGGTAGAGGTAGGCGCCGGCACCGCCGCCCACCAGGATGGCAAGCGTCAGCGGCCAGACGAACCAGCGCGAGCGCCGGCGTTTGCCCTTCGAAGCGGCGAGGATAGCAGCAAGATCGGGTGCGCTCTCCGGGATCTTCTGGCCAGCTGCCCCTGTCTGATCGGTCAAAGTCGGTCACCCATGATCCTGAGTTGCACAAGGCGCTGCAGGGCAATGCCCCGGCGATACATACGCACGCTATGGTTTCTTGAGTGCAGATGGCATGTCCACCGCCACGCGCCAAATGAAAAAACCGTAAGGTGTGCGTGGCAGTCATTGCCCCGCACGCGGTGGGCAAGGGAGAGGCGATCGGCTTTTCTTTTGCGCCGGGGGCATCTTTTTCACCGTATTCTCGTTCTTGCCTGAGACAGTATGGAAGGAGATAGTCATGATCGACCAGAACCGCATTCAGGAACATCAGGAAGTGATCGGCGCAGACGGCGTCCATGTCGGCACCGTGGACCGCGTCGAAGGCAACCGTATCAAGCTGACCAAGAAGGACAGCGGCGAGGGCAGCCATGAGGGGCACCACCATTTCATTCCCCTCGCACTCGTCGCCGATATCGAAGGCAACCGCGTCCGCCTGTCGGCTTCAGGGGCCTCTGCCGTGGATTTCGAAGAAGAAGGCGGCGGTCGCCCGGCGCATTGACGCGACGGCCGATTATCGCGTCCCTGCCTGTGGACAAAACCGGCAGTTTTTTGTTTCCCGCGGGTTGACCGCGGGAAACACGCCGCATATGTTCCGCGCACTTTCGGCGGGGCTGATTTGCTCCGTTGCGTGAGAGCGTAGCTCAGCCGGTAGAGCAACTGACTTTTAATCAGTAGGTCCAGGGTTCGAATCCCTGCGCTCTCACCACTTTCAACATTTCCCCTTTGAATTGCATTTCGTACCGGCGTTTCCACACTTCTGTTGTGGTTTGGCCCTGACGCTTCATGGCGTATTCAGAAACTATTTACTATAACGCTCACGCTACGTGATCTCGGGGGTTTTCATGATGCGTTTACTGTTTTTGTGTGCGGGGCTGTTCGGGCTCCTGCTCCTTGCCTCGTGCCATTCCATGTCGAAAGAGGAATGCATGGCCGCCGACTGGCGGGTGATCGGTGATGCGGATGGAGCCGCGGGCTACAGCCCGCAGGATCGGTTTGGCGCGCATGTGGAATCCTGCGCCCGCGTCAAGATCGTGCCGGACCAGACCAAGTGGAACGAAGGCTATCAGGTGGGTCTGCAGCGTTACTGCACGCCGCTCAATGGTCTCGCGCGGGGTGAGGCAGGCGACACCTATTACAGCGTCTGCCCGCCGCAGACGAGCGAAGGTTTTCTGCGCGGATATGGGCTCGGTCGCAAGCTGCACGACGCCCGGTCGCGGATTGATTCGCTGCGAGGCGAGATCAGTTCGAAGGAAAGCCGGATGGATGAACGCTACCGCGCCCTGAAGGAGGCGAAGGACGACAACCAGCGCCGCAATATCCGCAACGAGATCGATGACCTCGACCGGGATATCCGTCGTGCCCAGCGCGAGATGCCGGATCGCCAGTATGATGTCGATCAGGCACAGCGCGATGTCGATTGGTTCCGTGCCAATCCGAAGGCGCCTCTGCCGGTTCCGGGCTATTGATGGATCGGCACCGGCCTCTGCGGGTTTGGACGTGACGACGCAGGAACCGAGGGGCCGGGATGATCGATTGGAATTACATCCAGGCGGAGTGGGACTGGGCGGGACACATCGTCGAGGCGCTGGCCCTCGCGGGTGTGGTGGCTGTTCTCTTTCGGCCCTGGGTCACAACCCGCCAGGCGCTGGCACTGGGCCTCGTCTTTGCCATCGGCCATTTTCATGGGCGTGAGAAACGTGACTATGAGGTGAGCGTCTCGATGCCGCCGCCGCAGATCGATGCCTATGCCATGTGGCGCTGGTCCTTCGACCAGATGACCGATTTCTGGCCGGCGACAATCGTCTGTTGCGGGTTGCTGTTTCTGCTGTGGTGGACGGCCCGCAGGCCCCGGTGACGCAGGTCGGCGCGGCAAGATGCCTCTCTCCGTGCAGCAAAAGGTGATTGGCACCGCCGGCAGGCGCGCCGTATGAGAGGGCGAACGCGATGCGGAGTAGACCTTGTCGATTGCCGAAATTTCCCTGCTGAGTGCGCTTCTGGCCGGTGCGCTATCCTTCCTGTCACCATGCGTGCTGCCGCTGGTGCCGCCCTATCTCTGTTACATGGCCGGCATTTCCGTCGATCAGTTCCGCGGCGAGGCGAGGGTGGAGACGGTTACCGCGCGTCGGGCGGTGCTGTTTTCGTCGCTGTTCTTCACGCTGGGGTTTGCCACCGTCTTCGTGGCGCTCGGCGCGGGCGCCAGTTCGATCGGCATGCTTCTGCGCCAGCACATGGATCTTCTTTCCAAGATCGGCGGCCTGATCATCATCGTCATGGGCCTGAATTTCCTTGGTCTCTTCCGCATCGGCCTGCTCTCCCGGGAGGCGCGCTTCCAGTCCGGCGGCAAGCCGGCCACGATCTCCGGCGCCTATGTGATGGGCCTTGCCTTTGCCTTCGGCTGGACGCCCTGCATCGGCCCGGTGCTGGGCGCCATCCTCGGCATTGCCGCCTCGCGCGAGACCGTGGGCGACGGGGCGGTGCTGCTCGCCATCTATTCGCTCGGCCTTGCGGTTCCCTTCTGGATTGCCGCGGCCTTTTCCGGGGCGTTCATGCGCTTCCTGTCGCGCTTTCGCCGGCACCTCGGCGCGGTGGAAAAGATCATGGGCGGTCTTCTGGTCGTGACCGGTCTTGCCTTCATCTTCGGGTTCGTCAGCGACATGGCGATCTGGTTCCAGCAGACCTTTCCAATCCTGACCCAAATCGGCTAAGCCTCCGGGCGACGCCCCGCCGCAACCGGTGCGGGAGCGGAGGAGTTTCATGGCAGCCATTCTAGCGCTTCTTTTTCCCTTTTTCGGTCTGATCCTGATCGGATATGTCGCCGCCAGGGTCTCCCGGCAGGGAGCGGAAGCTCTTGGCTGGATGAATATCTTCATCGTCTACGCGGCCTTGCCAGCACTGTTCTTCAAGCTGGTATCACGCACGCCGATCGAGGATCTGACGCGCGTCGATTTCATCCTGACGCAGCTTGTCGCAACCTATGCCGTCTATGCGGTGGTGTTTCTCGTCGGCTTTTTCGTCCGGCGGGCCAGTTTTGGCGACAGCACGATCCAGGCGTTCGGCGGGGCTTACGGCAATATTGGCTACATGGGGCCGGGGCTTGCCCTGCTGGCGCTCGGCGATCAGGCGGCGGTGCCGGTGGCGCTGATCGTCTGCTTTGAAAACGCGCTGCATTTCATCACCGCACCGGCGATGATGGCGCTGGCCGGCGGCGACGAACGACCGCCGCTCAAGCTTGCGGTGGATGTGATCAAGCGGGTTGTCCTGCACCCGTTCATCCTGTCGACGGCGGCAGGTTTTGCGGTGGCGGCGCTTGATCTGCAATTGCCGGACGCCGCGACCCGGCTGATCGACTATCTGGCGCAGGCAGCCGCACCCTGTGCGCTGTTTGCCATGGGTGTGACGCTCGCGCTTCGGCCGCTGAAACGCGTGCCGGTCGAGATCGGCTATATCGCTGCGGCAAAACTCGTGCTGCTTCCAGCTGTCATGTACGGGGCACTGAGGGCCATCGGCGGGATCGAGCCGATCTGGATGCATTCGGCCGTGCTTTTGGCGGCGCTGCCGACCGCCACCAACGTCTTCGTCATCAGCCAGCATTACGGGGTGTGGCAGGAGCGGGCGTCGGCCACCGTGCTGATCACCACGGTGCTCTCGATCCTGACACTGCCGGTGGTCTTGTACCTGATTTCAGCCGGCCTGCTTCCGGCTGAAGGGATGCCGTAGAGTCTCGGCCAGATCCTTCAGGCTGCGACCGGGCTCGATGCCCTCACGCATCAGGACGTTGCGCAAGGGGCCAACGGCAGTGATGAGATGCAGACCTGCGGCGCGGGCCACCTGCATCGGCACGAAATCCGAGAGCAGTGAGCGGTTGAGCAGATCGACGCCGAAGGTGCGGGTCATGATGTCCGGCCGGCGCTTGCGGTTGAACCGGTCGCCGAAATCGGCGCCGATCGGGCTGTCGCCGCTCGTCTTCAGCAACGCGACCAGTTCCATGACGTCGCGCAGCGACAGGTTGAGCCCCTGCGCACCGATGGGCGGGAAGGCGTGGGCCGCCTCGCCGATCAGCGCCACGCGCCCCTTGCCGAAACGGTCGGCCATGAGGCTGGAGAGCGGCCAGGATTCGGCACCCGGCTCGACCGTCACCTTGCCCAGCATCGACTGCACGCGCTCTTCGACCGCGAGCGACAGGGCGGCATTGTCGAGGGAGAGAAGCCGCGAGGCCTCTTCCGGGCGCACGACCCAGACGAGGCTGGAGCGGTTGCCGGGCAGGGGAACCTGGGTCGCCGGGCCCGTTTCGGTGTGGAACTCGGTGGAGACGTTGTTGTGCGGCTGTTCATGGGCAAAGTTCAGCACAACGGCCGTCTGCGGATAGGACCAGCGGCGCGTGCTGATGCCGGCGCCTTCTCTGACCTTCGAGCCGCGCCCATCCGCGCCGATGACGGCCTTTGCCGTGACGACCTCGCCAGTCGACAGGGAAAGCGTCGCGAGATCGCCGGACACGTCAATGGTCGTCAGGCTTGCCTCCAGACGTTCGATATTCGGTTCATCGGCAATGGCGCGTGCCAGAACAGACAGCAGGACCTTGTTCGGGATGTTGTAGCCGAAGGCATAGAGGCCGACATCGGCGGCGCGGAACTGCGCCGGCGGTGCGCGGAACAGGCGTTTGGTGCCGTCGAGAATCTGCATGGTCGACAGAGGCGCGGATTCGGCGGCAATCTCGTCCCAGATCCCGAGCGAATCGACGAAACGGATCGATTGATCCATCAGCGCCGTGGTGCGTTCGTCCCTGCGCTCGCCTTTCGGGGCGATGATCAGCACCTTGCGGCCCGCCCGTGCGAGTGCGAGTGCGGCGATGGAGCCGGCCAGACCTTCTCCGACGACGGCGATCTCGATGTCCTGCATGATCCGTTCTTCTCTGTCGGTTCTCGATGGGTGCGTATGTAGGCAAACTTGCGATCTTATTCCATGGCCTGTTGATCAAGCGATGCGGAATGGTTGCAAAGCGCGCCGATTGGCCGCATATCCTCACCTGCAGCAAAGCATTTCGGAGCAGGGCGTGATCAGGCGAATCTTCAACTACCGCAAAGTGCCCTATGCCGAGATCCGGGCGTTTTCCGTGCATGTGCTGACGGCATCCGGCTCCTTCCTCGCCTTTCTCGGCGTGGTGGCCGCCGCCGAACACCGCTTTGTCGACATGTGGTGGTGGCTTGGCCTTGCGCTCCTGATCGACGGGATTGACGGGCCGATCGCCCGCAAGGTGCGGGTGAAGGAAGTTTTGCCCAACTGGTCCGGCGATACGCTCGACAACATCATCGACTATGTGACCTATGTGCTTCTGCCGGCCTTTGCGCTCTACCAGAGCGGCATGATCGGCGAGACCTGGTCCTTTGTCGCTGCTGGCATGATCGTGGTGTCCAGCGCCATCTATTACGCCGATACCGGCATGAAGACCGACGAGTATTTCTTCTCCGGTTTTCCGGTGGTCTGGAACATGCTCATCCTGACGCTCTTCGTCATCAAGGCGAGCGAAACGACGGCGCTGATCGTCGTGACGGCTGCCGTGTTCCTCACCTTCCTGCCGATCCATTTCCTGCATCCGGTGCGGGTCAAGCGGCTGCGCGGCCTCAACCTCGGCATCTTCTTTCTGTGGTGCGCGCTGTCCGGCTATTCGCTGCTCCTGCATTTCGATTCACCCGCCTGGCTTGTCTGGGGTGTCGTGATCACCGGCATCTACCTCTTTTGCATCGGCGGCATCCTGCAGCTCTTTCCCAATCTTGGGAAAAACCGTTAAAGTCGCCCCACGGCTCGACTTATTTGTTGTGCAAGGCAACAAAACCGGTATCAATCATGAGCCGCGTCGGCGCTGGCCGATAGGACATTGCCGCAGCCAAAAAGCCTCGAAAGAAGGTAGGCGCGGGGTGAATGAGGGGATATGAGTGACTAACGTCGAGGCTCCTGCCACGGGTTCGCTTCTCAAGATTCAGGGGCTGACCAAATATTTCGGCACGTTTGCCGCCTGCAGCGGGATCGACCTTGCTATCCAGCCGGGTGAGATTCATGCGCTTCTGGGCGAGAACGGTGCGGGCAAATCCACGCTGGTGAAGATGCTGTTCGGCGTCTTGCAGCCGAGCGAAGGCCGTATCCTGTGGGATGGAAGGCCTGTCTCGATCACCTCTCCCGGCGAGGCGCGTCATCTCGGGATCGGCATGGTGTTCCAGCACTTCTCGCTCTTCGAGGCGCTGACGGTGGCGGAAAACATCGCGCTCTCGATGGATCCAAAAATCCCGCTCGCCAAGATCGCCGAAGAAGCCGCCTCGCTTTCGAAAGCCTATGGTCTGCCGCTCGATCCGAACGCGCATGTGGCGGACCTGTCCGTCGGCGAGCGCCAGCGCATCGAGATCGTGCGGGCGCTGCTGCAGAACCCGAAACTCATCATTCTCGACGAGCCGACCTCCGTGCTGACGCCGCAGGAGGCCGACAAGCTGTTCGAGACGCTGTTCAAGCTGCGCTCCGAAGGCCGTTCGGTGCTCTATATCAGCCACCGCCTGGAAGAGGTGCAGCGCATCTGCGACCGCGCGACCGTTCTTCGCCACGGCAAGGTGACCGGCGCCTGCGATCCAAAGCGCGAGACACCGGCCTCGCTTGCCCGCATGATGGTGGGGGCGGATGTCGCTTCCGTCGTGCGCGAAGGCGCATCCCGTCTCGGCGATGTGCTGATCGATGTGGCAAATCTGACCGTGCCTGCCCGCACGCCCTTTGCCGTGACGCTGAAGGATGTGGCGCTCAAGGTAAAGGCCGGAGAGGTGCTGGCGATTGCCGGTGTGGCCGGCAACGGACAGGGCGAACTCTTCGATGCGCTCTCCGGCGAATATCCGGTCTCCGACAATGAGGCGATCCGCCTCGGCGGAAAGGCGGTCGGACGCACCGGCATCAACGGTCGCCGATTGCTGGGTGCCGGTTTCGTGCCGGAGGAGCGGCACGGCCATGCCGCGGTCTCCGATATGGCGCTCTCGGACAACCTGCTTCTGTCGCGCACCCAGTCCGACCGTGCCGCCTTTCTGACCGGCGGGCTCGCGGCGATCATCCGTCACGACGTGATCCGGTCCACTGCCAAGCGGATCTGTCAGGTGATGGACGTGCGCAAGAGCGGTGAGGATCCGGCTGCCGGTTCGCTTTCGGGCGGCAATCTGCAGAAATTCATCATCGGCCGTGAACTGGACCGTCAACCCTCCGTGCTTGTCGTCAACCAGCCGACCTGGGGTGTGGATGCGGGTGCCGCCAGCCGTATTCGCCAGTCGCTGATCGATCTGGCGCGGGCCGGCTCCGCGGTGATCGTCATCAGCCAGGATCTCGACGAAATCTTCGAGGTGGCTACCACCATCGCCGTCATTTCGGAAGGCAGACTGTCGCAACCCTATCCGGCCGGCGAACTGACACTGGAGAAGATCGGCCTGCTGATGGGCGGCATCCATGATTCGACCGCGCATATGGGCGCTGACGCGGGAGGTGCCCATGCGCATTGAACTCGAACGACGCGCCAGCGCCTCCGGCCTGTTTGCCATCGTCTCGCCGCTTCTTGCGCTGGCGCTGACGCTGATCTTTGGCGCCATCATGTTCTGGATGCTCGGCAAGAATCCGGGCCATGCGCTTTACAGCTTCTTTGTCGAACCGCTGCTGGAAGTCTGGTCGCTGCATGAACTGGCGATCAAGGCGGCCCCGCTGATCCTGATCGCGGTGGGCCTTGCCGTCTGCTACCGGTCGAACAACTGGAACATCGGTGCCGAAGGCCAGTTCACCATCGGCGCGATTACGGGCTCGATCCTGCCGATTCTCGTGCCGCAATGGCATTCGGTTCTGGTCCTGCCGCTGATGCTGATCATGGGTGCGATCGGCGGCGCGCTCTATGCCGCGATCCCTGCGCTTCTGAAGACGCGTTTCAACACCAACGAAATCCTCGTCAGCCTGATGCTGGTCTATATCGCCCAGCTGTTCCTCGACTGGCTGGTGCGCGGCCTCTGGCGCGATCCGAAGGGCTTCAACTTCCCGCAGTCGATCAGTTTTTCGACCGAGGCGGTGCTGCCGGAGATCCTGGAATCCGGTCGCGCGCATTGGGGCATCGTCTTTGCGCTCGTCGCAGCGGTCGCCATCTGGTTCATGATGCGCTTCATGCTGAAGGGGTTCGAGGTCAGCGTGCTGGGCCGCTCGGAGCGGGCAGGGCGGTTTGCCGGCTTTTCCGGTCGCCGCATGGTCTGGTTCTCGATGATGCTGTCGGGTGCGCTCGCTGGGCTTGCCGGCATTTCGGAAGTCTCGGGCTCCATCGGCCACCTGCAGCCCAGCATTTCGCCGGGTTACGGCTTTACCGCCATCATTGTTGCCTTTCTCGGACGTCTCAATCCGCTCGGCATCATCGCCTCGGGGTTCGTTCTGGCGCTGACCTATCTCGGCGGCGAAGCGGCGCAGTTGTCGCTCGGCGTGTCCGACAAGGTGACCCGCGTGTTCCAGGGGCTGCTTTTGTTCTTCGTGCTGTCCTGCGACACGCTGATCCTCTACCGCGTGCGCGTCATTTTCGGTGCGGGCCGTGCCCCGGCGGCGAGGTCCTGATCATGATCGAAGCCATTCTTCTGACCATCATTACCGCCGCGACACCGCTCGTCATCGCCGCCATGGGCGAACTGGTGACCGAACGCGCCGGCGTGCTCAACCTCGGCGTCGAGGGCATGATGATCATGGGTGCCGTCTGCGCCTTTGCCGGCTCCTATCTCACCGGCGTGCCGCTCTTCGGCGTGCTGGCCGGTATTCTGGGCGGAGCTCTGTTTTCGCTGCTCTTCGGTTTTCTGACGCTGACGCTCGTCACCAACCAGGTGGCGACGGGCCTGGCGCTGACGCTTCTCGGTCTCGGGCTCTCCGGCCAGCTGGGCGAAAGCTTCGTCGGCATTCCGGGCGTCAAGCTGTCGCCGATCGTCTTTCCGGTCCTCTCCGACATACCGTTCGTCGGACCGCTACTCTTCCGCCAGGACATCACCTTCTACCTGTCGATCGCCCTCGTCATTGGCGTCAACTGGTTCCTGTTCCGCAGCCGCTCCGGCCTCAAGCTGCGCGCGATTGGCGACAGCCATGGGTCCGCGCATGCGCTTGGCATCGATGTCATCCGCACCCGCTATCTGGCGGTCATGTTCGGCGGTGCCTGTGCAGGCCTGGCGGGCGCGCAGCTCTCGCTCGTCTACACGCCGCAATGGGTGGAGAACATGACGGCCGGCCGCGGCTGGATCGCGCTCGCGCTGGTGGTGTTTGCCTCCTGGCGGCCATGGCGCGTGCTGATCGGCGGCTACATCTTCGGGGCGGTCGGCATTCTGCAGTTGCACGCCCAGGCCTTCGGGGTCGGCATTCCCTCGCAGTTCCTGTCGATGCTGCCTTACGCCGTCACTATTGTCGTTCTCATCATCATTTCGCATAATCGCCGCACGACGCTCATCAATACGCCGGCATGCCTGGGGAAACCCTTCGTTCCGGATCGCTGACGCGGCCGACCCTTTCGCAGCTTCAAGCCAAACAGAGGTTGAATATGAAGAAGCTCATCATCGCACTGGCCGCAACGGCCGCCGCCCTTGGCGGCTTCGTCAGCGGCGCGCAGGCTCAGGAAAAGACCAAGGTCTGCTTCGTCTACGTTGGCACGAAGACCGACGGCGGTTGGACGCAGGCCCATGATATCGGCCGGCAGGAACTGCAGAAGACCATGGGAGACAAGATCGAGACGCCTTATCTCGAAAGCGTTCCGGAAGGTCCGGATGCCGAACGCGCGATCGAACGCATGGCCCGTTCCGGCTGCGCGATGATCTTCACCACCTCCTTCGGCTTCATGGATGCGACCGTGAAGGTGGCGCAGAAGTTCCCGAAGGTAAAGTTCGAACACGCGACCGGCTTCAAGTCGGCTGACAACCTCGCCACCTACAATTCGCGTTTCTATGAAGGCCGCTACATTCAGGGCCAGATTGCCGCGAAGATGTCGAAGAAGGGTCTTGCTGGTTACATCGCCTCCTTCCCGATCCCGGAAGTCGTCATGGGCATCAACGCCTTTGAACTGGGTGCCAAGTCGGTCAACCCGAACTTCAAGCTGAAGGTCGTCTGGGCCAACACCTGGTTCGACCCGGGCAAGGAAGCCGATGCCGCCAAGGCGCTGATCGACCAGGGCGTCGATATCCTGACCCAGCACACCGACACGACCGCTCCGATGCAGGTGGCTGCCGAGCGTGGCATTCTCGCCTTCGGCCAGGCCTCCGACATGATCGCTGCCGGCCCGAAGACGCAGTTGACCGCCATCGTCGATACCTGGGGCGCCTATTACATCAAGCGCACCAAGGCGCTGCTCGACGGCACCTGGAAGTCCGAGCAGATCTGGGACGGCCTGAAGGATGGCATCCTCACCATGGCGCCCTACACCAACATGCCGGATGACGTGAAGGCGATGGCGGAAGAGACCGAAGCCAAGATCAAGTCCGGCGAACTGCATCCGTTCACCGGCCCGATCAACAAGCAGGATGGTTCGGCCTGGCTGAAGGCCGGCGAAAAGGCCGATGACGGCACGCTGCTCGGCATGAACTTCTACATCGAAGGCGTGGACGACAAGCTGCCGCAATAAGCGCTCGTCTGACCGATTGGAACTGGAAGGCGCCCACGGGCGCCTTCCGCATTTTGGGACACATGGTGTTCGCCGTTGGCGAAAGCGCATGACTGCTGATAAGAAGCGCTCGATTGATTTGAGGGAGAGCCCATGACCCGCACCTGCCTTGCCGTGATCCTTGCCGCCGGCGACAGCACCCGGATGAAATCCTCGATGTCGAAGGTGCTGCATCCGATCGCCGGCCTGCCGATGATCGCGCATGTGATGACCTCCGTGCGCGCGGCCGGCATGCGCGATGCGGTGCTCGTTGTCGGGCGGGATGCGGAGAAGGTCACCAAGGCCGGATCGATTGCGGAGATGACGGTGTCGTCGGTGCTGCAGACCGAACGGCGGGGCACCGGCCATGCGGTGCTGACCGCGCGCGAGGCGATTGCCAAGGGGTATGACGACGTACTCGTGACCTATGGGGACGTGCCGCTGGTCAGGCCGGAGACGTTTCTTGCGGCGCGTGCAAAGCTGGCCGAAGGTGCGGATGTGGTCGTGATCGGCTTCCACGCCGCCAATCCCGTCGGTTATGGCCGGCTGCTGGTTAAAGATGGCGAGCTGGTCGCGATCCGGGAAGAGAAGGATGCCACCGACGAAGAGCGCAAGGTCACCTGGTGCAACAGCGGCCTGATGGTGATCAACGGCGCACGCGCTCTGTCGTGGCTGGACAAGATCGACAACAAGAATGCCAAGCGCGAGTTCTACCTGACGGACATCGTCGAGATTGCCCGGGCCGACGGCGGCAAGGTTGTGGCCATCGATGCGCCGGAAGCGGAACTTGCCGGCTGCAACACACGCGCGGAACTCGCTGCGCTCGAAGCAAGCTGGCAGGTGCGTCGCCGCCACGACCTGATGCTGTCGGGTGTGTCGATGATTGCCCCGGAGACCGTCTTCCTTGCGCATGACACCGTGCTGGCGCAGGACGTGCTGATCGAGCCGAATGTCGTTTTCGGTCCTGGCGTGACGGTGGAAACGGGCGCGGTCATCCATGCCTTTTCGCATCTGGAAGGCGCCCATGTGGCAGAAGATGCCACGGTTGGGCCGTTTGCGCGGCTGCGCCCGGGTGCCAATCTCGCCGAAGGGGCCAAGGTCGGCAATTTCTGCGAGGTGAAGAAGGCCGAGATCGGCGCTGGCGCCAAGGTCAATCATCTGACCTATATCGGCGATGCCGTGGTTGGCGCGGGCACCAATATCGGCGCCGGCACCATCACCTGTAACTATGACGGCGTGAACAAGCACGAGACGCGGATCGGCGAAAACGCCTTCATCGGCTCGAACTCGGCGCTGGTGGCGCCCGTTTCGATCGGCAATGGTGCCTATGTCGCCTCCGGCAGCGTCATCACCGAAAACATCCCTGATGAGGCGCTGGCTTTCGGCCGGGCGCGCCAGGAGGTGAAGCCGGAGCGGGCGAAGGTGGTGCGAGAACGGGCCTTGGCTCTCAAGGCCTCCAAAAAAGCGGAACGGTAACGTTCACTCGGTTACGGTAAGAAATGGAAATTGACTCCCGCCGCCGTTGCATCCGGCGTGCGGTGCGGTAGGACTTTTTGCGCGTTCGCAACAATAGATGAGGCTCATATGTGCGGGATCGTTGGCATTGTCGGCAGGGAACCGGTTGCGGAGCGGCTGGTCGATGCCCTGCGGCGGCTGGAATATCGCGGCTACGATTCTGCCGGTGTCGCCACCATCCATGACGGGGTGATGGAACGCCGCCGCGCCGAGGGCAAACTGTTCAACCTCGAAAAGAAGCTGGCGGGCGACCCGCTTCCGGGCACGATCGGCATTGCCCATACGCGCTGGGCGACGCATGGGGTGCCGAATGAAACGAACGCCCATCCGCATTTCGTCGAGGGCGTGGCCGTCGTCCACAACGGCATCATCGAGAATTTTTCCGAACTGCGCGACGAACTTCTCGCCGAAGGTGCGGTCTTTTCCAGCCAGACCGACACGGAAGTGGTGGCGCATCTCCTCGCCAAATTCACCCGCGAGGGCCTGGATCACAAGTCGGCGATGCTTGCCATGCTGAACCGCGTCTCCGGCGCCTATGCGTTGGTCGTCATGTTTGCCGATGATCCGGGCACGATTCTCAGCGCCCGCTTCGGCCCGCCGCTGGCGATCGGTCATGGCAAGGGCGAGATGTTCTTGGGCTCCGATGCCATTGCGCTGGCCCCCTTCACCAACCGCATCACCTATCTGGTCGATGGCGACTGCGCGGTGATGACGGCGGCCGGTGTCGAGATCATGGATTATGCCGGCAAGCCGGTCTCGCGTCCGGTGCAGATCTCGCAGGCCGCCGCGCTCATGGTCGATAAGGGCAATCACCGCCACTTCATGGAAAAGGAGATCTACGAGCAGCCGGAGATCATTTCGCACGCGCTCAGCCACTATGTGGATTTCGCCACCGCGACGGTGAAAGGCCAGGGGGAGGCGATCGATTTTGCCAAGGTGAAGGGGCTCGCCATTTCCGCCTGCGGCACGGCCTATCTCTCCGGCCTCGTCGGCAAATACTGGTTCGAGCGGTATGCGCGCCTGCCGGTGGAAATCGATGTCGCCTCGGAATTCCGCTACCGCGAACTGCCGCTCTCCAAGGATCAGGCGGCGCTGTTCATTTCGCAGTCGGGCGAAACCGCCGATACGCTCGCTTCGCTGCGGTATTGCAAGGAGGCGGGCCTGCCGATCGGGGCGATCGTCAACGTCAAGGAATCGACGATTGCCCGCGAGGCCGATGCGGTCTTCCCGATCCTCGCCGGCCCGGAGATCGGGGTCGCCTCGACCAAGGCCTTTAGCTGCCAGCTCGCGGTTCTCGCGGCGCTCTCCATCCAGGCGGGCCGTGCGCGTGGCACACTGACGGAGGCGGACGAAAAGGCGCTGGTGCGGCATCTGATCGAAATGCCGCGGGTGATGAGCAAGGTGCTGAACCTCATCCAGCCGCAGATCGAACAGCTGTCGCGCGATCTGTCGCGCTTCAAGGATGTGCTCTATCTCGGCCGCGGTACAAGCTACCCGCTGGCGCTGGAAGGCGCGCTGAAGCTGAAGGAAATCTCCTACATCCATGCGGAAGGCTATGCGGCCGGCGAGCTGAAGCACGGGCCGATCGCGCTGATCGACGAAAACATGCCGGTGATCGTCATTGCCCCGCACGACCGCTTCTACGAAAAGACCGTCTCCAACATGCAGGAAGTGGCGGCACGCGGCGGCAAGATTATCTTCATCACCGACGAAAAGGGCGCTGCCGCCTCGAAGCTTCCGACGATGGCGACGATCGTGCTGCCGAATGTCGACGAGGTGATCACGCCGATGATCTATGCGCTGCCGATCCAGCTGCTCGCCTATCACACGGCCGTCTTCATGGGCACCGATGTCGACCAGCCACGCAATCTGGCGAAATCGGTGACCGTGGAGTGATCCTGAGGCGGAAGCGTCAGGTCCCGCCTTGCCAAGTTTTCATCTTTTGGAGCTTGCGGCGGGGGTACGCCTCCGGCATTGTCCGGTTTCACGCCGCCCTTGCGGTGCAGCATGAGCAGCGAGCACAATGACGGATATTCCGGAACGCATCACGTTTTTTGGCCGCCTGCGGAATAACTTCCTGACCGGCCTCATCATCTGCGCCCCGCTGGCCATCACGATCTGGCTGACCTTTGCCTTCATCGATTGGGCGGACAGCTGGGTGACACCCTACATTCCGCAGCGGTACAACCCGCAATATTATTTCGACATTACCATCCCCGGCCTCGGCCTGTTGATCGCGGTCATCTTCATCACCGCCATCGGTTTTCTCGGCAAGAACCTGATCGGCCGGTCGATTGTCAATGTCGGCGAATCGGTGCTGCATCGCACGCCCCTGGTGCGCACGCTCTACAAGAGCCTCAAACAGATCTTCGAGACGGTGCTGAAGGACCAGTCCACCTCGTTCAAGAAGGTGGGTCTGATCGAGTTTCCCGGTCCCGGCACCTGGGCGCTCGTCTTCATCTCGACGGAAGCGCAAGGCGAACTTGCGTCACGCTTCAACGAAATGGGGGAGGAGATGATGGCGGTCTTTCTGCCGCCGACCCCCGTGCCGACGGCGGGTTTCCTGATCTTCGTGCCGAAAGACAAGATCATCATGCTGGACATGACGCCAGAGGACGCGGCGAAGCTTCTGATCTCGGGCGGGCTGATCTCACCGGACTGGAAACCAAAGCCGACGGTGCCGCCGGCCCTTCCGCAGGACTGAGACCGTCGCTGCGGTCTCATTGGTGTCATTCGAACATCTGGCGAGGTCAGGCCCCTTGCGACGGTGTGACCCGCACGGGGACCCCCTTATAGGCCGGCGTACCCGATTTCGGGTCGTGATCGCCCAGCGCCACGAGCACGTTCATTTCCGGATAATAACCGGCAATCGAACCTTGCGGGATGTCATAGGCAACGGCGGTATAGGCTTTCACCATGCGCGTGCGGTCATCGCCCCGCCAGATCGACGTGACATCGATCAGATCCCCCTCGGCCATGCCGAGCGACTGCAGATCCTCGGCATTGATGAAGATAACGTCGCGACGGCCGAAGACGCCGCGGTAGCGGTCATCCATGCCATAGATGGTCGTGTTGTACTGGTCGTGCGAGCGCAGCGTCGTCAGAAGCAGCGCGTCCCTGTCCGCAACCGGCAGGTCTTCTTCAAGGCCGCGGGCGGTGAGGAACATGGCCTTGCCCGTTTCGGTGTTCCAGTGCCGGTCGGACGCGCCGACGGTGAGCCGGAAGCCGCCCTTGGCGCGGACGCGGCGGTTGTAGTCGTGGAAATCCGGGAAGACGACTTCGATCTTGTCGCGGATCCGGTCGTAGTTCGCCAGCATGCCGTCCCAGTCGATGCCGTAGCGCTCGCCGAGCGTCGCCTTGGCCATGCCGGCGACGATCGCCGGTTCGGAGCGCAGTGTTTCGGCCGGCGTGTTGAGGAAACCACGCGAGGCGTGCACCATGGACATGGAATCCTCGACCGTGACCGATTGCGGCCCACCTTCCTGCACATCAAGATCCGTCCGTCCGAGGCAGGGCAGGAGGAGGGTGACGCGGCCGGGCGCCAGATGCGAACGGTTGAGTTTCGTTGCGATATGCACCGAAAGATCCAGCTTGCGCATGGCCTCCAGGCAGACGTCCGAGTCTGGCATCGCGACCGGCAGATTGCCGCCGAGGCAGATCAGCGCCTTCGACGCGCCGGTTCGCATCGCCTCAATGGTCTCCACCGCATTGTGGCCCCTCTCCGCCGTCGGGCGGAAGCCGAAGGCCCGTTCCATGCCGTCGAGGAGGGCCTTGGTCGGAACCTCGGTGATTCCGACGGTCCGGTCGCCCTGCACGTTGGAATGGCCGCGCAGCGGGCAGATGCCGGCGCCCTCACGGCCGATATTGCCGCGCAACAAGAGAAGGTTGGCGAGTTGCTGGACGTTTTCCGTGCCGTGCGCGTGCTGCGTGATGCCCATGCCGTAACAGGCGATCACCCGTTCGGACTTGATATAGACATCGGCGGCGCTGGTGAGCGCCGCGCGGGAGAGGCCGGACTTACGGGTGATCGCCTCCCAGGATGTCTCGTCGATGTCGCGGCGCAGGTCGTCGAGACCCAGCGTATGCTCGTCAATGAAGGCACGGTCGAGCACGCCGGCACCGCCTGCGGCGCGTGCTTCGTCGTCGCGTTCGAAGATCGCCTTCATCATGCCCTTCAGCGCCGCCAGGTCGCCGCCGGCTTTCACTTGGTGATAGGCGGAGGCAATCGGCGTCGAGGAGAAGGTTGCCATCTCGACCGCATTCTGCGGCGAGGCGAACTTCTGCAGCGCCCGTTCCTTCAGCGGGTTGAACACAATGATCGGGACACCGCGGCGGGCTGCCTCATGCAGCGTCGCCATCATGCGCGGATGATTGGTGCCGGGATTGTGGCCGAAGCTGAAGATCGCGTCGCAATGGTCGAAATCCTCCAGAAGCACCGTGCCCTTGCCGACGCCGATCGATTTCGGCAGACCGACGCTGGTCGCTTCGTGGCACATGTTCGAACAGTCGGGAAAATTGTTGGTTCCGTAAGCGCGCACGAACAGCTGGAACAGAAACGCCGCTTCATTGGAGGCACGGCCGGAGGTGTAGAATTCTGCCTGGTGCGGGTTTTCGAGCGCGTTGAGGCCTTCCCCGATCAGCCGGTAGGCCTCGTTCCACTCGATCGGCTTGTAGCGATCAGTGGTCGCGTCGTAGATCATCGGATGAGTGAGCCGGCCCTGATCCTCCAGCTGGTGATCATGCCAGGACCAGAGTTCGGAGACGCTGTGCAGGGCGAAGAATTCCGGCGGAACGCGCTTTGCCGTCGATTCCCAGGTAATCGCCTTGGCGCCATTTTCGCAGAACTCGAAGGACGAGGTGTGCTTGGGGTCCGGCCAGGCGCAGCCGGGGCAGTCGAACCCGTCCGGCTGGTTCGCCTTCAGAAGCGTTGCGCTGCCTTGCGTGACGACCTGCTGGTGGGCAAGGCTCTTTGCCACGGCACGCAGCGCTCCCCAGCCACCGGCCGGCGCATCATAGGGCTCGATACCGCGGGGGCGTTTGCTGGACATGCTGACTCCGATGCTGAAAAGTAAGGGCGCGAGAAGGAAGGCGTGAGCGGGCCCTGGAAATTGACGGATGTCATCTATGTAGGTCGAATTGCGGCGAAGTCTTGCCTTAATCCCCGGCAATCGCATGGGTCTGCTGGCGAACCCGGACTGCAGCTCAAACGCTCAGCCGGCCCGGAGATAGCGGATCGCCTCGTCGCGCCGGTGCAGGTAGAGCAGGACGCGCAGTGCCTGTCCGCGCTCGCTCACCAGTTCCGGGTCCTTCTCGATGATATAGGCGGCATCCTTGCGGGCGATCTCCAGCAGATCGGCATGGGCTTCGAGGCTTGCGATGCGAAAACCCGGCGTGCCGGACTGACGGGTGCCGAGAAGCTCGCCTTCGCCGCGCAGCTTCAGGTCTTCCTCGGCGATCAGAAAACCGTCCTCGCTGTCGCGGAGGATCGAGAGCCGCGCCCGGCCGGTTTCGCCGAGCGGCCCCTTGTAGAGCAGGATGCAGGTGGAGGCCTCGTCGCCGCGCCCCACACGTCCGCGCAGCTGGTGCAGTTGCGCAAGGCCGAAGCGTTCGGCATGTTCGATCACCATGATCGTCGCATCCGGCACGTCGACGCCGACTTCGACGACGGTGGTGGCGACCAAGAGGCGGAGATCGCCGGCCTTGAAGGCGGCCATTACAGCATCTTTTTCGGCCCCGTTCATGCGGCCATGCACGAGGCCGACCTTCGCACCGATCGCGCCCCCGAGCGCCTTTGTCAGAACCGCATGGCGTTCCTCCGCCGACATCAGTTCGGACTCTTCCGATTCTTCCACCAGCGGGCAGATCCAGTAGGCCTTCTTGCCGTCGCCGATGGCGGCGCGGAGCCGCGCGATGATCTCGTCGGTGCGTTCCGTCGGCACGGTCACCGTCTGGATCGGTTTGCGGCCGGCGGGCTTTTCGGTCAGCTTCGACACATCCATGTCGCCGAAGGCGGCGAGCACCAGGGTGCGCGGAATGGGGGTCGCCGTCATCACCAGCATATGCGGGGCGATGCCCTTGGCCGTCAGCTTCAGCCGCTGGTGCACACCGAACCGGTGCTGTTCATCCACCACAGCGAGCATCAGGTCGTGATAGGTGATCGCATCCTGGAAAAGCGCATGCGTGCCGATGATGATCTGCGCTTCGCCCGATGCGATGCGGGCCATCACCTCCTCGCGCTCCTTGCCTTTCACCCGGCCGGTCAGCACCTCGACCGTCAGGCCGGCGGAGGCGGCAAAACGGCTGATGGTGGCAAAATGCTGGCGGGCAAGAATTTCCGTCGGCGCCATCAGCACCGCCTGGCCGCCGGCCTCCACCACATCGGCTATGGCCATCAGCGCCACCAGCGTCTTGCCGGCACCGACATCGCCCTGGACGAGGCGCAGCATGCGCTCGCTTTTCGCCATGTCGGCCCGGATTTCGGAAATCGCCACCTCCTGGCTGCCGGTCAGCGAAAAGGGCAGGGCGGCACGAATGGTCTGACCGATGCGGCCCTCGGCCCGGACCGGCCGGCCGGAGGCCTTGCGCATGCGCTGGCGCACCAAGGCCAGAGACACCTGGCCGGCCAGGAACTCGTCGTAGGCGAGCCTGCGTCTGGCCGGCGCCTGCGGATCAAGGTCATGACCGTCGCGCGGATCGTGCAACTGTCGGAAGGCGTCTGCCACATCCGGCAGGCCCTGGCGCTCCTGAAGAGCGTCGTCCATCCATTCGGGAAAGCGCGGCAGGCGGGCAACCGCACCTTCCACCGCACGGCGCATCACCTTCGGCACCAGGCCGGCCGTCAGCGGATAAACCGGCTCGACCAGCGGCATTTCGCCGGCGTCCGACACTTTCACCATCAGGTCCGGATGCACCATCGAGGCGCGGCCGTTGAACCAGTCCACCTTGCCGCTCACCATGACCTGTTCGTCGATGGGCAGCGCCTTTTCCAGCCAGTTTCCCTTGACCCGGAAGAAGGTCAAAGCCAGTTCGCCGGTCTCGTCATGCAGAAAGACGCGGTAGGGCTGGTTCGTATTGGCCGGTGGCGGCTGGTGGCGATCAATCCTGCCTTCAAGCGTGACGATGGCGCCTTGCGGGGCGAGCGCAATGCCCGGCCGGTTGCGCCGGTCGATGATGGAGGAGGGCGCATGGAAGAGAACATCCACCACCCGGCAGTCTTCCGCATCCTCGCGATTCGTGACGCGGGCGATCAGATCCGCCAGTTTCGGCCCGATACCGGGCAGGCTGGAGACCGAAGCGAACAGGGGATCGAGCAAAGCAGGGCGCATGGGCGGCAAAATGCGTCGGAATTTGCCTGCTTGGCAAGGCTGACATTCCAGAGAATTCATCCTATATCAGCCGCGCAACAAGGTTTTTACGCTCATGACTGGACTGTCGCGCTCCAGCGCCGATCTCGATCCCCGGCGCCGCAGAATTCTCTATCGCTGTTGGCATCGCGGTATCCGCGAAATGGATCTGGTGTTCGGCCAGTTTGCCGAGGAGCAGATTGCAACGCTGTCCGATGCCGAATTGGACGAACTCGAAGTTATCATGAGTGAAGAGGACCAGGATCTCAACCGCTGGATTACCGGCGCCGATCCGCTGCCCGAACACCTGAAGACGCCGATGTTCGAACGGATTGCCGCCTATCGTCCTGATTTCGACATCGTCACCCAGGCGAGCCTCGACGAGAAGTTCGGACGCAGCGAATGATCGAAGGTTTCAGCGCGAAGGCCGTCGCCGCGTCGCCGGCCGGGCTCACCATTGCCAATGTCCAGGCGGGCATGGAGCCGCTCATTCTGGCCGAACTCGCGCGCGCCGGCCAGCCGGTCGCCTATGTGATGTCGGATGGCCAGCGCATGGCCGATATCGAGCAGATGCTCTCCTTCGTCGCGCCCGACATTCCGGTGCTGACGCTGCCAGCCTGGGACTGCCTGCCATACGACCGCGTGTCGCCGAGTGCGGATGTCTCCGCCCGAAGGCTCGCCGCGCTCTCCGGCCTCATCGCGCATGCCAAGAAACCGCATCCGGCGATCGTGCTCGTCACCGTCAATGCGATGATGCAGAAGATTGCGCCGGCAGCGGTGATCGAAAGCCTCGCTTTCTCCGCCAAGCCCGGCAACACGATCCGCATGGACGATATCGCCGCACGGCTTGAGCGCAACGGCTTCGACCGGGTCTCGACCGTGCGCGAGGTCGGCGAGTTCGCCGTGCGCGGCGGCATTCTCGATGTCTTCGTGCCGGGCACGGAAGAGCCGGTGCGCCTCGATTTCTTTGGCGATACGCTGGAATCGATCCGCACCTTCGATCCGGCGAGCCAGCGCACCACGGGGCAGGCGCGGTCGCTGGATCTCAACCCCATGAGCGAAGTGACGCTGACGCCGGACACGATCAGCCGCTTCCGCAAAGCCTATCTCTCCACCTTTGGCGCCGCGACGCGCGATGACGCGCTCTACCAGGCGGTCTCGGAGGGCCGGCGGTATGCCGGCATGGAGCACTGGCTGCCGCTGTTTTATGAGACGCTGGAAACCGCCTTCGACTACCTCAAGGGTTTCCGGATCCTCACCGACCACACCGCCCGCGAGGCGGCGCAGGAACGCTCCAAGCTGATCTACGACTATTTCGAGGCGCGGCAGTCTTCCGGCCATTCGGGCAAGGCCGGCATGGCTCAATCGACGCCCTACAAACCGGTGACGCCGGGCCAGCTTTATCTCGACGGTTCGGTCTTCGTGAAGGAGCTGGATGCGGCAAGTGCCATCCGTCTCACGCCGTTCAACGAAATCGATGCGCAAGCGAAACGCGTCGTGATGCTGGAGGCGAAGTCCGGTCCGCGCTGGGCACGCGCCCAGGCCGAGGCCGAGCAGCAGAACCGCGACGAGCGCGTCAACATCTTCGATCTGGTGGTGAAGCATATTGCCGACAAGCGGGCCGGCGGCGCCAAGGTGCTGGTCACCGGCTGGTCGGCGGGTTCGCTCGACCGCCTGCTGCAGGTGCTGGACGAGCACGGCCTGAAGCGCATCAAGCCGATCGAGAAGCTCACCGACATCCGCAACCTCGCCAAGGGCGAGGCGGCGTCTGCGGTCTTGAGCCTCGAAGGCGGGTTCGAGACGGGTGACCTCGTCGTGATCGGCGAGCAGGATATTCTCGGCGACCGCATGGTGCGCCGCTCCAAACGCCGCAAGCGCGGTGCCGATTTCATCTCGGAAGTGGCAGGTCTCG
Source organism: Allorhizobium pseudoryzae (assembly GCF_011046245.1). NCBI lineage: Bacteria > Pseudomonadati > Pseudomonadota > Alphaproteobacteria > Hyphomicrobiales > Rhizobiaceae > Affinirhizobium > Affinirhizobium pseudoryzae. The sequence goes on from NZ_CP049241.1 coordinate 2,916,535, forward strand.
ACGAAGGTTCGCTCGTCGTGCATGCCGAACACGGCATCGGCCGTTTTGTCGGTCTCGTGACGATCGAGGCGGCGGGTGCACCGCGCGCCTGCCTGGAACTTCATTATGCCGACCAGGCAAAGCTCTTCCTGCCGGTCGAAAACATCGATCTCCTGTCGCGTTATGGATCTGACGCTGCGGAAGCCCAGCTCGACAAGCTCGGCGGCGGCGCATGGCAGGCGCGCAAGGCGAAGCTGAAGAAGCGCCTGCTCGACATGGCGGACGCGCTGATCAAGCTGGCTGCCACCCGCATTACCCGCCGTGCGCCGGTGCTTGCCACGCCGGAAGGGCTTTATGACGAATTTGCCGCGCGTTTCCCTTACGACGAGACGGAAGACCAGGCGAATGCCATCGATTCGGTGCGCGAGGATCTTTCCGCCGGTCGGCCGATGGATCGCCTCGTCTGCGGCGATGTCGGGTTCGGCAAGACGGAGGTGGCGCTGCGGGCTGCCTTCTTCGCCGCGATGAACAGCGCGCAGGTGGCCGTCGTCGTGCCGACGACGCTTCTCGCCCGCCAGCACTTCAAGACCTTCCGGGACCGCTTCCGTGGGCTGCCGATCCGGGTGGAGCAGGCCTCCCGCCTCGTCACTGCCAAGGAGCTGAACCAGACGAAGAAGGATCTTTCCGAAGGCAAGGTCGATATCGTCGTCGGTACGCATGCGCTGCTCGGTACCGGCATCAAATTTGCCAATCTCGGCCTGCTGATCATCGACGAAGAGCAGCATTTCGGCGTGAAGCACAAGGAGAAGCTGAAGGAGCTGAAGAGCGACGTGCATGTGCTGACGCTGTCGGCCACGCCGATCCCGCGCACGCTGCAGCTCGCCATGACCGGGGTGCGCGAACTCTCGCTGATCACCACGCCGCCAGTCGACCGCATGGCGGTCCGGACCTTCATCTCGCCGTTTGATCCGCTCGTCATCCGCGAAACGCTGATGCGCGAGCATTATCGCGGCGGCCAGAGTTTTTACGTCTGCCCGCGGCTGGCCGATCTTCCCGACATTCAGGCCTATCTGCAGTCCGACGTGCCGGAGCTGAAGGTGGCCGTCGCCCATGGCCAGATGCCGGCGGGTGAGCTGGAAGACATCATGAATGCCTTCTATGACGGCAAATACGATGTGCTGCTCTCCACCACCATCGTCGAATCGGGCCTCGACGTGCCGACGGCGAACACGCTGATCGTGCACCGCGCCGACATGTTCGGCCTTGCCCAGCTCTACCAGTTGCGCGGCCGCGTCGGGCGCTCGAAGGTGCGCGCCTTTGCGCTGTTTACCCTGCCGGTCAACAAGCAGCTGACCCAGACGGCCGAACGGCGCCTCAAGGTGCTGCAGTCGCTCGACACGTTGGGCGCTGGCTTCCAGCTGGCGAGCCACGATCTCGATATCCGCGGCGCCGGCAATCTCTTGGGCGAGGAGCAGTCCGGCCATATCAAGGAGGTTGGCTTCGAACTCTACCAGCAGATGCTGGAGGAAGCCGTGGCCGAAGTGAAGGGCGAGGACGAGGTTCTCGACACCGGCTGGTCGCCGCAGATTTCCGTCGGCATCACCGTGATGATTCCGGAGAATTACGTGCCGGACCTGCATCTGCGCATGGGCCTTTATCGCCGTCTTGGGGAGTTGACAGAGCTTTCCGAGATTGACGGCTTCGGCGCGGAAATGGTGGATCGCTTCGGCCCGATGCCGGTCGAGGTGCAGAACCTGTTGAAGGTCGTCTACATCAAGTCGCTCTGCCGCATCGGCAACGTCGAGAAGCTGGAGGCCGGGCCAAAGGGCATCGTGCTGCAGTTCCGCGACAAGCAGTTCCCCAATCCCGCGGGGCTCGTCGGCTACATTGCCAAGCAGGGTACGATGGCAAAGATCCGCCCCGACCACAGCGTGTTCTTGACCCGCGACCTGCCAACGCCGGAAAAGCGGCTGTCAACGGCAGCACAGATCATGGCGCAGCTGTCGGATCTGGCGAAACAGGGCTGACGCACTGCTCTGTGGTGATGGCGGCGGTTCAGCGATTCACCTTCTCCCCGTTCAACAGGGAGAAGGTAGCCGGCAGGCCGGATGAGGGGCAGCCCACACGCTTTTCCGCCGCAAAAGCCCCTCACCCCAGCCCTCTCCCCGCAAGCGGGGCGAGGGGGTTACCGTTCCTCTTCCGGCTTTACCGCGATCGCCGCTTCTGCCTGCCCGGCGACCGGCGGCGGGAGGGGCGTGCCACGCTTGCGCTCACGCACGAGCGTCAACAGGCCCGAGCCGACGATGAGGGCGATGCCGACACCCATCCACAGATCGACGTGATCGCCGAAGATCAGATAGCCGAGCAGGATCGCCCAGAGCATCTGGCTGTATTGCAGCGGGGTGACGATGGCGGCCGGCGCGTAGAAGGATGCGATCATCAAAAGAACCGTGCCGACGGCGGCCAGCAGGCCGAAGACGACGAGCAAGGAGAGATCCACGAGCGTCGGTGTCGTCCATTGCGGGATCATCGCTACCGCGCAGACGATGAGGCCGCCGAGCAGTCCGGCGCCATACATCGAGATGTTCTTCTCGCTTGGGCCCAGATAGCGGTAGATGATGACGGAGACGGCGCCGGTGAAGCCGGAGGCGAGGGCCGTCAGGTGGCCGATCGAGAGTTCGCGAAAGCCTGGCCGCAGCACGATCAGCACGCCGATGAAGCCGACGATGACGGCGGCCCAGCGGTTGGGCCCGACCTGTTCCTTCAGAAAGATGACCGACATGATGGTGGCAAAGGAGGGCAGCAGGAAGATCAGGCAGAAGGCTTCCGCCATCGAAAGTTCGGTAAACGCGATGATGCTGCCGACGGTACCGATCGAGGAGCAGACGAAACGCAAAAGCCAGAGCGGCCGGTTCGTCGTGCGCAGCATGTCGCGCCAGCTGTCGCCGCGCTTTAACAGGAAAGGCACGGCGGCAAAGCCGACAAGCGTGCCGATGAAACCCGCCTGGAAGGGCGGCACGCGGCCATCCACCAGTTTGACGGCAGCATCGCTGAAGGAATAGGCGGCAAAGCAGAGAAGGGCGATGACGACGCCCTTCAGGGTGGTATCGGCGGAGGAGGACAAGCGGGCATTCCGTCAGGAGAAAGACTGCTGACGGACTTAGGCCTCGCTCATCAAGGCGTCAATTGCCGTCAAAGCGCTCAGTTGAGATTTGCTCGCGCTTCGGCCTTGGCCGCGGCGATCTGGCGGAAGGCATCGGCCAGCACGTCCGGTGTCTGCGCGCCGCTGACTGCATATTGCTGGTCGATGATAAAGAAGGGAACGCCGTTGACGCCCATCTTCTGGGCGGCGGCGATCTCGCCGATCACCAGGTCCTTGTCGGCGTCGGACGCCAGCAGCGCGGCGATGACCGAACGCTCCAGACCGGCCTCTTCCGCAATGTCGAGCAGAACGGCATGGTCACCGACATTGCGGCCCTCTTCGAAATTTGCCTTGAAGAGCAGGGTCACGACCCGTTCCTGATGCTCGCGGCTTTCGGTCATGGCCCAGTGGATCAGACGGTGCGCATCGAGTGTGTTCGGGCCGATTTTGATCGCCTCGAAATCAAAGGCGATGCCGACCTCCCGGCCGAGTTCCGACAGCATGGCATGGCCACGGGAGACGGCTTCGGCTCCGCCGAGCTTGGCTTCCAGGGCTGCCTTCTGGTCGACACCTTCCGGCGGATAATCCGGATTGAGCCGGTAGGGGCGCCAGTTGATGTCGATGCCGACCGTATCCTGCACCTCGGCAATCGCCAGTTCAAGGCGGGCCTTGCCGAGATAGCACCAGGGGCAGACCACGTCGGATACGAGGTCGATCGTCAGTCTTTCCATGGTCTTTTCCTTTCAGGTTGCCTGGGCGAGACCGCGTCACTTCTGCGCGCGCGCATCCCACCAGGTCGGCAGTTGATAACCGTAAAGCGGCGTTGCGCTGGGATGCTCTATATGTTTCCAGCGCGCAACCCATTGTTCGCCGATATGGTAAAGTGGCACGAGATAGTGACCGGCCAGCAGCAAACGGTCATAGGCACGCACGGCCGCCGTGAAATCGTCCATGGTCCTGGCATTCAGCATGGCCTCTATGGCGCGATCGACATCCGCATCACCCAAGCCGGCGAAGTTGAAGCTGCCGGGGCGATCCTTCGAATCGGAGCCCCAGCGCCCAACCTGCTCAATGCCGGGCGAGAGCGACGACGGGTAGGACTTCATGATCACGTCGTAATCGAAGGAGCCGGAGCGGCTCTGGTACTGCGCGTCGTCCACGGTGCGGATCGAGACATCGATCCCGATCATCTTCAGCGTGCGCTGATAGGCAACCGCCACCTTCTCCTGGTCCTGGTTCTGCGTCATGATCTCGAAAGCGAGCGGCTTGCCCGAGGCATCCATCATCTTGCCGTTCTTGATCGCATAACCGGCCTTCTTGAAGGTCTCGACGACCTCGCGCAGGATCTTGCGGTCTCCGCCAGAACCGTCAGACGTCATCAGGATCGACTTTCCGGCAAGGATCTCTGGTGCCACCCGGTCTTTGGCGGGCCCGAGGATGGCAAGTTCCTTCTCGTCCGCGGGGTGACCGACCGAGGAAAGCTTTGAGTTCTGCCAGAAGCTTTCGGTGCGTGTATAGGCGCCATCGAACAGGTTGCGGTTGGCCCACTCGAAATCGAAGGCCATCGACAATGCTTCACGAACGCCGTCATTCTGGAAGATCGGACGGCGCAGGTTGAAGACGAAGCCCAGCATGCCGGTCGGCAGTTCCGGCTTGAAGACGTCCTTCACCACATCGCCATTGCTGGCTGCCGGAAAATCATAGGCCCGCGACCAGTGCGTCGGATTTCCCTCGAGATAAACATCGATCGCGCCTTTCTTGAAAGCCTCGAACAGCGTGTTCTCCTGCAGGAAATATTCGACGGAGATCTCGTCGTAATTGTCGAAGCCGACCTTCGCCGGCACGTCCTTGCCCCAGTAGTTGGGGTCGCGCTCGTAGACGATCTTCTGCCCGGGCGTGAGGGACTTGACCGTGTAGGGGCCGGAACCGACCGGGACTTTCAGCGTCGATTGGTCGAAGGTGGCCGCGTCGATCGCATGTTTCGGCAGGATCGGGGTGGCAAAGGCCAGAATCAGCGGAAACTCGCGGTCCACCTTGTCGTTGAAGGTGAAGCGAACCCCGTGTTCGCCGATCTTTTCCATCTTCTCCACCGGCTTCAGGCGGTTGCTGAAGGGCGTGCGGCCCTTGTCGCGCAGGATTTCCAGCGAGAACATCACGTCTTCCGGTGTCACCGGCTGACCGTCGGACCATTTGGCCTTCGGGTTCAGGTTGAACTGGATGAAGGTGCGGTTCTCATCCCATTCAACGCTTTCCGCCAGCAGGCCGTAGAGCGTGAAGGGTTCGTCCGACGAGCGCACCATCAGTGATTCGTAGACGAGGTTGCCGAAGATATTGTCCCACATGCCGCGGGCCGTGGTGCGGATGCTCTTCAGATTGAACGGGTTGAGGCTGTCATAGGTGCCGACGACGCCGTAGGCTATTCTGCCGCCCTTCTTCACGTCCGGATCGACGTAAGGGAAATGCTTGTAATCGGCCGGCAGCGCCGGTGTGCCGTGCATGGCAACGCCGTGCAGGGGCTCGGCCAATGCCTGGCCGGCAAGAAGAGCAAGGGTCAAGGACAGCGATGTCAGGCGGCGCATGGTCACCTCGTGGCAAACGGTGGAAGCGTGATTCGCGTAAAGCTAACGTATCGGCGAGGCAAAAACCAATTCGTGGCCGCGAAACTTCAAGGCAAACGGCAAAACCGCAAAGTTAAGGCTGGATATCGAAACATCGCCGATGTAACAGGTGAGGCGAACGGGCGGGTCATTCAATTGCCTCATTTAAACGACAGGTGGTGGCGAAAGACCCCCGGCACGAAGCAGCCGTTGCAGGCTTCGGAAAACCGCTTTCAGGAGACGGATCTCGGTATGACGATCAACGCACACAAAGTTATCAGGACGGCTGTGTCCGCCCTTGCCCTGTCCATCTGTGCTAGCCCCATGGCTGCGTTTGCGCAGGATGCTGCCGCACCGGCCGGTGCCCCGCCGCTCGGCTGGTTCAAGACCTGCGACAAGCAGGGCGATAGCGATGTCTGCGCCGTGCAGAACGTGCTTCTGTCGCAGAACGGCCAGCTGATCACGGCTGTCGGCCTCATCACGGTCGAAGGCCAGGTGAACCGCAAGATCATGCAGGTGTCGGTTCCGTCCGCACGCCTGATCCAGCCGGGCATCACCATGCAGATCGACGGCGCCAAGCCGCAGAAGCTCGATTACGTTCTGTGCATTCCGGATCGCTGCACGGCTGAAATCCCGCTGACCGATCCGATGATCGCCAGCCTCAAGAAGGGCACGGAAGTGGTCTTCACCTCGGTGAACTTCCGCCGCGCCGCCAACCCCATCAAGGTTTCGCTGAGCGGCTTCACCGGCGCCTTCGACGGCAAGCCGATTTCGCAGTCGCAGCTCGCCGAAAGCCAGCGCAGCCTGCAGGAAAGCATGCAGAAGAAGGCGGAAGAGGCTCGCAAGAAGCTGGAAGACGCCCAGAATGCTGCGAAGGCCGGCCAGTAATCTGGCTGCTCCTTCTGACATTGTCATGAAGTGCGAAGGACGCCCGGCGACGGGCGTCCTTCTGCGTTTCAGGTGCTTGGTTCGTGCTAACGAAGCCAGCTCCGATCAGTGCGCAAGCATCGCCTTCGGCTTCAGCTGCCCGGTCGGGGCCTGTTCGAAGACCTGGGCGATCTGCGGGTTCTTCAACGGAATGCCGCTGCCGTCATGCTCCAGGTTCTGTTCGGACACATAAGCGACATAGGCTGTCTCATCGTTTTCCGCGAGCAAGTGATAGAAGGGCTGGTCCTTGTTCGGCCGGATCTCCGCCGGAATGGCATTCCACCATTCCTCGGTGTTGGCAAATTCGGGATCCACATCGAACACGACGCCGCGGAACGGAAAGACCTTGTGGCGAACAACTTCGCCGATCGTGAATTTTGCGATTCGTTGTTTCATGGCGCGAACTTCCTTTCGCATCCCATGTGGGAATTCACAAAACTGACATCAAGGGCAGGCGGTTGCGAGGCTTGCGGAATCCTGAACTGCCGCATCACCTCATGCAACGGCCTGCAGCGCCCGTCGTTTCGGCGCAGTCGCGAGAACCACCCCTCCGGTCACCAGAACGATGCCGGCGGCGTGGTAGGCCTCAAAACGCTCGCCCAGGAAAAGAATGGCAAGCAGGATCGACACGGGCGGCATCAGGTAGAGCGTCATTCCCGCCTTTGCCGGGCCGAAGACGCGCACGGCATGCTGGAAACAATAGAATGCTGACAGAGAGGCAAACACAATGATGCCTGCCAGCTTCAGCCAATCGTCGGTGCTGTCGGGCAGAGGTGCCGAGGACAGGAGTTCGACGACGGCCAGCGGCAGAAGAACGAGGGCGCCGGAGGCCGCAAGCAGCCCGAACAGCGAAATCGGCTTCATCGCGGCGACGGCTGGTTTGCGCAGCAGCATGGAATAGACCGCAAAGGCCACGGCTGCGAGGAGGACGCCGAAATCGCCGACGTTGAAGCGGAAATGCTGCAGGGCGTCCGGATCGCCCTTCAGCACAATGACGGTGACGCCGGCAAATGCGATCACCATGCCGACGATCTCTCGACCGATCAGCCGACGCCCCTGGAAGAGCCACTGGAACAGGATGATGAAGAGCGAGGATGTGGTGTAGATCAGGGTGGCGTTGGAGGCGGTCGTCAGCGTCAGCGCCCAATAGACGAAACCGCCGCAGATTCCCATGCCGAGGATGCCGAGCGTGAGCCACAGGCCGGCGTTGTGCCGCACGAAACTCAGGCACGCGGTTCTGTCGCGATAGAGGAAGGGCAGCATGATCAGCGTCGCGCCAAACCAGCGCAGGAAGGCCGTGATGAACGGCCCGATATCGCCGGTGATGCCACGGCCGAAGATGATGTTGGACGAGAAGAAGACCGGGGCGAGCAGGAAAAGGACCCAGTCGATCGGACGGGGCTGGCTCGTGCTGGGCGGCATCACACACTCCTGATCCTCCCGCACACAGGCTGTGCCCGTGGGGCGGCATAGGCTTCAACGCAAAACACCGGCAGCACGGGCTGCCGGTGTGGATGGTTCAGGACCTGAAACTTCGATCAGGCGGAATAATACATGTCGAACTCGACCGGATGCGGGGTCATTTCGAAGCGCATGACTTCCTGCATCTTCAGATCGATATAGGCATCAATCTGGTCGTCATCGAAGACGCCGCCGGCGGTCAGGAACTTGCGGTCCTTGTCCAGGCTGTCCAGCGCTTCGCGCAACGAACTGCAGACCGTCGGGATCTTCTTCAACTCCTTCGGCGGCAGGTCGTAGAGATCCTTGTCCATGGCCTTGCCGGGATGGATCTTGTTCTTGATGCCGTCGAGGCCGGCCATCAGCATGGCGGCGAAACCGAGATAGGGGTTCTGGGCCGGGTCGGGGAAGCGCACTTCAACGCGCTTGGCCTTGGGGCCGGAGCCGAACGGAATGCGGCAGGAGGCCGACCGGTTGCGTGCCGAATAGGCGAGCAGCACCGGCGCTTCGTAACCCGGAACGAGACGCTTGTAGGAGTTGGTCGTCGGGTTGGTGAAGGCGTTGATGGCCTTGGCATGCTTGATGATGCCGCCGATGTAATAGAGGCAGCTTTCCGACAGGCCGGCATATTCGTCGCCTGCAAAGGTCGGCTTGCCGTCCTTCCAGATCGACTGGTGCACGTGCATGCCCGAGCCGTTGTCGCCGAAGACCGGCTTCGGCATGAAGGTTGCCGTCTTGCCATAGGCATTGGCGACTTGGTGCACGACATACTTGTAGATCTGCATCTTGTCGGCATTGCGCACCAGCGTGTCGAACTTCACGCCGAGTTCGTGCTGGGCAGAGGCCACTTCGTGGTGGTGCTTTTCGACGACGACGCCCATTTCGGCGAGCACCGTCAGCATTTCCGAGCGCATGTCCTGCAGGCTATCGACCGGGGGAACCGGGAAGTAGCCGCCCTTGACGCGCGGACGGTGGCCGAGGTTGCCGGTCTCGTAATCCGTGTCGTCGTTCGACGGCAGTTCGGACGAATCGAGCTTGAAACCGGTGTTGTAGGGATCGGCCTTGTACTTCACGTCGTCAAACACGAAGAATTCCGGCTCCGGACCGACGAAGACGGTATCACCGATACCCGACGCCTTCAGATAGGCTTCCGCCTTCTTGGCGGTGCCGCGCGGATCGCGGTTGTAGGCTTCGCCCGAGATCGGGTCGAGGATGTCGCAGATGACGACCATGGTCGACTGGGCGAAGAAGGGGTCCATGTGGACCGTCGCCGTGTCGGGCATGAGGACCATGTCGGACTCGTTGATCGCCTTCCAGCCGGCAATCGACGAGCCATCGAACATGACGCCATCGGCGAACATGTCTTCATCCACGGCCGAAACGTCCATCGTCACGTGCTGCAGCTTGCCCTTGGGATCGGTGAAGCGCAGATCGACGAACTTGACGTCGTTCTCCTTGATTTGTTTCATGATGTCGCTTGCGGTCGTCATGGAAGCTCCCTTGAACTTTTCAGATTGGTTTGATTGCCCGGTGTTGATCACCCGGGTTCTTTTAGATGGCGTCCACGCCCGTTTCACCGGTGCGGATACGCACGACTTCTTCGATGTTGGACACGAATATCTTCCCATCGCCAATGCGCCCGGTCTGCGCCGCGTTGCGGATGGCATCGATCACGGCATCGACATTCTCGTCGGCCAGAACGACTTCCACCTTCACCTTGGGCAGGAAATCCACCACATATTCGGCGCCACGGTAAAGCTCCGTATGCCCTTTCTGGCGTCCGAAACCCTTGGCCTCCGTCACCGTAATACCCTGCAGTCCGACCTCTTGAAGCGCTTCCTTAACTTCATCCAGTTTGAAAGGCTTAATGATCGCTTCGATCTTTTTCATGAGAAAATATCTCTCCGCTTCTCCCTTGGGACGGGTTTGGTCCCGCCCGCCCGTCGTTATGCAGGTATCGTGCCAAACGCGCACAGGTTCCTGTTGATCCTTCCCGGCCGTGTCGGCCCGGAAGCGGCATTCTCCCCGCGTGCCGCATTGCAGGCTATGGTTTCGCAGCGCCGCTGGCAAGAGGCAGGATGAGGGCGCGAGCGCCGGGGCACGGGATTTTTCGCGGGCGGGCAGTTTGTGATGAAATTCAATGCAAAGGATGAATTTGTGGGCATTCAGAGATCCGCAAAGCCGCTTGTCTTTTTATCTCGTGACCGCTTCAATGACGGCATGTCGGCATTTGCAAAAATTCTGCTCACTCCGGACGAAATGGCAAAGGCGGATGCAGCAGCGGCCGCATCCGGTCTCGACTCGTTTGGCCTGATGGAAAGGGCAGGCCGGGCGGTGGCAGCCTGTGCGCTTCGCCACTTTCCGGAGGCTCTGCGTTTCGTGCTTCTCTGCGGGCCGGGCAATAATGGTGGCGATGCTTATGTGGCAGCCCGTGCGCTGGTGGAAGCGGGCGCCCGCGTTACGATGCATGCCTATGGCGAGCCGGATCGATTGGGCGGCGATGCGCTTACTGCCTTCCGCCGCTGCGGCCTGCCGGTTCGACCGCTTGCCGAGTATGCGCCGTCAGCGGGCGATGTGGTGATCGACGGCATCTTCGGCGCCGGTCTGTCACGGGATGTGCCGATCGAGGTCGCGCGCCTGATCGACCGGGTTGGTGCGGCTAAGGTGCCGGTGATTGCGATCGACCTGCCGTCCGGCCTCTGCGGTCTGCGCGGCCAGGCGCTTGGCGCCGCCTTTCGGGCCGAGCGCACGGTGACGTTCATGACGCGCAAACCGGGGCATCTGCTGATGCCGGGCAGGGAGCTGTGCGGCGAGATCGAGGTCTTCGATATCGGCATCCCGCAGCGGATCATCCGGGCTTCGGCCGGCAGAATTGCCGTCAACGGTCCCGACATCTGGGCGGCGTCTTTTCCCAGAATGGATGGCACCGCACATAAATATAGCCGCGGCCATCTCGGTGTGTTCAGCGGCGGTGCGGCAAAGACCGGCGCGGCGCGGCTGTCTGCGGCGGCGGGACTTGTCGCCGGTGCGGGGTTGGTCACCGTGGCTTCCCCCGCCGATGCCATGGCCGTGCAGGCGATGGCACTGACCGCCGTCATGCTGCGCCAGACGGAAACAGAGGCCCAGCTTTCCGACTGGCTATCGACGGCCAAGCTGCACGCCTTCGTGATCGGGCCGGGCTTCGGCATTGGCGAGAAAGCGCAGCGGTTCGTGCAGCGCGTCAGCCACCTTCCAACCGTCGTGGATGCCGACGCCATTACGTCCTTCTCGGACAATCCGGAGCGTCTGTTCAGTGGGTTTTCCGAGGGCCAACCGCACCTTGTGCTGACGCCGCATGAGGGCGAGTTTTCACGCCTGTTTCCAGACATCGCCGCTGACGCAAGCCTTGGCAAGGTGGAGCGCGCGCAGGCCGCCGCAGGCCGTTCCCATGCGGCGGTTGTCTACAAGGGCGCCGACACGGTGATCGCGGCGCCGGATGGGCGCGTCCTGATCAACGAGAACGCCCCGCCCTGGCTTGCCACCGCGGGCTCGGGCGACGTGCTGGCCGGCATTATCGGCGCACTTCTGGCGCAGGGCATGCCGGCCTTCGAGGCGGCTGCGGCCGGCGTGTGGCTGCATGGCGAGGCGGCCCAGGTTGCCGGACGCGGCCTGACGGCGGAAACGCTCATCCACCATATTGCAGATGCCCTGCAGCGCCTCGACTGAGGCGCCAGAGGGCGCTCAGCCCGCCACCTTTTTCTGCAGCAGCCGTGCGCCATTCGGCGCATTGACCTTGCCGCCGGAGATGAAGAAGGCAAACACGTCGCGCGGTGTCTGTGCGGGTTTGTGGTCCGGCGCGTTCAGCGGCAGATCGGCCGGTACGTCACCCTTAGCATAAGTCTCCAGCCGCTTCGCCCACTCATCGATCTGCGCGACCGGATAACAGGTTGGGGTGTCATCGGTGCCCCGTTGCAGCCGCGCATAGACAAAATCGGCGGTGACATCCGCAAACATCGGATAATCCGCATGGTCGGCGCAGACGGCTGCGACATTGTATTTTGCGAGAAGTGAGACGAATTCCGGCGTGCAGAAGCTGTCGTGACGCGGCTCCACCACATGGCGCAGGGGCAGTCCATCGAGATCCTTCGGCAGCAGGGCCAGAAAGGCCTCGAAATCGTCCGGTTCGAATTTCTTGGTGCCCATGAACTGCCAGAGAATGGGACCGAGATGGGATCCCAGTTCGGTAATGCCCTGGCCCAGGAACTTGTCGATCGAAGGGCCGGCTTCGGCAAGAATTTTACGATTGGTGCAATACCGGCTCGCCTTCAGCGAAAAGACGAAGTTCTCGGGCACCTCGGCGGCCCACTTTGCGAATGTCGCGGGTTTCTGGCTGGAATAATAGGTGCCGTTCACCTCGATCGCCGTCAGTTCACGGCTGGCAAATTCCAACTGCCGCTTCTTCGGCAGCTTTTCCGGGTAGAAGGTTCCTTCCCAGGGATCGAAGGTCCAGCCACCGATGCCGGTGCGGATGATGCCGTTTGCTGTCATGCGAAGCTCCCATTGAGACGCGCGGGTGAAAGGATTAGATTAAGGGGCAGATGAGCGCGAGGTTTCCCCATGACCGTGATCCGCATATCCAGGGCCGATAGCGAATTGTCGAAGCTGATCGACCGTGTCGAAGCCGGCGAAGAGATCGTGCTGGCCCGCGATGACGCGCCGGTGGCAAAGCTGGTGGCCGTTGAAGACCAGCAGCCACAACCTGTCCGCGGATATGGACGACTGGCCCACCTGCGCGACAAGATACCGGCCGATCTCTTCCTAGAGCCCATGTCGCAGGACGAGTTGGATGCATGGGAGGGCAAGTATTCCCATCCCGCAGACAATGGACAATGAACTACCTGCTCGACACGCACGCTCTTCTCTGGTGGCTGATGGCTGATCCGCGCCTCAGCCGGACGGCCAAGGATGTCATCGACAACGCCGCATTCTCCCGTCACGTCAGCGCCGTGAGCGGCTTCGAGATTGCAAACAAGGTGCATATCGGCAAGCTTGAACAGGCGCGCCCCGCGGTCGAAACATTCGACGTGATCCTGGTCGATGCGCAACTGACCAAGCTGAACGTCACCCATGCGCATGCCCTCCTTGCCGGTACCCTGGAAAGCCCTCATCGTGACCCCTTCGATCGCCTTCTGGCGGCGCAGGCGATGCTCGAAGGACTGACCCTCGTCACAGCCGACAGGGCATTTACAAGCTTCGACGTTCCAACCCTCTGGTAGACCGCATCACTCCGCCGCTTCGACCTTCTTCACCGGCCGCCGCTGCAGCAGTTCCTTCAGGAACTGGCCCGTATAGGACCGCTTTTCCTTCACCACATCTTCCGGTGTGCCCACCGCGACCACTTCGCCGCCGCCTGTGCCGCCTTCCGGGCCGATGTCGATGATCCAGTCGGCGGTCTTGATGACCTCCAGATTGTGCTCGATCACCACCACCGAATTGCCCTGGTTGACCAGTTCATGCAGCATTTCCAGGAGCTTGGCGACATCATGGAAATGCAGGCCGGTGGTCGGCTCATCCAGGATGTAGAGTGTGCGCCCGGTCGATCGTTTCGACAATTCCTTCGCCAGTTTCACACGCTGCGCCTCGCCGCCGGAGAGCGTGTTGGCCTGTTGGCCGACCTTAATATAGCCGAGCCCGACCTCGAACAGCGCCTGCAGCTTGTCGCGCACCGCCGGCACGGCGGAGAAGAAGTCGACGCCTTCTTCCACCGTCATGTCCAGCACGTCGGCAATCGACTTGCCCTTGAACAGAACGTCCAGCGTTTCGCGGTTGTAGCGCTTGCCGTGGCAGACGTCGCAGGTGACGTAGACATCCGGCAGGAAATGCATCTCGATCTTGATGACGCCGTCGCCCTGGCAGGCCTCGCAGCGGCCGCCCTTGACGTTGAAGGAAAAGCGGCCGGGTTGATAGCCACGCGCCTTGGCTTCCGGCAGGCCGGCGAACCAGTCACGGATCGGCGTGAAGGCACCGGTATAGGTGGCCGGATTGGAGCGCGGCGTGCGGCCGATCGGCGACTGGTCGATATCGATGACCTTGTCGATGAATTCCAGCCCGTCGATGCGCTCGTGGTCCGCGGGAATTTCGCGCGCACCCATCACGCGGCGGGCCGCTGCCTTGTAGAGCGTCTCGATCAGGAAGGTCGACTTGCCACCGCCGGAGACGCCGGTAACGGCGGTGAACAGGCCGAGCGGCACCGAAGCCGTGACACTCTTGAGATTGTTGCCGCGGGCGCCAACAACCTTGATCTCCTTGCCCTTCTTCGGCTTGCGCCGTTCGGCAGGCACGGCGACACCGAGTTCGCCGGAGAGATATTTGCCCGTCAGCGATTTCGGATGGGCCATGACCTCCTTCGGCGTGCCGGCCGCGACCACCTGGCCGCCATGCACGCCAGCGGCCGGGCCGATATCGACGACGTAATCGGCGGTCAGGATCGCGTCCTCGTCGTGTTCGACCACCAGCACGGTATTGCCGATATCACGCAGGTGCTTCAGCGTGTCGAGGAGGCGCGCATTGTCGCGCTGGTGCAGGCCGATCGACGGTTCGTCCAGCACGTAGAGAACGCCGGTGAGGCCGGAGCCGATCTGCGAGGCAAGCCGGATGCGCTGGCTTTCGCCGCCCGAGAGCGTCCCCGAGGAACGCGAGAGGCTTAAGTAATCCAGGCCGACATCGTTGAGGAACCGCAGTCGGTCGCGGATCTCCTTCAGGATCCGCACGGCGATCTCGTTCTGCTTGGCCGTCAGTTTCTCGGGCAGCGCCTCGAACCAGTCGCGCGCCAGCCTGATCGACATTTCCGTCACTTCACCGATGTGCAGCCGGTCGATCTTCACCGCGAGCGCCTCCGGCTTCAGGCGGTAGCCGGCGCAGGCGGGGCAGGGGGCGGCAGACATATACCGCTCGATCTCCTCCCGCGCCCAGGCACTGTCGGTTTCCTTCCAGCGGCGCTCGAGGTTCGGCACGATGCCTTCGAAGGTTTTTGTCGTCTTGTAGGAGCGGGCGCCATCGACGTAGCTGAACTCGATCTTCTCCTCGGTCCCCTGCAGGATGGCCCGTTGTGCCTCCCTCGACAGTTTCGACCAGCGATCCGTCAGCTTGAAGCCAAAGACCTTGCCGAGCCCCTCCAGCGTCTGATTGTAGTAGGGCGATGTCGATTTGGCCCAGGGCGCAATCGCGCCATCCTTCAAGGTGCGCTCCGCCTCCGGCACGATGAGGTTCTCATCCACCTTCTGCTGGGCACCGAGACCGTCACAGGTTGGGCAGGCACCGAAGGGATTGTTGAACGAAAACAGCCGCGGCTCGATTTCCGGAATGGTGAAGCCGGAGACCGGGCAGGCGAATTTTTCCGAAAACAGAACCCGTTCATGGGTTTCGTTCAGCGACTTGTTGGCCGAACCGCCGGCTGCGGTTTCCTCCGGCGGCAGGGGCTTGTCGGCGAACTCCGCCACCGCCAGGCCATCCGCCAGCTTCAGGCAGGTCTCCAGGCTGTCCGCCAGTCGCGCGCCGATGTCATTGCGCACAACAACGCGGTCCACCACCACGTCGATATCGTGCTTGTATTTCTTGTCGAGGGCCGGCACGTCAGCGATCTCGTAGAACTGGCCGTCGACCTTGACGCGCTGGAAACCCTTTTTCATCAGGTCCGCCAGTTCCTTTTTATATTCGCCCTTTCGACCGCGCACCATCGGCGCCAGAATGTAGAGGCGGGTGCCGTCGCCGAAGGCGAGAACGCGATCGACCATCTGGCTGACCGTCTGGCTCTCGATTGGAAGGCCCGTCGCCGGCGAATGGGGCACGCCGACCCGCGCAAACAGCAGGCGCATATAGTCGTAGATTTCGGTGACGGTCCCGACCGTCGAGCGCGGGTTCTTCGACGTCGTCTTCTGTTCGATCGAGATCGCCGGTGACAGGCCGTCGATCTGGTCGACATCCGGCTTCTGCATCATTTCCAGAAACTGGCGCGCATAGGCCGAAAGGCTTTCGACATACCGTCTCTGGCCTTCCGCATAGATTGTATCGAAGGCGAGCGATGATTTGCCCGACCCGGACAGGCCGGTCATCACGATCAGGCTGTTGCGGGGCAGGTCGAGGTCGATGCCCTTCAGGTTGTGCTCGCGGGCGCCGCGGATGGAAATCGTCTTCAGTTCGCTCATCGTGGAAAAGGCTCTTTGGGAGGACAAGTCCTCTTATGTAGTGATCCCTCGGCGGCTGTCGAGCCGAGACTTGCCGCACATGCAGCTTTCGATTCGACTCCTACGTCCAAGGATGTTGACAGGATCATAGCGAAATACTAGAACAAATAAAGAACAAATTTGCTTGTGGATTAAGCCCGTATGGTTTCCTGCGGCCGGCGGGGATGGTTTACACTGGTCGCCACAAACCACTGAGAACAAACCAAGGCGAATGGCCGCGCGAGGCGGCAGACAGGGTGATGAAATGGCTGGCAGCGTCAATAAGGTGATTTTGGTCGGGAATGTCGGTGCGGACCCGGAAATCCGCCGCACGCAGGACGGCCGGCCGATCGCCAATCTGCGCATCGCGACGTCGGAAAGCTGGCGCGACCGCAACAGCGGCGAGCGTCGCGAAAAGACGGAGTGGCACAATGTCGTGGTCTTCAACGAAGGCCTCTGCAAGGTGGTCGAGCAATACATCAAGAAGGGCGCCAAGCTCTACATCGAAGGCGCGCTGCAGACCCGCAAGTGGCAGGATCAAAACGGCAATGATCGCTACACCACGGAAATCGTGCTGCAGGGCTTCAACTCGACGCTGACCATGCTCGATGGTCGTGGCGGCGGCGAGGGCCAGAGCGGCGGCAATGTCGGTTATGGCGGCGGTCGCAGCGGTGGCAATGCCGGTGGAGGGGATTTCGGCGGCGGTTATGACGATTATGATCGCGCGCCGGCAAGCTCCGGCCGTGGCGGCAGCCAGTCATCCGGCAGTGGCAGCGGTGGCTTTGCGCGTGATCTGGACGACGACATTCCGTTCTGAGGCTGAGACTGGATGGCGGAGAACGCCCCGGCTTCGGCTGGCGCGCGTTCTCCGATCCGGAACGTAGGCCTGATCAGACTGGTTTGTCAGGTCGGTTCTGTCGGCCGGTGTGAGGTGGAGGCCTCTGCCGGCCGTCTGTCTTCCAGCATGGCGACAAGGGCGTCCGACTGGGAGATGATGCCGGTGAGCTTGTTGCCGTCGCGAACGACCGGCAGGTCGTGCAGTCCGCCTTCGGCAAACAGGATGATGGCGTCGGCCACGGGCGTCTCGGGTCGCACGGTACGCACCGGCGTGGTCATAATGTCCTTTACCGTGTCGTTCGGCGCGCTGGTGCCGGCAAACGCCAGGCTGAGGCGTTGGATGATGCCGATGCGCGGTCGCCCCGCGACCCAGCGCGGCTTGTAGAGAAAATCGCTCTGGGTGACGATGCCGACGACTTCGGCCTGCTCGTTCGTCACCGGAAGCGCGCGAAAATGATGCCGGCGCATCAGCTCGTGCGCCTCCTTCAGCGGCGTGTCCGGCGCAACGGCCACGACATCCCGCGACATGATGCTGTCGCACGCCACATGGATGGCGCGCCGCCGATAGGAGCGCAGTTCCGTCCGTCGCAGGATGGTTTCAAGATCGCCGCGGTCGATATCGAGGAACTGGTCGTAGTCCTTCAGCACCTCGTCGAGATCGGTCGAGGTGAAGCCGATCCGGGCGGCGGCGGCGGGATCATCGGTCTCATGCCGCTTGAGGGCCGGCTGCAGGCGGTGCGGATAGGTGCCCTTTGTCAGTCGATGAAACAGCAGAGCGACCGCGAGCAGCAGAAGCGAATTGCCGAGCACGGGCCACAGCACAAAACCAAAACCGAGATCGCGGATGGCGACCCCGCCGGCAACCGCCGTCAGCGCCACGGCACCACCGGGCGGGTGCAGGCAGCGGCAGGCCGTCATGGCGGCAATGGCGAGCGACACCGCCACGCCGGCCGCCAGGGCCGGTTCCGGGATCAGAGAGGCGGCAATGACGCCGACGATCGCCGAAATGCCGTTGCCGCCGACGACCGACCAGGGCTGGGCCAGAGGGCTTGCCGGCACGGCAAACAGCAGCACGGCGGACGCGCCCATGGGGGCGATGATGGCCGGCAGCGGCAGACCCTGGCGGACGGCGACAAGGCCGACGAGCGCCGTGAGTGTGATGCCGATCAGCGCGCCGAGCGGCGCACGGATGCGCTGCCGCAGGCTG
Organism: Allorhizobium pseudoryzae; assembly: GCF_011046245.1. Taxonomy (NCBI): domain Bacteria; kingdom Pseudomonadati; phylum Pseudomonadota; class Alphaproteobacteria; order Hyphomicrobiales; family Rhizobiaceae; genus Affinirhizobium; species Affinirhizobium pseudoryzae. The sequence goes on from NZ_CP049241.1 coordinate 2,934,883, forward strand.
AGTGGTGCGGTGGCCGGCAGGAAACGGTGAAAATTCATGGTCATGCGGGCGAAGATCGTTTCGAAGGAGGGGACGCCGCGGCGTTGGCGGCGCTCGGTCTTAAGAACAGGTCGCGCAAACGGGTGCGGCAGCTTTGCGATTTAGAGCGCGAAGGCCGAACGGACACCATCCACGACGAACTGGACGGAGAGGGCGGCCAGCAGCACACCGAGCAGACGGGTCAGGATCGCGCGGCCGGTGACGCCAAGGATCCGGTCCAGCCGGTCGGCCACCAACAGCGCCGCCAGCACGATCGCCATGGTGACGACCAGCATGCCGATCAGAATGGCCCTGTCGAGCGGTGCGGCAAAGGAACCGGCGAGAAGGACCGTTGCCGAAATGGCGCCTGGCCCGGCAATCAGCGGCAGGGCCAGCGGAAACACGGCGATGTTCTGGATATGGTCGATGGTGATGGCCGCCTTGGAGGTCTCTTCCTTGCGGTCGTTGCGCTTCTGGAAGATCATCTCGAAGGCGATCCAGAAGAGAAGCAGGCCACCCGCAATGCGGAAGGCCCCCATGGAAATGCCGAGCACCGAGAGAATGCCGGCGCCGAAGAGCGCAAAGACGGTCAGGATCGCAAAGGCGATCAAGGTGCCGCGGAGAGCGACCTGCCGGCGCTGGGCGCGATCCAGCCCGGCGGTCAGGCCGAGGAAGATCGGGGCAAGGCCGGGCGGATCCAAGGTGACGAGGAGCGTCGTGAACGCGCTCATGATGCTGTCTGCGGTCGCCAATCCGGTATTCTCCCTGTTCCCGTGCTTGCCGAATGTCTCCGGCAAGGATAGACCACATTGCGTGAACAAACAGCTGTTGCCTGAGGCCCCCGAGGGGCGTTGTGTTGAAATGCCCTGCAAATGGCGCAAAAGCCTGTTCAAAACCATCGCGCAAATTGGCGTTCGCACAGCCGTTCCGCTATAAAGAAACAACTGATTCCGAACAGAGATCGTATCCGATTTGACTGAGCAGAGCACCCCCGGCGGCGGAAAGCTGCCTCCCGGCATCGAACCTATTTCCATCATGGAGGAGATGCAGCGCTCCTACCTCGATTACGCCATGAGCGTCATCGTAAGCCGTGCGCTGCCCGACGTGCGTGACGGTCTGAAGCCGGTTCATCGACGCATCCTCTACGGGATGAACGAACTCGGGCTGGACTGGAACAAGAAATACGTGAAGTCGGCACGTGTCACCGGTGACGTGATGGGTAAATACCATCCGCACGGCGATGCGGCGATCTATGATGCGCTCGCCCGCATGGCGCAGGACTGGTCGCTGCGCATGCCGCTGATCGACGGTCAGGGCAATTTCGGCTCCATCGACGGTGACCCGCCGGCCGCCCAGCGTTATACGGAATGCCGCCTGCAGAAGGTGGCGCATTCGCTGCTCGACGATCTCGACAAGGAAACCGTCGATTTCCGCGACAACTATGACGGCACGCTGTCCGAGCCGGTCGTGGTGCCCGCCAAGTTCCCGAACCTTCTGGTCAACGGCGCGGGCGGCATTGCCGTGGGCATGGCGACCAACATTCCGCCGCACAATCTCTCGGAAGTAATCGACGGCTGTATCGCGCTGATCGATAATCCGGCGATCGAACTGCCGGAGCTGATGCAGATCATTCCGGGGCCGGATTTCCCGACGGGTGCGCTCGTGCTCGGCCGGTCCGGCATCAAGTCGGCTTACGAGACGGGCCGCGGCTCGGTGATCATGCGCGGCCGTGCCCGCGTCGAGCCGATGCGCGGTGATCGCGAGCAGATCATCATCGATGAAGTTCCCTACCAGGTGAACAAGGCGACGATGATCGAAAAGATCGCCGAGCTGGTGCGCGAAAAGCGCATCGAGGGCATTTCCGATCTGCGCGATGAAAGCGACCGGCAGGGTTATCGGGTCGTGATCGAATTGAAGCGCGATGCCAATGCCGACGTCATCCTGAACCAGCTCTACCGTTACACGCCGCTGCAGACATCCTTCGGTTGCAACATGGTGGCGCTGAATGGCGGCAAGCCCGAACAGCTGACGCTGATCGACATGCTGAAGGCCTTTGTCAACTTCCGCGAAGAAGTCGTTAGCCGGCGTACGAAGTACCTGCTGCGCAAGGCGCGCGACCGTGCGCATGTCTTGGTCGGTCTTGCCATTTCGGTTGCCAATATCGATGAGGTGATCAACCTGATTCGCAGGGCTCCGGACCCGGCAACCGCCCGCGAACAGCTGATGGAACGCCGCTGGCCGGCGAAGGATGTGGAATCCCTTATCCGGCTCATCGATGACCCGCGTCACCGCATCAACGAAGACGGCACCTACAACCTTTCGGAAGAACAGGCCCGCGCCATTCTTGAATTGCGCCTGGCGCGCCTCACCGCGCTGGGTCGCGATGAAATCGCGGATGAGTTGAACAAGATCGGCGCCGAGATCAGCGATTACCTTGACATCCTGTCGTCGCGCCTGCGCATCCAGCAGATCGTCAAGGACGAGCTGATCGGCGTTCGCGACGAGTTCGGCACGCCGCGCCGCACCGAAATCATGGATGGCGGTCCGGACATGGACGATGAGGATCTCATCGCCCGCGAGGACATGGTCGTCACCGTGTCGCATCTCGGCTATATCAAGCGCGTGCCGCTCACCACCTACCGGGCGCAACGTCGCGGCGGCAAGGGCCGCTCCGGCATGGCAACGCGCGACGAGGATTTCGTCACGCGTCTGTTCGTCGCCAACACCCACACACCGGTTCTGTTCTTCTCCTCGCGTGGCATCGTCTACAAGGAAAAGGTCTGGCGCCTGCCGATCGGTACGCCGCAATCGCGTGGCAAGGCGCTCATCAACATGCTGCCGCTGGAACCCGGCGAACGCATCACCACGATCATGCCGCTGCCGGAGGACGAGGACAGCTGGGCCAATCTCGACGTGATGTTCTCGACGACGCGCGGCACCGTGCGCCGGAACAAGCTGTCGGACTTCATCCAGGTCAACCGCAACGGCAAGATTGCAATGAAGCTGGAGGAAGAGGGCGACGAGATCCTGTCGGTCGAGACCTGTTCGCCGCCGAATACGGACCTCAACCTGCCGGGCGACGACGTGCTTTTGACGACGGCGCTTGGCCAGTGCATCCGTTTCCCCGTCGAGGACGTGCGCGTCTTTGCCGGCCGCAATTCCATCGGCGTGCGGGGCATTACGCTCGCTGAAGGCGATCGCCTGATCTCCATGACCATTGTCGGCCATGTGGCGGCCGAGCCCTGGGAGCGTGCCGCCTACCTGAAGCGCTCGGCTGCCGAACGCCGTGCCGCGGGGGTCGATGAAGAGGATATCGCGCTTGTTGGCGAGGAAGTGACCGAAGAAGGTCAGCTGAGCGACGAACGCTACGAATATCTGAAGGCGCAGGAGGAGTTCGTCCTGACGATTTCCGAACGCGGCTTCGGCAAACGCTCCTCCTCCTACGATTTCCGTACCTCCGGTCGCGGCGGCAAGGGTATCCGCGCCACCGACACCTCGAAGACCAACGAGATCGGTGAACTGGTTGCCGCCTTCCCGGTCGAGGACAAGGACCAGTTGATGCTCGTCTCCAACGGCGGCCAGTTGATCCGCGTGCCGGTGGATGGAATCCGCATCGCCAGCCGTGCGACGAAGGGTGTGACGATCTTCTCGACGGCCAAGGACGAGAAAGTGGTCTCCGTGGAGCGCATCAGCGAACCGGAAGGTGACGAAGAAAACGGCGTATTGGCCGAAGAGATCACCGCGGAAACCGGTGACCTCGGCGAACCGGCACCGGGCGGCGAGACCGAATGAGAAATGGCGGGCGGGTGGCGTGATGTCACCGCCCGCTCTTCACATCAATATCCGTTCAGGTTTCTGAACGGGGTGAGGACAACAAAAAAGCCGGGCTGCATGACCCGGCTTTTTTGTTGGGAGGGTTGTCTTCGTCCTGGGAGGGGAAGTCAGAATGCACTGTGGCGTCGGGCAAAGTCGCGAAGATTTTCGCGCTCGCGACGGAGTTCTGTAATGGAGCTTGCCACGGATGCGACGAACATGGTGCTGATCAAACCGGTGAGCACAATCATGGCAAGGTACATGGCAGTAACTCCTGTCTCCGTGAGCTTTAGCCCTCAGTAATAGGGCTGCTCGTTATACTGACCCGTGAGCTGGGTATAATTGAAATGAGGCGCGTCAGACTTGCCCTGGTAGAGAGTGAAAGTAGCAGTCATCATGACGGCGATCATGGCTGTCCAGACAAGATTGATCATCGTAATCGTGTCCGGCATGGCCGTTTTCCTCTTGGCAAACATTTCCAAGTTCCTTCTTGTCTCTAGAACGCGTTCGATGCGAACATGTTCCGCACCAGTATGAACGGGCTTTAACCGTTTCCCTCTGAAGCCACCCTGAAAGCGCCGTTCATCTGGCGTTCAGGAATCTTTAAGGGTTTGCCTCAGGCCGGGTCCATCATCCATTCGATTGCGAAGGACACGAGCACGGCGGTGAGAACGAGAACGGCAAGCATCGTTGGTCTCCATCCGACCGGCCTTGGTTCTTCATCGCCTCTCGGCATCCGGTCAGTGATGGCACTAAAGCATTCCGGGTCTGAAACAGGCTTGAACGGGACATTCATCCGCGGTTCATCGCCACCGGTGCTTGCGAAGCCGGCTCCGGCGTGACACAAGGCCAAGGAATCGCCAGCCCGTATGCCCCAAGAGGTGACATGACGACCGCCTTCTATCCCGGCTCCTTCGACCCAATGACCAATGGACATCTGGACGTGTTGATCCAGGCGCTGAGCGTGGCCGATCGTCTGGTTGTCGGCATCGGCGTCCATCCGGGCAAGGTGCCGATGTTCACCTTCGAAGAACGGGCGGAGTTGATCCGCCGCGCGCTGGCGGAGGTCGTTCCGGAACGGATGGAGACGCTGACGGTTGTTTCCTTCGACAATCTGGTGATCCATGCCGCACGCGATCACGGCGCGAAAATCCTGATCCGCGGCCTGCGGGATGGCACGGATCTCGATTACGAAATGCAGATGGCGGGCATGAATGCGCAGATGGCGCCGGACATCCAGACGGTGTTCCTGCCTGCCGGCACCGCCTCGCGACCGATTACGGCCACATTGGTCCGGCAGATCGCCTCGATGGGCGGCGACGTGAGGGCCTTCGTGCCGAACGCCGTTCTTGATGCGCTGACACAGAAGCTGAAACGCTGACTGTTCTTCATTCCCAAACGGAGTTGTCCGATGAAATTGATGACCCTTGCCTTTGCCGGTGCGCTTGCCGCCGCCTCCTTCGTCTCGCAGGCGCTCGCCGCTGCCGATGACTTTCTCACCATCCAGCTGAAGGATGGCCCGGTGGTCGTGCAGCTGATGCCGGAGGTTGCGCCGAAGCACGTGGCACAGGTGAAGAAGCTGGCCGCTGAGGGCAAATACAACAATGTTGCCTTTCACCGCGTGATCGACGGCTTCATGGCCCAGACGGGCGATGTGCAGTACGGCAACATGGAGAAGGGTTTTGATGCCCGCCGCGCCGGCATGGGCGGTTCCGAACTGCCGGATATCCCGGCGGAGTTCTCGAAGGTGCCGTTCGAACGCGGCACGGTCGGCATGGCCCGCTCGCAGGACCCGAACTCGGCGAACTCGCAATTCTTCATCATGTTCGACAAGGGCTCGTTCCTCAACGGCCAGTACACCGTCATCGGCAAGGTCGTGTCCGGCATGGAAAATGTGGACAAGATCAAGCGTGGCCAGGGCGGCAATGGCGAAGTTTCCAATCCCGACCGGATGATCAAGGTTACCGTCGGGAAATAATGGGCGAACGCCCAAAACACCAAGGAGAGTGACATGGCCGAGATCAAGGATCCGGAAAACACCATCATCATGGAAACCACCAAGGGCAAGGTCGTCATCGCGCTGATGCCGGATCTCGCTCCCGGCCATGTGGCCCGCGTCAAGGAACTGGCCCGCGAAGGCGCCTATGACGGCGTGGTCTTCCACCGCGTGATTGCGGATTTCATGGCGCAGACGGGCGACGTGAAGTTCGGCAAGAAGGGTGGCGAAAGCTTCAACCCGGGCCGTGCCGGCATGGGCGGTTCCGACAAGCCGGACCTGAAGGCCGAATTCTCGGCCGTTCCGCACGTGCGCGGCACCTGCTCCATGGCCCGCTCGCAGAGCCCGAACTCGGCGAACTCGCAGTTCTTCATCTGCTTCACCGACGCACCGTGGCTGAACAAGCAGTATTCGGTCTGGGGTCAGGTCATCGAGGGCATGGACTTCATCGACCAGATCAAGAAGGGCGAGCCGGTGTCCGATCCGGATTCGATTGTCTCGATGAAGGTCGCGGCCGACATCGCCGCCTGATCCTCAGATCGTGAGCAAAAACGGGCGCTCCGGGATCTCCGGGGCGCTTTTCTTTTCGGGTCCCAGCCTTTATCAGCGGGACCGAGCCCAACGTGACACGGCGCTGACAACCTTTCGATGATGAGAAGCACCCGGACCCCACCATGCGCGTAGACCTGTTCGATTTCGACCTGCCGGAGGAGAATATTGCGCTCAGGCCCGCAAACCCGCGCGACAGCGCCCGGCTGCTCGTCGTTCAGCCGGATGGGACCGAAGTGCTGAGTGATCATGTGGTGCGCGACCTGCCGTCGTTTCTGAAGGCCGGCGATGCGCTGGTGTTCAATGATACCAAGGTGATCCCGGCCCAGCTTGAAGGGATCCGTTCGCGCGAGGGCGCGCCGGACCTGCATCTCTCGGCGACGCTGCACATGCGCATTGCCCCAGATGCCTGGAAGGCCTTCGCCAAGCCCGGCAAGCGGCTGAAGATCGGCGATCGCATCCGCTTTGGCCATTCCGGCAGTTCCTGCTTCCTTGGCACGCTCGATGCGGTGCTGGAGGAGAAGGGTGAGGGCGGCGAGGTGACGCTGCGCTTTGATCTCTCTGGCCCATCGCTCGACGAGGCGATCATGGCGGTCGGGCATATTCCGCTGCCGCCCTATATCGCCGCCAAGCGCCCGGAAGACGAGCAGGACAGCCGCGACTACCAGACGATCTATGCCCGCGAGGAGGGTGCGGTGGCCGCGCCGACTGCCGGCCTGCATTTCACGCCGGATCTGTTTGCCGCACTGGATGCGGCCGGCATCGAGCGGCATTTCGTGACGCTGCATGTGGGCGCAGGCACCTTCCTGCCGGTCAAGGCGGATGATACCGCCGAACACAAGATGCATTCGGAGATCGGCACCGTTTCACCGGCCACGGCGGGCGCGCTGAATGCCGTCCGGGCGCGGGGAGGGCGGATCGTTTCCGTCGGCACCACCTCGCTTCGGCTTCTCGAAAGCGCCGCGGAGCCGGACGGCACGCTCAAGGCCTGGTCCGGGGCAACCGACATTTTCATCACGCCCGGATACCGGTTCCGGGCCGTCGATGTGCTGATGACGAATTTCCACCTGCCGCGCTCGACGCTCTTCATGCTCGTTTCCGCCTTTGCGGGGCTGGAAACGATGCGTGCTGCTTACACCCACGCGATTTCCACGGGCTATCGCTTCTATTCCTACGGCGATTCCAGCCTGCTCTTCCGGAAAACCTCATGACCAGCGAAAACTTCCAGTTCACCCTGAAGGCCACCGACGGCAAGGCGCGCCTTGGCGAAATCTCCATGCCGCGCGGCACGATCCGCACGCCGGCCTTCATGCCGGTCGGCACCGTCGGCACGGTGAAGGCCATGTATCTCGATCAGGTTCGCGAAGGCGGGGCCGATATCATTCTTGGCAATACCTACCACCTGATGCTGCGCCCAGGCCCGGAACGCGTCGCGCGGCTTGGCGGCCTGCACGAGCTCATCCGTTGGCCGGAGCCGATCCTGACCGATAGCGGCGGTTTCCAGGTGATGTCGCTGTCGGGCCTCAGGAAGCTCGATGAGAAGGGTGTGACCTTCAAGAGCCATATCGACGGCTCGTTGCACCACATGTCGCCGGAGCGCTCGATCGAGATCCAGGGCCTGCTCGACAGCGATATCCAGATGCAGCTCGACGAATGCGTGGCGCTACCGGCCGAGCCAAAGGAAATCGAGCGGGCGATGGAGCTTTCGTTGCGCTGGGCCGAACGCTGCAAGATCGCCTTCGGCAACCAGCCGGGCAAGGCGATGTTCGGCATCGTCCAGGGCGGCGACCAGCCGGCGCTGCGCGTGCGCTCCGCCGAAGGCTTGAAGGCGCTCGATCTGAAGGGCTATGCGGTCGGTGGCCTGGCGGTCGGCGAGCCGCAGGCGGTGATGCTCGACATGCTGAACATCACGCTGCCGGTGTTGCCGACCGAAAAGCCGCGCTACCTGATGGGCGTCGGTACGCCGGACGACATCATCAAGTCGGTTGCCTGCGGCATCGACATGTTCGACTGCGTGATGCCGACCCGGTCCGGCCGTCACGGCCTCGCCTTCACCCGCAAGGGCAAGGTGAACATCCGCAATGCGAAGCACGCCGAAGATCTGCGGCCGCTCGACGAGCAATCCAGCTGCCCGGCCACGCGTGATTATTCGCGCGCCTATCTGCACCACCTCGTTCGTTCCAACGAGGCGCTGGGTGGCATGCTTCTCTCCTGGAACAACCTCTCCTATTACCAGGAGCTGATGCAGGGCATCCGCACGGCGATCGCCGAGGGGCATTACGAGGATTTCATGGCGGAAACGCAGGAAGCCTGGGCGCGCGGCGACGACTGATCGCCCTGCCTCGTTCGCCTATCAGATCCCGGTGCTGGCGGTCTTGGCCAGCACCCGCACGCCGTTCACCTTGTAGCTGCCGTCATCCTGCAGCCGCATCTCGTAGATGGCGCTCCAGTCCTTGGCGCCGCGGCCGGTGACGATCACCTCCTGCAGCACGAGTTCCCCGCCACCGACCGTCTTTGACCGGCCAAAGGCATAGTGGCCGGGGCTGGAAAGGGGCGCGTATTGCTTCCTGACCATGTCGAGGAAACGGACTTCCGACGGAAACAGGCTGCGGATGGCTGGCGAAGCGAAGGAATAGGCAACGGTTGCATTGCCGCTCATCAGCGCGCTGATCTGGCTCGCGATGATCTTCTGGGCATCGGACACCGGATCCTCGGCGGCAGTCGAGGGCAGGGTGGTCCACAAGAGACAGAGCAGGGCGGAGGCTGTCCGGAAAAGCATGCGCATTCTCCCCGATTGTGACAGTAGGATAACGCAGTCCACAGGATTCTAGAAGTATGGGCACGACAGGCTTTCGCAGAGCCTGCGGCACCTGTTCCCGGAAGGTCACTACGCCGGAATTCGCAAAGGCGATCACTGCAGCGATCCGCCTTCGTCCTTGTTCTTGCCGGAGTGTGGTGCAACTGTGCCGGCATCTTCCCGCCTCCGGACAAGCCAGCATGATTCTCGCGCCGCCAGCGTTGCTCTTCTTTTGCAATGCGCTCCTCTTTGTTTCGCTGTTCACCCGTCTGCCGTCGATCCAGGAGGGGCTCGGTGTCGATAAGGCAGTGCTGGGGCTGGCGCTGCTCGGTGCACCCGCCGGCACCTTTCTCGCGCTGCCGATTGCAGGCCGTGTGACGGATTATCTGACGCCGCGCATCACTGCGCCGCTGATGCTGTCGATTGCAGCGCTGATCACGCCGCTTCTGACGATCGTGCCGATCCTCGGCTTCTTTCTCTGCTTTCTGCTCTTCGGTTTCTTCCGCACGATCCTGGATGTGGCGGCGAACATGATCTCGACCGGAATTGAGCAGCGCACGGGCCAGAAGGTTCTTTCCCGCAGCCATGGGTTCTGGTCGGTCGGGCTTCTTGCCGGTTCTCTTGCCTCCGGCTTTCTGGCCGGGCACGGCGTGTCGCCCTTCCATCACCAGCTGGGTGCGGCACTGATCGTCGTTGCCTGCTGTCTCGTCGTCGTGAAGATCGCGCCGCGGGAAGAGCGCATGCCGCGCATCGCCACCGGTCGGCGCAAGGTGTTTGTGCTGCCGGACCGGATCATCATCCTGATCTGCATCATGGTTTTCGGTATCGGCATCAGCGAAGGCGCCGTCTATGACTGGGGCATCTTCTACCTTCGCGAGGTTTTGCACGCGGATGCCGCGACCGCCGGCATCCTTTATGCCGGCTTCACCATCGGCATGGGCGCCACACGCATGGTGGGTGACAATCTGCGCGAACGGTTCGGCACCATGACGCTGGTGCGCGGCTCTGCGGCCTGCGTTGCCGTCGGGCTCGTGCTGCTTCTATCGACGGGCAGCCTCGGCATTGCTGCCTTAGCGCTGTTCCTGATGGGCTGCGGCGTGGCGCTCGGTTTTCCGCTGGCGGTCGCAACCACCATCACGCTCGGCCGTGGTTCGATAGCGGACAATCTCGCCGCCCTGGCGCTGACGCTGCTGATCGCCAATATCGGCGTGCCGCCAATGCTCGGGTTTGTTGCGGAACATGCCAGCCTGACGGTCAGTTTTGTGGTGCTTTTGCCGTTCCTGGCCGTGAGTTTCATCATGGCGCCGGTGGCGCAGGGGCGCGTGCCGAAGATCCTCCGCGCTGCCATGAATGAACCGAAGGATGGGGATAGACAAGAGCCGGCCCCGGTTTCGCCACAAGATGCGGCGAGGGGTTGAGCCTTCCTGCCGATAAGACTACGAGGTTGATCTTGGAGCATTCGAAACCAGGTGGAACCGTGATCGACCCCTACAAGTTGCTGGGCGTGCCGCGCGATGCCGATGGCGCGGCCATCAAGACCGCCTATCGCACGAAGGCGAAATCCTCGCACCCGGATACCGGCGGCGATGTCGATGCGTTTGCCAAGCTCACGACCTCCTACGAACTGCTGCTCGATCCCGTGCGCCGCAAGATCTACGACGACACCGGTTTTGATCCGCAGCTGACCGATTCGAAGGACCTCGAGGGGTTGCTCGTTCTCGATACGCTGGTCAACGAGATCATCCTCGACGAGCGGGCGCCCGGAAGCTTCGATCCGGTGGCCGCCATGCGCCGCAAGCTGACCGACAAGGTGGTGAATACCCGTTTCCACATCCTGGAACTCGAGCGGCATCGCGGACGCATCCGCAATCATCTCGACCGCATTGGCCGCCGCCCGGAAAGCGACGTGCTCGGCCGCATGCTGACGGCCCGCTGTGATGCGATTGCCGATGCGATCGGCAAGGCGGAAGGCGAGATCAAGGTGATCGAGCAGGCCTATGCCATGCTCGACGGTTATTCCTACGAGATGGAAGCCGAGCCGCAGAAAGCGGCGGAATAGGCGTCGTTTGCCGTTTCGTGATGTGGGACGGATGACCCCGGACCGGACAGGTGGGAAGCTCGCCTGCCATTTCGTTGGCCATGGGAAGAAAGCGGAAAAATACCCATGTTCTCCATCCCTGTCGCGTCCGCTTGACACGGTCCGGGTTCGTGGGTCGAACCGGCCGGAGGAGATTTTGTTCCTGCCCATCGTCGCCCAGACGCTGAGGCCCGGATGGACCGGATATCTTGCATGAGCGAGACGGCGATGCAGACCTTGCGGTTCAGTGGCCGCGCGGCTTATGCGGCGCCGCGGCCTCGTCCTCGTCGGCACAACTGGCCAGTCGAAGCACGTAATCCTCCGCCGCATCCGCCAGGGAGAGGGCGATTTCCGCCGTGCTGAGGCCCTGGCGTCTGAGATCCTCGATCATGGAAAGCATGGCCGCCTCAACCTTGAAGCGGCAACCAATGCTTGGCTCGAAAGCGTCGTCTACACTCGATTGTCTGTGTGTCATGAGCCCATGGTTCCCTTGCCCGAAATTGAGCATGACACATGTTTGCAACTGTTCAAGTGCTTGGTTAGTTAAGGGTTAATGTCTCGAACTGGGTGTGCCGAAGCGATACGGAACATGGTTTTGCGCGGCAGTGGCGGGAAGGCCTGCGCCAGAATGGAGCAGACGCCTCAGTTGCGGCAGGCATCCTCGATGCTCCAGCCGAACAGCCAGGCATCGCACTTCTCCTGCCATTCCTTCAGATGACGACCCTCGCGGGGCGGACGATGGTTCAGCAGCGGGTTCTGCTGCGGTTTCAGCCCCAGCATGCGCGCATGCATGCCGCGCTGCTGCCAATCGAGAACAACGTGATCGTCATTCAGCATTGCGTCTTGATCCTCATGATCCCGGTCGAACCATCATGGTCCGATTATTCCGACAAGGTGTCGGTAATCGCCGAAACTTGCGCGGAGCTGTCGGATCGCACAGCGCCTGTTCCGACCGTTTGGGGAACCGGTCCGTCTCCCGCGGGTTCGAACCGAACAGCAGAGAACCAAAGGAGACAGGCCATGACGACCGAACCTTCGAAGACGAAGCGCACCTTGACCAGCCTTGCCGCCGAAGTCGGCCTCATGCCCGCCGATGAAGCGCGGCGGCGGGAGGAAGGGGCTGATCAGCCCGTCGAGCGTGGCACAGCCGTTCTGGGCGAGAAGCGCGAAACGCCTGCCTCTCCGCCACACGACATGGCCCGCGAAGCCGCCGAACACGAGGTGGCGATGCGTGAAGCAAGGCGCGACGAGCGCAGGCATGCGGATGGCATCCTGCCGGGCGCAGCAACGAAGCTGCCGCCGGATTGAGCGGGGGAGGATGGGGCTGGCGAGGGGGCAAAAATTCAAGTTGGCGGAAGAGGTGTCTACCGAGTTGGACGCGCAACCGCTTGAATTTCCTTGCTGATATTTTTCTCAATATAGCGAAATACCCCAAGGGATACCCCAGAAAAATAAAGCTTAGATCAGGGAAGGGGCGGCAGTATCCGAGCAGGATTGACAACGGCCAATGTATCCGCCATCAATAACTACATCGACGGAATAATCCACCGTCTGGATAGCACCGGCTACAAACCCTTGTCAACACCTATCGGAGGAAAAATGAAACCAGCCAATGATAACTCCGGCGACCTGCTTCTGGGAGCAAGCGCCATTGCAGGCCACCTCGGCATCACTCCACGCCAGACGTATCGACTTATCTATGACGGGCTCCTGCCTCACTTCAAACTTGGCGGCTTTATCGCCGCCCGTCGCTCGTCGCTGACCAAGTGGCTGGAAGAGCAAGAGGTGGCGGCATGAGCAACATCATTGACCTGATCGCTTATGAGGTCGCTCTCCTAGAATCGGTCGATGACGGGATGGTGGCGTACGCGTGGTACGACGGCCAATCCGAGGTTTGGCGCTCCATCAAGCGCGCTTCCAATGGTCGCTACCCAGCAAACCGGCGAGGCGCCCCCATGACCCAGCAAATGGTTGACGGACCTGCGCATCTATTCGCGATGTACCACCCGTACTTCGAGAAGCAAATTCGCCGGCAGGTCGTGGCCGCCTAACCATAAAACCCACACACCACACAGCCACTCACCCCCTGCCGGCGCTCTGCCGGCATGTAGATGAACCGTGGAGATATGATGAAGATCATAAACGTCCGGCCAGGCGGCCGGCCGAAGGATCTTGCCGTCTTTGATATCGAGATTGGCCCGCACCTTCGCCTCTACAATCTAACCCTGCGCAAGTCTCCGGACGGCAGACTTCGGACTTTGGCGCCGAACGCAGCAGGTAAGCACTCGGCATCATTCCACCCGGAATTGGCCGAGCAAATCACACGCGCTGCAGTAGCGGCAATGGGAGGCTTTGCAGCCAATGAAATTGAATCTCAAGTTCAATAACCAGCCTTCATTTGATGAAGCCGCCATTCGCGCGCACGTCGCGCTTTTGCATGAGTGCGCCCAAGGCGTTGATGGCGTGCTTGTCGTATCCACATTTTACGCCAACGCAGGCGACCGACCCGGCCCTATCACCCATCATCACATCGGTGACGTTGACGGGATGACCGCGGCAATCATGGCCCACGCGACGACGCCCGGTGTCAACGTCTATACTGGCTTGCACGTCATGCGGCGTGGACTCGAACGCGGCAAGCGCGGGACAGAGCGGGACATAGTCGCAATGCTGGGCGTTGTGGCGGATCTGGACAGCGACACCGGCAAGACAGGCGAGCTACCCGTTGATCCTGACTTCGTCATCGAGACGTCTCCCGGCAATCACCAGCCCGCAATCATCTTCGACCAGCCCGCCGCGCCTGCAGAAGCGCGCGAAATTGGCGCGGCATTGCGAGCCGCAACAGGCGCGGACCACGGCACCGTAGACCCCGCCCACGTATGGCGCATTCCGGGTACGCTGAACTGGCCGAATGCGACGAAGCTGGCACGGGGTCGCAGTCCGGATCCCGTTCTCGTCACTGTCTCGGCGCCTTACGGCGGCACCGTCCAGAGCGTTGCGGATCTGAAGGCGGCGCTGGCGCCTTGGTCGCAGAAGGCCGCTCAGACCGCATCTGTGACCGTTGGTGAGCTTCCGGATGCTGCGACCGTCAAGGCGTCAGGCACCGCTACCGCCATGCTGGCAGCTGCGGGTGTCGGCGACCGCTCGGCCCATGCGGCGAAAATCGTGGAGCGTCTGGCGTTCGACGGCCACACAGCCGAGCAAGCGGGTGCATTGTTCCTTGCCGCGTCTGGCGACTGGTTCGAACGCTACTCTAGTAGATCCGAGGCGATGGCCGACTTCAGCCGACTGTGGGCCAAGTTTGGCAAGCCCCACGAGGAAGCGCGGGAGGCCGGCGCTAAGGCCGCGGCCAGTTTGCTCACACCTACCAATGAAAACGAGCGGGGCGTCCTGTCCTTTATGGGCGAGGATCGTGAGTACATCCCGAAGCCAGAGCTCATTCGCGACACCATCCCCCGTAATGGCGTGGGCTTTTTTGGTGGTCAGTCGGGCGCACTAAAAACCTTCTTTGCAGTCCATGCGGCAACCTGCCTCATGACGGGCGAGCCGCTTGCCGGCCGCGACATCGAGCGAACGGGCGGCGTCGTCTATCTGGCAGCCGAAGGCGAAGGCACAATTGAGGGCCGCATGAAGGCGAGGCGCATGCAGATGGAAAAGCCGTCCCAAGCTATGCCGTTCTTCACACTCACCAAGTTCGGCGCCATCGAAGACGCAGCCGCCTACAAGTCGCTGGAGCGGCGCCTTGAGCAAGCATCGGAACGCATGCAATCCCGTTTCGGTGTACCGCTTGTCGCCGTCGTAATCGACACCGTGGCGGCTGCGGGAATGATACCGGAAGACAAGGAGAACGATCCCGGTGCCTGGCAAAAAGTCTTCGACGCCTTGCAGCCTATTTCGGAGCGGCTCGATATCGTCGTCATTTTGATCCATCACGCCGGTAAGAATGCGAATGCTGGTCTACGTGGTTCTTCGAACGCCCGTGCGGCGGCCGACTTCGCTCTGATGCTGGCCTGTGACCGCGATGAAATCACGGGCGACACGAAAAACCACTTCCTGCACCTCGCGAAGAGCCGAGATGCAGCCGAGGGGCCGATAGCCGGAATCCAGAAGCGCACCGTCGAGATTGCCAAGCGTGATGACGGTTCGCCCATCACAACGCTCGTGCTCGACTTCGACATGTCGAACAAGGCGCCGGCAGTAAGGTTGAAGACAAGCAAAACGGACAAGCCGTTCCGCGAAGCCTTCGATGCTTGCGAACTACACCGCGTGCGAGTGCATGGCGAATCCAATGCGCCGGAAGTCCAAGCCGCTCGCCTTGAGGACCTCAAGAGGGAGTTTGGATTGCGATACGTCACGGCCCAAACCGACGCAACGAAGCGCGCCGATAATGTCCGCAACGCACTTCGGACGGCGATCACAAGGGTGCGCGATGCGGGCGAATATGCCACCGGGACGTGGGGCGGGGCCGAGTGGATATGGCGCCTTAAACCATAGTCGGATTTTTGGATTTTTCTGGATTTCTCCGGAGACATCCGAAGAGCAATAAGAAATCCGCCACAGGGAGATGGGGTACCTATTTTCAAAATAGGTACCCCCCCGGCGTGATCGAAGGGTTAAAACCGTCCGGATTTTTGGATTTTTCCTATAGGGATCCGATCCAAAAATCCGCTATTAAACATAGCAAGTTTGGAGCGCCGCCTTCGCGCCTTCCGCAGCCTGGGCTGGCTTCGCATTCCGGCTCGCCGCGTGAATCTGGACAATATTGTTCGGGGCGAACATGACGCCAACGAGGTTCGCAAAGACTTCAAACCATCTGAACGAGTGGCGATTGCGGAGGCGGTTAAGACTTAGCGAAACGGGGCGGCCCGGAGTGTTGCGGCGCCAATGGCGATAGAGATGGCTAGGTTTGATTTAAAAAATTAAAATGGGATTTTCGACCGCCCCTCTGCTTCTTCCACAGCTGAGAAGCTGCGGAGCAGTAACACAAAAATGGTGGGAGTGCAAGAGTCAACGCGGTGTTGACAGGAAATATTTTTAAACGAAATACGGTAGGTGTAACACATACCTTTAGAGGAGAGACCACCATGGGTATTCATTCCGATGCTTTCGGTCGCGTCACCCTCACTAATGAGGACGCTCGAAAGTTTGAAAACCAAGTCCGGTACGGCCGCCCCTCAAAGGAGGCAAAAGAGGCTGTAGCTAAAGGCGCCGAGGCTGTCAAAAACTTCCAGCGTGATGGGATGATACGCTTCAGCGTCAAAAAGGCCGGCTAAGCTTTTCCATGGACGCAGAATTGGTTCTGAGAAGGTTGCAACCCGGAGACAAGCTCTCCGGGTTTTCTCTTGGTCATGCCAACTTTACGCCCTTAAAGATGTTTCTTAAGAAGGACGCGCAGGCATACGAGACTAATAATCTCGCAAGGACGTATGCTCTCTTCGAGCCTGAGAAGAACGTCATCAAAGCGTACGTGACAATCACCTGCGGCGAGGTTGCGCTCAAGGACGGCGTGGAACATGACGGTAAGGTCAACTACCGCTTCCCGCACTATCCTGCCGTCAAGATTGCAAGACTGGCCGTGACAGAGCAGTTGAAGGGCCGAGGTGTAGGCAAAATGCTGGTGGAATTCTCACTAGGAGTTGCCAAAGAGCTAATCTGCCCACATGTCGGTTGCCGCTTTGCTGTTGTTGATTCAAAGGCGGAGTCCGTCGATTTTTACCGTCGTTGCGGGTTCACGTTCCTTGATACGCCAGAGAACAAGTCTCGACCTAATCCGGTTATGTTCATAGACCTTAGTAAAATCTAGGCGCATTCGGCCCCATCCGTCCGCCGGGGGGGCTTCAGTCTTCGCGACTTTCGCTTGTCGCCGTACCCGCGTCCCACTCATGTGCAACTAAAATTTCCATTTTTGATTTTTTAATCAAAACCAGCGCGCCGCTACAGTCCAGTGCCAGGCGACGCTCGTGCTGGCCCGCAGTGTCATACAGGCCCTGACGGGTGGCCAATATAGCCCCCGGGGCATCGGATTCCTTTGGATTGCTCTCCACCGCGGGTCAAAAGCGTACGCATCTGCAATTCAAAAGTTGACCAAGAATAAGGATTTCGCACTCATGGCACGGCCGAAATTGGCGGCAGTGCAAAAAAAACGGTTGGGGCAGCGCCGACCGCGTATG
Organism: Allorhizobium pseudoryzae; assembly: GCF_011046245.1. NCBI lineage: Bacteria > Pseudomonadati > Pseudomonadota > Alphaproteobacteria > Hyphomicrobiales > Rhizobiaceae > Affinirhizobium > Affinirhizobium pseudoryzae. The sequence continues at coordinate 2,952,303 of NZ_CP049241.1, forward strand.
TTGCCTGTTGGGAAACCAAACCATGGGCGCCATCAGCTTGATTTGGCTCACTCCGCGGGCTGGCTCATACTTTTATGGAAAAGTCAATAAGAATTGACAGTCAGAAATGTAACCACTAGTAACAACATTGTATGCCGACTCTACAAGCAGGCCGGCGCCGCCATGCCACCAGTGACAAGACCCGGACAACGGGCATCACGTTTTCCAACCTACGAGATCCATGTGAGAACACCAGAACAGCACCGCGCCGCCGTGGCCGCCTGGCGCGAACTTGCGCCCGCAAATGATTCCGACATCTTCACTAATCCGAGATCCTCTTCGCCACGCCATGCCGTGCTATCCGAGGATCTGGCTGCCATCCTAAATTGGCGCGCAATTTCTCGTCCACCTGCAGAACCACTGCGCACGAACTGGTCAATCATCCCTGCGAACGACAATTTTGAGGAAGAAACACCCGAAGAAGAGCCGGCGCCGCCCATAGTCGAGTGCGAGCACGAGATACGCCCAACCGTTGGCGCCCTCATGGCTGCGGTCAAGAACGTGGAGTTTGAGCCTCATCGACCCGGCCTCATCGATCGGCGACCCATAGGCGGCGACATCGAGAAGCGCTCCGGACAGATTGTCAGGCTTGGCGCTCTGCGCTTCGGAACGATGCCGACTGTTGCAGACGGTACGACGACGCGCCCTGGCAACAACCGTCAAATCATCGCATGGCGAGGGAAACGGCCAGTGGACCGCTTCGGAAGAGCTAAGGGTGCCGACCTTGATGAAGAGGATGAGTTTGCCAAGCGGCAGCGTCTTGCCGACTGGCTGGGCTGCTATGCGGGAGAATTCATTCCGCAGACGCTGCAAAGTCGAAGAAAGGCGCGAGAGCGTGCAGATCGCGTCAGGGGTAAGCCGCTGCCGGCACTGCCGCCGACAACCATGCCGCTGAACGACGCGAGAGCTTTTGCCGGCTTGCCAGCAGTTGCGGAAGAGCCCGTGCCTGGGCTGCCCACTGGATCAATGGACATCGGCGACATTTTCTTCTCATGGGTGGCGATGCCTAAGAAAGCGAACCATGGGGCGATGATACGCGACGAAGACACCACCTTAGACCGTGCCGAAGTCGCTTCACAGCTTCATCCGCAAGACGTCGCGGTGCTCGATGCGGCGCTAACCGCGCGCAATATGACCGACATTGGAAACGTGATTGGGTTCGCGGGTAAGGTAGCCGAGCGAAAGGGGCGAAGGGCGCTCATGGACGCGTGCGGACGCCTTTCGCAGATCTTGTCGGCTGCATAAGTCCCATTTCGCAGACTGGCGCGGATAATAGATATCGGGCCTCTCGTAGGGGTCAAACTGCCAGCCTTCGGGCTGGCTTTTTTCTTCGCGCCACAAACTTGCGACTTTCGCAAATTCGCCCGTTGCGCGTCCTGCGCGGGCGATCGCGCCGCGCCGTCGAGCCGCCTCCTGCTCCGGCGCGGCGCACCATTTCCGGGGGAAACCAATGAAAGAATCCAGATACACGGAGGCGATTGGCGTCCTCCTGGGCTTTCGGTTCAGCGCCGTTCGCCAAACCCTGCGCACATTGCGCGAAGCCGGTCTTGTGCCGGGGCTACGCGGCGGTGATCTGCAGCCAGAACAACTGCCGGCGGTCATTCTCGGCCTGTGTGCGCCGACTTTCGCCACCGCCGCGGACACATATGAGCGACTAGCTGCCCTGAGGCTAGCCGATGCTGCGGACCTCCCTAAGTCGGCTGGAGACGCGCTCACTGCGATCGTCCGGATACTCCCAAGAAGCCCGGTCTTGGGTAGCCTTGACTTGGACGACGGCTTTCTCACGGTCGGCAACGGCCAAATGACGATCGATGCCCTGAGCCTTGCCGGCAAGCGCGCGGTCGTGCGCTACGGCACTTCGGACAACGCTGACAACGCGCTGCACAGATTCCCGCTTAACGGGATCCGCGAGCTCGTTAAAACCATGGAAAAAAAATGAAGATTGAACAATCAGCCGAAGTTAAAGCCATTCGCGCCAAGAAGGGTGAGCTCTCGATTGAGCTTACTGCGGTCGATGGCGACCGCCGCCGCTTGGCGCAAGACGACGCACCCGACGAGATACCCCGCGACCCCATGGCGGCTCGCACTGCCGAGTTGCTTGGCGAGGCCCCACCTCAGTTTTCTGAAACGAAGGCGGAGAAGCTGCATCGCCTCGCAATGCGCAGCCGCGAACTACGGGCCGCTATTGAAGTGCTTTCGCATCGCGAACAGGCCGCCGTTCACCGATGGGAATCCGAAGTACGGGCCGGGGTTTCGGAGGAGCATAAACGGCGACTGAAGGCAGTGGTGGCCGCGCTCACGGGCCTTCATGCCGCTAACCTCAGTCTGTCGGCGTTGGCCGATGAAATCGAGCAGGCTGGTGTCAGCGCCGCCGCCCTGCGCGCCGATTACCCCACATTCATCGGACGGCCGAAGGACCCGCAGTCGCCGATGGCTCACTGGCTCCGCCACGCAGCCGAGGTCGGCGCCATGTCATCGCGCGACATCCCACAGGAGCTCCAATACCGATGAGGCCGCCTAGAATTGAAGTACCCGCACGGTCTGCGCGCCTGCCGATGCAGGCAGCCAGCCGCCGAAAGCCCGAGTTTAAAGCTCTCGACGGAAAAACACTCAAGCGACCGGCCATCGAAGGGTTTGCCTGTCTGACGGAGACCGTATTCGAGCATGGCGACCGGCTCGTGTTCTTCCGGGCGGGCGCCTTCACGGGCACTGTGCACGCGCCCACCACAAAGCGGCTTCTATTCGACCACGCTGATGCCCGGTCGTACGGCTCGACGGCCTCCGGCCTTGAGTTTGCCAATACCACGCGGGGTCTCGCTTTCCGGATGCCTCTGGCCGGTGATGACGGCTGCGCCGTGTATGACGCTGTCACTTCGGGCGAGCGCGCCTGCGTGTCCGTTGGAGTTCGCTATTCCGATTTCGAAACTCAGACGATCGCCGGATACAAGGTTGACGTCATCAACTCCGCCGATCTGATCGAGATCAGCTTATGTCGGCAAGGCGCCGTGCCCGAGACGTTCGCCGCCCTGGTAGATATCGCAGATGAGCCGCCGCTCTGGGAAGCGGCACGATCGCCGGCATTTGCGACTCGAAAAGTCGTAGCCAACGTAGATGCGCGGGTCAGGCGGATTACCGAGGCGCTGGCCGGCATCAGTCGTTGATGATGGGGTAGGGGGGGGTGCTTCGATGTTCAGGCGACCTCACCCACGGGCCGGTGGTGCCCCACATCGCAATTGCTAACACAGGAATTTGCCTCGCGCGCGCGCAAGCGCGCGTGCGCGAGAAATCATTGGATTTTTTGGGCCAGGAGGGGCGGTCAAAAGTCTGAAATGATCGCTTGCATCGGAGCGGTTGAGGGCAAATGCGTGCATTTTGTCGATTCAAATGTTGAGGGTTAGCGGTTAGACGAATAGCGATCGCGAATGTATGAGTTGAAGTACTCGCCTGCTGACCTCGCGTTGATTAAGCCGAGGTAAACGCTTTCAGGAACTCCGTAGTAGTCATACGGCCCGCCGCTTTCCACAAACCATATCCGCAATATACGCGTAGCGGACATGTATTCGGCCCGACGGATGGCGCTTGATCTCAGAAATGGCATTTCGTTCCCCCCAAATTTCGGTGGTTGCCGTCGTCGGTCCGGGTCACGAGTCCGGATTAAAAGTCAAATGAAAGCTGGCCAGGCCACGAGCGAAAGTGCGAGCAGACGTGTTCTAGACGTCCAAATCTGCGCCGCACGTATGCGCGAACTTTCACGACTTTAGACTTCAACATGCCAGGCATGTCATTGCCTCCTTTCTCTACGAAGCAGGATCATTCCTGCCGCTCAGGCCGACATCGGCCCCACCCGTATGAGCCGGCTTACGCCGCGAGAGAAGGTTGACGACGGCAACCACCGATAGGCTCGCACGATTCGCAGAAAAGGGAAGTGTGCGAGCAATAATCCACACCAATTCACCGCCACGGCGCGCCCTCGTGCGCATAAAAGGAGGGGCCATTGGCCGCCCAAGACCTAGAACGCCTCGTCGTCCAGCTCAGTGCAGATATCAAAAAGTATGAAAACGCGCTTAACCGTGCAAACGGCATCACGAACGCGCGCGCCCGAGTCATTGAGTCCCGCTTTGCGAAAATGAATAAGGGCATCGCGGCTGGCTTTGGCGGGTTGGCCACGTCTGCGGCAGCCGCGTTCGCCGCAATCGGCGGGGCACAGGGTCTAAAGCAGCTGTCCGACACTGCGACACGCATTGATAACGCGCTCAAGGTGGCCGGTCTTGCAGGCGCCGAACTGGAAAGCGTCTACCAAAGCCTTTTTGCCGCCGCGACGAAGAACGCCGCCCCGATTGAAAGCCTTGTCACGCTTTATGGGCGTCTTGCACTAGTGCAGGGCGAACTTGGAATTTCCAGCCAGCAGATTGTCTCGTTTTCCGAGAATATTGCGTTGGCGCTGCGCGTTGGCGGTGTGTCCGCACAACAGGCGTCCGGAGCGCTCCTGCAGTTGAGCCAAGCGCTCGGCGGCGGGACCGTAAGGGCAGAAGAGTTTAATTCTGTCCTTGAGGGTGCGCCAACTATCCTGCAAGCGGCTGCCGCAGGCATCAAGGAAGCCGACGGCTCCGTGGCGAAGTTGTGGCAAATCATGCTTGATGGCGAATTGTCGTCAAAGGCGTTTTTTGCGGGCTTTCAGGCCGGCGCACCAGTGCTTGAGCAGAAGGTGGCAAACTCTGTCTTCACGATTGACCAGCGACTTACAAACCTCGGAACAGCTCTAGTCAACGCGGCCAAAGAGTTCAACCAGTCGTCAGAGGCCGGCCAGACATTTGGTGTCGCAATCGATGACGTCAGCCGCTTTGTCAATTCGGTGAATTTTGACAAGTTGATCAGACAGATTCAGGTTGTCGTTGAGCAGTTCCGCTTTGGCATCGAGTCCGCTAACGATTTTGCGGGGGCCATCGGGAGGCTTTCTGGTTTTGATGGCATCGGGCGCGATATCGTCAATCTTCTGCCGGGAGACGGTGCGCAAAAGAGTTTCTTTGGCGGCGCCCTAACCGTCACGTCAACTGCCGCAATCTCAGACAGAATAAACCAGGCGTTTGAAAACGAAGTCAACCAAGCCAGCGACTTGACCGCGGAAGCAATCCGCAAGAGCGTCCTTGGCAAGCCTGGCGCCGTTCCGAACACAACAACTGCAAAAGCCACGCGCCTTCCTGCCGCCCCGCAGCCGATATCCATCAATGACCCTGCGTTTGCGGCAACGCCAACGACAAAGCCAGGCGGCAAGCCCGGCGGCGGCTCCCGCGGTGGGGGCGGCAAACAATCCGAGTTCCAGCGCGAAGTTGAGCAGATCAAGGAGCGCACTGCGGCGCTGCAGGCGGAGACGGAGGCGCAGAAGTCTGTCTGCGGTTCAATTTTCATACTGGAGGAAGCCCAATGACCGCCTTCATGCTGGCGCCATATGCCGACCGCGTCGAAATCCTTTCAGACGGCGCGAAATATACTGCTGACGGCATCTATCTAGGTTCGACCTACAAGGTGGCGCTGTCCGATGACGTGCCGCTCGCCGTCGTTGGGTCTGGCGTAGTCTCTGAGATTTCCGCTTTGGCCGACACCATCATGGCTGCGGCAGAGACCACCAAAAGCGTTGACGAAACAATTGCGTTGCTCCGCAAAGCCTTAAAAAAGATCGCGCGAAAGCCGAACCTGGACACAGGCATGCGCATGGCGATTGGTGCAATTTCGGAAAGGTCCGGACCCGTTTGCTTCGTGTTCTCGACGTTCGTAGATCCGGCCAGCAGCGTGCCGCCATTCGCGCTGCAGGAGATGCCGCGCGCATTCGCACAAGGCGCCGCACCAACTGGCGAGGACATGGCCGGTTATGGTCACTTGTCCATTTCAGAGGGACTAGAGGCTGATGCGGCGTTCCTCTTCAATTGCATGCGGCGCCAACCGCTAGCCAACCCAGCCGCACCCGGCAAGGAATCCGGCCACACCATTGGCGGCCACCTCGATTTCACGGTGGTACGGGCCGAAAGCTACGAAACTCGGCAGCTTCTGACCTGGCCGGATGTGGTGGGAGAGAAAATCGATCCCACGCGAGCTTCACGCGCCGCCTAGCCACCAGCCCGCCGTCGAGCGGGCTTTTTCACACCACTACCACCACCACGAACCAGCCGGTGCGACCGGCGGGAGGGAAATCTATGTCTGATTCAACCGCCTATGCGTTCTGCGTATTTGCCGGAAACATTACCGACGCGCTCGTTAAATCTGGCGCCCTCACACCCGCGGCCGCTCGCGCAGTTTTCGCGGAAGTAGCCGACCGCCGAGATTCTTTGGCGGATGAAGACGCGGCTAATCTCACTCAGTATTTTTCTTACGGTTCAACTGAGTTTTGGCCGGAGGAGGCACGCTAATGGCTCTGCTTTCCTACCAGTCACAAGACATCTTTGCGCCAGCGAACGACAACGGCACGCCACGTTCTCCTAGCCTGCAGAAAATGCAGGTGTGGGGGACTGAAATTGAAGCGGTCACGACGGCAACCGCTGCCGCTTCTGCCGTCTTCGATACGCGCGCCAATCTTTACGCGTCGCTGGCATATGCGGCAAACACTATGGCATGGGTCGTCAATGACACGACTGCAGCCTACAACGGCATTTATCGCAAGTCTGGCGCCTCCGGTTCCGGCTCTTGGTCCCGTGTCGCCAACCTGCCGCACGGGCTGATTGTCGCTAGCAATGCGGGCGCTGGTGGGGCTAATGCCATCGTTGCAACGAGCGCGCTGCCGATTTCTGAATCCGCGCTTGTGCTGCTCAATATCGCGACCACGAACACGTCTAGCCCGGTCACGGTTGCATTCAACGGCGAGCCTGCACTGACTATCAAGACGGCGTCAGGCAACAACGTTGCGGCCAACGCGCTGCTGTCCGGTATGCTTGTGCTTGGCGTTAAGTCTGGCACGACCTTCCGGCTTTTGAGCGATCAAGCAACGGCGTCTATCGTTCCGGCCGCGGAAGCCGCGCAGGTAGCTGCCGAGGCGGCTCGGGATGCTGCAATAGGCGCCGTACCGAACGTCTACACGCCGACGCGCACCGCGCTTAAGGCTCTAGACACCGGAACCATTCAGCAGGCGTATTTGATCGAGTCCGGCCGCGAAGGTCAGTTCATTTGGCGCTCTGGCGACTACAGTTCGCAGATTGCCGCGGACACATTGGAGGGCGTCTTCGTCAAGGCCAACGCTATATCTGCAAGTTCTGGCGCGTGGGTTCGCGTCGTTGAGGACGATGTTGCCGCGTCTTGGTTTGGTGCGGTGGGTGACGGTGTTACGGACGACACCGTTGCGCGAGACGCGGCTGCTGCGTATGTGGGCTTTGGCGGTGAAATCTATCTGCCAGCCGGAAAAACGTATCTGGTGAGCAACAACGACAACCCTTATGGGGTTTCATTCATCGGACCAGGAAAGCTCGTAACTGCTGTCACGGGCGGCCAAAGGCAGAGAAACTCCTACGCCGGCCTGACAAATCTCCATGCCGGAAGAGAGTATCTTGAACGTCTGTACGCCTACTTGGCGCTCGGTCAAGGCAATCCCCTCGGAACATTCCGCGCAACTATTTTCGGGGATAGCACGGCAACAAATGACTATGGGCCGGTTACGCCAACTGCCGTGCTGCAGACGGCTATCGCTGATAAAGGTTTGCCAAACTTCATCTTGGCCAATCAGGCTGTCGGCGGAACGAGTTGGGCCGATCTTGATGTTTCCGCCTATTTGGGCGGTATCAACGCCTTGCACATTTATAGCTATGGCATCAACGATGCATCGGGCGGGTCACTGGAAAACCGGCTGGCCAATCTCCATGCGACAATGGATGCGAAGCTAACGGCTATTCGCGCGGCTGCTGGCGGGGGCATTGGATCCTTGTCGATCGTTCTAAAGGGGCCGAACGCGACGAGCGACAGCCCGAATGGCCGAGATGAGCGATGGTATGAAAAAATCCGCGGTATCTACCTCACGATGGCTCGCAAGCATAAATGCGCGTATTTTGATACGTACGGAGAGTTTTTAGACGCACGAGACGCGGCTGGCATCTTCATGGATGATGCTTATGGGGATGGCCGTGCCGTTCACCCGATAAACCAATTCAACGCGCGGATTTGGGGTGCTTTTTGTGACTGGCTTTTGCCAAGGAGTTCTGTGGCCCGTTATGCGACGAACCGGGTCAGCAATAACGGCGCTGTAAGTAGCAGCCTTTCCAGTGGGGCGACTCCTAGCCAGTTTTTGGACGCGATTTCCACCAATCGGGCCACGACAGAAAATGGCTGGCCGATTGATGGTTTCGTAGTGAGCGAGCGGAATGTCGATGGCGGGGCAGTACAAAGGCTTTTTTCCTACACTCCAGGCGCATCCAAGGTTATCACGCGAACTGCAGACGTGGCTGGCGATACTTGGAATCCATGGTCGGGGTTGGCTTTGCCGATCACGTTAGCTAACGGCTGGACAAATTACGGGACCCCGTGGGGCGACGCTCAAGTGTCAAAAACCGCAGACGGAACATGCGCTGTGTCTGGGCTTGTCGCGGGAGGTACGACGACGGCGGACACCGTTATCGGAACGCTCCCGACCGGCTTTCGCCCGGTAAAAGACCTTATTTTCTCCGTCGCTACGAATGGAGGTTCTTCGAAAATATCAGTCCACGCAGACGGCACCATCAAAGCCTTTTCAGCAGCGGACGGCACTTACACGTCGTTAAGCGGTATTACCTACCTGGCATCCAACTAAATCGATGCTGGCGCAACTTGCCGCCGCTGCCTTCACGGGTGGCGGCGGTTTTCTATCAGACTGAAGGAGCGTCTTTTTTCGGTGGTTCGATGACGGGTCTCTCGAATGCCGGTGTTTTCGGATCCTTGGGGTCTAGAGGGTCCAAAACGACATATGCTGGATTGGGATAGTGGTCGAGCGCCGCGCCTGTTGCCGCATCAACGCCCATCCCGATAATGCCGCCGACTAATATGTTACCAGCAAAACCAGCGGCGCCGCCGTCACTAATCTTCGTTTTAACGTCTACTTTTCCGGGTTTATATCCAGGCTTTTCGGCGAAGACGGTAAACTCTGCGCGGCGCTCGACCTTTATAGTGCATGGGGACTGAGGACAGCTATGCCCCAACGAAGTAGTGATCTTCGCGTCTGTTGGAAGCGCAGAAATCACAACATTTTCAGTTACTCCTCTTGAGACTGAACCGCATGCCGCCAGCCCTAGACAAGCAACCACCGCAAAAAATACAAAAGAAATCTTCATCTGTGCTCCCCCCACGTATAACGATAAGGAACACGTTTTAATTTAGAAGTCGAGCGAAAAGCGGCGCCATCTGCAACGCTAGAGGGAACTGTTCAGTTTACCGCGTTCGCGCTCCCATCGCTCAAATTCATCCTCTTGGCTGTTGTTGGCCACCAGTCCGCTGATTTCGTCAAGCTTGGCATCAATCGCCTTCTTGTCCCACTTGCGCGTGCCAGGGATTGCCGGCGGCATGATGTTCGTGCGCACCCACAGACTAAAAGCCGTTGGTGTGATGCCGCAGTAGGCGGCGGCTTCGGCTCTGCCGATCAGGCGTGGCCCGTCAGTCATCGATTGGCTTTCTTCGACCTTTCCATTCGCCTAGGCGTTCCGGGCCATCCGGCACAGCAAAGCCTGCCGTGATGCCAAAATAACTATCGTAGAATTTTTTGACGAGAGGCACGGGTCGCCCGTCATGTAGCGGGTCAACACGCGGGAAGCCCTTGCGCTCAAGTTGCGGGATGACCGTCTTGACCCACATCGCGGCGCGTTCTTTGCCCACGATTGCCACGGCCAGCTGCCGGTCGGTGGCGAATAGAGGCAAGTTGGAAAGAAGATCGGTCACTTGCGCGCCGCCAGTCTGCGCGCGCGACGGAGCGCCGCGAGGGTCTTAGAGTTCTTGTTCGGTTCAGGCGGCGGCTCCCTTCGGGGAAATTCCAGTATCTTTGGAACATCGTCGATGTGCACCAGCGGCGTGCGGCCGACCTTCTTCCCAAGCCCCATGGCCCTGGCGCGTTCCCAGACCGTTCGCGCCGTGACGGTGACACCGGTTGATCGGGAAATTCTGTCGGCAACTGCTTTCGGGGTGAGAAGCCCGTCCATCAGGGCGTCCGGATCCAATTTCTTTGTCATCATTCACCAAGCGCATATTAACGTTTTCGTTGCCGGCACGGATGCCGGAAACGCCTCGCTTCTCCTCGTTGGTGGAAAGAACGGTTGGTTGCCGCAATTGGAGGTTAATTCCCCGAGCTGACGTGAGTCAAGCCGGGGCGACCATTCTATGCAGGTGGAGCAAATCCGCGGCTTTGAGCTCAACAGGATCCTTGCCGGCATCGCTCTGCCTGAACCAGTCCTTAGCGTCAGCCACGGCCGGTCCGTAGGGTGCCGGATAATCGCCTAGCCCCAACACCCAAAGGCGTACGATCTCCCGCTCCATGCGGCTGGCAGCGTATCGGTCGTGAACAGTGCGGGCGGACGCGAGGAAGTCTTCGAGCTTTTTCATTGTGGATCGCGAAGACGAACGCCGCCGGCGATAAATTCAACGCCAGCCGCTTCAAGGGCGTTGCGGATGGCTTCGAGTGTGCTCACGCGTGGGTCATTCTTTCCGCGTTCCAGGTTCTTGACGCTCATTTCAGAGACCCCTGAAGCTTCTGCCAAGGCAGTTTGCTTCCAGTCCAGTAGAGCTCTGGCGGCTCGAATTTGTGCTGCGGTGATCATTGCCGCAGAGTATCCCCTCGCACCTATTGCGGCAAGACAAATGACCGTGGCGGTTATTTTTGTGGTTGACGGTTAGTTAAATGTACCCTAGGGTTATTTTGCCAACCGAGAGGGCCAACAGATGACCACCACAGCAGCAGCACAGACAATCGACATCCATGAAGTCAGCTTGGACGCGACCGCATTGTTCTTCATCGTGGACCGTGTCGAAGAGGCCTTTTCGCGCGGCGATGACGCAGTTGAGGAGGCACTTGCGATGGCGCGCGTAGCGCGACAGATGGCCCTCAAACTTGATCTTGATCTGAAGGCTCTGTCTTTGCGGGCGGTTTGAAATAAAAATCGCCCCTGTATCGGTCCGGGTGTTCTACCCCGCGAAGCCGTAGAGGATGACGCCCGTTCGAATCGGGCCAGGGGCTCCACATACTTCATTCCGCCTCGGCACCACCCACTCGGGGCAATCCGGCCCATAGGGCGGCATGAAGTAAGCAGGCCAGCGCGGGCCACCAACGTCCTAAGGGATGCGCAGCAGGTCAGCCAGAACCGTCGGTCTTAGGGTCGGCGGTTCTAGGCGTTCTAAGCGGGGAGGGGGCTTAGCGCCGTCTTCCGCTCAATATCTCTACGGCAGGCACCATATCAGCGGCGATTAGGTCAGCCCATTCTTGCGCCAATTCCGTACGCCTTGCCAAGTGTTCGGCGCGGTTATAGCGGCCTTCCGTCTTTTCCTTTGAGACATGCGCCAGCATCAGGTCGATGATGTAGCGGTCGGCCGGGAATCTCTCGTTCATGATTGTTGAGAACGTGGACCGGAAGCCGTGCGGCACATGGTGCCCATGATACCCCGCGCGGTTCAAAAGATACCCCATCGCGTTCTCAGACATCGGCTTGTGCGAGTGTCGCGCGTTTGGGAAGGCGAGGGGACCGCGGCCCGAAATCTGCCGCAAGGCAACAATCGCCTCAACGGCCTGAGATGGCAGTGGTACGAGATGATCGCGGCTTTCGTCTTCCTTAAAGTGGAGGCGCAGCTTCATTCTTTCGGCGGGAATTTGCCAAAGCGGGTTGCCCTCTACATCGTCCCATTCATGCCACGGTGTGCCGGCAAGCGTACCAGGGCGAACAGCTGTCAGAGCAAGGATCCGGATTGCCAGCTTCGTGACGGGGTGCGCAACCTCCGCGTCGACCTTGGCGAGCATTTCCCGTGCCTTGGTCAAGTCGGTGATGGCGAGCCGGCGCCCTTTCTTCAGTGGCGCCATGGCGCCTTGAACCATCGCCGCAGGATCGAAATCAGCACGTCCTGATGCAATTGCATATTGGAAGATGGCGCTCATTCGCTGGCGTATGCGGCGGGCCGTATCTTTTGCGCCCCTGCCTTCGATGGGCCTCAGCGCGGCTAGAATGTCAGGAGGCGACAGATCCCGAATTTGAACCTTGCCAAGTAGCGGGAAGATTTCTTTCTCAAGGCTGTTGATGACGTCGTCTGCGTGCCGCGCCACCCATTGCGGCTTGTTCAAGTCGTACCATTCACGGGCCAATCCCTCGAAAGTGGTTGCGGCATTCACCGCATTGAGCTTGCGCAGCTTCTTTGTTGCGCCGGGGTCCTTGTGGTCGTCCAGCAGTGCTTTCGCCTTGGCGCGCTCGGTTCTGGCATCGAGGAGGGAGACAGCGGGGTATTTTCCGATTGAAAGGAGCTTTTCCTTTCCGCCGAATGTGTAGCGAAACCGCCAAAGCTTTCCGCCCGAAGGCGTCACATAAAGAAACAATCCGCCGCCATCCGCGATCTTAAACGGCTTCTCGCGCGGCTTCTCTTTTTTAATGCGAATGTCGGTGAGCACACCAAATACCCCGAATACCCCAGATATCGAAAAAGATACCCCGGATAGTACCCCGTTTCCAGTGGGGTATAACGTAGCATGCGGCGGCAATAACTGGCAAGAAATGGCAATTACACACCTAGAAAACTTAATGTTTTCAGTGCGATGCGACACAATTCGCAAAGATCGGTAAGGGCTAATGGCGGAAGAGGTGGGATTCGAACCCACGGTACGGTTTCCCGCACGCCGGTTTTCAAGACCGGTTCCTTAAACCACTCGGACACTCTTCCAATCACCTAGCTGCTGCCCCGGCCGACGGTCTCGCGCCGTAAAAACCAGAACAGGAGAGAGCTTTGTTTCCCGTCGATTGGTGGACCGGCTTTTAGCAGTTTTAGTCGCTGCGTCAACGTTTGTAATTCACAAGCGAAACGCCTCGTGGGCTTGGACGTTCTTACGAATACCCCTTGACCTCTGTTTGCATAGTGGTGAATTCTGCTCGGAAAAGGAGTGGGGGGTGAACTAATGGGAACGATAGAAGAAAGTTTGCGCTCAATTGCTGAGCGGGTAAAATCACACTCAAGCACGATGGCTACCGAGGAAGCCGTAAAGACTGCGGTGGTTCTGCCGTTTCTGAGAGCGCTGGGATACGATGTATTCGACCCCACCGAAGTGGTCCCTGAATTCACTGCTGACGCCATGGGAAAAAAGGGCGAAAAGGTGGATTATGCTATTAAAATTGAAAATGAGATCCGGATTCTTATAGAATGCAAGCCGATCTCCGTGGCGCTCGAAAAAAAGCATCTTGATCAGCTCTATCGGTACTTCAGCGTCACTAATGCAAAATTTGCGATCCTTACAAATGGACGCACATTTAATTTCTATACCGATCTTGATGCACCCAACAAACTTGATGCGCGACCCTTCTTCGTTTTCGACGTAACGGATTTTGGACCATCAATTGTTGCGGAGTTGCGCAAATTTGAAAAGGGGTCATTCGATGTCTCTGCAATTTTGGCTACGGCCGAACGGTTAAAATATACGTCAGGCGTAAAGCAAATCATTGCTAAGCTCATAGAAGATCCTTCTGAGGACTTTGTACGAATAGTTTCGTCGAGTGTTTACGACGGACGCATGACTGCCCAAGCCAAAGAGATGTTCACCGGAATTGTGCGAACTGCGTTTCGTGAGGTAATCATGGATAGCGTAAAGAGTCGCCTTTCGAACGCTTTGGCTGATACGGAACAAGTGATCGAAAAAATTGATGAGCCAGCAATTGAAGAGCCAGAAGTCGTTACAACGGAGGAGGAACGTGAAGGGTTCATGATCATCAAGGCGATCGTGCGCGACACCATCAGTCCGAAACGCGTGGTCATGCGCGACCAAAAGAGCTACTGCGGCATCCTGATAGACAATAACAACCGCAAGCCGTTAGCGCGCTTATGGTTTAATCGCTCCGTAAAATATGTGGGTCTTTTTGATGGAGAAAACGAAGAGAGAATAATTATAGAAACTTTGGATCAGATTTACGACCACAGTGAACGTCTGCGAGCAACAGCCAAGCGCTATACCGAAGGATGAGTTGCAAATGGGTGCTGACCGGAAGTGCCGCCAGGTTCGCATTACCGACATAGGTCTAGATCTGGCGCTTTTGCGCCCCCCCCATGCGCTGCCGATTTTTACCGTATATTAACCATACGACATAGAAATTCTATTTGTCCACGAATTTGGTTCGCATTTTAGCCATGTTGGGGGCAAAAGTGGGAGCGTGTTCCGGTTAACCATACCTGCCGGGGCAAGTGTTTGAGTTGCGGCCGAGGCGGCCACGAGCGGCGTGGGGCATACATTGAGAACTGGCAAGGATAGGCTCCTTCTTGGGGTGAAGTGGCTTGGAGTGGTTTGCGTGTGTGCGGCCGTCACCTCCTGTGCATCGACACAGACGGCGACGACGCAGAAGCCGAAACCGAAGAGCAAGGAATACTTTGCCGAGAGCGAGTATGGCGTCAAAGCCAGCCCGCGCGTTGTGGCCGATGGTCAGCCGGTTCCGAAGGGTGGCGGGCGCTTCATGGTGGGCGACCCCTACGAAGTGAAGGGCAAGACCTACGTGCCCAAGGAAGATCCGAAATACAACAAGACCGGTCTCGCCTCCTGGTACGGTTCCGCCTTTCATGGACGGGTGACCGCCAATGGCGAGGTCTATGACAGCGACCATATTTCCGCCGCCCATCCGACCTTTCCGCTGCCGAGCTATGCGCGTGTGACGAACATGGATACCGGTTCGTCCGTCATCGTGCGCGTCAACGATCGCGGTCCGTTCCATGAGGGCCGCATCATTGATGTGTCGAGCAAGGCTGCCGAACTTCTCGATTTCCGCCGCACGGGCACGGCGCGCGTCAATGTCCAGTATGTCGGACGGGCCCGTATGGACGGTCGCGACATGCCGTTCCTGATGGCGTCCTATGTCCGCAAGGGCGATCGCCTGCCGGGCATTCAGCCGGAAGGCCAGATCGCAACGGGCGTGATGGTCGCCTCCAACCAGTCGCTGGGTGATCAGTTGCAGAGTTATGGCAGCGGCCTGCCGGAACCGGCAAAACCCGTCGCCACCAACCGGAACCCGGTGAAGCCGGTCACGACAGCGGCACGTCCGGCGGCCCCGGCGATTGCCGCGCCGATGCCGGTCGAACGTCCGACGGCGGTGGCGACGCTGCCCAAAACCTCCGGCTATCAGGTGGCCTCGCTGCCGGCGACCCGCCCAGGCTCCGTTGTGCCGGTCGCTGCGGCCCCTGTGCAGAAGCCTATGGCCGCAGCGCCGGTTCAGAAGCCTGCCGTTGCGACCCGCGCTCCAGCGCCTGCCGCGGCACCTGCCGTCCGTCAGGTGGCCCGCCCGGCGCCTGCTCCGGCTCCGGTGGCGACCGCCTATGCGGCAGCGCCCTCAAGCCGCAACGAGCCGCGCGTGATCTTCGGCAATGTCGTCCTGCGCGGCGATGGGGTTCTCGAACAGGCCAACTCGGCGGGAGCGGGAAAAGCACCTGGCCGGTAAGCTGGAAGGTTGCACCGCGCAATCGTGCTTGGTAGGCAGGTGCGCTCCGGTTGACGAGGACCTTCATGCGCATCAGGCACTTTATGTCCAGCCTCACCGTCCTGACCGCCGTCGCCCTCTGGACGACGGCACCGGCCGGCCATACGGCGGAGCAAAAGCTCTCAGACCTCAAGGCCAAGCAGATCTATCTGGTGGAAGCCAAGACCGGCACGGTGCTTTTGGCCGAAAACGAGAACCAGGCCTTTCCGCCCGCCTCGCTTGCCAAGCTGATGACGATGGATCTCGTCTTCGAAGCAATGCGGCAAGGGGAAGTCACGCCGACGACGGTCTTTCCTGTCTCCGAATTTGCCTGGCGTACCGGTGGCGCGCCCTCCGGCACGACCACCATGTTTGCCGCACTGAAATCCGACGTTCCGCTTGCCGACCTGATCCAGGGCGTGATCATCCAGAACGCCAACGACGCCTGCATCATCATTGCCGAGGGCATGGCCGTCACGGAAGACAAGTTTGCGGAGCGCATGACGGCACGCGCCCGCGATCTCGGCATGATGCGCAGCAGCTTTGGCAATTCGACGGGTCTGCCCGAGCAGCCGAGCGTAACCACCGCGCATGACCTCGTCGTGCTTGCCCGCCACATCTTTACGTCCTATCCCGAGTATTACCGGCTCTATGCGGCGCCGGATTTCACCTGGAACAAGATCTTCCAGCGCAACAAGAACCCGCTCCTGCAGCTCGGCATCGGTGTGGACGGTCTGGGCGCCGGTTATGCCGAAGGGCACGGCTTTGCCGTCGTCGCATCGGTGGAGCGGGACGGCACACGACTGTTCCTCGCCATGGGCGGCCTTGCGAGCGAGAAGGAGCGGCTGGAAGAATCCCGTCGCGTGCTGGAATGGGCCCTGTCATCCTTCGAAACGCGACAGATCTTCAAGCCGAACGAGGCGATCGGGGAGGCGGCAGTCTATGGCGGCAGCGTCTCTCATGTGCCGGTCGTTGCTGCAGAGCCCGTCGATGTCTACGTGCCGAGCCGCAATGCGGAACGGCTGACCGGGCGCATCGTCTATGACTGGCCCTTGCGGGCACCGGTGACAAAAGGGCAACCGGTCGGAACGCTGCGCCTTTTCGAGGGTGAGCGGGAGATCAAGGCCGTGCCCGTGCAGGCCGCAGCAGACGTTGCCGAAGGCACGCTCGCTTCAAAGGCAACCGATGCCCTGTTCGAGTTGCTGTTCTTCTGGATTTGACCGTTTCTTCCTCTATTGCGCGTTCCGCTTGCGTTCATCATGGGTTAGAAGGAATCGCAGGACCCGACGCAAACAGATGTAGGCACATTGGCGAAATCATCCGGAGCAACATCGACGGACGTGAGACCATCCGGTCTGTTCGTCACTTTCGAAGGCGGCGAGGGGGCTGGAAAATCCACCCAGATCCGTCGGCTGGCCGATTCGCTGTCGCAGCGCGGATATGACGTGCTCGTTACCCGCGAGCCCGGTGGCTCTGCGGGGGCGGAGGCTGTGCGGCACGTGCTTCTGTCCGGGGCCGCGGAAGATTTCGGTGTGCGCATGGAAGCCATGCTGTTTGCCGCCGCCCGCAACGATCACGTCGAGGAAGTCATTCGCCCGGCGCTGACGGCAGGCCAGATCGTGCTCTGCGACCGGTTCATGGATTCCTCGCGGGTCTACCAGGGCATTACCGGCAATCTGGAGAGCGAGTTCGTCGATACGCTGGAACAGGTGGCAATCCACGGGCTTCGTCCAGACCTGACGCTGATCCTCGATCTTCCGGCTGAAAAGGGCCTGTCGCGCGCGAAACGACGCAGCAGCGAGGCCGGCGAGGACACCGCTCCCGACCGCTTCGAGAAGGAGGAGTTGGAGGTGCACGAGATGCGCCGCCAGGCCTTTCTCGATATCGCCGCCATCGATGAAACGCGCTGCCGCGTGATCGATGCGGACCAGAGTGTCGGGCGTATCGCAGCCGAAATCCTGGCGCAGGTGGAGGCCGTGCTGCCACCCCTGACGAAGAGGGCTGAGGGCCGCGCCGATGAGGCGGCACCCTCGCCATGACTGACCAAATGCCTGGCGTTCTCGACGGTGCGGTGCCGCCGCAACTGAATTCGCATCTCTTCGGTCACGCCGAGGCGGAAGCCTTTCTGGCGCGTTTCTACCGTTCGGGGCGCAGCCATCATGCCATCCTGATCGAGGGGCCGGAAGGGATCGGCAAGGCGACACTCGCGTTCCGGTTTGCCAATTACGTGCTGTCGCACCCGGATCCGTCGACGGCGCCGGAAGAGCTTCCCGATCCCGATCCGCACGCGCCGGTCAGCCGGCAGATCGCGTCGGGCGCCTCGCATAATCTTCTGCATCTGACGCGGCCGGTGGATGACAAGACCGGCAAGGTGAAGACCGCGATCATCGTGGATGAGGTGCGCCGCGCCGGGCATTTCTTCTCCCAGACCTCCGGCACCGGCAACTGGCGCATCGTCATCATTGATCCGGCGGATGATCTCAACCGCAATGCGGCCAATGCCATTCTGAAGATCCTAGAGGAGCCGCCGAAGCGTTCGCTGTTCCTGGTGCTGAGCCACGCGCCGGGAAAACTTCTGCCGACCATCCGCTCCCGCTGCCTGCCGCTGAAGCTTTCGCCGCTCGGGGTGGAGGATCTGACGAAGGCGCTCTCCGCGCTCGGCCTTGCCCCCGATGGCGGGCGGATGGCGGAAGAGGTGCTGCATTCGGCCGGTGGCAGCGTGGCGCAGGCGCTGAAGCTGATGAACTATGGCGGCACCGAAATCATCCTGGCCTTCGACGAGGTGTTGCGCGCCTCCGGCCCCACGGCGCGGCGCGCCATGCACCGGCTGTCCGACGTATTGTCGGCCAAGGACAATGACGTGATCTTCGGCTTTTTCCTCGATCACCTGCGCGATCATCTGATGGAGCGGGCGCGCAGTGCAGCTCTTTCCGGCGACCTGACAGGTGCCGACCGCGCCTCCAGGCTGTCGTCCGAGATCGGCGAGCGGATCGGCATTTCGCAGGCCTACAATCTCGACCGCAAGCAGACGATCCTGTCGCTTCTGGAGGATGTGGCGCGCTGATAACGCAAGGGGCGGGCAGGGGAAGGCCCGTGCAAACGGAAACTTGCTGTTTCGCATCCGCGAAACTTGGTTTAAGACGCGGGGCCTGAGACCCTGAACAAGAACGGTAATGCTGGCCGCAATGTCCACAAAGACCCCCTACTACATCACGACCGCCATCTCCTATCCGAACGGCAAGCCGCATATTGGCCATGCCTATGAGCTGATCGCGACCGACGCCATGGCGCGGTTCCAGCGGCTCGACGGGAAGGATGTGTTCTTCCTGACCGGAACGGACGAACACGGCCAGAAGATGCAGCAGACGGCCCGCAACGAAGGCATCACGCCGGAAGCGCTGGCCGAGCGCAATTCCAATGAATTCCGCGCCATGGGCAAGCTTTTAAATGCCTCGAACGACGATTTCATCCGCACCACCGAACAGCGTCACCATCTGACGGTGCAGGAAGTCTGGCGCCGCATGGCCGCCAATGGCGACATCTACAAGGATAGTTATGCCGGCTGGTATTCGGTCCGCGATGAGGCCTATTACCAGGAAGAGGAAACCGAGCTGCGCGCCGATGGCGTGCGCTACGGGCCGCAGGGCACGCCTGTCGACTGGGTGGAAGAGGAAAGCTATTTCTTCAAGCTCTCCGCCTACGAAGACAGGCTGCTGAAGCTCTACGAGGACCAGCCGGATTTCATCGGCCCCTCCGAGCGCCGCAACGAGGTGATCTCCTTCGTCAAATCCGGCCTCAAGGATCTGTCGATTTCGCGCACCACCTTCGACTGGGGCATCAAGGTTCCGGGTGATGACAAGCACGTGATGTATGTCTGGGTCGATGCGCTGACCAACTACATCACCGCGACCGGTTACGTGGAAGATCAGAGCGGCCCGCGCGCCAAATACTGGCCGGCGGATGCGCATATCATCGGCAAGGACATCATCCGCTTCCACGCCGTCTACTGGCCGGCCTTCCTGATGTCGGCGGGCCTGCCGCTGCCGAAGCGCGTCTATGCCCATGGCTTCCTGCTCAACAAGGGCGAGAAGATGTCGAAGTCGCTCGGCAATGTGGTGGATCCAGTCAACCTGGTGAACCATTTCGGCCTCGACCAGGTGCGTTATTTCTTCCTGCGCGAAGTCTCCTTCGGCCAGGACGGCAGCTATTCGGAAGAGGGTATCGCGACCCGTATCAATGCCGACCTTGCCAACGGCATCGGCAACCTTGCCTCGCGGTCGCTGTCGATGATTGCGAAGAACTGCGAGGGCAGGGTGCCGCAACCGGGCTCACTGACCGAGGCGGACAAGGCGATCCTCGCCACGGCGGATGAGGCGATTGCCATTTGCCGCGAGGAGATGGGCCGCCAGCAGGTGCACAAGGCGGTGGCGGCCGTGATCAACATCGTCAACGAGGCCGACCGGTATTTCGCCGCCCAGGAGCCCTGGGTGCTGCGCAAGACGGATGTGCCGCGCATGGAAACGGTGCTGTGGGTGACGGCCGAGGTGGTGCGTGAAATCGCCATCCTGTTCCAGCCGGTCATGCCGCAATCAGCCGCCAAGATTCTTGATCTGGTGGCCGTTGCCGAGGAAGACCGCTCATTTGCCAAGCTGGGCGAGGCGGGCCGCCTGACACCCGGCACGGAACTGCCGGCGCCCTCGCCGGTTTTCCCGCGTTACGTGGCGCCGGACGCCGACAAGGCCTGAGACTGAACGATGCTGATTGATACCCACTGCCACCTGGATTTTGCCGATTTCAACGCGGAGCGCGACGAACTGGTGGCACGCGCCCATGCGGCGGGCGTCGCCCAGATGGTGACGATCTCCACGCGTGTCAGGAAACTGCCGACACTTCTGGCGCTGACCGAGCGCTATCCGTCCGTGTTCTGTTCGGTCGGCACACATCCGAACAACGCCAACGAGGAACTCGACGTCAGCGCCGACGACCTGGTGCGGCTCGCCGAAAGTCACGAGAAGGTGGTTGCGATCGGCGAGGCGGGTCTCGATTATTTCTACGACACGCAGACGCCGGCCGACCAGCAGACGGGGTTTCGCCGCCATATCGAGGCGGCGCGGCGCACGCAACTGCCGCTCGTCATCCACAGCCGCAGCGCCGACGAAGACATGGCGGCAATCCTGACCGAAGAAACCGAGAAGGGCG
Organism: Allorhizobium pseudoryzae; assembly: GCF_011046245.1. NCBI lineage: Bacteria > Pseudomonadati > Pseudomonadota > Alphaproteobacteria > Hyphomicrobiales > Rhizobiaceae > Affinirhizobium > Affinirhizobium pseudoryzae. The sequence goes on from NZ_CP049241.1 coordinate 2,973,155, forward strand.
CCTTCCCCTTCATCCTGCACTGCTTTTCTGCCGGGAAGGACCTGGCCGATTGCGGCGTGGCGCTCGGCGGTTACATCTCGTTTTCCGGTATCCTCACCTTCCCGAAATCGGAAGAGATCCGCGAAATCGCCAAAACCGTACCGCTCGACCGGCTACTGGTGGAAACCGATGCGCCGTATCTGGCGCCCAAGCGCTGGCGCGGCAAACGCAATGAACCTTCCTACGTGGTCAACACAGCGGACGTCCTCGCCGAGGTCAAGGGGATATCGTATGACGATATGGCCCGCATCACCACGGACAATGCCTTCCGTTGCTTTTCCAAGATGACGAGGGTGTGAGACCGGTGACGGGTCTGCGGCAACGCTTTACGATCCTTGGCTGCGCCTCGTCGCCCGGCGTGCCGCGTTTGAATGGCGATTGGGGGGCCTGCGATCCGACCGAACCGCGCAACCGCCGACGCCGCGCCGCCTTTCTGGTCGAACAGATCGCGCCGGACGGGGCCACGACGACGGTTGTGATCGACACGGGGCCGGATTTCCGCGAACAGATGATTTCCGCCAATGTCGCGCGGATCGATGCCGTACTTTATACGCATGCGCATGCCGACCATGTGCACGGGATTGATGACGTGCGTGGCTATTTCCATTCGCAGCATATGCGCATCCCGATCTTCGCCGATCCGAAGACCATGGATCGTATTCGCCAGGGTTTCGGCTACTGCCTGGAAACGCCGCCGGGCGGCAATTATCCGCCGATCGTCGAACCAAGGCTGATCGAGGATCTGGCGCAGCCGATCACGATCGACGGTCCAGGCGGCACGATTGCATTTCATGCGCATCGGCAGGTGCACGGCGATATTTACTCGCTCGGCTTTCGGATCGGCAATGTGGCCTATTGCAGCGATGTAAGCGACTTTCCGGCGAAAAGTCTCGCAAACCTGCGGGATCTCGACGTGCTAATCATCGATGCGCTCCAGTATCGGCCGCATCCGAGCCATCTGTCGCTTGAGCAAGCGCTGACATGGATCGAGCAGCTGAAACCGAAACGGGCCATCCTGACCCACATGCATATTCCGCTGGATTACCGCACGGTGCTGAACGAGACGCCGGCGCATGTGGAGCCAGCCTATGACGGAATGCGCTTCGAGTTCGACGGGACCTGAACAGGCGGATTTAAGTCATTCAGCCGTATAGCTGCATCTCTCTGTTCCATAATCTACCTTATCCTGCATTTGGGTTGACTCCGGCACATCCTCCACCGCGAAGTCGGAATGTCACGCTCCCCGCTCTAAGCGATGCTCACATGCCATGCCAGGATGAGCGGCGGCTGGAACTTTCGCGGATCGATGCGGTTCCGTGTGTTCGAACGACGCGGCGTGCATTTTTGCTTCGACCCGTCTCCATGGATCTCAAGCCGGATTGATCCCAAGGCTGACGATGTTTCCCCACTGGCTCCACATGCTGTCCATCCTCTGTCTGCTGCTTGGCATTGCCTGCGCCGGCATCGTTGCCGTGGATGTCTGGCGCGCACCGCAGCACATGGCGGTCATGAACATCGTCTGGCCCGTCACGGCCTTGTTCGGCACGGTTTTCGTGGTCTGGGCCTATCGGCGCTATGGACGGCTGGCGACCCAGGCTGCAGCTGACCGGGCCATGCAGCATGACCAGCCCATGCCATCGAAGCAGGAAACGCCGTTTCCCGTCATGGTCGGCAAAGGTGCTCTGCACTGCGGCAGCGGCTGCATGATCGGCGACATCGTCGCCGAGTGGCTGGCTTTCGGCATCCCCGCGATCGCGCTCTGGCTGGGCTGGCAGTCGGTCTTTGCAGAAAAGATGTTCGCGGTCTGGATTCTCGACTTCATCTTCGCCTTCGGGCTCGGAATCGTGTTTCAGTATTTCGCCATCGTGCCGATGCGCAAGCTGTCGCCTTGGCAAGGGCTCGTCGCAGCGCTGGAGGCGGACACCCTGTCGCTCATCGCCTGGCAGGTCGGCATGTATGCGACCATGGCGGTGTTCCAGCTGCTGATCTTCCGCGAGGGTTTTGGCCAGCAGGCGCCGGTCAACAGCCCGGAATTCTGGTTCGCCATGCAGATCGCCATGATTGCCGGCTTCATCACCGCCTATCCGGTCAACTGGTGGCTGATTGCCAAGGGCCTGAAGGAACGAATGTAGCGTCCTCTTCAGCCACGTCCGGTTTCGGTCAACTTGAACCAGGCCGTGGCGATCTTGCTTTTGGATACTACGCGGAGGTAGCCCGTTCCGGTGTCACAGCGATGCGCCGGGCATCGAGCCGCCGAGTTGCGGTTCGACAAACTGGAAATAGGCCCAGGCTGCCGCCAGCAGCGCCAGAATGATGATGATTGCCAGGGATCGGCTGAAAACCGGCGGGCGCGGCTTCTGCGGCCCGGATCTCGGCGAGCCGTTCTTCGGCGTCTTCTCGGGTTTCGGCTTCTGGAATTTGATGACGTTGTTCATGCCCCATCCATGGCAGATTCGATGGTCTCCTGCCTAGCCAAATACAGGATTTATCTTCAAATCCGAAGCCCGTCCTTCGTCTGCTGCCTTCGGCGACGGGATGGCCGGAAGGTGTTGGAATTGCGGCGAAAATTTTGCCGCGAAGACGCTCGCCCCTGCCCTTTGGCCCGCTTCAAGCATACAAAATCTAGAATTTTTTATGGACTTTGGAACATTTCGACTATATCTAGATCAACACAGGCGTTGCTCCTTGCATCTTTGCCGGACGAGCGCTTTTGTGATCATTCCGCTGCCGGACCGAGCGCGTCCAAGCCCCGGCAGCTTATCAGCACCGACACTGCGGCGCATGCGCCGTGACACAAACCCCGATCGTGTTCTCCCGGTTGCCTCCTTGAGGCCGCCGGTGACGAACCTTTCGCAAGAATAGGAGCGTTCCCCTGCTGTTGAGCCGGGGGCTTGATTGCTTATGGCTATGACAACTGAAACAGACGGTGCGGCGAAAGCCGCAACGCCCAAGATCAGTCTGAAATCCGTCTTCAAAGTGTTTGGCGAGCGACCGGAAAAGGCGCTCGACCTTTATAGAACCGGCAAGTCGAAGGCCGAGGTCCACGCCGAAACCGGCAATTCCATCGGCGTCGTCGATGCCAGCTTCGACATCTTTCCCGGCGAGATCTTCGTCATCATGGGCCTCTCCGGCTCCGGCAAATCGACGCTGCTGCGCCTCCTCAACCGCCTGATCGAGCCGACCGACGGTTCCATCGAAATCGACGGCCAGGATATCACCCGCATGTCGCGCCAGGAGCTGATCGCCCTTCGCCGCCGCGATATCAGCATGGTCTTCCAGTCCTTTGCGCTTCTGCCCAACCGCACGGTGATCAACAACGCCGCGTTTGGCCTCGAAATCTCCGGCATGGGCGAAGAGGAGCGCAAAACCCGGGCGCTTGCCGCACTCGAGGCCGTGGGGCTTGCCGGTTATGCCGACAGCAAGCCTGACCAGCTTTCGGGCGGCATGAAGCAGCGCGTCGGCCTTGCCCGCGCTCTGGCAAGCGAACCCACCATCCTTCTGATGGACGAGGCCTTTTCCGCACTCGACCCGCTGATCCGCACCGAGATGCAGGACGAACTGGTGCGCCTGCAGTCCGAACACAGCCGCACCATCGTGTTCGTCAGCCACGATCTCGACGAGGCCATGCGGATCGGGGACCGGGTCTGCATCATGCAGGACGGCGCCGTCATCCAGGTGGGCACGCCGGACGAAATCGTCATGAACCCGGCCAATGATTACGTGCGCTCGTTCTTCCGCAACGTGGATGTTTCCCAGGTCTTCAAGGCGGGCGATGTGGCGCGCCAGACGCAGGTGACGATCATCGAACGCCAGGGCGTTTCGGCGGCTGCGGCCCTGGAGCGCATGAAAAGCTACGATCGCGACTATGCGATCATCCTCGGTCGTGACCGCAGCTATCACGGCATTGTCAGCCGCACGTCGCTGATCGAAAAGCTGCGCGACAAGGACCCGGACCCGTACCGGGCCGCGTTCCTGACTGAGGTCGAGGCCATCCCGGCCGATGAACCGCTGTCGAACGTGCTGGGACGCGTCGCCTCCAGCCCCTGGCCGGTGCCGGTCGTCGATGCCCGCCGCCGTTATGTCGGCTCCATCAGCAAATCCGCCCTGCTTGAAACGCTCGATCGCGCCAGCTGATAGCGACACGGAGAGGTGACTTCCATGAACTTCGAAATCGGTGACGGTGTCGATGCCATCGTCAATTACATTCTCGACAACTTTTCCCCTGCCCTCGATGCGATCGCGGCCGCCATCGGCTTCGTCACGGGCGGCATCCTGGATCTTCTGACCGCGCTTCCGATGCTGCTCGGCATTGCGATCTTCGTCCTTTTGTCCTTGTGGCGGGTCGGGATCGGATTTGCCGTCTTTACCGGTGTGTCGCTGTGGCTTGTCCAGCATATGGGGCTGTGGACGGCGACGATGGAGACGCTGTCGCTCGTCATCGCCTCGACGCTGATTGCGATGATCATCGGCCTGCCGCTCGGCATTGCCATGGCGCGCAAGGATACGGTCGCCGCCGGCGTCCGTCCGGTTCTCGACCTGATGCAGACCATGCCGGCCTTCGTCTACCTGATCCCGGCCGCCATGTTCTTCGGCCTTGGCGCCGTGCCCGGGACGATTGCCACCGTCATCTTCGCCATGCCGCCGGTGGTGCGCCTCACCAATCTCGGCATCCGCCAGGTGCACGGCGAATTCATCGAGGCCGGACAGGCGTTTGGCTGCACCGCTTCGCAGCTGCTGTTCAAGGTGCAGCTGCCGAATGCCCTGCCCTCCATCATGGCCGGCATCAACCAGACGATCATGCTGTCTCTGTCGATGGTGGTCATCGCCTCGATGATCGGCGCCGGCGGGATCGGCAACACGGTCCTCACCGGCATTCAGCGCCTGGATGTGGGCACCGGCTTTGAAGGCGGCCTCGCCGTCGTCATTCTCGCGGTCATCCTCGACCGCATCACCCAGAGTTTGGGCAAGGAACGCAGCGGACTGCGCTCGCTCTTTGCCTGGAAACCAGCGGAGACCAAGGTGGGCCAAGTGCGCACCGCGACCTCCGGCTGATCGAGGGCGGGGTGGACCCCGCCGAATGCGAACCTTTGAAGAAAAGGAGCAACCATGTTCAAGTCAATCGCGTCGCTCGGCGCAACCATCGGCCTCGCGGCACTTCTCGCCAGCGGAACCGCCACTCTCGCCAACGCCCAGGACAAGCAGCCGGTTAAGATCGGCTGGGCTGCCTGGTCGGATGCCGAATTCGTGACGAAACTCGCCGCGAAGATCATCGAGGATGATCTCGGCCGCAAGGTCGATCTGGTGCAGACCGATGTCGCGCCCCTCTATCAGGGTGTCAGCCGCGGCGACCTCGATTTCATGATGATGGCCTGGCTGCCGCAGACCCATGCCGACTACTACAAGCGCGTCGAAGACAAGGTCGAGACGCTCGGCACGGTCTATGATGGCGCAAAGCTCGGCTGGGTCGTGCCCACCTATATTCCGGAAAGCGAGATTTCCTCGATCGCCGACCTCAGCAAGCCTGAGGTCAAGGAGAAGCTCAAGAACACCGTGCAGGGTATCGATCCGGGCGCCGGCCTGACCCGCCTCTCGCAGGAAGCGCTGAAGACCTATGAGCTTTCCGACTACAAGCTGCAGATCTCCAGCGAAGCCGGCATGCTGACCACCGTCGACCGTGCCTATCGCTCCGAGGACTGGTTCGTTGCCACCTCCTGGAGCCCGCACTGGATGTTCGGCAAATACAAGCTGCGCTACATCGACGATCCGAAGAAGGCACTCGGCGACGCCGAACATGTCGATATCCTGGCCCGTAAAGGCTTCAAGGACGAGAACCCGAAGGTTGCCGGCTTCCTCTCCCGCATGAAGCTGCCGATCTCGGATCTGGAGCAGGCGATGTTCAACGCCCAGGAGACCTCCTACGACGAGGCCGTGGCGAAATACATCAAGGACCATCCGGACCAGATCAAGACCTGGGTCGGCGAAGACTAAGACAGGCGCGACATGGCCGGTCGTTTCGCGACCGGCCATGTCCACGATTTGCGGCTAGACTGGCCGGTCACATGGAGGGTTTCCCATGGGGAACGACGAATTCGGCTGGTGCTTGGATGCCGAGGATACGCTGGGAGGGCGCCTGTCTTTGGCGCGCGAAGCGTGTGAGATGACGGTGGAACAGGTTGCCTTTGCCCTCAGCCTCGATCCGGATACGCTGCACTACTGGGAAAGTGATCGCGCCGCACCGAGTACGGACCGGCTCGTCGTGATTGCCGATGCGCTGAATGTCTCGGCATCCTGGCTGATGACGGGCTTCGGACATGGCCCGCACTGGGACGATCTGACGGACGTTCCGCGCCGCACGCTTGGCCGGTCCCCGAGGCATGGCCACCCGTCACAGAACCTTCCCTAACGCCGGAAAAGGGCCCGATATCCGCTCCCTGGCGACCGTTTGGCGCTGCTGAAAGATCGCATTTATCGAAAATCTTCAGCGTCCGCCATTGACGTTAGCGGATGTTCAGTCAATTTCTCTCCCGTTTTCGGTCGTCGCCCTGCCCCATTTTGCATCAACAAGGGAACGGCGGTGTGCCGAAACGGTTCGCCATCATGATGAGCGTCCGGTCAGACCCCTGACTGGAGGTGGAGGCGCAATCCAGCCAGACGCAAGCGACGTGCGGTAAGGCTGGTCGTGCAAGCCGGAATGACGACGGCGATTTGGGGGCATGACATGAACGACATGGAAAACCAGACGATGGACAGCCAGGACGCGGCACTCGCACTGTTCCTTGAGGACAATGATCCGGACAGACTGACGGATATCCTGGTGGCCGCACTCGACGACGCGCTTCGTCTGCTGCAGGAAGATGCGGCCCGCGACACCCTTCACTGAAGGCAAGGGGTCAACGGCTGTCGGAGAGGTCCGGCCGCGGTAGAGCGACTGTTACCTTCAATCCCCTTCCGTTGTGGCCTTCTGACAACGCGACCGTTCCCTTGTGCAGGACGGCAATCTCTTCGACAATCGGCAGACCGAGACCCGTCCCGCGACTGTCCTTGGCATCGGCACGGCGGAAACGGCGCATCACGTCGGCACGTTTGTCTGCGGGAATGCCGGGGCCGTCGTCCTCAACCTCGATCAGGACACCGGCGGTCTGATCCGGACGCACCCGCACGGTGACTTCCGAGCCCCGGCCGGCGTAAAGGATGGCGTTCGAGATCAGGTTCTTCAGCATCTCGCTGAGAAGCAGCGTCTCGCCGCGCACCAGCGCTTCGGCAGTCCCTTCATAGCCGAGATCGACGCCTGCTTCCGCTGCCGATGGGACGTGATCGGCGGTGATCTCCTGCGCCAGCCGCGCCATATCGAGTTCCTCCATGCCGCCCTGGGCATTGCGGGCGGCGGCATCAATGCGCGACATCATCAGAAGCTGGGCAAGCACGCGCTCTGCGTGGGCGACGGCCGCATCGGCCCTGTCGATCGCGGCCTGAATGTCCGCGGCCTCCCCTGCCCGCGCCGCCAGCGCCAGTTGCGTGCGCACGACCGCAAGCGGGGTGCGCAACTGATGGCTGGCATTGCCGGTGAAGTGGCGCAGTGCATCAAGCGACGATTGCAGCCGGAGCATGAAGGAGTTGACGGTTTCCACCAGCCCTTCGACCTCGCTCGGCACGGTTTCGCCGATCGGCTGCAGATCGTCCGGACTGCGGCGCGCAATCGCAGTCCTCAGCCGGTAGAGCGGTCGCAGCGAAATCGATACGGCAATCCAGACGATGATCGCCGCACCGACGATCATCAAGCCTATTCGGGCTGCGGAATGCAGAAGGATCGACTGGGCGAGTTGGCGCCGCGCAATCGTCGTTTCCGCCACCGTGACCGTGAAGGGGACGGACGAGACGCCGGTCGAGGCGGAGCGAGCGAGTGTCGCCACACGGATCGGCTCCCCCCGGAAGACGGCATCGTCAAAGGCCGTCGATTGTCCCTCGCCGCGCGGCAGGGTCGGCAGGGTCTGATACCCGGTGATGAAGGTTCCGGGCGGTCCATCGACCCGGTAGAAGACCCGGTCCTGTGCGGCGGAGGTGAGCATTTCCAGCGCCACATAGGGAATGTCGACTTCAAGAGTTCCGTCTTCGGCAACGACGACACGTTCGGCAATCGCCAGCGCCGAGCCGGCGAGCACCCGGTCGGAGACGCCGTCTGCGGTCTGCTGTGCCTCGCGCCAGGTATCGGCGAGCGCTGCAAGCCCAAGCGCCGCCGTCGCAGCCAGAAGCCAGGCGAGCAGCCGTCCGCGCAGCGAGCGGGTGATTGTCCTCATCCCTCGCCTGCCTGAAGATCGAGGTAATAACCGATGCCGCGCGCGGTGCGGATCGTCAATCCATGGCTCTGCAGCCGTTTTCTCAGCCGGCTGACATACTGTTCGATCGCGTTGGCGGAGAGATCGTCGTCGAACCCCGTCAACGAATCGATGATCGTCTCCTTGGACACCACCTTTCCGGCCCTGAGGAACAGAAGTTCGAGAAGTCCGAGTTCGCGGGCGGGGATATCGATCGGGCGGTTGGCTGCCGTGAAGGTGCGCGAGGTGAGGTCGAAGGTCAGGCCGCCAAACTCCACACGCGAGGTTCTGAGGCCCGCCTGGCGGCGCAGGAGAACCCGGATGCGGGCTTCGAGTTCGGAGATCTCGAAGGGTTTGGTCAGATAGTCGTCCGCGCCAAGGTCCAGTCCCCTCACCCGCTCTTCCGGCGCGCCGCGAGCCGTCAGGATCATCACCGCCGCCTGGTTCTGCCGGGCGCGGATCGAGCGCAGCACGTCGAGCCCGTCCATTTCCGGCAGGTTGAGATCGAGGATGATCAGGTCGAAATTCTGGGCGGTGGCCGCGGCTTCCGCCGAAAGGCCATCCGAGACGATATCCACGGCATAGCCGCTCCCGCGCAAGATGGCGGACAGCCCGTCCGCCAGGGTGTCGTTGTCCTCGACCAACAGAATGCGCAAGAAAGTCTCTCCCCGTTTGTCGCGGAAGATACTGGGGAAAGCGCAGGCTGTCATCCGCGTTGATTTGGCGATGTTTTCCAGGCTTGGCGGGTGGCTTGTGCGCCCTTCTGCCATCGGGCATCATGGCACCATGAAACTTCCCCTCCTCACCGCCCTGTTCCTTCTCGGCCTTGCGCCGTTCGTGCGGGCGGATGTGACCGTCTACCCCGCTTCATCGGGCCGGGCGGATGCAAGCGAACTCGTCGTGTATTCCTCGCTCGACGATCCTCTGGCGCGGCCGATGATCAAGGCGTTCCAGACGGCCAATCCGGATGTCGCCGTGCGTTACGAGGACATGCTGACGGGTGAAATCTTCGACCGCGTGGTGGCCGAGACCGACAAGGGGGACGCGACGGCGGATTTTGCCTTCTCCTCCGCGATGGACCTGCAGGTGAAGCTCGTCAATGACGGCTATGCGCAGGTGAGCCGTCTGCCGATGAGCGGGCGCTGGCCGGCCTGGGCCAACTGGCGCGACACCGCCTATGCGCTCACCTTCGAGCCCGCCGTCTTCGTCTACCACAAGCCAAGTTTTGCCGAGGAGGCGCCGCCCTCCACGCGGGCCGAGTTCATCGATTACCTGTCGCGCAAGGGCGAAGCCGTCTTTGGCCGGATCGGCACCTATGACATCGAGCGATCCGGCGTCGGCTTCCTCTTCATGTCGCGCGACCAGGAACAGTTCGACGATATCTGGTCGGTGGTGAGGGCCATGGGCGCGGCCGGCGTCAAGCTCTATTCCACCAGCCAGGCGATCCTGGAACGGGTGGCGGATGGCCGTTTCGTGCTCGGCTACAACATTCTCGGCTCCTACGCCGCCGACTGGGCGTCCAGTCATCCGGATGTCGGGATCGTGCTGCCGAAGGATTATACGGTCGTCATGTCGCGAATCGGCCTTGTGCCGCAGGCTGCACGCTCGGCAGAACTTGGTCGCCGGTTTCTCGCCTTCTTCATGTCGCGGGAGGGGCAGACGATCCTGACGCAGGAACTGCAGATTCCGGCCGTCAATCCGGACGTCGCGCAGGGTAATACGGCGACCGCCATGCGTGAATTGCTCGGAGGCCAGTTGAAACCGGTGCCGGTGAGCCCGGGCCTGATGGTCTATCTGGACCAGGTCAAACGCGCGCGCCTCATCCAAAAATGGAACGATGCCCTGCGGCTCCAGTAGATTTTGGGGTTTCGGCAGGATTGCGCACTGCACTCGTCAGGTAAATGACAGCATAATGTGATGGCTTTGTGGCATTCGGGCTTGAGGAGGCTTGCCCGGACAGTGTGGGAGGGGGCACGGCAGGATCTTTGATGATCCACCGCTCAGTCTCGTCCTCCCGACTGAGTGATGAATAACGCGTCAAACGACGCCTATGGAGGACCAACCCTTGAAACATTTCATTCTCGCATCGATCGTCGCCGGCGCCATGGCCCTTCCGGCCGCCGCAGCCGATTACACCATCATGGCTCCCGCAGCCCCCGGCGGCGGATGGGACCAGACCGCCCGTTCGCTGCAGGCGGCCATGCAGCAGGAAGGCATTTCCAAGAACGTCCAGGTCATCAACGTTCCGGGCGCCGGCGGCACCATCGGCCTTGCCCAGTTCGCCAGCCAGCAGAAGGGCAATGCGAATGCCCTGATCGTCGGCGGTTACGTCATGGTCGGCGCGATCCTCACCAACAAGGCGCCCGTCACCCTGAAGGACGTCACCCCGATCGCCCGCCTCACCGGTGAAGACGAAGCCATCGTCGTTCCCGCCTCGTCGCCGCTGAAGTCGGTCGATGATCTGGTCGCCGCCCTCAAGAAGGATCCGGGTTCGGTGTCCTGGGGTGGCGGTTCGGCCGGCGGCGTCGATCACATCGCAGCTGGCCTGATTGCCAAGGCAGCCGGCGTCGACCCGACCAAGATCAACTACATCGCATTCTCCGGCGGCGGCGAAGCGCTGGCGGCCATTCTCGGCTCGCAGGTGACGGTCGGCATTTCGGGCTATGGCGAATTCGAAGGTCAGGTGAAGGCCGGCACGCTCCGCCTTCTCGCCACGACCGGCGAAAAGCGCCTCGCCGGCGTCGATGCACCGACGCTGAAGGAAGCTGGCCTCGATGTGGCCGTGCAGAACTGGCGCATGGTGGCAGCCGCCCCCGGCCTGACGCCTGAGCAGAAGGCTGCCGTCACCGCCGACATCAAGAAGCTCGCCACGTCGAAGACCTGGCAGGAAACGCTGAAGACCAAGGGCTGGGTTGACACCTATCTCGATGGCGACGCGTTCAGCCAGCAGTTGGCGAAGGACATTTCTGCGACTGAAACCGTCCTGAAGGACATCGGACTGGTCAAATGAACCAAGAACCCGTGAAACAGGCAGAGGAGCGCCGCCCCGACTGGGCGGCGCTTGTCATCGCCGCCGTTCTCGTTGCCATCGCCGCCGTCATCTTTGCCGATGCCTCGCGCCTCCGGGAAGTGATGGGCTATTCGCCGGTCGGACCGGCGACCGTTCCGATGGTCATCGCCTTCATCCTGGTTCTCCTTGCCGTCTGGACCGTCTTTGCCGCCTTCCGGAACGATTTCCCGGAGCGGGAGAAGCAGGAGATCTCGCCGGTCGCCTGGATTGTCGGCGGGCTTGCCGCGCAGATGCTGCTTCTCAATACGGCCGGCTTCTCCATTGCCACCGGCGTCTTGTTTGCCGCCACGGCCGCCGGTTTCGGCAAGCGCCGCGTCTGGATTTCGCTGCCACTCGGCATCGTCCTCTGTCTGATTGTCTGGCTGATCTTCGCCGGTCTTCTCCAGCTCTCCCTGCCCGCCGGGCCGCTTGAGCGCCTCTTCCAGTGAAGGATGAGCGATGAGCACGTTTGAATTTCTTCTCCAGGGCCTGCTGATCGCGGCCCAACCGATGAACCTTCTCTATGCCTTGATCGGCGTCACGCTCGGTACCGCCGTCGGCGTTCTGCCCGGCATCGGCCCGGCGCTGACGGTTGCCCTTCTGCTGCCGGTCACCTATCGGCTGGATCCCGCCGGTTCGCTGATCATGTTTGCCGGCATCTACTACGGTGGCATGTATGGCGGCTCGACCACCTCCATCCTGCTCAACACGCCGGGCGAAAGCGCCTCGATCGTCACCGCGCTCGAGGGCAACAAGATGGCCCGTGCCGGACGGGGCGGACCGGCGCTTGCGACAGCCGCGATCGGTTCCTTCGTCGCCGGGCTGATCGCCACCATCGGCCTTGCCTTCATCGCACCGATGATCGTCAAGCTTGCTCTGGTCTTCGGCCCGCGTGAATATTTCGCCCTGATGGTGCTCGCCTTCGTCACCGTTTCGTCCGCTTTCGGCGATTCGACGCTGCGCGGTCTCACCTCGCTCTTCATCGGCCTTGCCTTCTCGCTCGTCGGCATCGATCAGTTGACCGGCCAGACGCGGCTGGCCTTCGGCGTACCGGATCTGCTCGACGGGATCGAAGTGACCACCATGGCGGTTGCCATGTTCGCGATCGGCGAAACGCTCTTCATCGCCGCCCAGGGCAACAAGGGGCCGGACAAGGTGGAAGCGGTCAAGGGTTCTGTCTGGATGAACGCGGCAGACTGGGCGCGGTCCTGGAAGCCCTGGCTGCGCGGGACCGTGATCGGTTTCCCGATCGGCGCGATGCCGGCCGGGGGCGCCGAGATCGGCACCTTCCTGTCCTACGCGACCGAAAAGAAGCTCTCGAAGCACCCGGAGGAGTTTGGTCACGGCGCAATCGAAGGCGTGGCTGGTCCTGAAGCGGCCAACAATGCCTCCGCCGCTGGCACGCTGGTGCCGCTGCTAACGCTCGGCCTGCCAACGACCGCAACCGCGGCCATCATGCTCGCCGGCTTCCAGCAATACGGCCTGCAGCCCGGTCCGCTGTTGTTTGCCACCAATCCGCAGCTCGTCTGGGGCCTGATCGCCTCGCTGTTGATTGCCAACTTCATGCTGCTCGTGCTCAACCTGCCGCTCGTCGGTCTCTGGGTGAAGTTGCTGACCATCCCGAAACCGTGGCTTTACGCCGGCATCCTGTTGTTTGCGACGCTCGGCACCATCGGCGCCAACCCGTCGGTCTTCGAACTCGGAATGCTGCTCGCCTTTGGTCTGCTCGGATACGTCATGCGCGTCTTCGGTTATCCGATCGCACCGGTCGTCGTTGGCCTGATCCTCGGCCCGCTCGCCGAACAGCAGTTGCGCCGGGCGCTTGCCATCAGCCAGGGTGATTTCACGGTGCTGTTCACCTCGCCGATCGCCGCAGGCCTTCTGACCATCGCCTTCCTCGCGCTTGCGGTACCGCTTATCCTGCGCGCCCGCGGCCGCGGTCAGGTGTTGTCGCAGATGGCGGCAGACGAAGACTGATCCTCTCGAATCGTCAATCAAGTGACCGACCCCGGCGGACTGGTTCCGCCGGGGTTTTTCGTCAGCATTCGCACCTGCGGAACCAAGCGACCGTTCCAACGTTCTCGTCCACTTCCTCAGGTAGACGATGATGGCCACTGGCAAACTCTTTTCTCTTCATTCCCGACGTCACGGCAGCCACGATGGCCGCTCCCCATTGAGCGGAGGACGCCGATGACCTCCGGCCGCCGCAAAGTCTTCACCTACGGCACCATGATCTTCGGCTTCGGGCTGGCGGGGTATCTGCTCTATGTCGGCCTCAGCCAGTTTACCTGGGCCGAGATCGTCCAGTCGGTGCGCGCCATTCCCACCTGGAACATGACGCTGGCGCTGATCTACTGCGCCCTCTCCTATCTCTGCCTCACCGGTTTTGACTGGGCGGGTGTGCGCTACGTGAAGAACGACCTCGCCTATCCGAAGATCGCGCTGGCGTCCTTTGTGGCACTGGGGCTTGGCCAGAGCATCGGGCTTGCGGGCTTGAGCAGCGGCGCGATCCGGTATCGCTATTACGCCCATTGGGGCATGTCGACCGAGGACGTGGCGAAGATCGTGCTTCTCTCGGGCGTGACCGTCGGGCTCGGGCTTCTGGTGCTGGGCGGCATCGTCATGGTGCTGAACCCGCAGGACACCGCCGAAATCCTCAGGATTGCTCCGTCTGCGGTGCTGATGCTGGGCGTTGCCTTCCTGCTGGCAGCCGTCGCCTATGTGGCGCTGGCCTCCTTCCTGCGCACGCCGCTGAAGATCAAGGGCTGGTCCTTCCAGATGCCGCGCGCCCGCATCGCCATGGCCCAGATTGTCATTGGCACAGCAAACTTCGCGCTCGTGTCCGCCTGCCTGATGGAACTGATGCAGGCGACGGAGAATGTCAGTTACCTGAAAGCCGCAACCGCCTTCGTGCTCGGCAATATCGCGATCCTCGTCACCCATGCGCCGGGTGGGCTTGGCGTGCTCGAGGTGACCGTCCGCCACGTGATGGGGGATCAAGCCTCGATCGGTGCGCTTGTCGCCTTCCGAGTGATCTATTTCTTCATTCCGTTCTTCATTGCGCTGCCTGTGTCTCTCATCAGCGAGGCCGTCTTTCGCGCCCGCAAAGCGAGGCGCTCCGGCGATGCCAGTCGCGATCGAGAGGATGCCGAGGTCTCCCCGGCCGTGCAGGCGCCGTCCGTCTAGGCCTGCGTCATCTGTCCGGGGTTTAATGCCACCTGCATCTCTTCTTCCCAGCCGAACACGCTGCGGCCGCCATAGGACGGCGAACGACGGAATTCACCGGCAACAATTTCCTTGAAGTCCGGGCCGGTGACATAGCGCTCCATCATCCGCGCCTGCTCGTCCAGCCGCTTCAGCGCGTCGAGTTCCTCGGAGCGTCCGAGCCGTCCCTTGGACACGGCTGACTTCATCACGCGGATCGTCTCGTCATAGACCTTCAGCGGAACCGGAAACGGATGCCGGTCCTTGCCGCCATGGGCAAAGGAAAAGCGGGCGGGATCACTGAACCGGCAGGGCGCGCCATGCACCACTTCGGTCACCATGGCGAGCGCCTCCACCGTGCGGGCGCCGACACCAGGGGTCAGAAGCAGGTCCTGGAAATCCTGCGGGCCCCGATCGGCGGCGGCGGCCAGTGCGCCGTGCAGGCGGCGCATATGGACATCCTTCTCCCGCACGTCATGGTGATCCGGCATCACGAGATGCGGCAGCATGGGCTGGTCGACCGGCAGGGCTAAGTCGGCCTGCAATGCCGTCAGTTCGCGCACGATCCGGTCCGGGCCAAGGTCAGCCAGAAGATCCAGTTGTCCGATGCGCGAGCGGGCAGCGCGATGATCGGCGAGATTGACGATGTCGCCCTGCCCTTCCCCTTCGATTGCCGCATGCGGCGAATCAAGAAAGCTCGTCATCCCCTGCGACATCCAGTGGTACCGGCGGGCCTGTCGCCGCGCATCGTTCATGCCCTGCTGTACGACCACCCATTTCCCGTCATCGGCGACGATAAAGCCGTGCAGGTAGAGATGAAACCCGTCCTGCACCGCGGCGCTGTCGATCTTGGCGACGAGACGGCTGGTGCGCGCCATAGACGCCCCGTCGAACCCGATGCGGTGTCCGATCGCCATCAGCTCGTCCGGCGTCTTGCGCGAATGCTGGCCGCGCCCGCCGCAGACATGCAGTCCGAGTTCGCCGGACAGCGGCGCAAGGCCCCGTTTCAACGCGCCGATGACGCTGGTGGTGATGCCGGAGGAATGCCAGTCCATGCCCATCACCGCACCGAACGACTGGAACCAGAAGGGGTTCGCCAGACGACGCAGGAACTCGTCGCGCCCGTAATGCTGCACGATGGCTTCCGTGATCAAGGCGCCAAGCCGCGTCATCCGCTGGCCCAGCCAGACCGGAACGCGCCCTGAATGAAGCGGAAGATCCGCACTGCCGGCCCGTCTCGTCATGTTCCTCTTTCGTTCCTTTTGCGTTTGATAGCATGGGATGAGCGGCAGGAAAACAGGTTTCCGATGCACACCCGGCAGATGCCGCAAATGACAAGCCAATGCTCCCGGTCTGGCTTGCTGTCGTTCTTTTGAGCCGGAACAGCTTCAATTCCCGTGCAGTTTGTTCTAGAGACATTGCTTCAAACCCGCCGGAGGCGGAATTCTACCCTTTGCAAGGTAATGTCGATCGATGCTTGACTCCCTCAGAAACGCTGCCCGCTCCTGGGTCGCGAAACTGCTCCTGCTGCTGCTCGTGGTCTCGTTTGCCGTCTGGGGCGTGTCCGCATCGCTTCTGTCGCCGCAAAGCACGTCCGTGATGACGGTGGGCGACCAGAGGATAACGCCGGAGGAATTCCGCCTGGCCTATCAGCGCCAGCTGTCGTCGCTGAGCCGCCAGTTCGGCATGCAGCTGACGACGGAACAGGCACGCGCGCTCGGCGTGGAACAGCAGGCGTTTGCCCAGCTTGCCGCCGGGGCCTCCCTCGACCAGCTGTCCGCGGACATGCGGCTTGGCCTGTCGCAGGACCGGCTCGCCAATCTGATCGCCGAAGATCCCGCCTTCCGCGGCAATGACGGTCGTTTCGATCGCCAGCTCTTCTCGGCAAGGCTTCGCAATGCAAGCCTGCGCGAAGAAGATTATATCAGCGAACGCAGCAAGGTGGCCGTGCGCAGCCAGATTGTCGATGCGGTGGCGGATGGTTTCCAGGCGCCGCAGGTGCTGGTCGATGCCCTGAAGACCTACCGCAACGAGGCGCGTGATCTGGATTACATCCTGCTCTCCTACGCCAATATCGACCCGATCAAGGCGCCGACGGAGGATGTGCTGGCCTCCTGGTTTGGCGACAAGAAGAGCCGTTACCGGGCGCCGGAACTGCGCAAGGTCGCCTACGTCACCCTGCAGCCGGCCGATGTGGCCGATCCGAACAGCGTGACGGATGCGCAGGTGCGGGCCGAATACGAACGCCGCAAGGACAGCTACAAGACGCCGGAAACCCGCACGATCGAGCAGCTGAGCTTCCCGAGCAAGGAAATGGCGAATGCCGCTTTGGCCCAAATGAAGGAGCGCCAGCTGAGCTTCGACCAGCTGGTGACCGATCAGGGCAAAACGCCGGCAGACGTGATGCTGGGCGATTTCACCAAGGAACAGGTGCCGGATCAGGCGATCGCCAATGCCGCCTTTGCGGTCGGCGCCCAGGGCGGCGTCACGCCGGTGATCGATGGCCCGTTCGGCCCGGTCGTTCTGCGGGTCACCAATATCCGCCCCGAAACGACAAAAACCTTCGACGAGGTGAAGGACGAGCTGCGCAATCAGCTGTCGCTTTCGGCCGCGGCCGAGGCCGTCCAGTCCGTGCATGACCGTTTCGAGGATGTGCGCGGCGGAGGCGCCTCTCTCGAAGAGGCTGCCAAGCAGCTGAATCTGAAATCGAACATGGTGACGGTCGATAGCAGCGGCAACGATGCCGAGGGCAAGCCGATCGCGAACCTGCCCGCGGGCCGCAATCTGCTCACCGAGGTGTTCCGCACCGACGTCGGCTCTGAGGCGCTGCCGGTTAATCTCGGCAATGACGGCTATGTCTGGTTCGATGTGCGCGAGATCGTTCCGGAACGCGACCGGGCGCTGTCGGAAGTGCGCGAAAAGGCTGTGACCGACTGGACGAACGAACAGCAGCGGACCGCCCTCGCCGCCAAGGCTGCCGAGCTGAAGGCGCGCCTGGACAAGGGTGAAACGCTTGCCGCCATCGCGGGTGAACTGGGTCTTGCCGTCGAGACGAAGACCGGCCTGCGTCGTCAGGGCGCCGATGCCGTCTTCGGCGCCGAGGCGATCAAGGCCGCCTTCTCCGGACCCGTCGGCCTCAACGTCGCAGCTCTTGGTGCCGATGGCGAGACGCAGCTTCTGATGCGGGTCACGGCGATCAACCAGCAGCCGGCCGATGCCTTGAGCGATGGGGACCAGGAGGTCCGCCAGATCGCCCGTGCGAGCGGCGACGACATGCTGGATCAGGTGGTCAACCAGTTGCAGAAGAACTACGGTGTCTCGATCAACCAGACGCTTGCCGAGCAGGCCATGGTGCGCTGACGGCCTGGGGAGGAGAGCTATGCCGGAACTGAAACCCTTCATTGCCAAGGTGGCGAATGGCGAGGCTCTGTCCCGCGACGAGGCGCGTGCCGCCTTCGACATCCTGATGTCGGGGGAAGCGACGCCTTCGCAGATCGGCGGCTTCCTGATGGCACTTCGAGTGCGGGGCGAAACGGTGGAGGAGATCGCCGGCGCCGTCTTCACCATGCGCGCCAAGATGTTGCCGGTGCCTGCGCCGGCAGATGTGATCGACATCGTCGGCACGGGGGGCGATGGTCTCGGGACCTATAACATCTCGACGCTGGCCTCGATCATCGTGGCCGGCGCCGGCGTCAAGGTGGCCAAGCATGGCAACCGCGCGCTTTCGTCGAAATCCGGCACGGCGGATGCCCTGACCGCACTCGGCGTGAAGCTGGACATTCCGCCGGCCCTGATCGCCCGCTGCGTCGACGAGGCCGGGATCGGCTTCATGTTCGCGCAGGTGCACCACGCCGCCATGCGGCATGTGGGGCCGAGCCGCGTCGAGCTTGGCACGCGCACCATCTTCAACCTGCTGGGCCCCCTCTCCAATCCGGCCGGGGCGAAACGCCAGTTGCTCGGCGTCTTTTCACCACGCTGGCTGCAGCCGATTGCGGAGGTGATGCGCGATCTTGGATCGGAAACGATCTGGGTGGTACATGGCGAGGGCATGGACGAAATCACCACCACCGGCGTCACGCATGTCTGCGCGCTGGAAAACGGATCGATCCGCAGCTTCGATCTGACGCCCGAGGATTTCGGCGTGGCGCGGGCGACGATCGACGAACTGAAGGGCGGCGATGGTGAGGTGAATGCAAAGGCGCTGCGCGACGTGCTGTCGGGCGCCAAGAATGCCTATCGCGATATCGCGCTCTGCAATGCCGCCGCCTCGCTGGTCGTGGCCGGCAAGGCGACTGATGTGCTGGAAGGCATGATCCTCGCCACCCAGTCGCTGGACAGCGGCAATGCCGCAGCCGTGCTCGACCGCCTTGTCGCGGTCTCCAACGAGACTATCTGAGGTGGTCATGAGCGACATCCTGAAAAAGATCGAGGCCTACAAGCTGCAGGAGATCGAGGCGGCCAAGGCGCGCGTCTCGTTGGCCGACCTGAAGGCCATGGCCGCCGACCAGGAGGCGCCGCGCGGCTTCTTGAAGGCCCTCAAGGCAAAACAGCAGGCCGGCGATTTCGGTCTGATCGCGGAAATCAAGAAGGCGAGCCCCTCCAAGGGCCTGATCCGTCCGGATTTCGATCCGCCATCGCTCGCCAAGGCCTATGAGGCCGGTGGCGCGGCCTGCCTCTCCGTCCTGACCGACACGCCGAGTTTTCAAGGCGCGCCGGAGTTTCTGATCGCGGCCCGCAATGCCTGCCGACTGCCGGCGCTGCGCAAAGATTTCATGTTCGACAGCTATCAGGTGCACGAAGCACGTGCCTGGGGCGCGGACTGCATCCTGTTGATTATGGCCTCTCTCTCCGATGACGTGGCAAAACGCCTGGAAGAGGATGCCTTTGCCCTCGGCATGGACGTGCTGGTCGAGGTGCATGACGCCGAAGAAATGGAGCGGGCCCTGAGGCTTGCCTCGCCGCTCGTCGGCATCAACAACCGTAATCTCCGAACCTTTGAGGTGAGCCTGGAGGTGAGCGAGAAGCTGGCCTCCATGGTGCCCGCGGATAAGCTGCTCGTCGGCGAAAGCGGTATCTTCACGCATGCCGACTGCCTGCGGCTGAAAGCGAGCGGCATCTCCACCTTCCTCGTCGGCGAGAGCCTGATGCGCAAGGATGACGTGACGGCGGCAACGCACGCCCTCCTTTTCGGCGAAGCCTCCAGCCAGGCGGCCGAATGATGGCCGAAGAGGCGCGTCTCACCCATATCTCCGCCTCCGGCGAAGCCCATATGGTGGATGTGGCGGACAAGGCGGAGACCGTGCGCGTCGCGACCGCTGCCGGTTACGTCCGCATGCGCCCGGAGACGCTGGCCCTCATCCGCGACGGCAATGCCAAGAAGGGGGATGTGATTGGCACGGCTCGGCTTGCCGGCATCATGGCGGCGAAGCAGACCGCCAACCTGATCCCGCTCTGCCATCCGTTGATGCTGAGCAAGGTCTCGGTCGAGATCACCGAGGATGCCACGCTCCCAGGCCTTCGCGTCCAAGCGACGGTGAAGCTGACCGGCAAGACGGGCGTCGAGATGGAGGCGCTGACCGCTGTCTCGGTTGCCTGCCTCACCATCTACGACATGGCCAAGGCGGCCGACAAAGGCATGGAGATCGGCGGCATTGCACTTCTGGCGAAGAGCGGCGGCAAATCCGGCGATTGGACCCGCAGCCAGGCCGAGAACAAGGCTGACACATAAGGAATGACACCATGGCCGGCGCGCTTCTTCCTGTCTCCGAGGCCCTGAGCCGGCTTCTGTCGCGTGCCCGACCGGTGGATCAGGCGGAGACGGTCGATCTCAGCCGCGCCGCGGGACGCGTTCTGGCACAGGATCTGGCCGCGCACCTGACCCAGCCCCCCTTCAATTCTTCCGCCATGGACGGTTACGCGTTGCGGGCCAAGGATGCGCCGGAGATCGGGTCCGTGCTGACGGTGATCGGCCAATCGGCGGCCGGCCATGCCTTTTCCGGCACGGTCGGACAGGGTGAAGCCGTGCGCATCTTCACCGGAGCACCGGTGCCGGAAGGCGCCGACACCGTTCTGATTCAGGAGGACGCGGAAAAGCTCGAGGACAACCGCATCCGCACCACCTTTGCCGTGACCGCCGGTCGCCACATCCGCCCGCGTGGCCAGGATTTTGCCGAAGGCGAGGTCGTCTTGTCCGCGGGCACGGTTCTGGATGCGGCGCATGTCACCGTCGCCGCTGCAATGAACCATCCCGAGCTATCCGTTTTCCGGCGCCCGCGCGTCGCGCTGATTGCGACCGGCGACGAGCTCGTGGCGCCGGGGGGGCTCCCACGTCATGACCAGATCATCGCCTCCAACACCTTTGGTGTCGCAGCGCTGATCGAAGCGGCCGGCGGCGAG